>CAYNEY010000056.1:0-34453 GCA_964396375.1 uncultured Polyangiaceae bacterium | reverse complement strand
CGGTGTACTGCCCGTTCATGCTGCACTTGTTCACCGGAATCGCGATGCACGAGCAACTGCTCGACGAGCGGGGCCCGTCAGTGCACTGGGTACGGTGCTCCACCCCTCCACAGCCGAACCCGAGCCCCAGTTTCTACGGATCTTGGCGGCCACTGACAACCGTTGCCATGTTCCGCGTCAGAAGCGATGATGAGTGCCTTGCGGTTGACGCTGGCCCTTGCGGCTCAACTGCCAGGCGTTAGGCTGATTGTCGGAGGTAGGATGTGACAGCAAGTCGCCAGGTGATGCATCGCACCACCGGGGTCGTCCAGCGATCCGAACGTTTGGGCGGAGTAGTCATCACGGCTCTCTGTTTGGCCGGACTCGTATGTCAGGCACTGATCGCCGCGAGCCTTGTGTCGGCTTTGTGGCACGTTGGGAACATGGTGCGGCCGCATGATGACAACTGGAGAGGATTTGTCTATCCGGATCGTCGGAGGATGTCGGACCACGTTGAACTGGGACGCTTCCATTCGCTGGCATCGTGTCGCTTCGCATCACGGGCCAAGCTAACCGAGCTTCATGCACAGAAGTGCTCGGCCTGCAGGTGGGATGGTGATAGCGACCAGGACTCCGCCTGTTGGGACTGCGACAGGAATCCTCTTGAGATTGGTGACTATGAGTGTGGAAGCAACTGCGAAATGACGGCCTTTGGTCTCTATCAATGCACAACCACCGAACACTAGAGATCGTGCACACCGACCCAGAACTCGGGCATCAGCGTCGGCAACCCGATGAACGTTGTCGACTCATGCGCGCGCGACGGTGAGTGCGCGAGCTTTCCCATCTGTGACGAATACATGTGCGGGAAGCAGCAGCCGCGAGGCGACTGCGAGAAGAACGGTCGAAAGCACGACCTTCGCGACGCGACACGATTCTGCGGTTGCGTGAGAGGGCACTGCAGCTGGTTTCAGCTGTGACCCTACGCAAACACCCCGACGAGACCGTTCGTCAGTGTGCGGACAGGGAGTCACCAAGATCGTATGCGCACATGCGGCAACTCATGCGCTGACCACGCTTTCCGGCCAGAATGATTCGGCACACCCCACGACTCGTGCCACGGCGCTGGCCAACTCTTGTTTGCAGCTGTCGGCCTGGATTTCTGTGGCGCTTTCGCCAGCGGCAGTCGTGGCTCGCTGACGCTCGCGACAATTGTAATCCTGCCGCTGGTCTGGCATTCTGACGAGGCTTTAGCGAGCCTGATGGGGCCGCAAGTGACGCGCAACACGTTGGGCAGAAGCCAACCCGGAGCTTGTTAGTCGTCGCTTGCCATCCTCACTCGATCAGCGGTGCGCCCGCGGCACTGAATCAGCATATACCGCTTCTTGTCACGGTCGTGAACGTCGTAGCCGTCAGGACACGCTTGCCCAGCTTGGTGCATGCAGCCGGCGTCATCGCGATGGCACTTGATCTGCCACCAGTGATCCCTACCGTCTGGTCCGGGCACCGGCGTCCGCTCGCTCCAACGGCTGAGTAATCCGCGTCCGCAGCCGACGGATGCGATGAACACGAGAAGTATGCCGACCTGGCGATGTGTGCGCTGCCTCTGCATCCGGACAGACTACTTCACCCTGGCGTTGATGTGGGTGACGTCCAGGCGGTGATGTGCCCGTGCTGGCCACGATCAGCATTCCTGTCGGACCCCTTGCTGCCGCCAGACCCGACGACCCATCACCTTCGTTTTCGGCGTACCGGCCAACCGGGAGCGCCCGCCGCTGCGGAACGGGCCGATTGGTGACAGGACCACCTGCCGAAGCACCAGCCGAAGTGGAGTCGCGGTTTCTGATGTCGACTGGGAGCACGTTTCGGAAGAAGACGGAACAGAACCAATCGCCGTCGCTCGATTGGAGACGACGCGGATACTCTTCAGCGGGCTCGAACACGAGTTGACCAGCCGGGAACTCTCCTCATCCGCGACCGAGTTTCAGCACCGGGCCTGCCCAACGGTGCTTGGAGTCGGGATGAAGATCTCGCCGGAATTCGCGCCACCGAGAACAACCGTGCCGACTCGGTCTCGGTCTCGGACGCCACGCTCTGCCTAACTCGCGCTTGCACTTGCCGGCCTCGCCTTCCGAGAGGTCTTCACCAGCGGCAGTCGTGGCTCGCTGTGCTCGCATCCGTTGTACGGCCGCCGCCTGTCTGGCACCATTGTGAGGTTGGTTCCGTTGCGGTCCGCAGGCTGCAGCTGAACGCTATACGTTGGGTGGACCTGGGAGAAGTGAAGGCCGATGACCACTGGTGACCTATGAAGATCCGCGTCGTGTCGTGGAACATGAACCACTGTCTACGCTCCGCCGACGCGAGGGCGAACGCGTGGGGGTACCTGCGCAACAGGTGCGCGCCGATGTGGCACTTGTGCAGGAGGCCGTTCCTCCTCCCGAAGTCGAGGCAGTCTACAAGCCGATCGACGCGCAACACCCGCGCTATCAGTGGGGATCCGCGGTCGCATTGTTCTCGTCGAGATTCCGCCTTCGTCCCCGGAGCCGTCGCCCGCTCTGGCCCGGTCCCGGCGACGGTGAGTTACTTGAAAGTCATCCCGGCGTCTCGGCAGTTGCGGATGTCATTGATGCTGCCTCCGGACGGGCTCTGCTTGTCGCAGTAAGCGTCTATGGCCAGTGGGCGTACCTCCCCAAGGATCACGACAAGCCCAACAATAGGCAGGCGATCTGCTCAGCGACCACCTCGCATCGCATCCTCTCCGACCTGACGCCGCTGCTGGTATGGAGCTGGCGCATGCCGCACAAGGTCCCGGTGCTGCTCGCCGGCGACTTCAATGCGACGACCCAGATCGCTTCCGACAACTACTGGGAGGTGGAGATCGAGGAGGCGAAGGCGCTATTCGAGCGACTCCGGGCTCTGGGGTTGCGCGACCTCATCGGCCACACCAAGGATAGTCGTCCTCGACTTCAAGATTGTTCGTGCTCCGCACCGGAGACCTGCGCGCACGTCCGCACCTATCGCTGTGGCAACCGCGCGGCGAGTCGCCCGACCCAACTAGACTACGTGTTCGCCTCGGAGCCGTTGTTGCGTAAGCTCTCCGTTTGCCGCGTGCACGACCACGAAGACGCATGGGCGCTCAGCGACCACTGCCCCGCGGTCGTCGAGTTCGAACTCGATGGATGAAGGATTGTCGTCGGCTGACTAGATCCGCTTGAAGGTGGCAATTGCCGCGGCTGGGTTGGCCAGGCCGAGTTGGAGCCGAGCTCTCGGCATGCCTCCCGGAGAGCAATGGCTACACGCGCTACACAGTCAAGATGTTCGGGCAAACCGGAAGCAGCGACTCCGGAGAAAGCTTCGCTGCCCGGACCGGTCATCGTGCACAGTTGGTGATGGGGCTGGTCGAGTCCGCTGAACCCTGACCGGCCAGGCTCGCGGCTCCCCACCCCGGCCCACCGAAACCAACCTGCCGCCTCGCGCGTAGATCTGAAGGAACCATGTCTGAACTCTGCCTCTCCTGCCATCCGCGGCTCAAGCGCCTGACCATGGTCGCCGTGGTGGGCCTGATGGGTGCGGGGATCGGGTATGGGCTAAGTTACCTTTTGGGCTGCTCCACGGGTTGCGCGCCAGGCCGCTCGCCGTTTGAACTCTCGATTCTGTTCGGCGCGGTCGCGGTCTTCGGCGCCATCTCAGGCAGCGCGCCCAAGCGCTGAGCCCCGCGGCGCCTAAAGCCGTGTTTTTGCGGGGTATTGGGGCGGTTCGGGGGGCCCTGCTGCACACTCTGCCAGAACCTCTGGTATAATGAGGCATGCGGCAGCGGGCAAGGTACGCATGGCTGGTCTCACTCGTGCTCGCGTGTGGTGGTCGCGTCGAGACTGACCAGGCCGGTGAGGGAACCTCGAAGAACCACGGCGGCGCCGGCTCTCAGCCGGAGGAAGCGCGCGGGGGAGCGAGCGCCCTCGAGGAAACGGAAGGCAACGCGGGAGCGGCAACAGCCACCGCCGGTGGTACGGCTCCGAGCTGCCCGCTCTCCTGCCGCTTCGAGGTGAGTGACGAGGTTCCACGGTGTGGCGACGGCCGCTACGCGCCGGAGTTGGGAGAAGAGTGTGACGACGGGAATCGCTGGCCCGGCGACGGTTGTGATGGGCTGTGTCGGCTCGAGCCGAACATGGAGTGCCTCACGGATCTCGTGCCCAATCAGTGCAGCTCGTCGTGGCTCTGCGGGAACGGGAGGCTCGATCCAGAAGAAGAATGCGACGATAGCAATCTCGCCGACGGGGACGGCTGCAACGACTCATGCCAGATCGAGCCTGGCTGGCCCTGCGGGACGCCCGAAGAGCCTTGTGTGATGACCGCGATCTGCGGCGATGCTCGGCTCGACTCGTCCGAAGCCTGCGACGACGGTAATCTCATTGACGGGGATGGCTGCACGCAGCTGTGCACCCTCGAGCCTGGCTACGCCTGCCCGTACCCAGGTCAGCCCTGTCTCTCCGAGGGGGAATGCGGTGACGGCGTGCGTCATGCCGGCGAAGAGTGCGACGAGGGTCCGGCCAACTCCGACGATGAGACCGCCTCCTGCACCACCAGTTGCACGTTGGGCCCGCTCGGCCCAAGGTGCGGCGATGGCGTGGTGCAGCGGGAACACGGCGAGCAGTGCGATCTGGGTGGGAGCAACCTGGATGGCCAGTACAAGGGCTGCAACAGCAACTGCACTTTGGGTCCGTACTGCGGAGACGGGGTGGTTCAAACGGACTTGGGCGAGATCTGCGATGATGGAGTAAACGACGGCGGTTACGGCGAGTGCGCGCCGGACTGCGTGCTCGGTCCGCATTGCGGGGATGGCCAGGTGGACGCGGACTTTGAGGACTGCGACGGGCCTGGCTGAGATCTCACACAGACTCTAGTCCGCGACCACCGCCTCCAGACGCTCCCGCATCAGCGGCAGGTTCCCCTTCACCCAGCCAGTGCCACCGACGATCGAGCTGTAGCTGAGGTACGGGTCGTCGGCTGCGGCTTCGGCCACCTGCGCCACGTAGGCGTCGATCCGCGCGTAGAGATCATCGAGGATGAAGAGCTCGTCGAGCAGCCGCTGCACCGAGGCCCGGTAGCCCTCGCGACTGAGAGCGATGGCGCGGATCAGCGGATCGCAGGCCGCGGGTATGGTGTAAAGACCTGGGTCATCTCGGGTTGGTACCCAGGCGTTGCAGTCGGCGTCCAGGGTGTCCCAGGGCTGAATGTTGCCAAGCCAGTGCTCGAGGAAAAATACCGCGTTGAGATCCCAGGGGATCAGCGTGAACCGAGCCTGGTCGAGCTCCTGGTAGATGAAGAAGTTGTGGTTGTTGTAGCCCCAGTCGCCCGCGTAAAACGTGGTGATGCCGTCCCAGTTGGCGACTCCGAAGTCCACAGCCATGTAGTCGAGGAGCTTTTCGAGTGACATGTACTTGTCGAGGGTCGCCGGAAGCTCCTCGTCACTCGCGGCCAGCATCTCGGTCGCGAACGCGACGAACGCCTCATGGGTGGCAGTCTCCTCGTTGGTCTCCAGGTGCTCGGCGAAATAGCTCTCCTCGGTGCGGTTCGGCCAGGCCTCCTTGTAGAGATTGCCGTCTCCGTCCGTGAAGCGATCCTTCGTAAAGCGGCCATCGACCGCCTCGACCACCGTGTACAGGCCCTCTGGCTTCCCATCCACGGTAAGCCGGGCGTAGCTGGTGCGCGGCGCGACGATCCCAAAATCATTGTACAGCTGGTAGGCGAGGGGTTCCATGACCACCGCTCCACCATCCAGCAGCTTGTTCAGGTTCAGGCGCTTCAGACCGTAGAAGCGCTGTTCCGGATCGACGTGGTGGAACTTGAGCTTGAGGCTCAACTTGTCGCAGAGCAGCTCCCCGCTTGCTCCCACACAGGAGTCGAGAGAGTACTCACCCTTGGGACGGATCCCGATGGTGCCGAGCTCCTGTCCGTCGATCACCACGGTGGCCGTCGACCAAGTCTCTTGAGCCGCAGTCGCCATCATCTGGTCCCAGGCGGCCTCACCCATGGTCACCTGCACGTCGAGGACCCGGTCCTTCGGAAACACACCTTCGTCCACCGTGTCGTACAGGGGCGCCGGCGCGTCACCGGCCTGTCCCTGACCGCCGCTGCTCGCCCCCGCTTCTCCCAGGGCTCCCCCGACACCCGCAGCAGCTGGCTCAGGCAGGGAGAGGTCTTCGTCCGCTCCACAGCCAAGAGCCAGCCCTACCACCGCAGAGACAAGACCAAGGACCGCCTTCATCGTGCACCTCCTCACATCGAGGACATCAGCCTAGCGTACCCGATGGATAAGTGGCCGAAAGGGAGGTTCTCCGTGAATAAATCAACCACCGGCTCGTGTGCCGGTCCTCGCCGCTCTCGCCGCTCCTAACGGAGCGGCGCGCTACTTCGGATCGAAGGCCACGATGCCTCGGCCGTGGGTGCCAATGTAGAGCCGGCCATAGACGCGCGGATCGCCGGTGATGACGGTAGCACCACCGTACTGGTGCTGGTCGTCGTTGATCCTCACCCAACTCTTGGCATCGTCGTCCGAGCGGTAAAATCCCCACTGTCCCTCGATCTTGCCGTTCAGAAATACGGAGGGGCGCGTCTTTCCGGGCGCGGCCTTGCCGAAAGCGATACCACTTCCCGTGTCGATCGACTCCACCACATCAAACGTCTTGCCCGAGTCCGTGGAACGGAACACATCCTTACCGGTCGCAACCCAGATCTCTCCCTCGATCCCGAAGGGGGTGGTGATCTGCCCGAGATGCATCTCATACTCGGGCAGCGCGTTCAAAGAATCATAAGTGACGCTGAAGTTCGCTCCACCATCGGTGCTGACCAACGCCTGACCGTCCTTGGCGTTGTAGGCGTAGAACTTCTTCGGGTTCACCCGATCGGAGGCCACCTTCAGAGCAACCGCGGCCCAGTCGGCGAGCTTGGCATGCTCGCCAACGCCGCCCACCTTCTTCAGTGTGTTACCGTCATCGTTCGAGAAGACGGCGTCGCTGTCCTTCGGGGACCACACGAAGCTCTTGCCGTCCGCAGACAGCGCGATCTGCCCTCCCCACCCTGACATGGGGGCCGCGAAGGGCTTCCAGGTGACACCCTGATCCTTCGAGAGCGCACCGTTCAGTTTCTTGTCCATCCTGCCCACCCGCACCACGATACTCGGAGCCTTTTCGGCGAAGTCAATCGAGTGTCCGTTGCCGAAGATGGGGTTCTGGAACATCCCACCCGACGGTGGCTTCCACAGATCTTCGTGGCGAAAGCCGCCCAGATCCCCGACCATACTGAGCAGCGGCACGCCGCTCGGCGGGCTCGCCAGATCATTTACCGCCGTCTCCTCGAAGTTCCACTGCTCGAACTTCCAGTGCGTCTCGGTGCCTTGCATGGCAGCGCCAGCATTCTTGCTGCGCCAGATCCCTTGGCCCGTCACATAGAAGGCGTGGTTGGGATCGGTCGGATCGAGCGCGATGTCACCCATCCACCCTACGGAGCTCGGCTTCTCGCGACCCCAATAGAGGTACTTGGCGCCAGCGTCGTCGCGGATCGCCTTTTCGGCCAGAGGCTTCCAGGTCTTGCCGCCATCCTCGGTGCGGAAGATCTCGTCACCACGCGACCAGCGGTCCAGGGTGGTCACCATCACCGTCCCTGGTTTATCAAACGCGACCGTGAGGCCCCCGTAACCGAACTTGTCGCACTTGTCGCCGCAGTTCGGGGCATCGTTCGGAACCAGCGGAGTGATGTTGGTCCACTTGTCCCCCTTGTCGAGCTTCCACACCGAGCCGGTGGTCTGGTCACCAGGACCAGGTGCATTGGCGAAGGTGAGGTACAAGGTGCCGTTCTTGTCGAACTCGGCGTGGCTCGGCATCACCCCTTTGGGGGCGCCCGGTACCGGCGCCCAGGTCTCGCCCGCATCCTGACTGCGATACAGAGCCGGCTCTTTGGTGCTCGCCCAGCCAGCGTAGATGGTCGGCGTAGGCTTGCCCTCGGTGCCGCTGGCAGCGTCGAAGGTCACGAACGTGATCCCGACTTTTTCAGGATCGTCCACCTTGGGGAAACCCTTCACCGGCTCGAAACTCTCACCACGGTTGGTGCTCTTCTGAAGCCCATTGATCCGGGTGCCAAACAGGATGATGTTGCGGTCGTTCGGATCCACCACCATCCGCTCACCGTTGCTCCGACCGTTCTGATTGCCACCCATCCTGAGCGAGGTCGAGAAGCGTTCCCAGCTTTGGCCCCGATCGTTCGAGCGCAGGATGGCCCCATCCCCCGCCCAGCTGTCCACGTAGGTGCCCGCCGCGATGTACACCAGGTTCGGATCCTTCGGATCGAGCGCCAAAGACTCGATCCCCTTCAGGTTCGAGTCGGCAGGACCGAACATATCGGTGATGGGGATCCAGGTGTCATCGGCGGGATTCCAGCGGTACGCGCCGCCGATGTCGGTCCGGGCGTACATCAGCCCCTTCTCGGTGGGATGGAAGATGATCCCCGTCACGAAGCCACCACCCAAGGTGATGACGCTGCGCCACTGGTACGGCACCGCCTTCGGGAGCACGGGGACATCCGCCTCGGCATCGGCCTCGGCAGCTGTCGCTGTGGGCTGATCCACGAAGCGGCATGGGCAGCAGGAAAGGAGCGACGCGCTGGCGAGCAGCGTGAGCACGGAACAGGCCGACGTGGTGCGAGCTACGAGCTTCATGATGCAGGTTTTGTCACGGTCGTGGCGGTCTCCACAAGCCCCAACTGCGCCCCCGGTCCACCCTGGAAAGGCTGTGCACGGTCTGGAAACGGCTTCCACGCCGTTGCGGCGCCAAAGTCGCGGGATTTGGCAGCACTGCTGCGCTTGAAGGCGCGAAGCTGCCGAAAGACCCGGCGAGCTACGGCACCAGAAACCGCAACTCGGTGATCGCCTCGTAGGGACGCCGCGGCCCGAAGACAACGCTTGGAAATCGAGGTTGATTCGGCGAGTCAGGGAAGTGCTGGGTCTCGAGACACAAGCCATCACGATAGCCAAAGGGTCGTCCCGATGAGCCGACGATTTTGTTCTCAGGCAGGAAGTTGCCCGAGTAAAACTGCACACCTGGCAGCGTGGTCGAAAGCTCCATCACCAGATCCTGGGCCGGTGACACCAGAGTGGCCGCGCGCCGCCACGTCCCCTCCAGCCCATCGATCACGAAATTGTGATCGAACCCACCCGCGAGGCAAAGTTGAGGGTCGGGCTGGTCGATGCGCTCGCCGATGGGGGTCAGCTCGGAAAAATCGAAGGGGGTACCGCGCACCGGTCGCAGCTCACCGGTCGGGATCAGGTGCTCATCGATGGGTGTAAATGCGTGACAGGCGAGCCTGAGCAAGTGGGCTTCTACCGAACCCCCGAGATTGAAGTAGGTGTGCTGGGTCAGGTTGACGATGGTCTCCCGATCCGCGTTTGCGCAAGCATGGATACGCAATGTCAGAGGCTCGCGGAGCGAATAGGTCACCTCGAGCTCCAAAGCTCCCGGGTAGCCCTCCTCGAGATGCCCACTCCGGTAACGCAACCTGAGGTAGTGCTTGCCGAGGCTGTCGATCCGAAATGCTCTTCGGTGAAAGCCCCCCGAGCCACCGTGCAGGTGATTTGTGCCTTGGTTCTGCTCGAGGACAAACTCCTCGTCGCCCAACCGAAAGCGCCCCCGCGCAATTCGATTCGCGAAGCGCCCAACCAGGCAGCCCATATAGTACCGATCGCGCTGGTAGGCATCAAGGGTGTCGTAGCCCAGCGCTACATTGCGGCACTCGGTGCGCCCACGAATGGGTACCAGCAGACGCGTGATGGTCGCCCCGAGTGTCGAAAGCGTCACCGAGAAGCCGCTCGGGTGCGAGAGTTCGACCAGATGAACCGGGGTACCGTCCAGAAGTGCTCCAAACGGAGTCGGCAAGTTGGGTTCGGTCGAAGGGGAGTTCATGAGCGCCATTCAGCGGAGTTGCTCGGGATTCAACCCGCTGAGCTCCGGCAGGATGAATCTGCCATCACGCCGCACCAAAACATCGTCGAAGAAGAGCTCTCCACCCCCGGCCTCCGGGGTCTGCTGGAGCACCAGATCCCAGTGGATGTCGCTTATGTTTCCGTTCGAGGCCTCATCGTAGCAGGCCCCTGGCGTCAGGTGTATACTACCGGCGATCTTCTCGTCGAACAGGATGTCCTTCATCGGCCGCGTGCAGTACGGGTTGAGCCCAATCGCAAACTCTCCTACGTACCTTGCCCCTTCGTCGACATCTAGGATCTCGTTCAGGTGCTGGGTGTTACTGCTGGTGGCCTTCACGATTCGTCCTCGTTCGAAGGTGAGGCAAACTCCGTGGTGGGTCACCCCTCGGTAGATGGTCGGGCTGTTGAAGCTGATGGTCCCCGACACGCTGTCGCGCACTGGCGCGGTGAACACCTCACCATCCGGGATGTTCATCTTGCCATCGCAGAGGACCGCGGGAATACCCCGTATGCTGAACTCGAGGTCGGTTCCGGGCCCCACCAGGTGTACCCGATCGGTACGCTGCATCAGCGCCTGAAGCGGCAACATGGCCTGACTCATCCGCGCATAATCCAGGGTGCAGACGTCGAAGAAGAAGTCTTCGAAGGCCTCGGTGCTCATCTCGGCGAGCTGTGCCATGGCCGCGCTCGGCCAGCGCAGTACCACCCAGCGCGTCTTCTTCACGCGCACCTCGTGATGCACCCGCTTCCACACCGTTTGCTCGTACAGCTTCTGCCGTTCACTGGGGACGTCGGAGAGCTCCGAGACGTTGTGACTGCCGCGGGCACCGATGTAACACTGCATCGCTTCCATCTGCGCCCGCTCCAGCTCCGCCGTGAGCTCCCATTGCGGCAGAGTGCCAACCCTCTGTAGCTCCCGCGTCACCTTGCTGCTCTTGATGTCGACGAACGGCCGCCCCTCCCTGCGTGCTACGCAGTTGACGACCTCTGCCAGGAACTCGACCGGAACGTCCACGGCCTCGAGCAGGAGATTCTCTCCCGGCTGCACGTCACAGGAGTACTCCACCAACAACTGGGCCAGCTTCTTCGCGCGGGGATCGAGCATCGGCCAATGGTGTTCCAATCACCCTGGGAGGGCAACCGGCGAGGTTACCCTCACCCTCGGCACCCGAGGCCCGGGGGGGGAATGCCAGAATCTCGCTGGTGAGGCCGCCAGCCAACGGCCCCACGTTGCCAGAGCTCCGCGGCTAGTTCACGACGGCCGAGAATCCATCCAGGCTGAGGCCCGAGCCTCCCGACCAGATCTCGAAACCACCGAAGATGCTGGTCAAATACCAGCTGCCCTGCACATAGCCACGGCCCTGTGCGTCGTCGATGAAAGTCTTGAGATCGAAGGAGTAGGAGGCGAGATCTCCGGCGTGCACGTAGGAGACCACGGGGATACTCCCGTTCATGCCGTACCAGATGTTCCAGGTCTTACCGCCGACGCTGGCCGTGGCCATGTTCTGCCCGATCGGTTGGTAGTTGGCCGGATCGTGGAACCAGAGCATGAGGTAGCCGCCGGTCGGGGCATTGCCGGCGGGGCTGTTGCTGGTGTTGAACCAGACGTCGTAGGAGGCATTGAACTCGCCGGAACCTCCCGACCAAGTAAAGCAGGTGGGGATGCTGCTGATGGAGCCGACCGCGATCGGCAGGTTGCTGCCGTCGGTCGACCCCGCGCTGTTCGAGCCGATGAAGATGGATGGATACGAGAAGGGCGCGCCGTCACTCCCGGGGCTGCCGCTGGCCGTGGTGATATCAAAGGAGGTGCCGCTCACATTCATGGTCTGACTCTCAAAGCCCGGTCCCCAGCCGTTGTTCTGCACGATGTAGGCGTTCCTTGAGCCGTCCTTCAGGAAGAATTTGTCATAGCGGCCCGACATGGTGGTCGAGCCCGTGACGTTGGTCGTACAGCTCCCGGTCTGCCCGCTCCCACCCGTGCCCGATGACACGTCAGCCGGTCCGATGTCGTTGACGCACATGTCGAAGGGTCGCGCCTCCGGGGCGGCGTCGTCTTCTCCCATGCCCGGCACGAACACCAGCGATGACTCGAGCGGCTGATAGGCATAGGCATCGCCGCTGTTGTCCCAGCACTTGGTGTTGAACCCCTCCCAGGGGATGATCACATCCTGGTTGAACTGGCTGATCGGCGCGCACCACCGGTCGTTCTCATCCGTGGCCCCGGCGGGGCCTTGGATCTGCACGCGGATCACGTCGGTGTTGCCTGCGTTCGAGACGTTGACGAGAAGCCCGCTCGAGCCCTGCGCGGGAGTCCACAATCCCTTCGGCGCATTGGTCACCCGCTCTTGATTCACATTGAACCCAATCATCGCGATAGCGCTGTAGTCAGCCGTCACCGGGACATTGCCGCTCGCACAATAAGGACCATCCGTGCTCACCAGCGAGAAGTCCGCCGGGGTGATGGTGGCGACCTTTGGCGCGTCAGTGGCCGTAAACGCGAAGCCATGCCAGTCCCCGTGCTCGTGGTAACCGTTGGGGATGGAGCCGCCCACACCGACCGTGACTCCACCGGCACCGACCGTGACTCCACCGGCACCGACCGTGACTCCACCGGCACCGACCGTGACTCCACCGGCACCGACCCAGGCCCCACCGACGCCCAGAGTACCTCCGCCAGCACCCACCACGGGCGTTCCCGCTCCCCCGAGCATCCCGCCCTGCCCGATTGCGGGGTTGCCAGCGCTGCCCGTGTTGTTGGGACTACTGCTACTTTCGCAACCCACGAGGGCGCTGAGACCAAGCAAGACGAGGGAGGAACGGAGTCGAAAGAGGTGCATGGCAAGGATTCCCGGGTTCAAGGTTGACTGCGTAACGGTAAAGATACGCACAGCGCGCCCCTCGGGCAACTCCGGGTCCGGTTTCCTCGTCGGACTCGACAGCCGTACCGTCAAGCTCTGCCCCAGGTGGACAGTCTGGGCCGGATTTGTCGGTTGGGCGCCGTGTAGACGGGGTGAGGAAAGGGAGGAGGGGCCTTCCCACCACCGTACCGGATTGCCGTTCCGTTGACCTCTAGTATGCAGCTGTTGTCATGCCGCTAGCTCGCGTGGTGCTTTGGGTGAGTTCCGTGGGCGCGCTCGCGCTCACGCTGAAAGCTCTGATTGTTGGTCCTCCCCCGCTCAGCTGGGTGCTCGGTTTCTTCGTCTGCTACCTGACGGTGATCGTGCTCGGCGTGGTGTTTCCAGAGTGGGAAATGTACGCTGACGTGCTCTCTCGGGTGGAGACGGATACGCGGGAGCTGGCGCTCACCTTCGACGACGGTCCCGATCCCATCACGACCCCTCGAATCCTCGAGTGCTTGGCCAGCACCCACCACCGTGCCACTTTCTTCGTGATTGGGAGGAAGGCAGAAGAGCACCCGGCACTGGTGCGGGCGATCCTCGCAGAAGGGCATGAGCTCGGGCTCCACGGCTATCAACACTCACGACTCACTGCCTTCCGTTCAGCGCGCTGGATCCGCGGCGATCTCGAACGCGTCCGGAAGCTCCTCATCGACCAACACGGGATCGAGGTCCACTGGCTGCGCCCTCCGATCAACCATGTGACGCCGCGCCTGGCGCGGCTCGCGCGCGAACTCGGGCTCGAGCTGGTGGGAGTTTCGACACGAGCGCTCGATGGGCTCGCCGGGGCTCGCCCTGCCAAGGTGCTCGCGCGCCTGGCACGAGGCTCGGTGAGCGGCGCAATTCTGGGCCTGCACGACGCCAGCGAGCATGCAACCCACGAGCCTGCGAGCCTTTCCATACTCCCGAAGCTCCTCACTCTGCTCGAGGACCAAAAGCTTCGCTCGGTTGTCCTCTCCAAGCTAATCGCAAAAGGTCGGTGAATCTTCATCGAGTGGGACAACTCGGGGGAGATCGCAGACGAAACAGGCTCCGGACGAATCGGTCGGCTCGAGGCTGATCCGACCACCGGCGCCTTCGACCAAACCGCGACAGACCGCCAACCCGAGCCCCGTGCCCTTCCCTACTTCTTTGGTCGAGACGAAGGGCTCGAAGAGCCGAGCCCGAACCTCACTCGCGACACCAGGTCCATCATCGGTTACGCTGATCCGCACACCGAGCTGACTGGGTTCGGCGCACACCACGATCTTGCCCTGCTGGCCCACCGCATCACCCGCGTTCAGAAGCAGGTTGAGCAGCACCTGCACGATCCGCTCGCGCTCGAGAGACACGAGATCGAGGTGGGGGTCAAGCTTCGTGATCAGCTCCAGCTGCTTCCATTCCTTCTGAGGGCGAACCAGGTCGCAGGCCTCGTGAATCGCCTGAGTCACGTCTCCCGGCTCACCCACCCGAATGCCCTGCGCGCTCGGCCGGGCGAAGTCCAGAAGATCGCGCAAGATCCGGTGGATACGCTCGGTTTCGCGTTGCATCCGCTGCAGGAAGTCCTGCGTCTCTTCGGCTGAGAGACCTCCCTGCAACAACAGATCCTGAAACCCCATCACCGCCGCGATCGGGTTGCCGATTTCGTGCGCGAGCCCAGCCGCAAGCCTTCCCACCGAGGCCAACCGCTCCGAACGCACCAAGCGGTCCTGGGCTTGACGCAGGTGCTCGCTCTTCTCATTGACCTCTTCAATGCGGCGCCGCAGCTCGGTCTCCTCCTCTAGCAGGCGGGTGGTCATGGCCTTGATACTCTGACCGAGCAGGGCCAGTTCCTTGGCAGGCATGGCAGGAAGGGCAAACTGCCGGCTCCCCTCGGCGACCCGGTGCGCCGCGGAGCGGAGTGCATCCAGTGGGCGCACGATCAGCGCGGTGATCGCCCAGTAGATCCCGAGAATCAGCGCTGCAGCAAGCAACGCGAAGTAGAGTCCCATCACCTGAGTGAGCGAGCGGGAGTGCTTGTCCGAGCCACGCAGAGCAACCCCAACAGTCGCGCGGCCAGCCACGTCATCTGTCACGCACCAGAGCACGGCGTGGCTCGCTGTGCATCCCTCGGTCAGCCCGGGCGGCGGCTCGCGTCCAGCACGCATCGACAGGTTGCCCAGCCTGCGGTCAATCCCCACCACAGGGGCTTTCACCAGGACCCCAAGGGGTCCCGAGTGTACCAACACCACTTGCCCAACTGCCCGGCCAATCGCCCCGGCCTCCTCCCCTCCCCATCTGGAGAGGGACATCTGACTCAGAATGGTCGCGGTCCAGAGCAAGGGGCCGAACACCAGCCCCATCAGGGCGGTCACCAGGACCAAGATCTGGAGGCGGAGACCGAAGCGCACGAGCCATCATAGGCAAGGAGGAGGTGGCGGGAAAGTGGGCCGTGACCGACCACTTCTGATACCGCATCGAGATCGCATGGATCCGAGGAGTCAGGCCGCGCCGCCTCCCACCAAGAGCCGCAGGCGCTGGCTCGGGGCAACTGTCGGCTTTCTGCTCCTTTCCTATCTCATGCTCCGCGACACCCTCTCCGCCACACCCACCAGCGATCTCGGGGCGCTCCTTGTGTTCACTGGCGTTACCATCGCTGAGCTGCTCCGAGCCCGGCGTTACGCCGAGCCCGGTGGGCTGTCGCTCACCGCCCCCTTGGTGGTACTCGGATCCGCGGCCCTGATGGGCCTTGGCGTCGGACTCGGTGTTCCACCGTTGTTCACCAATCTCCTGGCGTTGGCCGCTCTGGTGGGAGGCATGGCAAGGCTCGGCCAAAACGGCGTGCAGACGAGTATCCCGCTCGCCACAGCGGAAACTGCAAGCGCGGCACGTCCCAGCTCCGAGGCCATGCTGCTCGGCACCGAGAATCTCTCCACGCGCTCGGCCGCGGAGGGGCTGCGTGCCTTCCTGAAGCTCCACCTGGATCTGGTGAAGGCTACGCTCGAGCTTCGCACCGTAGCCCTCTACTGGATCGATCCCGCCCGTGAGACGCTCGAACTGTGTCGGATCTCCCCGGCTGGTGACACCAGCCACCCCCGACGACTTGGCCTGGGAGATGGGATCGTGGGCGCCGCGATCACCGAACGGGTCCCGCTCTCGGTGGCTGGGGCGCATGCAGCACGGCACGCGGGCCACCACGAGTATCCGGAGGGCTGCGGTGGACTCTGCGCCGTTCCGCTCAGCGATGAGAAGGAGGTGGTCGGGGTGCTGCTCGCCGACCGCGTCGAGCCCCGTCCCTTCTCCGACGCCGAGGTGTCGCTGCTCGGCCGCGCCGCACAGCTGATGGTGCGCGCGGTCGACAACGAGCGGGTGCTGCTCCACCTCGAGCGCTCCAAGCTCGAACAGTACAAACTCTACCGTGCCGTCGAACAGCTTGCTGCGGCCAGCACCGAGGCGGCGGTCATCGAAGCCGGGGTGGATGCGGCGCGGCAGTTTGCGGCTTTTGACTGCGCCACCGTCACGCTCTTCCACCGTCACGAACAACAACATGAAATCTGCGCCGCCAGCGGCGAGGGATGGGAGCCGCTGGTCGGTCAGCGCTTCCCCCATGATTCGAGCTTGGTGGCGATGGTGGTCGAGAACCGTCAGCCCCTTCCCTACCGTTCACTGTACGACCCTCAGCGTCAACCGCTGTTCGCTCGCGGCATCACCACCCCCGCACTCACCTCAGTCTTGGTACTCCCACTCTCGGTGCACGATCGGGTACTCGGCACATTGATCCTCGGCTCGAACACCGCAGAAGCTTTCGTGGGAGCCGTGCGCAGCACTCTGGAGGTGCTGGCCGCCCACCTGGCAGTCTCCCTCAGCAACGCCCGCATGCTGCGGCGCCTGGAAGACCTCGCCACCACCGACGGCCTCACTGGTCTCCTCAACAAGCGTGCCTTCCTCGAAATCTCCCAGCAGAAACTGAAGAGCGCGGAGCGCTTCCGTCGACCCGTGAGTGTTCTTGTGTGCGACATCGACTTCTTCAAGAAGGTGAATGACACCTACGGGCACGACATGGGCGACGTGGTGCTGCGGGGGTTCTCCCAGATCCTCATCGCCATCAAACGCGACGTCGATCTGGTGGGACGCTTCGGCGGCGAGGAGTTCGTCTTGATGTGCGAGGAGACCGCAGAACACGGAGCGACACTGCTGGCCGAGCGGATCCGTGAGGAGCTCGCCCGCGCGAGCTTCCCCGGTCCGGCGGGGAGTGTGTCCGTCACCTGCTCGGTGGGTGTAGCGAGCTTCCCCGCATGTGGGCAAACGTGGGACCAGCTCTTCAAGTGTGCGGACGAAGCGCTCTACGCTGCCAAACAGCAGGGGAGAAACCGCGTAACGGTCGCCAAAGGGCGCAGCCTGCCCCCTGCCGCACCTCAAATCCGGGTGCGGATGGAGCTTCACCCCCCCGTACGGCAGCACCCTCTCCCTTCATAAGGGTAAATCCGACGGGTTTTTTTTGGCTCAAGGTCCCTTCCCGGGTCCCGTTCATGCCCCGTGGCATCGGGTTTCATTCTGACGCCGCGCTCGCGACGCAGGCAGCAACCCGACAAAAGGAGACCAAATGAAAACCCTCATCGGCACCATCGCTCTCGCTCTGCTGGCTGCCATCGTCGCGGGCTGTGCAGAGACTTCCCATGAACCCAACGTATCCAATGATACCGATAACCCGTTCCAGGCGGCGGAAGACAACGTAACCGCGCTTGCAACCCCCTGTACGTGGACGGTGGCCACCGGCGTGCTCGCCGTGACCGTCGCCAACAACGAGACGGCCATCATCAGCAAGCGCGCCGTTGATTCAGCCGTTGTCGTCAACGGTGCAGTCTGTGATGAAGGCGCGGCACCAGCCGCCAAGGTGCTGAAGATCACCGTGGCTGGCGTTGCCGCCGAGAATCAGAACGTGATCGTGGACTACACCAACGGCACCTTCGCCCTCACCAAGTCCGGGAACGAGGCCAACACCGGCATCGTGCTCAACCTCGGGGATGGAGTGGGCACCAAAACCTTCGGCCTCAAGGCCACCACTGGCAACGATACGCTGGCCGCCCTCGCCACCGGAATCGACGTGAACAAGGACACGAAGGCGGACATCACGTTCACGGACGGCAGCGATACCGTAGACAATCACACCATCTACCTCGGTGATGGAAATGACATCTACTCCGCTCTCGGCTACACCACCAAGGGAGCCACGGCGCTCAAGGTCTATGGCGGCAAGGGCAACGATACCCTCAATCAGGGCGACGGCACCGCCAACGTGAAGGAGATCCTCTCCGGTGGCGAGGGCACCGACATCCTCAGCTACGCCTCGCGCACGGTAGGCGTCACCATCACGGTAGGCAACGGCGCGGACGACGGCGAGGCTGGGGAAACCGACCAGGTCGAAAGCGATATCGAAACCATCACTGGTACCGATGCGGTGGACACCATCTCAATCCACAGCTCGGTCAGCGGCTCTCTCGGGTTCACCATCAACGGCGCTGACGGTAACGACATCTTGACCGGCGGTGCGGGGGCGGACACCATCAACGGCGGCGACGACGACGACACCATCGATGGCGCAGCTGGCAACGACACCCTGAATGGCGATGCGGGCGCCGACACCATCCGCGGTGGCGCAGGTGACGACACCCTGAACGGTGGCGCCGACAATGATCTGTTCGATGAGGACGGCGATCCGGCGCTCGGTCTGGGCGCGGACGTGTTCAACGGTGGGGCTGGAACCGACACCATCGACTACTCCGCCCGTGAGGTCGATCTCGAGGTGAGCCTGGACGGAAGCGCCAACGACGGCGCCGAGTCCGAAACCGACAACGTGAAGAACGACGTCGAGAACGTAACTGGTGGCGCGGGTGATGACACCATCACCGGAAGCTCGGCAAACAACCAGCTCACTGGCGGCCCAGGTGCCGATACCCTGACCGGCGGCGCGGGCGACGACGTCTTCCTCGAGGGCGCAAGCCCGAACGGCGCGGACACCTTCGTGGGTGGCGCGGGCATCGACACCATCAACTACGCCAGCCGCACCCTGCCAGTGAACGTAACCCTTGGCCTCGGTGTGGGCGCGACGACGGTGGAGAAGAACGCTCCCGCCAGCGATGACGGCTTCTTCTACAGCTTTGATTACACCGTAGCTGGCACACCGGTGTGCGGCAACTCAGTGGTGGAGCTGGGTGAAGGCTGCGACGACGGCAACGCAGTCGCCGCTGACGGCTGCAGCGACCTCTGCGTGGTTGAGACCGGCTTCCATTGCACCGACGGTGGGGTGGCCTGTGTGGACGAAGATGACCCGGCTACCTGCGGAGACGGCACGGTCGACAAGTACGAAGAGTGTGACGACAGCAACACCGACGCCAGCGATGGTTGCTCCGCAACTTGCACCGTCGAGGCCGGATGGTCCTGTGTCGGCGGTACGGTCTGCAGCCACGCAGACGATCCCACTTGTGGCAACGGCACCGTGGCCGACGACGAAGAGTGCGATGATAGCAACACGGATGCTGGAGATGGCTGCTCCGCGACTTGCACGGTCGAAGATGCAGTGTGTGGCGACGGCTTGGTCAACCTCGGTGAAGAGTGTGACGACGGTGGAACCGCTGCCAGCGATGGCTGCGCCGCTGACTGCACCTGGGAGACTCCCGCCAATGACTTCATCCTCTATTACTACGTGACAGCGGATGTGGCGGTTGGCACCATCAACTACACTGTGGGAACCTGTGGCGATGGCATCGTGCAGAATGGCGAAGGCTGCGATGACGGCGGGACCGATGCCGGTGATGGCTGCAGCGCCCTGTGCGTGGTCGAGACTGGATTCTTCTGCACTGACGGTGGGGTGGCCTGCCAAGCGGGTGATGACGGTGACAAGGACTGTAACGACGGGAGGGTTCACATCGGCGAGGAGTGTGACGATGGCAACACTGACCCCGGAGACGGTTGCTCTGCGACCTGCACCTTCGAGGCTGGCCCCTGGGCATACACCGTGGCAGGAGCAGCTGGTGATCTGGCCCTGAACGACCCCACCAGCGAAGGCGTCTCCGAAGGCGACACCGCCGACTACGAGATCGAGAACATCCTCGGTGGTACCGCCGCAGATACGCTGATCGGAAACGGTCTGCGCAACGAGATCAGCGGTGGAGCCGATGTCGACACCATCGAAGGTGGAGCCGGTGACGACACCATCGAAGGTGGAGCCGGCGCGGATGAGATCGACTGCGGCGACGGCGAAGGCGACATCAACTTCAGCCCGAGCGGCGACGCCAGTGGGACCTCGTGTGAGTTCTAATCCGACTGAGAGAGTGGCAACTGTAGTGGTACGATAATCCCGATGCCTGACTACCCGCCGGATCATGCGGTCCGGCGGGTGGTCGTTTTTGTGAGTTCTTATCGCTCAAGCTTGCTCAAAGAACCCCGTTCTTGGTCCCTGGTGGGGCACATCTGTCCGAACTTCGTCATGCGTCTCTGGCTCCCTTTCATCGCTCTCTCTGCGCTCAGCCAGACCGGCTGCAGCGAGACGGCTTGGATCGTCTCCGAGCAGCCAGTCGATGAGCAGACTGTCATGACAGCTGGACTCGAACCGCTGACGGTGCCCTGCGCCTGGGTAGAGGCTTCCGGGCTGCTCACGGTATTCGTGGGGGAGGGCGAGACCGCCGTTATCACCAAGCGCACGGTGGATTCGACGGTGACGGTGAATGGCGCCGGCTGTGACACGGGGACTCCGGCCGCGATACGTGTCAAGAAGCTTCTGGTTCTCGATGCATCAGACGACTCGAGCGGTGCCAACTCGGAGACGGTGATCCTCGATTTTTCCAGCGGAACCTTCGCGCTCGCGACAGGCGTTGGGGGCGTGCGCAACTCGGGCACCGGGATCCAACTCGGCCTCGGCGATGGAGTTGGCATCAACTCGGTCACACTCCGCGGCACCTCGGGCAACGATACCTGGGCTTACGTGGCCGATGGCATTCGGCTCAACGCGGACAGCATCGCCGACGTGTTCTTCGACGATCCGGACACCACAGACACGACTGAGGACTCGAGCACGGTCGATGAGCACATCGCCATGTTGGGCAGCGGCAACGATGTGGTTTCGGCCAATGGCTTCCCTCTCAAGGCCACCAGCGCAACGCCCTACCTCCAACTGTTCGGCGGGCCAGGCAACGACCGCTTCGATCAGCCCCTCGGTAGCTTGGTCAGAGAGATGATAAGTGGTGGAGAAGGGACCGACCACGTCACCTATGCGGCACGTGCCGCAGGGGTGACGGTCACGGTGGGCGACGGCAACCCAAACGACGGTGACACCGTGAGCAATGAGGGGGATGAGATCCTTGGCGATGTCGAGATCCTCACTGGAACCGACCACGATGACCAGCTCTCCGCCGCGGGTCTCGCCTCCGCCATCACTCTGAACGGTCGAGGTGGGGCAGATGCGTTGGTGGGGGGTGATGGCGCGGACGTGCTAAACGGCCATGCTGGCGATGATCTTCTGATTGGGGGCCCGGGCGACGACACGCTGAACGGCGGCGATGACAACGATTGGTTCGGCGAGGATGGTGATCCCTCGAACGGTCTCGGCCGAGACACCATGAATGGCGGCAGGGGAACGGACACGGCAGACTACTCGGCGCGCATCGTGCCCTTATTGATCACCGTGAACGGCTCGGCGAACGACGGGGCCAGCTCGGAGGGTGACAACGTGAAGGCTGACGTGGAGAACGTGATCGGCGGTTCGGGCAATGACCAGATCACGGGCAGCACCCTCAGCAACCGGCTCACGGGTGGTCCAGGCAACGACACCCTGAGTGGAGGCGCTGGGGATGATGTGTTCGTCGAAGGAACGAGCTCGAGCGGTGCCGACACGTTCATCGGCGGCACGGGCATCGACACCATTGACTACTCGGGCCGATCCACGCCACTTCACGTCACCCTCGCCACCTCTTCGGCACCCAGTGCCAGCAACGACGGGAGCTTCTTTGGCTTCGACTACATGCTGGCCCGAACCTCGGTGTGCGGGAACGCCGTGATCGAGCTCGGGGAGAGCTGCGACGACGGCAACGCGGTGGCAAGCGACGGCTGCAGCTCCACCTGCGCCGTCGAAGCCGACTACTTCTGCACCCACGCTGGAGTGGCCTGTGTGGCGGACTCTGACGCAAACTCGAGCTGCGGTGATGGGAAGATTCACGCCGACGAGGACTGCGACGACGGTGGCACCTCGGCCGGGGACGGTTGCGCCACAGATTGCACCTGGGAGGCCCTCCCCAACGATTTCGTGCGTTACTACTACGCTCGCGCCAACACAGCGGTGGGTGTGATCACCTACGCAAGTGGGAGCTGCGGTGACGGCGTGGTGCAACATGGCGAGAGTTGCGACAACGGGGCCGAGGTGGGAAGCCTGGGGTGTGTGGCCTGCGTGATTCAAACCAACGCGCGCTGCACGGGCGGTGGGGTGGGCAGCTGCGCTGCCACGGGTGGCGAGAGCCCAAGCTGTGGCAACGGAACGGTCGAGGCCAGTGAGGAGTGCGACGACGGCGGCACGGATGCCGGTGATGGCTGCTCTGCCACCTGCCAGTTCGAGCCAGGCCCCTGGGCGTATCAGCAAACGGGCGTGCCCCTCGCTCCCACTTCCCCGAGCACGGCAGGACTCTCTGAGGGTGACACCACCAACCACGAGATCGAGAACATCCTGGGTGGCAGTGGAGACGACACCCTGGTTGGCAATGACTCGAGAAATGAGCTTCTGGGCGGTGACGGAAACGACGCGCTGTTTGGTGGGGCCGGGGATGACACCATAGAGGGCGGCCTCGGAACGGACAGCATCGACTGTGGCGGGGGCCAGGGGGACATCGACTTTGGCCCTGATGTGGGTGAGACCGCCATCTGGTGCGAGTTCTGAGCTCGGCATGGCAGGCCGGTGTTCCGAGATGTCCCATTGTTCTCGGCGGATAACCGGACTCGAAGCACGAAAGGGGTAAGGAAGACCGAGCGACGACCGTTGATCTGGGTCGAGGTTCATCATGAGAAGCGTCCCCGGTTGGTCGTTGGTTTGCTCGCTCCTGTCACTCTCACTGGGATGCCAGACCGCCGCTCCTACCGAGGACACCCCGGAGGGGGAGGCGGGGAGCTCGAGCGTAGGGGGACGCGGAGCCGGTGATGGTGGCGCGGACAGCGGTCGCGGGGGCGGCTCGCTGAATCGTGCCGGCACCACCTCCGCCCCCGATCCAAAGGTGGCTGTGCATTTGCTCGGCACCGAGGCTCGGATGTCAGGGTTGCTGGGTGACGATCTGATGGTGAACGTGGAAGGCGAAGGGACGCGGGGTGCTTTGACCTCCCTCGCGGTCACGCTGCTCGACGACGCTGGCGAGGAACTCTTGGTGTTCGATGCCGATCGGGATGGGAGCGTGGACACCGGAACGGCCTGGGTGGTTCCGCTCGAGAGGCCCACCACGGCGAGCTTCTTCGCGACCGGTATCCTTCCGGGCTTCGGTCGCGAGCAGGGTCTCTCGACCGTGATCGTGGCGCTGGTCGATCATGCGGGCTTGCTCTCCGAAAGCATGGAAGTGCCGGTGGTCGAGATGCCACGCCGCGAACTCGGAGAGGACTGCGATCCGGCGGGTGTGGAGGACACCTGCGAACAGGGCTACTCTTGCCTGGGTGGTGTGTGCAGTGAGGGCAGCCCTCCCACCATCGAGCGCGGGGCCTATCAGGAGAACAGAGATGGACCGGTTACCCGAATCGAGGGTCAGGATCCGGACTCGGACGTGACGCTGGCACGAGTCGACTTCCTCGACGAAGACGACCAGCCAGTGTTCGTCGACTTGGACGGGGATGAGATCGCAGAATCGTACTATTTTGAGACCATCTACGGATTTACCAACTTCGGTGGTTCCTACACCTTCTTCATGCAGGGCACCCCCACCTTCGCTGCGGTGGTCCCGCGGGTGGCGATCACGATCGTGGACTCGATGGGCAACCAGAGCAGCACCGAGGCCTACGATCTCTCGGTACGAATGACCCGCAGCTCGGGTCAAACCTGTGATCTGGGAGGCTTCGACGGCTGTGAGGAGGGTACCACCTGCGTGGCCAACACCTCGGGCGCGAATGGCACCTGCACCACCGCCGTCTCGGCGCGGCGCAACATCTGTGCGGCGGCGCCGCTGGTCGAGGTGGGGAGCGGCGCGACGCGGGTTACTGGCTGGATGGAGGGCGTGAGCGCCTGGGATGCGCCGGAGAGCTGCCTTTCACCCTTGGCGATTGGTCGGCCCGAGGCCGTGGTGCGCGTTCGGCTCACCGAGACGGTATCTAGCCTCTCGTTTAGCACCAACGAGCCCGAGACCCAGCTGGATACGGTCATGTTCGTGGCTGCAGGCTGCGACGAACTCGCCGAGTCCGCTTCGCTCCTGGGCTGCAACGACGACGGAGGCTCGATGGCCTCCGAGCTCACGCTCTCGAACCTTGACCAAGGCGATTACTACGTCGTCATCGAGTCCGTCCCTGCCGAGGAAGGTGCGTTCGGGCTGTCCGTGGTCGCAGACTGAAAGGGCCTCGACCGACTGTGCCGCCTTTGCTAGGCTGGGGCCCCTCGTGGCGCGTCCCTCTGATCTCTGTGCACTCCGTGACGGTATCGACCGAGTCGACGCCCAAATCCTCGTTCTGCTCGGCGAACGCGCGGAGCTGGTGAGGCAGATCGGCAAACTCAAGCGTCACACTGGGCTCCCCATCTATGATCCGGAGCGGGAGCGTCAAGTCGTGGCGCGTCTCACCGAACAGGCTCCGCAGGCCGTCGATCCCGAGTTCGTGCAGCGGGTGTTCGAGCGGATCATCGATGAGTCACGCCGCCTGGAGCGAGATCAGCCCACGCTTTCGGATGAGTAGTCAGTGCAGGGTGTGCAGGTGCCCGCCATGACGAACGGTTGGGATCTCACCCATCGCGCCACCGCCTTTTGATGCCGCTCCCTCGGCGGAGCTTCCCCCAAAGACAATGTGCACCGGAAGAATCTGGTTCTCGAGTTCGCGCTGGCGCGCCCGGTGAGCGTCCTCGATCTCTTCCTCGCGCCGCCAGCGCTCCAAGGTGGTGTTCGCCCGTTTCTTCCTCCTGCGATAACCGAAGAAGAACAGGCCAACCATGGCCCCCCACAAGAGACCAGCGGAGGTCAAGACGGGCCAGAACGAGTAGCGTCGCGCCACATCCTTCTGCCACTCGGACTCGAGATCGCGGAGCGTGATTCCGTATGATAACTCGAGGGCCCGCTCGAAGGGCACCTTCTCAGCCAGTCGCTCGATCAGCTGATCGAAGCGGTAGCGATCCTGGCTGCGGACCAGATACCTGGTCACGTCGGCTGCCTGGGCATAGGCAACGCTCGCGTTGGACGCGCTGTTGGGGAACCGTCGATCCAAATGCTCGAGCGGGATGAGACCTCCGGCCAGAGAAGCCGTCCACAGCGTCTGGAGCCGCACCACCGAACTCTCCCCGGAGTTGAAGATAGCGAAGCCCTCGTTGAACCACCGCGGCACATGTTGGCCGCCGGTAGCATCGTGAAGGGCGATGTGGCTAAGCTCGTGGCGAAACACCTCACGCAGCTCGAGCCGTTGGTTGGCTTGGGGAGGCTGCAGAGTGAGCAGAATGAGCCCGAGCTGACCGTACGCGACGCCGCTCGCGTATTTCGGGAACGGCGCACCCCGTGGGGCGAGTGCGCTCATCTCGACCGCGCTCCTCGCGATCCGTACTTCGACCGAGCGGAGCACGCTCGACCCGAGATGCTCAGTAAAATCCAAGCGCGCCCGCTCGCTCTCTTCGATCAGCGGTTGAATGCGCTCACGAACGTTGGGCGGGTACACGAAGGCAATCCACCCCAGATCGACCCGATTGAACCCAAAGGGCATAGGCGGCCGAGCGATGTCGTGTCCCACCAGCCGCGGAGCATCGTCAGGCGTCGCAGGAAGAGCTTCTGCGAATGCGGCGGGCGCTCCCGCGAAGAGCACCAAGAAGAAGAGCACGAAACCGGACAGCAGGGAGGCCAGGCGGCCCCGAGACGCGCTATGGCGGTGGTTCCCTCGGGGCATTTCTTCAGGTTAAGGATGAGATCGCAGCTCGTCAATGCGACCTGCCACAATTGGACCGGCTCCTTGACCGGAGCCCGGTCGAGGGTCTCTCGTCCCCTGAAGAAACCCTTGGGCTTCAGAACAGCGCGAACACCGCGGAGATCCGCGACAAAGTGTGGATGGCTGCCTCGTTCTGCAGAGCGATGAGCCCTGCCACCGCGCAGATCCCAAAACCGAGAGGGCCGGCGATCCTCGCGACCAACTCGATTCGGATCCCGAACCGAACGAAGCCCCCGATCACGATCAACGAAGCACCGAGGACACCATCAATGAAGGCGCTCGCGAGCAGCGTTCGCGTGAAGACCTCGCCGAGCCAAGACAACACCGGTCTTGCACCCACCACCACCGATGCAAAAACCATCAGGGAGAGCACGATGGTCCCGAACAGACGATTGTGCCTGTGCGCGGAACGTCGCATCCCGAAAGCACGAGCAGCGCACGCCCACAGACCGAGGATGATGACCAACGCCAAGAGCGCGAAGGTGGTGGCACCGAGCGGACGGTGATGGGTCCGCTCAGCGAGGAGAGTGCCCAGCTGAGCCAGCGGCAGGACCGCGAGCAGCACCGCCCAAAGAAAGGTTGGCGAACGGCTGGGCAACGGCCGGCATATCCGCAGGATCCCTGCCGCTGCTCCGACCAGAAGGCCATGGAGTCCGAGTGCACCCAAAAAGACGCCCAGCACGTCTCCGGGAGCCCCAGAGACGCGAAGCGCCACCAGAGTTGCCATCAGAACCCCCGCAGGAAGGCCGAACAGAAGCCCCTCGGCGAGGCTCACCCACGGGGTGGGCGGAAGGATCGTGGAGAGGGCGGTGAGCGTGGTGTGCGTGGTGTGGGTAACGATCCGGCTGTTGGTCGACGCTTGATCCATCGCATGCTCCCCTAGTTGGCGCGCAGCTCGAGCCAGATGCGCCTCACCTGCTGCTCGCTCAGATAGCGGTTCTTCAGATACCACCGGATTGAGCGATCCATGGTTTCGCGCAGCGAGCGTCGCATGTAACCGAGTTCCCGCTCCGCTTTGCCACTGTTTACGTACAGGTAGCGCCCGACGCGACAGTCCGCCATGCGTCGAGTCACCAGCGGACTCTGATCGGTGAAGCGCGCGAACGCCTCCGCAACGGCTCCCACCACGCTCATCACCCGACGCCCAAGGATCGGGCCCGGTTGAGCCAGACCGGTCATCTCGGCCAGCATCTTGACCAGCTCCACGAAGGTGACGTCCTGCCCACCCAGGATATACTCCTCGCCGAGCCGCCCCAGGTCCATGGCCAAGATGTGTCCGAGCGCCACATCGTCGACGTCGGCGACATTGATGCCGCCGCTCACCACGGGCACCCGAAAATCGGGGCTATTTGTGAGATAGGCCAGCAAGGCGCGACCATTGGGTGTTGGCTTCCAGTCCCCTGGACCAAACAGCACGGACGGCATCACCGTAACGATCGGCGCGCCATCGGCCACCGCCTTATCCACGACCTCTTTGGCTCTGCGCTTGGCCTCGATGTAGATCTCCGGCATCTTCAGGTTGAAGCGGTGGGTCTCGTCGAGAACAGTCGGGGTCTCACTGGCTCCCAGCACCGCACAGCTGCTCGTGACCACAATCCGCTCGAGACCGCGCCGAGAAGCGGCCTCGAGCACCGCGCGCGTCCCCTGCACTGCAGGTTCGAGGATGGTCGCCGGACGCGTCGACCACATCGAGAAGTTGGCCGCGACATGGAACATCCGATCGCAGGAGGCGAGCGCCTGATACACGGTCGAGGCGATCATGACGTCCCCGTACACGAGCTTCATTCGGTCGGCAGGGATGCCGGTGAGCGCCCTCAACCGAGCACCGGGGCGGACCAGTGCCTTGACATGATGCCCTCGGGCAACCAGCTGTTTTACGAGTCGGGACCCCAAGAATCCCGAAGCACCGGTCACCAGAACCGAACGAGAGGGCATGGCTCCCTTGCTACCACTTGGAGCCGGTTCCGCCCAGGCTTCACTGACGCGGACAGGCAGGCCGCCGTTCCAGGGCTGCCTGCTTCGCATCGCGAACCGCTTGCCCGTTCCTGCCCTCCACCCCGAGGGGGCGAAGTCGCTCGGCAAGATCGTCGGGGTGCAACCGACCGAGGGCCGAGAGCGCCGAAAAGCCCAAGCTGCGGAGGTTTGGGTCGAGCATCGGGTCGCTGAGGCGCGCAGCATACGCGGTCAGCTCCTCGAGCGCCCGGGAATCACAGAGCTCACCGAGCGCGCGAGCCGCCCGAGTGCGAACCTCAATCCGCTCTTTGTCATCACGCAGGCGTTCGAGCACCGCCTCCCCAGCGGACAGAAGACCGCGCTCAGCGATCGCATCGACCGCTGCAGCCCGGACCACGAAGGATGGGTCCTCCACCCCCACCGTGAAGAGTTTGAGGCCGGGTGCCTCGCGCCCCTGCGCAGCCAGCGACCGTAGCACAGCAGCTCGCACCAGCGGCCAGGGATCGCGCTCGAAGAGACCACGCAATTCAGGGAAGAGTCCGGTCCCGCTGGGCTTTGCTAGCGACTGAACCGCCGCCTCGCGCACTCGGACCTCGGGATCGGCGAGCGCACCGCGCAGCGCCTCGACGAAACGGGTCGGCTCGGTGAGCGACCGCGCGATTTCGGCGCGCACCTCCTTTACGTCATCTTGGGTAAGCAACGCCGTAAGTCTGGCTCGGATCGCCTGGTGCTCGGCTTCGAGGCGCGCCGCAGGACCTACGGCCAGAAAGCGCTCGCGCCAATCCGAACCAGTATCGAGAGCGCCCAGCAGAAGCGGCAGCGCAAGGTCGGCATGGACGCGGATCCGTTCATCGAGCAGCCGCAGTACCCGCAGCTTCTGACCGCGGTCGAGGGTCACGTCGGAGAGCAACTGGCGGGTGGTCAAAAGGCTCTCTTTTCGTGCCAGAGCGCGCGCGAGCAACTGGCGGGTGCTCTCACGGTCGGCGCTGGCGTTCGCAAGCCGGCGCACCATGAGCGGCAGCGTCTGGCTGGGCGCGAGCGTGACGGCGAGTTCGTCGAGCACTGCAACCGGCTGAGACGCGGTGCGCCCGAGACCTGCCAGAAGCGCCGGCGTCGCACGTGCACCACATGCCTCGAGGCGTGTGGTCGCGTGCACCACCTGAGCCTGATGAGGCGCAAGCAGCGCCTCGACGTAGATGGGAGCCGCTTGTTCGCAGGGTGCGTGGTCGGCCACACCGAGCGCGACCCTGCGGCCGTCCTCATCAAGGCTCGGGAAGACACGAGCCACGGCGTCGATGGCTGGTACTCCCATGGTCGAGAGCACGCTGCCGGCGGCTTCAGCGCGTGCCTCCCCACCCGCCAGAGCGCCGACCAAGGTCTCGATCGTGGCGCTCGAGAACTCGGTGCGCACTCCGAGCTCAGCGAAGGTCACCTCGACATCCGGTACATCGCGAACGGCGGTTTCGGTGACCAGAGCCAGGCAATCCGTGGTCACGCTGGCCGGGAGATCGACACGGTACAAAGAACCTGGGCTCTGCCAGGTGTCGTCTGCGAACTCGACGGCATAGACGCGGTCACGCGTGACCAGCCACACCTCGCGCGGTCCTGTTCCCCGCTCACTCGCACCGGTCGTCGGACGGATCTTGAACTCGAACCCGAGCAGGGGAACGTCGCTCGGCGCGCGCATCACCACATACTCTCCTCGCCCCGTACCACCTCGATTCTCCGCCCAGGTCGTCTCGGGATCACCGTCGACTAGAGCACTCGGGGAACCCACCGCGCTGCTCGCACCGACCACCCGAAGCAACTGCGACCCACTCACCGGCAAGGGTGGATTTGGCGGTTGTCCGGTGGTCGGATCGAGCACCCGCCGCGCCAGGAGCTTCACCGCTGCGGCACGTTCAGACGCCGTGAGTCGCTGGACCTTGGCGGGCTTGAGGGCAAGGGAATCCGGCATCAAGATCTTCGGCGACAGCACCGCTGGGCGCCCGCACAGCTCGAGGTCCTCAACGATATCGCCTATCATCAGGCGGCGAACACGACCACCCTCTGCTTTGTCGGAGACCTGTATCATCGTCCCCCTCCGCAGGCCATCCTCGCCGCTCACATACCCAGTCAACCCCGAGAACACCACCATCGGTTCGGCGCGACCGGGTACGGCGGCCACGATCGCCTCCCAGGCCCGCATCTTCTGCGAGCTTGGTACGGTCACCCAGATCACGCGTTGACTCTCCGCGATGGACACGACCTTGAGCTCTGCTCGGGCGCGGTGCTGGACGAACTCGGGAGGCAAGCCGAGAGGCGTGCCCTGAGCCAACGTGCACGGTTCCTTCGTGCACACGCTCGCCCTCAACACATCACCATCGAATCCCACGAGTAGCCCTGGGGTACTTGGCCCTGCCCCGATTCGCGCCACGTTCGGGGGCTGCTTGGCCACGGCGTGCGTCGCACCCGAGAAACTGAGCAGAAGAAACAGAAGCCATGGCAGGGCGGGTCGCATGGGCGGCATCCTACCGCGGATTTCTTGGGCTTTCACCCCAGCTGCAGGTGGTTGATTCGGCTCTCTGGCTCAGCTCGCCCCAACCCGCACCCCCCAACCACACCAGCCGAGCCCACTCAACTGTGATAGTCAGGGGTCGAGATCACCGTGGCCACGCAGAACCAAATCTTCGGTCCCCGCCTTACCCAACTCGGCCTCCACATTCCTCAAATCCTGCTGCCCCGCCCCGATATTCCGCTGGACCGCTGGGCGGTGGTGGCCTGCGATCAGTACACGTCGGACCAGGCGTATTGGGACGCGGTGAACCAAGTCGTGGGAGAGGCACCCTCCACGCTCCGGCTGATCCTTCCCGAACTTTACTTGGGAGGCACGGAGGTTCCCGAGCGGGTCCGGCAGATCCAAGAGAACATGCAGGCGTACCTGGAGGGAGGGGTGCTCGCGTCTCAGGGCGAGTGCCTGATCTACGTCCGGCGTACCACCGAACACTCGGGGCTTCGGGAAGGCCTGGTCATCGCGCTCGATCTCGAGCGCTACGACTACAGTCCCGGCTCCCTCAGTCTGATCCGCGCGACCGAAGGCACCATCGTGGAGAGGATCCCACCGCGGCTCGCCATCCGCAGACCGGCACCCCTCGAGGTCCCGCACATCATGGTGCTGCTCGAGGATCCCACCTGCCAACTCATCGAAGGACTTGGAACCAAGCGTCACGAACTCACCCAACTTTATGATGTGGAGCTGATGCAGCACGGTGGACGCATCGAGGGGTATCGGCTCGCCGAACCAGCGCACCTGGCTGCGCTGCTGGATGGCCTCGAGCGAGCCCTCAAGGATTCCAAGCTGCGTCAAGGCACCGAACACCCACTGTTCTTTGCCATGGGGGACGGCAATCACAGCCTCGCCACCGCCAAGGCAGCCTGGGAGGCCATCAAACAGGAGTACCAGGCGGAGGGGCAAACGGCAGCACTCGCCGAGCATCCGGCGCGCTTTGCGCTGGTCGAGTTGGTCAACGTCTACAGTCCAGGCCTCCGCTTCGAGCCGATTCACCGGGTCGTCTTCACCGAACAACTCACCCTGCTAACCCAAAGTGTGCTCGCCGATCCCGCATTCTCACGGGTTTTTCCGATTGAAGAGCAGGGCCTGCAAACACTCTTGGCAGGTTCCGACGGTCAGCACAAAGCCGGCTACTTCGACGGCGAACGCTATTTCGTCCTCGAGGGTGCGGATCCGAACCGGCTCCCACCCGCCCTCGTCGACGAGTTCTTCGCGCGCTTCGCGAAGCAGGATCCGAGCGCCAAGATCGATTTCATCCACGGCTGGGAGGACACCCGGAAGCTGGCACAAGGCCGTGCTGGGTGCTTCTTCGTTCCGGTACTGGCGCGCGAGCGGCTCTTCTCCCACGTGGCGACCCACGGTCCGCTCCCACGCAAAGCCTTCAGCATGGGACACGCCGAAGAGAAGCGGTACTACATGGAGGCCCGAAAAATCGCCCCGTAGAGCCCGCAGGGCTCGCTGACTCGAGCCGAGCGGATGACGGGCGCCGCTCGGACTTCGGCCTAGTCGAGACACTCCTCGATGAGGGCCGTCGCCTCGGCGGTGGTGGTGCACCCGGGCTCTTCGCAACTGGTCGAGTCGCGGAAGCAGTTGTCGATCAAGATGTTGGCGCGAACCCGTCCAGCATCGTTGGCGTTGGTCACCGAGAAGCGGATCACGGCGCCCACCGGGATCGACCCAAGCTCGATCTCCTCCCCAGGGCTGACCTCGCCCGGGGTCTCTTCTTCGCTGTCGATGCTGTAACTCACCTCCACGGCAGCCGCGGGTTCGACCGCGTCGGGACGAAGGGTCACCCGTACGGTGTCAGCACCCTCGCTGTCACCGTCACCACATCCGGCGAGATGAAGACTGAGAACCACGAGTGTGCCAAGTCGACGGAGTGTGACCAGATTGTCAGACATGTTCGAGAATCCTAGGGACAGCAGGGGGTCAGGAGTGCCACACGAGCTCCTCAAGCACGGATCATGCCACAATCCAAGGTGCCTGATCAGTCGACGGGAACACCGAGTTTCACACCGATCCCCTGCGCCAACTCCTGGAAGTCACGGTAGCATGCGCTTACTTGCGTCGTTGTGGGCTCCACGCGCACCATCCGCGGCCTCGAGCCGTACATTGGTTTTCAGACCGACACCTCGACCGTGCCTGCGAGTCATGCCAATGAGCGGCACCAACCGTCTCGGCCCACTCGTCAATCCCGCCAGGTGAAGGGTGGCGTTGGGTTGGTGTCGTCGATGCTCTGGCTGGCCGAGCTGCTGTCCACGAAGCCTGAGTACGAACCACTCGACTTGTTCAGACCCTGACCTCGGTACTCCACGTCTCCGTACAGAACCGCCGTCCCACTCAGCCCCTGTCCTCCCTCGTAGAACCCTACGGGGTAGAACGTGGTCAGCACCTGAGCGCTGTCGGTCACGCTGAAGTTGTTGCTGAGGATGGCTGCCGCGCCAACCGTACCGCCACTCACAGAGCCGCTGGTCACGACCGCGTGGCCCTCGATCCGACCACCGGTGACATTGCCGCCCGTCACCCTCGCGTAGGGGCCCACATAAGCCTGACTCGAGGTGCCCGAGGTGACACAGCCGTTGCCGTTCGAGTGCCGCGACAACCCGCTCGGGCAGTCCGCGAGCTGCCCGTTCTGGAAGCCATCCGGCCACGCGCCGTTCAACTCCACCAGGTACGGATAGCGCGGAATCGATGCGTGGGCCTGATCCCAGACGATCTTCTCGTATTCGGTGGGTGTTCCCACCACCACCAGCCACAACGATTCACTCGAGTCCACGCAGAAGCTCAGCTCTCCGTCGCTCCCACTCACCAAACGGCTGTACCGCGGAGTAGTGAGCTCTGAATCAGTCGCCACCAGACCCCAACGCCACCCGCCATTCTTCGACTCCATGACCCCACGGAACGTCACCGTCACTTGGCTTGCTCCCGCCTCCGGATGCAGACGGATCACGTTGTAACCCCAGCGCTGCGGCGCCCAGTAGTGCGGCGACTGGAACCTCCGGTTGCTCGCCCACTGCTCATCCATCGGCTCCAGCGAGGTCAGCCGGTGCTGACGCTCCGCGCGTGACGTGCTGGTGATCGCGCCGTACCTGTCCCGATACACAGAGCCCTGATTGCCACCATCGGTGCCTGGCGGGTTCTGGTAGTCCCAAGTGATGTTGTGCATCGCCCACTCACCGAACAAGTCGTTGAGCTGCTCGAGATCCCATCCCATGTTCCCCATCAGCTTGTCCCACACGTCGCGCCCCACGGACGTGGAGGCGTTCCACATGTCGTTGACCGCCTTGTAGCAGTGCTTGTCCTTCAGGAACTCGAAGAACTGCCAGTTGCAGTACCTATCTCGCGTCGAGCCATAGTAGACATGCGGTGCGTTGACGAGCATCTCCGAGCAGTGCACGTCGCCCCGGTACTCCTTTAGCTGGTGTGGCATCAAGTTGGCGTGAGCCTCGTAGATCCAGCAGGGGGACCCGCAATCCGGGAACGCCGGAGTGAGCCCCTGCAGCGAATGCATCCACTCGTGAGCAAGACCCCAGTGGTCCGTCATGGCACCTGGACCCACCCAGATCCCCGGGCCTACGTTGACACCTCCGTAGAGGCCACTCTCGATGATGTGCACACTGGTCTTCAGCTTGTCCGTCTCGTTGCAGTAGGGCTCGGGCCAGTTGATAGGCGGCGTGAGATAACTCGTCCAAACCACCGTCTCCAGATAATCTGCAGCGGCGCGCGCCGAGGCCTCTGTGACATCCCGCTCATCGGGCCAATAGAACGCGAAATGCTCGGTCTCGAAACGCAAGGGGTAGTTCTCAGGACTCGACGAGCCCCAGGCACGCCAGGTCCCCGCGGTGCAGGTTACCGGCGTGGTTGGACACTCCGTCGCCCACGCGGTGGTGGTGCTCCCCGCATCGCAGCCACCTGAGCCTCCCTCACCGACGGCACCACCTTCACTGGGAGCAGCGCCTTCACCTGGGCTGCCGCCTTCGCCTGGGCTGCCGCCTTCGCCTGGGCTGCCACCTTCGC
>CAYNEY010000055.1:0-36482 GCA_964396375.1 uncultured Polyangiaceae bacterium | reverse complement strand
TGGGTGGAGCCGCCTTGGCCCGTCTGGGTGGAGCCGCCTTGGCCCGTGAGGGTGGAGCCGCCTTGGCCCGTGAGGGTGGCGCCGCCTTGGCCCGTGAGGGTGGCGCCGCCTTGGCCCGTGAGGGTGGAGCCGCCTTGGCCCGTGAGGGTGGAGCCGCCTTGGCCCGTCTGGGTGGAGCCGCCTTGGCCCGTCTGGGTGGAGCCGCCTTGGCCCGTCTGGGTGGAGCCGCCTTGGCCCGTGAGGGTGGCGCCGCCCGTTTCCGCCCGTTCGGTGGCAGGTTCGTCGTTCTGACATCCGAAGAGCGTCGTGACGACAGCAAGACCCGAGAACAACAGGGTCGGTGGTCTCAGCTTCATGCTCTCTCAAGTGAGACTCACGGCCCGAACCGGGCTGAGAAAATGTCGGGATGCCGCTTGGCCGGTGCGATGGCATCGGAGAACACGATGGTGGTAGGCTGGCCCTCCTTGGGCCAACCCGCTTGGGGTCAGACTTCTACGACAAAATGCCGCTGATGATTCGCGTACTTCCGTTGTTCGCGTGTGCCCTTGTATCCGGCTGTTCCGGCCTGGCACCTCGCGCCGCGCCTGCAGCTCCTCGCGGCGTGGTTGTGACCGAGAGCCGTGGATGCGAACTGCTGCGTGCAGGCGGGCAGGTACCCCTCATTGACGATTTCGAGGACGAGGTTGGTCAGAGCCTGCCGAACGAGGGTCGTGGTGGGTACTGGTACGATTATGATGATGGTACACAGGGTACCCGTTCCCGCGAAGAGCTCGAACCAGAGCCTGGTCAAGATGGCAACCGCGCGCTCCACGTGGTGGCGTCAGATTACACGATTTGGGGCAGTGGCTTCGGGGTGAACTTCCACCGTGACAGCACGGCTCTCGCGGTGTGTGGCTACGATGCCTCCGAGTACTCAGGGATCCGACTTCGGGCGCGGGGTCGTGGGCGACTGCGTGTGATGCTCGCCGACATGAGCAGCACTCCCACCGAGCTGGGAGGGGATTGCGGTCGTCCCGGACAGAGCTGCTACGATCGTCCCGGGGTGTGGCTCGAGCTCGAGCCCGAATGGAAGCTCGTCGAGTATCCATTTTGTGCGTTCGTTCCCGAAGGGTGGGGAGGTGCAGGGACCGGCATCGATCCCGCGCGTCTGGTAGGGTTACAATTCAGGGTCGGCAAGCGGGAGAGCGTGGAGGCTTGGCTCGATGATGTGAGCTTCATCCCTGGCGCGGCAAAAGGCTCAGCATCTTGCGGAGGTTCGGCCTGCCCTCTCGAGTCTGTACCGAAGACGGCGCGTGTCGAGCCGGCCTTCTCGAACGCTCCCCTGGGGCCAGAGCTCGCCCTCCACACCTTCGAGCAGCCCACCCGGGCTTGCGGAGCGCTCACGCGGCGCTACCTCACGTACGTGCCAAGCGCGCTCGGTCCGCGCACTTCGGCACCTGTCATGATTGTGCTCCACGGCAGTGGTGGCAGCGCCGAGGCGGCGCGCACATTTCAGGCGCACGACCGTTTCGATGCGTTGGCTGCTCGCGACGGCTTCGTGGTCGTCTACGGCAACGCCGCGCCCGGTCCGCACACCACCGGCAACTCCCTTCTTTGGAACAACGGCACCTGGCGTCAAGCCTTCTACGACGACGGGCAGGTAGACGACGTTCGGTACCTCGAGCTAATGCTCCAGGATCTCGAGGAACGCGGCCTGATCGCGGGGCAAAATCCGGTCTTGCTGGTGGGACACTCGAACGGTGGCGGGATGGTGCTCGAGGCCGCGCGCCGGGGCCTGCGTAACCTCGTGGGGTTCGCTGCCCTGATGCCCTTCGACGGGCTCCGTCCCGAGCCGCCGCCCAAGCCAGCGGACACAGGGCTCCGGCGTGTACTCTTCGCCATCGCCGCCGGCGATCCGGCCATGCCTGAAGGCTACCATGAGCTCATCGCCGAGCAGCCAGCCCGTTGGGCGAAGATGCTTGGGCTCTCCGAGGCGGTGTTGAGCGCGCCGCTCCGCCGTGCCCTGCCCAACCTGGTCTTCGAGGGTGAGGACTACCGAGGCTCAAGCACGGTGGCGCTGAAGACTCGAAATGGTACCGCCACGGTGCTCGATATGGCGGCATCCACTGGGAGGAAAGCCGTCAGAGTGATCGAGCTCGCGAACTCAGGTCACTTCTGGCCCAACCCGAAGGGCGACCACCAGGATTGGGTCCTTGAGCACTACGGGTTTCGCAACCAAGACTTCGATGCGGCGGATCTGGTGTGGGAATTCTTGCGTGGGGCGCTCAAGTGAGCTTTGCGCCGCTTCATCGCGAGAGCCGCAGCACGAAGAGGTGGGTTTGCCGCGCTTCGACCCGAGCGGTGCTCGCATCCATCAAGCCATAGGCTCCAGCCATCAGCGCCGAACCCTCGGGCTCCGCTGCCAAGGCCTGGACTGCCACGAGTCCGGTCGCGCTGCCGAGGACGGCATGATCGAGCAACTGCCCATCGCGAAACCACGCGACGAAGCTGCAGAGCGTGTCGGGAGCGGTCGTGTGGCTCGTCGTGCCGAGCCGCAGCACACCGCGAAACTGGCCGCTGACAAGCAGGTTCCTGCCGGAGCTAGCCAAGCGCAGTCCGTAGACTTCACCGGGAAAGCAGCGTCGCGATTGGATTCGTCCGTCGGAATCCAGGTAGGTCAAGGCGAAGCCGCGACCGAACGCGCCCTCTGCACAGTCGCTCTCGGGGTTTTCGGAGAGCACCACCAAGCCCTCGTGTGTCCGAGCTAGCTCGGGACGCTCACCGAGCGAAAGCGCTCGCTGCCACAGGAGAGCTCCGGTCATGGAGACGCGACTCAGGGACTCACGCGGCTCACCGGGCTCCCCTTCGCTTGGGCGCGGAGTGAGCACGAAAACCGAGCCATCGGGGAGCCCCGCCAGCTGAGAGACAAGGCCATTTTCCACCAGCATGAGGGGGAGCTCGCCCGGCGCGCTCGGCGTGAGCCGCGGCGAGACCACCTGTACTTGACCCTCCCGAGTGAGCCACACCACCCGTATGCCGTGCCGCTGGTGGCGCAACATGAGGTGCGTCGCCGAGCTTTCGACCGAGGTTGCAAACCCCCCGAAACCGAGATCTCTGCGCAGCGTCACTCGAAGGGCCGCGTCGTAGCGGGTCAATAGCGGCCCCACCGCAGGGGGTGATGAATCGGACAAGAGCAGCAGCGCATCCCCGTCGTAGACGAGTCCACGCGGATGGCCGGGGGTATCGAGTGAGACCATGCCTCTCGGTTCGAGGTTGGCCCCGAAGCTCGCGAGGACGAAGCCTGCCTCAGCGGAGCGGAGGCTCCCTTGGGGGCCTGCGATGAGTCCTCGATGGCTCCCGAGAACGGTGACGCTGCGGTTGGGAGAGACAACCATGCCGAGAGCGCGCGCATGCTCGGTCTCGAGCCAAGCAGTATCCCTCACTTGCCCGTTCTGGACCGTGAGCTCTCCTCCACTTGGGGTGCGGAGGGTGGTGGTTCGGGAGCAGGCAAGGCATAGAGCCAGGAGGGTAGTGATGAGGTAGTTCATGGCGTAACCACACAGTGCCTGGTCTCGAGATCTAGGCGCAGGCCCGCTGGGCAGGGGGACTGATACTGGGAGACGGGAGTTCGCTCGGGCGTCGGGGATGCATTTTCGAAAGGGCGGGCTGGCTCTGAGACCAATGCGTCTCGGGGGCTCTCGGTCCAGATGTCCGAACCGAGCGCGAGCTCGAGGACCAGGTCCTGTCCGTCGCGAGTCACGTGCGCGGCAAGCACACTCGGCTCGGTGTGCCAGTTGCTGAGTGAGCGGGACTGCGCCAGCCACTTGCGCCAGTGCAGTTCGGCACGGGCTGCGCTTTCCCTCGAATCGAACTCTAGAACGATGGTTGCCTGGGGCGTTGGGGTTGCCGTGATTCGCCCAACGGCTCGGCGGAGTTCCCGGTGTAGAGGTCGCTGTCGGTCTAGATCTGGGTGCTGTGCGAGCCAGCGGAAGAAGCCAGGGCCGAGCGCGAAGACAGCCAAGCAGTGGTCATCGATCGGAATGCGAGTCCTGATGTCAGCGGCATGGGGCAGCCGGTTCGGTGCTCCGTCGGCATTGGTGAACAAGAGGGACCGCTCGAACACGCGCACGCGGGCCCGCGGTGTGACCAGCTCCACGGACCGAGGACCAAGCCTCCTCAGCTGTTCACTGCCGAGGTGCTCCGCGAGCCAAGCCAGGGGCACAGCGGCCTCCCCGAACCTCCCGTGGACCACCGCCACCACCCAGGGTTCAGCCTGGGAGCGCATTTGCATCATCAGATCTATCTGGGACGCTGATGAAAGCAGCTGCAGAGCCCCAGGATACGAGATGCTGATGCGCTGCTTTGCCAGTGCCTCGCGCAACCGAGCGATGTCGACCGCAAAGACTACGTCCGGCTCGCCGCCGAGCGTGGTTCGGGCATAGCTCGGGGCCTCGGGTGAGCTCACCCGAGCGCTGGCGCACCCAAGCAGAGTCATGAGAAGGAGGGTCAGCGTGCGCACGCGGAGCCGCTCGGTTGGAAGAAGTAGCCCGACTCGAGGCTGCGGTAGTCATTGGGCAGGGCCGAACGAAATGGGATCAGCAGATTGGAGGTGAAGGCAACTCCGTAGACTTGGCTCTCGGCCTGGGTCACCCGGCTCTTCAACACCTGTTCGGGCACTGGCCGAACCTCGAGTGCGCGCAGCTCTGCAACCCGCTGGTTCGTCCATTCAGCCTCGCCGTGGGCCGCCACCAAGGACTGCTCCACCAGTCGCTGGAGGTGCATTGTGAGCCAGCCTCGCTCGGAAAGCAGAGCCGATTCGAGTTGCTGCGAGGACAAAGGCCCAGCAACCGCTCGTGTCACGCGATTCTCGGAGATGGCACGGTCCAGGCGACGAAGCCAGGCCAGGGAGGCCGCGATCCCAGGCTCCGCTCGGAGTGACTCGAATTGGACGCGGAGTGGACTCTCCTCAGGCCCCCAGCGGGACGCGTCAGTCAAGAGTGTGACGAAGCCTTGGGTGCCTGCGTTCCGGCGCCCTGCCTCGAGGATAGTGGCCAGCTCCGATTGCAGGGGCTCGAAGCGCCGGGTGTAGATCTCGAGATCGGACTTGGCAGCAGCCTCGCGGCAATGGCTCAGGTGAAATGCCGCACGCTGCGCGAGAGCCTGAGCTGCTCGCGGTGAGGCGAACCCAGCATCGAGGAGCAGCCTGAGGAGTCCACCTTCCTCTGGCGCAAGCCCGGCATAGTGCGACAGGACGCTGAGCTCGTACGCGACCTCCGTCGCATCGGACGCAATCGGGAAGACTTCGTGATAGTACTTCCGTGCGGCGCTGATGCGCTGGGAATCGACCCGAAAAAGGTTCGTCTCCGGGTCCAAAATGAGCGAGGAGCTGAGGTAGATGCGGGCGAGCGACAGCTTCGCCTGCTCGCGGAGGGTGCGCCGATTCGGTGAAGGGTGAGGACTCTCGAGCGCCTGAAGGGCAGAGAGCAGCGCCTGGACGGCGGGGATCCCTCGTCGTGCGCGGACCGAGATGGCCGCAAGATGCAGCAAGGCTCGCACCCGTGCCTCACCGCTCCTCACGGCGCGAAAGTGTGGTTCCGCCAGCTCGAACCTCCCGTCGCGGCTGGCACGTCGCCCAAGGAGCAGGTGCCAGATGTCGTGAGCCGTGGGATCCTGAGCAGGTGGCGGGAGGGTGGTCTCGAGTCCGTTGGGGACGAAGCGATCCGGATGGAGCGCAGCGGGGAGCGTAGAGAGACAGGCTAGAAGCTCCCTGGCTGTCGTTCCATCACGAACCGACAGGGCACGCGCCTGGTGCTGAAAGAGCTGCGAGGGAGTGCAGGGACGTGGCGCCAAGTCTTCGAGTGCCGAGGTCTGGGCCGAAATGCTCTTCGGAGATCCGAACCAAGCCAGAAGACCGACGAGCATCGCGATGAGAGCCAGGTTCTTCCCGCGATGATGGTGCCGAAACATGCGCGCTTCTCTCATGATTCACCCTCTGCCGCGAGAACAAATACGTGGAGGGGGAGAGTCCTCTTCCCGCGCCAGGTCTTGGCCAAAAGGCCGCCAAAAAGTCCAGATCTCCGGGCGCCGCTCCGAGCCTTGCTTCCCCACCCGCACCGTGCCAGAGCAGGCTCACGAATCCGATCGATCATGGGATGGATAGAGCTCCTTGCCCTTGCGCTTGCCCTCGCCATGGACGCGTTTGCCGTGGCGCTCGTGATTGGGCTCACACTGAACCCGTTGACGGGGAGGCAGATCTTTCGCCTCGGGTTCCACTTCGGGCTCTTTCAGGCTCTGATGCCGGTCATCGGATGGCTGCTCGGGGCGTCCGTCCAGCGGCATATTGCCGCTTTCGATCACTGGCTCGCCTTCGGCCTTCTGTCGCTGGTCGGAGGCAAGATGCTCTGGGAGTCGTGGCAGGGTGATGAGCACGGCACCACCGCCACCCGTGATCCGACCTCGGGATGGTCCCTGGTGGTGCTCTCGGTGGCGACCAGCATCGACGCACTGGCGGTGGGGCTCTCCATGGCCCTGATAGGCTCGAGTATCGTGATCCCAGCGATCGTGATCGGGCTGGTGGCCGCGACCCTCACCACCGCGGGAATGCTCCTCGGCCGACGGATAGGCGCGGTCTGGGGTAAGCGGGTCGAAATCGTGGGCGGATTGATTCTGATCGGGATTGGAGTGAAGATCGTGGTCGAGCACCTCGCGCAGGTGTCCGGTTGAGGATCTCCCAGATGCCTACGCCCCACAACCTTACTCGGTTCGCGTGGCTGTCGATCGCCGCGGCTCTCGCCACCATCGGTCTCAAGTTTGCGGCGTTCTGGCTGACGGGGTCGGTGGGCCTGCTTTCGGATGCGCTCGAATCTCTGGTCAACCTGGTGGCAGCGGTGCTCACGCTGGTGATGTTGACCATCGCCGCCAAGCCACCCGACGAGGCCTACTCCTACGGATACGGAAAGGCCGAGTATTTTGCGAGCGGCGTCGAGGGGGCGCTCATCTTGGTGGCGGCACTCGCGATCGGCTGGGCCGCGGTGGGTCGCCTGCTGGCGCCCCAGCCCCTCGCCGAGGCTTGGCTCGGACTCGCACTCTCCACCGCGGCTTCGCTCATCAACTTGGTTGTGGCTCGGGTACTGCTTGGTGCTGCGCGCCGCTCCGGTTCGATCGCGCTCGAGGCGGATGCTCACCACCTCATGACCGACGTCTGGACCTCGGTAGGGGTGCTGCTCGGGCTTGTGGCTGTGGCGCTGACCGGCTGGGAGCGACTCGATCCCATTATCGCGCTCTTGGTGGCGGCCAACATCGTTCGCACCGGTGTTTCAATCGTGCTCCGCTCTGCCTCGGGTTTGCTCGATCCCGCCCTGCCCCGCGCCGAGCTGGCGGCGCTCGGCAAGGCTCTCTGCCGGTTCGAACCCGAGGTGCAGTTCCACGCCCTGAGAACCCGTCAGGCGGGAGCGCGGCGCTTCGTATCGCTGCATGTGCTGGTACCGGGCGACTGGACGGTGAGCCGTGGTCACGCGCTGCTCGAGGAGGTTGAGGAGGCGCTGCGTGCCGTGGTTCCGAACGCCATCGTCTTCACGCATCTCGAACCCATCGAAGACCCAGCGTCGTTCGACGATATCGACCTCGATCGTTCGTCGAGCGGGAGGTTCACCGCGGCCCCGTGAAGTTCGCTGAGGGGCGTGCGTTTGCTGAGGGGCTCCTGTTCTCGTACCGGACGAGCATCGAGGTGTCGGATGTTCGTCGGCCGCTACGGCAGTTCGAGAAGCGTCTTCGTCCAATCCCCTGCGCGTGAAGCCTCCGGTGCCGGCGGCACGGCAACGATGGTGTCGGGCTCAGCGCTGCAGCCCAGTGCGAACAGCGTGAGAGTTCCGCCGGTGACCAAGGTTGCTGGAAACAGGAGCTGTAGGGGCCTTGCATGGGTGGTTGTCGAGGTCAAAGGAGGTCCCAAACCATCTTGCCGGCGATCGCGATGAGCACCAGGCCGATCACGAGCTTGACCTGCCGGCCCTTGAGCTTGTCGGTCATGAGCCATGAGCCCAAAATGGCGCCTGCGGCCGACCCGGCTGCGGTCCAACCGAGCAAGGAGTAGCTCAAGCCGGCCAAGCTGAGGTGCCCAAGGAAGCCAGTGAACGAGGAGAAGATCACCACGATCGATGTGCTCGCTGACGCCTTCTTGGGCTCGAAGCCGCTGGCAACCAGTGCCGGTAGCATGATGCCTCCTCCCCCAACCCCCAGCAGTCCGCCGACGAACCCTGCGAGTCCCCCCGTCGCTACCCCCACCGGTAGCAAAACTCTCGTCGTGCCCGCCAGTTCCCGAGGTTTCGGCCTGTAGAACAGCATCATCAGGGCTGCGAAGAAAAGGAAGCCAACAAACAGCCAGAGGAGCAGGAAGCGATCCAATCCCTGGCTGACCCAGGCGCCGAGTGGTGATAGTGCCGAAGCCAGCACCAGCATCGGTAGCGCCACCTTCCAAACCACAAGCCGCCTACGCACGAAGTTCACCGAGGCTATCGACATGGCGATCGCATTGAGGAGCAACGCGGTTGCCATCGCGGTGTGCACGTTGATGCCCAGCGCGAGAAATACCGGGATCAACACGAACGCTGCACCAACACCGGCGATGGTGAGAAGGGTCGTGAACCCGAAAGTGATGAGTCCGGCGATGACAGCGGTCATGTTTTGTGCACTTTCCCGTGGTCTACTTCTTGCTGCCGAATGGCTTCTCTTGGTCGGGGATTGATAGTCGAGCGCGGCCGCGAGTGCACCCCTGGACTGCATTGGGGTGCGCATGAAATTCCATGAAGCAGAAGGTTGTGTCGAGTCTCTTTCGTGCCATAGGGAGAGCGAAGTCGTTGGCGAGCTGTTGGACGTTGGAGAAGACCGTGCAAGCGAGGAGGACTGTTGTCTTGCTGTCCCCACTGCATCCGCAGTGACAGGTGTCAACTGGAGTCATGATTTCGATGGTCCTCTGCGATCCGTGTCTGGAAGTTGCGCTTAGAGTACTCCGAAGACGTAGATGAGGCAGTAGGTGCCACCCACGAGGATGAACACGGCCGCGGTCAGGCGACGCATCCAGCGCTCGATGACAGTCAGGGCGTTGAAGGCGCGCGAGAGCCGATTGGCGGAGAACGCGAGGATGAATGAGAAGACCACAACCGGCACCGCGGTCCCGAGCCCGTACACGGACGGCAGGAGCAACGGCGATCCATGCTTGACGGCCAGGGGCACCAGGCTGCCGAAGAAGAGTGCGGCTGAGACAGGACAGAACGCGAGGGCGAAGGCGATTCCAAGAAGGCCGGCGCCCCAGAGACCGAGGCTGTCGGCGCGCTTCTGGAGCTTCTCGAAGAAGCGCGAACTGCTACCTGTCCAAGGCCAGGGAATGACGTCGAGCAAGAGGAGGCCCACCAGAAGGAGCACGGGACCCAGCACCAGATTGAGGTTCTGCTGCAGGAACATCGACACCGCGGACAGCGACAGCAACCCCTTCACCACCAGCAGTGCAACGAGGATGTAGCTCAGGGTCCGGCCGAGGGTGTAGATGAGTCCGCCCGACAGGACGAGGGCCGGCCTGTCAACACGCTTGCCAACGTAGGAGATGGCCGCGATATTGGTGGCGAGCGGGCAGGGACTGAGCGCCGTGAGCAGACCGAGCCAGAGAGCTCCCGAGAGCGCCAGAAGTAGCTCCATCAACTCCTCCGGAGCAGGCCGAGGTAGCTCCTGATCTGACCCTCTGCATAGCTCGAAAGCCCCGCGGGGTCGCGGGCGAGAGGCCAGATTTGCGTGCAGTTCTCCCACTTGACCGTCGTCTCACCGCTCCTTGCTACGACGACCATGGAGCTCGAACTGAGCTCAAACTCCTTGATGAAATGGGCGTTTGCGGGTTCGTCGATGTTCACCTCGCGGAACACCAGCTCCCCAGACGCGATTTCACTGGTGAAGCGTTCGCCGACCGTGGTCTGGATCGCGTGCTCTATGCCCACGCAGGTGCGGCAGCGACGGTTGCCGTGGAAGTAGTACACCACCACGCTGTCGGGGGTGAGGTGCGCCGGGTTGACGGCGGAGGCCGTGCTGGTTGCGGCGACTGGCGCAGTCGTGGCCCCCGTCGTCGCGCTCTCTGTCTTATTGCAGCCACCCGAGGCCAGCGCGAACCCAACCATGAGCGGTGTTGCCAAACCATGGAGCCGCCCTTTTCCGATAGGGGACCTGTGATGTGAGAGCGCGATTTGAACTCCCGATGTCATGGGCTCTCCTTGGCTGCTGCCGTCATGAGCCAGGAGGTGATCTCCGAAGCCGTAGGCAGCCGTCCACTCGACTTGACCTCGCCGTCCACGACCAGGGCGGGAGTCATCATCACGCCGTAGGCCATGATCTCGTCGATCTTCTCCACCTTCTCGAGCTCTGCCGGGAGCCCCGAGGCGCCGATAGCCTTCTCGGCTTCAGTGTAGAGTTTTTTGCATTTGGGACAGCCGGTCCCCAGAACCTGAATCTTCATCTGAGAGCTCCTTCTCATCTGACTTGTCCTGATCACGGGGCACCTTCAGAAAAGGGCCCCGTACGTCATACCGGCCAGGGTCGAAAGCACGATCACCAGGCTCACGAACCCAGCCGTCTTCTTGGTCCCCATCACGCTGCGGATGACCAGCATGTTGGGGAGCGAGAGCGCAGGTCCCGCGAGCAACAGCGAGAGCGCCGGGCCCTTGCCCATGCCGGACTTGATGAGGCCCTCGAGGATCGGGACCTCGGTCAAGGTGGCGAAGTACATGAAGGCACCGACGAACGAAGCCGCGAAGTTCGCGGAAAGCGAGTTGCCTCCCACGGCCTGCGAGATCCACGCGTTGGGGATAATCCCCCGCTCTGAACCACCCGGGCCGCCGAGCAGGAAGCCGGCCACCAGCACACCCCCGAGGAGCAGCGGTAGGATCTGCTTCGCGAAGGTCCAACTCGAGTCGACCCACATCGACAGTTCGTCCCGCTTGAACCAGGCGACCATGCTGGCGACGAGGGCGACGACAAAGACGCCCGACACGATCCACTTTGCCGAGAAGATGGCCGCCCAGAGGCCTCCTTCGCCCTCCGCAGGCCTGCCCCAGTTGGCGAAGACCAGGATGCCGATCATTGCTGCGAAGTAGATGCCGTCCTGCCAGAGGGCCCGCCCCTTCTCTTCATCGAAGAGGATGACCGTTCCTTCCGCCTGTCGCGCAGCCTCTTCCTTGCGGAAGATGAGGTGCATCAGGAGCCCGATGACGACGGCAAAGGTGATGGCCCCCACGGCTCTGGCAATGCCGAGCTCAGCTCCCAGAATGCGAGCGGTGAGAATGATGGCAAGGACGTTGATCGCGGGACCTGAATAGAGGAACGCCGTGGCTGGTCCGAGGCCAGCCCCACGCTTGTGGATACTGGCGAAGAGCGGGAGTACCGTGCAGGAGCAGACCGCTAGGATGGTCCCCGATATGGCCGCAACTCCGTAGGCAAGGGTCTTGTTGGCCTTCGGCCCCAGATACTTCATCACCGCGCCCTGGCTCACGAAGACGCTGATCGCCCCAGCGATGAAGAACGCAGGAATGAGGCAGAGCAGCACGTGCTCCTGGGCGTACCAACGCACCAAGGAGAAGCTCTCGCGCACGGCGCCGAAGAAGCGCTCGTTCTCGACAGGTAAGTACCAAGAGGCCGCGAACACGGCCAAAATGAGCAGAAGCTTCGTGCGTTCTCTCATGGTGTGCTGGCCTTCGAACTCATGCCGTGAGCTTCGTGTGCAGCTCCCTCAGGGCGGTGGAACGTGCTTCTCGAAGGCCACCGATGGTCTGCGTTTTCATGCTGGAATGCCTCCAGGCGGAACCGTTCTCGAGTGCGCCTGGCAATATGGCCAGGTTGGCAACATGGGATCAAAAAAACACGACCCTGCGTCATGCCCGCTCCTTGAGCACCCGGGTGGCGCAGGAGAAGAAGCTCATCACACAGGGGGTAAGGAGCGTGTAGTAGACGACGTTGCCTTGACGCCGATCGTTCACGATGCCGTGCGCGCGGAGTACCGCCAAGTGCTTGGACACCGTTGAGGGATCCGAGCCAATGAGGCTCGTGAGCTCCCCCACTGAGCACTCGCCCCGCGACAGGCGATCGACGATTTTTAGGCGAGATTCGTTGGCCAAGGCCTTCAGTACGCGGGCCTGCTGTCGAAAGACGTCGTCGTTCCTGGGTGCCATGAGGTTCTTGGATGGGGTGCGCCCGGAGTATGTGGTGACATGGCCATGTTGTCAAGTGCATGGGCGACGCCCTCATGGGTTCTAGCGAGTACGGCCCGCAAAGAACGTCGCGAGCCGACGGCGCAGTTCGTCGCGCGTCTGACGGAACGCGTTCAGTCGCTCTTCTTCACTGCCTGTCACTGCCGCAGGATCGGGGAGGCCCCAGTGCAGGCGCGTGGCATTTCCCAAGAAGACAGGGCACTCCTCTTCGCCGCAGAGCGTGATCACCGTATCGATCTCGGTGGCTGGGATCTCTTCGACAGACTTGGAACGGTGACTCGAGATGTCGAGACCAAGTTCGCGTAGGACCCGGATGGCCTCGGGCCTCACACTGGTCGGGCGCGACCCCGCTGACCACACGGTCGTTCCAGCCGGAGCGAGCGAGCGGGCGACGCCCTCGGCGATCTGACTGCGCGCGGAGTTGGCTACACAAAGGAACAGGACACCTTTCATTGCATCACCTCTTCGGGTTTTCGGCCCACTACGCGGATGCTCGTGACCTTGCCCGCCAAGGCCTGGCACACCCGCTCGAGTTCATCTTTCGGCATCGGCGTGGAGCCGCAACAGCAACCTCCGCCGTCCACGGAGTCGAGCAGACCCGCGAGGTTTGCGGCATCGTAGGTCAGGCGGTCACGGATGGCGATGTCGACCAGGCCTGCGGCGCGGAGCCCATCGAGGTACTCCGGCTCCGGGATCGCGCCGGAGATGCAGGCTGAGTAGAGCAGGCCCTCGGCCTTGATCCACTCGGGCATCGGCTCGGCTGCGATGTCGGAGATCGAGAAGCGCCCGTCCGTCTTCAGCACGCGGTAGATCTCCGCGAATGCTCGGTGTTTCTCGGGTGACAGATTGATGACGCAGTTCGAGACCACGAAGTCGATGGTGTTCGGCTCGATGGGAAGCTCCTCGATGATCCCTTGGAGCACGTGCACATTCGTCAGTCCTGCGGCCGCGGCGTTCGCTCGGGCGCGCTCGAGCATCGCCTCGGTCATGTCCACGCCGATCACCTTCCCCCGCGGGCCAACGAGCTTTGCGGCGAGCAAAAGGTCGATCCCTGCGCCGGAGCCCAGATCGAGCACCGTGTCGCCTTCGCGGATCTCGGCCAGCGCGAGCGGGTTGCCGCAACCGAAGGAATTTAGGACGGCGTCGAGTGGCAGCGCCTGGAGCGCCTCGTGACTGTAGCCAGCAAGCGTGGGCCCCCCGCAGCAGGAGCTGCCCGGCTTGTTCTGCTCCACGGCGCGAGCATACGAGGTGGATACATTCTTGCGGATGTCTTCGGGACGGTTCATGCTCGTATCTCTCCTGCACAGTTCTCTACGGCCTCTAGCCGCGCCGGATCGTTGGGGAAATATCTGCGACCGAGCCAGAGCGCGACGTTGACCAGGCCGATCATCACCGGTACCTCGACCAGCGGACCTATGACGGCGGCCAGGGCTCCGCCATGATTGATGCCGAAGGTTGCTACTGCGACCGCGATCGCTAGCTCGAAGTTGTTCGACGCTGCGGTAAACGATAGTGTCGTCGACTGACCGTAGGTCGCGCCAACCCGCTTGGACATGAAGAAGGAGATGAAGAACATCACCACGAAGTAGACGAGGAGAGGGATGGCGATCCGGACCACGTCCAGAGGCAGCTCCACAATCTTCTCGCCCTTGAGTGAGAACATCACGATGATGGTGAAGAGCAGCGCGATGAGCGTGATGGGGCTGAGCTTCGGGATGAACTTGGTGTGGTACCACCCCTTGCCCTTGAGCTTGATCAGCGAGAATCGGGTGATGATCCCGGCGAAAAATGGGATCCCGAGGTAGATGAAGACGCTTCCTGCGATCTCGCCGATCGTGATGTCGACGGCCACTCCCTCGAGGCCGAACCAAGTGGGAATGACCGTGATGAACAGATACGCGTAGATCGAGAAGAAGAGGACCTGAAAGACGGAGTTGAAGGCAACCAGACCTGCGCAATACTCGGTATCTCCCTTGGCCAGGTCATTCCAGACGATGACCATCGCGATGCAACGCGCGAGCCCGATCATGATCAAGCCGACCATGTACTCCGGCTTGTCGTAGAGAAAGAGCACGGCCAGCGTGAACATGAGAACGGGACCGATGAGCCAGTTCTGAACCAGGGAGAGCCCCAACACTCGGGTGTTGCGGAAGACTGGTCCCATCTTTTCGTAACGCACCTTCGCCAGGGGCGGGTACATCATCACGATGAGCCCGACCGCGATCGGTACGTTGGTCGCGCCGACGTTGAACTGGTTGATGAATGGGACGGCAGCAGGCACGAAGTACCCGGCCCCGACCCCGACGGCCATGGCGAGGAAGATCCAGAGGGTGAGGTAGCGGTCGAGGAAGGAGAGGCGACCGGTGACACTTGCTTGGGGCGGGGGGACGGGACGATTGTTCGGAGCGGCGGGCATGGGCTGACTCCTCAGTGGCTGACGCGAATCCGTATAACCGGATATACGAATATAGTCAAGCGGCCACCATGTTTCCATGGAGCTCTCGCGGATCGGCGCCAGGTCACGAACCGTCCGACCAACCGTCAGCGTTCCGGGTCGGTCACAGTCACGAGATCCGCGGCTGCGGCGATCTCATCCCACCGCACCAGCTTGAAGTTGCGAGTGAAGTCCTCGTTGTGGTCGTCCTGGGCCACGAAGAGGCCGGCGGGGAACAGCGGACCGAGTTGGACCGGGGTGACGTCGATCCCGTCCGTATCCGTGGCGGCATCGACCTCGGGACCCTCGGCGATCCGGAAGCGGGTCAGATACGCATGCGGGGATTGGCGCTCGTAGACGATGAACTCGTCGCTGCCTTGGCTCGAGACCAGCAGATACCCTCCACCGTCGTCGGTGGGATAGATGCTCATTCCCTCGACATCCGCGACCAAGCGCCCGTCGCCCACAGCGTCGAGTAGCTCGACTTCGGGTGGGTCGTCGGGGTTGGCCCCGACGCGATAGAGGCCGACGTCTTCTTCTCCCAAGAAGAGCCAGCCGTGCCGATCATCGGCGACGCACCCTTCGGGCTGACTGTCGAGACCAAACTGGCGAACCTCGGTGAGTGCCACCTTGCCACTGCTGGTGTCGAGCGCGTACTGTCGATACTCGCCCGACTTGGCATTCACGAACAAATAGAGCACGCCGCTTGGATCACGATAAAAGCAGTTGCCATACAGGTCGCCGAAGTCCTCGATGGGACGCGCGGTCTCGACACTGGCCAAGTGTCCGTCGTCATCGAGGGAGAAGAAGGCGAGTTGATCCCGGTTGCGGTCCACGGCGGCCGCGAGGGTCACGGAGCTGTCACCAAGAATCACGCCTTGACGCAGATCAATGTTGTTGGGCGCGGTGCCGAGAATGGAGTCCACCACCTTGCCCTCGAGATCGTAGACGAAGACTCCGAGACCTTTGTCGGTGGCGATGATCCGCGACCGGCTTGGGTCTGTGGGGTGGATGAAGATGGCAGGGTCGTCCGGGTCATCGCCGGACGGTTCCGTCTCGCCACTGGCATAGACGCTGATTGTCGACTGGGCTGGCGTTTCCGGAGAGCTGCACCCGGGCCCGCTGAGCGCGCCGAACAGGGCTGCCAGGCCGCCTAGCAATCCCGGGTTGCGGTTGGGCAGGGTCATGGGATGTCCAAGTCGTTGTCACCGCAATTGGCGGTGAAGTCCAGGTCTAGGCGGTCGCCATTGTCCCACTCAAGGTGCAGATAGCCTCCGAGGGAGCCCTCACCATCGGGGATCACCAGGCCGTTGTCAGGATCGATCTCCCCGGTCAGCGTGCCACGGACGAAACTCCCGGTCTCCGAGAGAGCTTCGATCTCGACCTCGTTGCCGTCCTCCTCATACTGCCAGCCGAATCCTGCCATGATGGTCTCGGGCGCGCGTTCTGTCGAGTCCTCGTCGAATGCAACGACGGCGATCGTGTCGCCGTCCTCAGACGCACCGAAGTCGTGCTGCAGCAGCTCGAGTTGGTACTCGCGTTCGCTTCCTTCGACGACCACCAGCCACTTCACCTCGATCTTCTCCAGATAGCCATCGTTGGCCCAGTCGCTCTGATCGTCGAGGCTCGGCACCACGTAGTTCCTCTCACAGAAGAAGCGATTTACATTCACAGCCTCGCTGCCCTCGAGGAAGAACGCCACGTCCTCCCCTTCAATGGATCCTACGGCTGCAAGATGCGGCTCATCTCCCGACCACGCGCTGGGCGCCTCGGCGCCGGAAGCACTGCCAGAGTCGTCTTCGGCGCAGGAAAGGGCCAGGGTCGCCGCGAGAAACAGGAGGAGAGATGAGCGGATGAGAGTGGTCAGGCGTGATTTCATGGAAGGCTCCGATCAGGGTCGGGAGCCTGACGCGATGCAGTGACGCAAGGGTGACGTGAGGGTGCCATCCGCGAACAGAATCCGAGTCAATCTCGCGAAGCGGCACCGTCCCACCTCAGTCGATCCGACAGGCCTCGTCGAAATCGAGGCGTGGCGCTCGGGGACGAAGTCCCGCCGGATCGCCGTATCCCAGGTTGATGAGCAGGAGCGACTTCCAGCTTCCGTCTGGGAAGAAATCCGCGTCGACGCGGGCCAAATCGAAGCCCGCCATGGGTCCAGTGTCCAATCCGAGTCCACGCGCGACCACGATCAGATAGGCAGCCTGCAGCGTTGCGCTGAACCGCGCCATGCGCTCCCGGTTCTCCTCCGAGAGGCTAGCGATCCGAGCTGCCTGCTCTGGTGCGTGAGGGGCGAGGCGAGGTAGCTTCTCGAAGAATCTGGTGTCGAAGGCGACAATCGCGGTGACCGGGGCAGCCATGGTCTTCTCTACGTTGCCCGGGGCAAGCGCAGGGCGCAGGCGTTCTTTGCTCTCCCGAGTCTTGACGAACAATACGCGCATGGGTTGGCTGTTCATCGCGGTTGGTCCCAGGCGCGCCAGCTCATACAGGCGTAGGAGCAGCTGCTCCTCGACTGGCTGGGGAGTCCAAGCGTAGTGGGTGTGTGCGTCGAGCCAGAGCAAACGAGAAGCAGCGTCGTCGAGGTGTGACATGGCAGGTAGGTCCTTTTGCTCGGATCGAACACCGACCAGCGCTGCGGGTCAATGGAGGGTTCCCGAGCGGGTGGCCAAAGGTGCCCCAGATCGTCCGAAGTTGGCGCGAGGTGGCTTGCCAAGCTGACGCCAGAGTGCGAGATGGAGGGCATGATCGCCTCGAAACTGGTGGCGTCCTTGCAAAGGGGAGGCCGCGTGTCCGTCTTTCTCGGCCTGCTCGTGGTCCCTCTCGGCTGTGCGAAGACCACGACCGAGCGCCTGGGCCTGCCCCCTCTTGTGACCGTGCCGCGGGTCGAACTCGAGCGCTACCTCGGGACCTGGTACGAGATCGCAAGCTTCCCCCAGAGCTTTCAAGAGGGGTGCACGGGCTCGCAGGCACAGTACGCCCTCCGTACCGACGGAGAGCTCGACGTCACCAACCGCTGTCGCCTCGGTTCTCTCGACGGTGAAGAGAAGGTGGCACGGGGGCGGGCGCGAGTGGTCGACAGGACCACCAACGCGAAGCTCGAGGTCAGTTTCTTCCGTCCGTTCTGGGGCGACTACTGGATTGTCGAGCTTGGCTCGAACTACGAATACGCGGTGGTGGGTCATCCAAGCCGCGATTACCTCTGGATCTTGAGTCGCGAACCGTTCATGGCGCCCGAAACCTACAATGCTGTCGTGGCACGCCTCCAGGGTCTTGGGTACCAGGTGTCGCGGCTGAACCGCACCCTCCAGGTCAAAAACGGGTAAGCGAGCATCGTACCCGTGAGTTCAGGGACGAGGGGCGAGATCAGCGGACTAGGCTGTCGTTCCCGCGTGAGCCGGGGAGTCGCCGAGACCCGGATTGCGCGGGGCTGGGAGTTGAGCGAAACTGAGGCAGGCTGGGGCCGGTGAGAGGGGTTGTGGCCCGCCTGAGGACCAGATGAATGAGCCGACTCCACGCTTCTGGGAGCTGTTTTTCGAGGTCTATGAGGCTCTACCGCGGCAGGGACCAGGAAATCGCACCACGGCCGAGCGGGCGCTTGGCATGTGTACCGATCTGCCCGACCAGTCAGAGATTCTAGATTTGGGGTGTGGTGTGGGTGGGCAAACCCTGCACTTGGCTGAGTTCACTCGAGGAAGAATCTCCGCTGTTGACAGCCACGCGCCGAGCATCGCGCGGCTAGAGGCTAGGGTGGTGTCTCGAGGCCTCGAGGCGAGAGTGCGGCCGCTGGTCGGTGACATGGCTACTGTGGAGCTGCCCGCTCACAGCTTCGACCTGATCTGGTCGGAAGGGGCGCTCTACAACCTCGGACTCGAGACCGCGCTCGCTCGCTGTCGCGACCTCCTTCGTCCGGGTGGGTACCTGGTGTTCAGCGACGCGGTATGGCGCAAGACCGAGCCGCCGGCGGCGGTCAAGCGTGGCTTCGAACTCGATTACCCGAGCATGGGGTGGGTCAGTGACGTGCTTGCGCGCATCGCGTCGGCCGGGCTCGACGTCATCCAACACTTCAGGCTTCCAGAACAGGCCTGGTGGGAGGATTTCTATACGCCGATGGAAGCTCGTATCGAGGAGCTGCAGAGGCTGTACGCCTCGGACGTTGAGGCGTTGGGGATTCTCGCCGGGTTGGCAGAGGAGCCCAAGCTCCACCGCAAGTACTCGGACTATTATGACTATGAGGTGTTCTTAGCGCGAAAGCCCGCTGACTAGCGCCGATTGTGGGCCTTTGTGCGAAGGATGTGGAGCGTCACCCCAAGGCCGATCCCTGCGAGGGTGAGGCGAACCCACCAGAGATGGGAAGGCACTGCGCCGAAGATCGAAAGGGCGAGGGTGCTCCAAAAAAGCGCGAGGGTGAAGAGCTTCGTACCAAGCGGCATGCCCTCCCCATCGCGATAGCGGCGCAGGTAGTCACCGAACACACGGTTGTGAAGAAGAAAGTGGTGCAGCCGCTCGGAGCTGCGCGCGAAACAGGCAGCCGCCAGGAGCAGAAACGGGGTGGTCGGAAGGATGGGCAGGAGGATCCCGAGCACCCCGAGGCCCATGCAGACCAATCCGAGTCCGAGGAACACCGCACGCAAGACCCGTCGATCGGAGGGTCGGGGCAGGTGTGGCGGGTGGTCAGGAGACTCGGACATCGAGGTCCTGGTATGTCACTGGGGCTGAACCCTGCCAAGCGCGGTCAATTGGCCAGGGCGACGTGTCCGTCCGACAAGACATCGAGCTTTTTGGAGGGACGGCTCGAGCAGAGACGAACTCAGTGTGATGTGACGTTGTTGTGCCAGGCCCGATTCTTGGGAGATCGGCCCCTGTACCCGTGGCATGCCTCGAGAGAGATGAGGAGTTGAAGTCCTATGCAAAGACTGCTTCCCGCATTGTGCATTGCCAGTGTGTCCGCGTTGCTTTGTGGCTGTGGTTCGAACGAGGCCTCGCGGATCCCAGTAAGCCCCGCATCGCCTTCGTCAAGTGTGGTGGCTCGGATCTCCCGTGCCGATGCGTCCATTCCCGAGGCAACTTGCAACCCGAAGGAGCGACAGCCGGACTCGCTAGCCCTACGAGCTCTGGCCGATGTTCCGCTCACCTGGAGGAAGCCAGAGGTGGAGTCTCGGTCGCTCGAACGAGTAACCGTCCTAGGGTTCAGCGACTTCCACGGTCAGTTGCTGCCGCCGCCGCCGCTCGAAGGGCGACCGCTCGGTGGTGCGACGGCGCTTTCGGCTTATGTTAGAGAGGAGGCGCGGCGACGCCCTGGCGCCACGCTGGTGGTTCACGCTGGTGATCTGATCGGCGCGTCACCCCCCGAGTCCGCGCTGAACCAAGACGAGCCGACCATCGAGTTCTTGAGTCGGATCCTCGGTGCACCGTGTCCACGGGAGGCGCGTGGTGCGCCGAGCTGTCACGTCGTGGCCGGGCTTGGCAATCACGAGTTCGACGAAGGTGTGGCGGAGTTCCGTCGTATCTTCGACGGTGGGCAACATGCCCGCGGGCCCTTCCTTGGACAACCTCATGAGGGTGCTGGATTCGAGATCGTAGGCGCGAACGTGATCGAGAGACGGACTGGCATGCCCATCGTCGCACCGTTCGTGGTAAGAGAACTCGGTCGAGTGAAGGTGGGGGTGATCGGGGCGGTGGTGCGAGGCGCTCCGGTATTTCTGCAACCTTCCAGGATAGCCGAGGTGAGCTTCGAAGACGAAGCACGGGCGATAGACGCCGCCGCCGAGACCCTGGTCAAGGATGGGGTGCGTACCATCGTGGTACTGCTCCACCAAGGAGGAACCCAGTGCTTCGGGCCGCGCGTCGCGCGCCGCGAGCCGTTTGTGCACGGAGCGGTGGTCGACATCGTGCGCCGCTTGCACCCCGAGGTGGACGTGGTGATCTCCGGGCACACTCACTCGCTGGTGCAGGCACTGGTCGCGAATCGTGGAGGGGTTCCGACCCTGGTGACCCACGCGCTCTTCTCGGGTACCGCGCTGGCCAAGATCGACCTCGCTGTCGATCACCTCACTGGAGACGTGGTAGAGAAGCAGGCGAGCATCCTCAGTACTTGGCGGGACCAGCCGCCTGGCAATCAGGAAGACGCCGACATCGCGGAACTCGTGTCGCGTGCTCATGGCACAGTGAAGGAACGCACCGAGCGGTTGGTGGGTGAGGCCGGGGCGGCTTTCTCTACGACGCTGGATCCCGCCGGGAACTCGGAGATGGGGGCACTTCTGACCGATGCACAGCGTGAACTGGCAGGGGTCGACATCGCGCTGCTCACACCATCTTGGATCCGCGGAAGCCTCGCGGCGGGGAGGTTGAGTTGGGGCGAGCTGTTTCGGGTTCAACCCTTCGGGGATCGACTGGTGAAGACCAGCCTGACCGGCAAGCAGCTCTTGGCGCTGTTGAACCAACAGTGGGTGCCGGACGACCATCAGCGGATCCTTCAAGTCTCGGGTATCAGCTACTCTTGGGACCCCTGGAAGGCTCCGGATCGAAGGGTGAACCAGATCTGGGTCGCCGAAAAGCCGCTGGTGCTGGAGCAGAGATACACGGTGGTCATGAACGAGTACTTGGCCGAGGGAGGTGACGCGTTCACCGTGCTCGAGTCCGCGGTACGTGAGCCAACCCCGTGGCTGGACATCGACGCGCTCGAGAACTACGTCAAGCTTCACTCTCCGATCACACCTGACCGAACGGTGCGCATCACGCGCATCGGTGAGAGCCAGTGATGGTCAGATCCCGAACGGGGCGATCACGGCGTGAAAGCCCAGGCGTGACGCGAGGCTGGCGTTCGATGAGAGTACGTCCAGGACCTCCCCCCGCGCTGTCTCACAGGCCTGCTCCGAGAGGAACCATCGCTCGGTCTCGCTCGGATCGAAGGCTACCAGCTCACCCGGGCTCGAGCGTGCGAGCATTCGGAGCTCAACTCCGTTCGCAGATACCACAGTGTAGTGCGTGGTGCATTCGCACTTGAGGGTCGTGCCATCACTCATGGTGATGGTTTCGAGCGAAAGGACCGGCAGTCGTCCGTTCCCGTGCTCGGTGTAGCGGATGGGGAACCATACACGCCGATCCTCGAAGGTGTTCTGGCGCACCAGGCGTGGCTGCCCCAAGTCGTGACCGGAGAATCGCCAGGTATCACAGCGCAGACTCTGGCCATCGTCGATGAGCCAGCTCACAGCTTGTCCCTTCCTGATGAGGCCAGGCACAGGAGAGATGAGGGGCTTCGCAATAGGCTCGAGGTGGGCGGGGAGCCGCCCCACCGGCATCAGGGTCGCCGCCGCTCCCGGTGTGCTAGCGAGCAAGGTGGAGCCCTGCTGGATCGCGACATGGGCTGGGCAGGGTTCGGCCGCAGCGGTGAGCACCGAGGAACTCGGTGGCGGGCTGTCGAGTTCTCCCGCGATGAGCACGCCGTCCACCTGTTGGAAGACTCGGCTGGTGCCGGGTACAACGAAAAGATCTACACAACGCGCGGAGTTGAAGAGTGCTTTTCTCAGTTTTGCGCCCGTGGACCAGACGGTCAACTGGGCTCCATCCCAGCGCAGGGAGCGCCACCTGGGATCGGGCTCGAACTGCGGTCGGTCGGTTGGGGAGGCGGTGCTCAACGCTGCGCGTTCGACGACCAGCTCGAGAGGCCCGTCGGCTTCCGTGAAGGGAAGGCCCCCGACTCTGATGTGCGCGCCTTCCGACGGGACCACGCTCACCCGAGCTCCCGGCAGGAGTTCGCCGATCACTGCACCGCTGGGGGTGGCCAGGCGAAGCTCGGTGCGGCGTGTGGCGGTGAGCATGAATCCGCGACCGGACACCGGCTGCACCAGGATTTCCTCGGGCACCGTGCCGTCGACGGTGGGCTGACTGCCGCGCGGTGAGCGCACGCGCCTCCCCTTCAGAAGCTCGACTTCGACCGGCTCCGTCACGAGCACCTCACCGTCAGCTAGCTGTGCTGTACCAAGCCGGGTGTTGGCGAGGAGATAGCGGGGGCGCACCTCCGCCCTCCGCTCGTGCTCGAGCAACTCCGCTTCTGGCGATGGCCGACAGGCGGAGAGCAGCACCGTCACTGGCCCAAGACCACCGGCAAGGCGGCCTGCCAGGCGCCGCACCACGAAAAGGCAGGTGGCATGGTGTGGCAGGCGTCCTCGGCCACAGGACGGAGCCAAAATCATGGCTTCACTCTAGCATGGGCGCTGCCTTCCGGCGGCGCGCGACCAAGATTGGAGCGCAGCCGCGAAGTATGGCTTCGACCTGCGGACGGGCTTGCCAAAGGACGAGCCGAGCGCGATGTCGGCGCTGTCATGCTCCGTCCCGGACCAGAGGCCCCCGTCCGACGCAGCCTCGTGGCTGACCTTTCACAGGGGCGCACTCGAACCGTGTATGGGGCATTCCGCTGTAATCAGCGGCAGAAAGGCCGCCTCGTGGACGCGCCTTCTGCCAGCGGCTAGCCTTCGCCTCGAGAAAACCCATGCCAGAAACCTCCCATTCGCCAGCTCCGCACTATCAGCTCGAGGCCGCCCAGGTCCTCGCCGATTTGGGGACTACGGTCACAGCGGGGCTCGATAGCGCCGAGGCTCGGCGCAGAATCGAACGCTTCGGACCGAACGAACTCGTTGAGCGTGGCGGACGCACCATCGGCCAGATCATCTGGGAACAGATCTCCTCGGCGATGATCGTGGTGCTGCTGGTGGCGGGGGTGCTCGCGTTCTTCTTCAAGGGTGACGGTTCGGGGGTGCCCGCGGACAGTATCGCGATCTTCGCCATCGTGGTGCTGTTCGTGGTGCTGGGTGTCTTCCAGGAGTACCGGGCCCAGAAGGCCATCGCCGCGCTCAAGCAGATGGCAGCGCCCACGGTGCGGGTCAGGCGAGAGGGTCAGCTGGTCGAGCTGTCGAGCCGGGAACTCGTGCCGGGCGACATCGTTCAGCTCGAGACCGGCGCGGTGATCCCCGCGGATTGCCGGATCGTCGAGAGCGTGAACCTACGGGTGCAGGAGGCCGCGCTGACGGGAGAATCCGAGCCGATCGAGAAGATCTCGGCCGCCTTGTCGGGCGGTGAGCTCCCGCTCGGAGATCGCCGCAACCTTGGCTATCTCGGCACCTTCGTGAGCTACGGTCGCGGTTTTGCGGTCGTGATCGCGACTGGCATGCAGACTGAGCTGGGCAAGATTGCCAACATGCTGCAGGGCGTCAAACACGAGCCCACACCGCTGTCGCGCAAGCTGGACGCGCTCGGAAAGACCTTGGCACTTCTGGCCGTGGGGATCTCGATCCTGGTGGGGTTGACCGGGTTTGCCGAGGGTAAGGATCTAGGAGAGGTACTGATCCTCGGGATCTCGATCGCGGTGGCTATCGTGCCGGAGGGGCTACCCGCCGTGCTCACGTTCACCCTCGCGCTCGGTGCGCAGCGCATGCTCAAGAAAAATGCGCTGATCCGCAAGCTGCCGGCTGTCGAAACCTTGGGGTCGGTGACGGTGATCTGCTCGGACAAGACGGGAACACTGACGCAGAACCGCATGACGGTGACCTCACTTGTCACCTTGGACGAGGCCTGGGAGCTCGAAGCTGAACCCTTCGAGCGCGAATCGCCGAAGGACGCCCCGGCCCGGGTACTCCTCGTGACGGGTGGTGCCTTGTGCAGCGACGCAACCTTGGACAAGAGTGAGCGTGCCGGGGTTGGCGACCCCACCGAGGTGGCGTTGGTGGTGCTGGCTCGCCGGTACTCCTTTGGCAAGCCTGAGCTCACCCGAGCCTATCCACGTGTTCATGAGTTTGCCTTCGACTCCGACCGGAAGCTGATGACGACCGTGCATCGGATCGATGATCCGAACTCCCCGTTCCGGACCCTGGTGGATTCACCGATTGTGGCGATAACCAAAGGGGCTACCGACCAACTTCTGATGCGCTGCTCGCACGCGCTAGAGAACGGCGCTGTGGTCGAGTTCACGCTGGAGTTCCGTGCCAGAGTCGAGCAGTCGGTCAAGTCGTTGGGGAGCCAGGGGATCCGCGTGCTCGGTCTCGGAGTGCGCGGCCTCGACCAGGTACCGGAGTCTCTGGAGCCGAAGCCTGTCGAGCAGCAACTGGTCTTCGTCGGCCTGGTGGGTATGATCGATCCTCCTCGCCCGGAAGCACGCGAGGCCGTGGCGCAGTGTCGGACGGCGGGTATTCGCACCATCATGATCACCGGGGACCACCCGGATACGGCACGCACCATTGCGGCCGAACTCGGCATGACCGAGCGCGACGGACGAGTCATCACCGGCCTCGAACTCGATCGCATGACGCCGGAGGAGCTGGATGCGGCCCTGCGGGACACCAACGTCTTTGCCCGAGTCTCGCCGGAGCACAAGCTGGTGCTGGTGACCGCGTTGCAGCGTGCCGGCGAGATCGTGGCCATGACTGGCGACGGCGTCAACGACGCGCCCGCCTTGAAGAAGGCGGACATCGGGGTGGCGATGGGTATCACCGGAACCGACGTTGCCAAAGAGGCGGCGGACATGGTCCTGGTAGACGACAACTTTGCCACCATCGTGGCAGCGGTCCGCGAAGGACGGGTGGTGTTCGACAATCTGCGACGGTTCATCATGTTCTCGGTGACCGGGAACCTGGCCAAGGTGTTGGTGGTCGCGGTGCCCCCGCTGCTCGGCATGGCCGCGATGCTGAGGCCCATCCAGATCCTATTTTCCAATCTCTTGACCGATGGGTTGCTCGGTCTGGGTATGGGTGTGGAGGCGGCTGAACGGGACACCATGCAGCGGCCTCCCTACCGTCCCGACGAGGGGATCTTCGGCAGGGGTGCAGCGAAGCATGTGGCCGTGCTAGGTCCGGTGATTGGCCTTCTGATGCTGGCCGTCGGCGCGTGGCAGTGGTGGGAGCGTGACCTTCACCAGTTGGCGGGCCAGGCACGTGAGACGGCACTCCTCGGGTGGGGAACCCTCATGTTCACCACCATGGCGCTGATGCAGCTCTCCCGGGCGTTTTCGTCACGTTCCTTCGCGGAGCCGTTCTGGCGCTCCCCGCTGGGGAACAATCCGGTACTGTTGGCGATGATGCTGGCCGTGTTGGTGCTGCAGGCCTTGGCTGTCTATGTTCCGGCGCTCGGTGGGTTCTTCGCGACCGTTCCCCTCGGGTCGGGCGAGCTCTTGCTGGGGCTCGGGGTAGCAGTAGTCGTGCTGGTGCTGATGGAAGTGGAGAAGTGGTGGGTGGTGCGCCGCCCCGGTGCGAGCGGAAGCCAACGCTGAGTCTGGGAGCGAGGAGCCTGAAGCTTCTGGGCGGTCTCACCGGGATTCCGCCCAGAAGCGCGTGAGTGTCGCGTTAGCGGTGCAGATCGAAGCGATCGAGGTTCATGACCCGGGTGAAGGCTGCCACGAAGTCCTGGACGAACTTCTCTTCGCCGTCGGCTGCCGCATAGACCTCGGCGAGCGCACGGAGCTGAGAGTTCGACCCGAACACGAGATCGACCCGCGTGGCTGTCCACTTCACTTCGCCCGTTTGGCGATCCTTGCCTTCGAAGAGTTCCTTCTTGTCCGAGAGCGACGTCCACTCGGTCCCCATGTCGAGCAGGTTCACGAAGAAGTCGTGAGTCAGCGAACCCGGGCGCTTGGTGAACACTCCGTTTTGGGACTCTCCCGCGTTGGCGCCCAGCACCCGCAGCCCGCCCACCAACACCGTCATTTCGGGTGCGGTCAAGGTGAGGAGCTGAGCCCGGTCGACCAGCATGTGCTCGGCACTCCCCGCCAAGCCTGCACGCTGGTAGTTCCGGAAACCATCGGCGAGCGGCTCGAGGACCGCGAAGGACTCGACGTCGGTGTGTTCTTGGGTGGCGTCCATGCGGCCAGGTGTGAACGGGACGTCGACAGCGTGTCCTGCGTTCTTGGCAGCCTGCTGTACGGCGGCACAACCGCCGAGAACGATCAGATCGGCGAGCGAAATCCGCTTGCCGTTCCCAGACGACGCGTCGAAATCCGCTCGGATCCGGTCGAGCACACCCAGCACCTTGGCGAGCTGCTCCGGCTGGTTCACCTCCCAGTTCCTCTGCGGAAGTAGGCGGAGCCGGGCGCCGTTGGCGCCGCCACGCTTGTCCGAGCCGCGGAAGGTCGAAGCCGAGGCCCAGGCGGTTGCCACCAGTTCCGCGATGGACAAGCCAGAACTGAGCAGTTTCGACTTGAGAGCGGCGATGTCGCCCTCGTCGACCAGCGGGTGGTTTACCGGTGGGATCGGATCCTGCCAGCTGAGTTCCTCGGTGGGCACCTCGGGACCGAGATAGCGGGCACGGGGGCCCATGTCCCGGTGGGTGAGCTTGAACCAGGCCCGCGCAAAGGCATCAGCAAACTCATCGGGATGCTCGTAGAAGCGCCGTGAGATCTTCTCGTAGATGGGATCGTAGCGCAGCGACAGATCGGTGGTCAGCATGGTCGGAGGGTGACGGAGATCCGGAACATGGGCGTCAGGGACCGAATCCTTGCCGGCGCCGCCCTTGGGAACCCACTGATGAGCGCCCGCGGGGCTTTTCGAGAGCTCCCAGTCATAGCCGAACAGGTTCCAGAAGAAGTTGTTGCTCCATCGGGTTGGGGTAGAGGTCCAAGTGACCTCGAGCCCACTGGTGATGGTGTCCTTGCCCTTGCCCGTGCCAAAGGAACTCCGCCAGCCGAGACCCTGCTCCTCCAGCCCTGCGGCCTCTGGTTCCGGGCCTACATGGGAGGCGGCTCCAGCGCCGTGGGTCTTCCCGAAGGTGTGACCACCAGCGATCAGCGCCACCGTCTCCTCATCGTTCATGGCCATGCGCGCGAAGGTCTCGCGGATATCCTTGGCGGCCGCCACCGGATCCGGGTTGCCGTTGGGTCCCTCCGGGTTCACGTAGATGAGCCCCATCTGAACGGCCGCCAGCGGGTTGTCGAGAGCGCGCTCCTTCGAGTAGCGCTGCTCATCCGACAGCCAAGTCTTCTCATTGCCCCAATACACGTCCTGATCGGGCTCCCAGACGTCCTCGCGCCCTCCGCCGAACCCAAACGTCTTGAACCCCATCGTCTCGAGGGCCACATTGCCCGTGAGGATCATCAAGTCTGCCCACGAGATCCTCTGCCCATACTTCTGCTTGATCGGCCAGAGAAGGCGACGAGCCTTGTCGAGGTTCACGTTGTCGGGCCAGCTGTTGAGCGGAGCAAACCGCTGCTGCCCCCGGCCACCGCCACCTCGACCGTCGCCCGTCCGGTAGGTGCCAGCGCTGTGCCACGCCATGCGCACGAACAGGGGGCCGTAGTGGCCGAAGTCTGCGGGCCAGAAATCTTGGGATTGTGTCATCAGCGCTGCGAGATCCGCCTTGAGCGCGGCATAGTCGAGCTTCGCGAAGGCCGCCTGGTAGTCGAAGGCAGCCTCCATCGGGCTCGATTTGCTGGAGTGCTGGTGCAGGATGTGGAGCGGCAACTGGTGGGGCCACCAGTCACGGTTTGAGGTGCCCGATGGGGCACCGTGAAAAGGGCACTTCGAATCAGTCATGGCACTACTCCTCGTGTCAACGTCGTCTGGTCGTGGGTTGGGGTGTCTGGCGGTGATGAATCCGGCGGCACAGAAGGGCTTTGCCGTGCCGTCTGGCAGTCAAGGCAGAGCCCGCGTACTTCGAGCTGTCGGCTCTCGACAGTCCCGAAATCCAACAGCTCTGGTGGGAGCGACAGGCGATCCAACGGGGGGCACTCGAAATCACGGGTCATGCCGCAGCCGTCACACACATAGTGGTGGTGTTGGGCGGTGTTGGCGTCGAAGCGCAGCGTCTCGGCACGGAGCCCAAGTGTGGAGAGCAGCCCGAGCTCGGTGGCAAGTGAGAGTGTGCGGTACACAGTGTCGAGGGACACGGTAGCCATCCGCTCGCGCACCGCGCAAAGTACCTGATCGGCATTGGGGTGCTCGAGGCTGCGCGCCACCTCACGGAAGATTTCGAGGCGCTGGTGAGTGAGCTTCACACCGGAGCGCAAGAGGGCCTCCTTGAACTCCACGAGTCGTCGCTCCACCTCGAACTCAGGAACTTCCTTCATATTCCTACTTGCGTATCAAACGCAGGTAGGAATCTATCGGTAAGTCGTTTGCGAGCGCAAGCTGAATCGGGGGGCCTCAAGTCCTCCAAGAAGATCGCCTGTGTGGAAACTGGGGTCTCTAGGCCCGGGGTAGAAGACCATAGATTGTGGGCATTGCTAGGTCAGTGGACGGGGAGGAGGAAACGCACCCAACCTCAGGGCAGCGTAGCCAGCAGTCCCGTCGAGGCCGCGAAAGCCAAGGGCAGATCTCCGGTCGGCACATCCGCCCCGAGCTCGCTGATGAGTTCGATCGAGTCGTTCACCATGACATTGTAGCCGAACGCGAGCCCCACGGCGTCGGTGACCGAGCCGCCGGGCTCAGGAACATGCTCGAGGCTGGAGTCGAGCAGCATAAGGAGTTGGTGTGCTTCCGCGATATCGAGATAGCCACCAAGGCCGAGTTCGGTGAGCCAGGTGCGTCGAGTGTTTGCAGTGACGCCATCGCGTGATGCGGTTGCGCGCGCGCTCAGGGTCTCGAAGGCCGTGAAGAACAGTCCAGACCGAGACGAATCGAGGTTCAACTCGAAGCCGGTCACGAACTCGGTGCGGGCCGCGGTATCATCGACCATGCCCCAGGCCAGGAACAGATCGAGATCGAGCATGGGTGAGTCCAGCACCGTGCCGTACAGGCCGGCGCTCATGCCCTGGGCTTCGACACGGTGTCGCCGATCGCTTGCGACCCAGCCGTTCAGCGAAGCAGACAGCCGCTCGGTGAGGCCGTAACCCAAGACGGCATCCTCAGTGAAGCTGAGAGCCGAGAGCCCCTGACCGAGACCCTCGCATCCCGCATAGAGCTCGAAATCGGAGGCGCCGGGCGCGAAAGGCTCGACCGTGTCGACGGCAAGAGCGCGGATTGGGAAGGTTGAAACAGCGAGAAGAGTCAGAAGAATTGCTCGATTGGCCTTCATGGTACCCTAGGTCGGCTTGGGGCGTGCGTGGACGGGAATGCCTGGTGTTATTGCGTCTGGTTGAGATGCTGTGGAGGTGCTCAGCCCAGAGTGTCCGGTGTTTTCCGGTCGGACGGATCCCGGGGAAGAGGCTCGGTCTTTCTGTGGAGTGAAACCAGCGTGGAGGCTTTCTCGCGTTCGGCGCAGCCCGAGGACGACGACGCGCTGCAGTTGTCGCAGTGGGATCCACAGCGGGTGTGATCCGGGCCTCGCCGCCATCGCTCTACGATACGAAAGAGCCCCCAGCCGAAGGCGAGAAGAACGATCATCGCTACGGTGAGAGATTCGAGCACGTCATCCTCCTTGGGTGAACCATGAGCCCAACTGGAAAACACCGAGCGAGATGAGATAGGCGAGGATAGTCAGGCCGAAGAATTGCAGGAGCGCCCAACGCCATTTGCCAGATTCACGCCGTGTTACCGCCACGGTGGCCATGCACGGGGTCGCGATCAAGAGAAAAAGTATGAGGCTGACGCCAACCAGAGGAGAGTAGTCGCGTGCCAAGCGCGCTCGGAGGCCGTCGGCGTTACCTTCCGGATCTGCTATCGAAGTCACGATCCCCATCTGGGCGACGAACACTTCCTTGGCTGCGAACGCGCCGATCATGGCGGTGACGAGCTTCCAGTCGAAGCCAAGAGGAGCGAAGACGGGTTCGAGACCATGCCCAATTCTTCCCGCCAGGGAATGCTCGAGGGCGGCTGCGGCGCGTGCGGCCTCGAGGTCTTTGGCTGTGGCCGCTGCGGGGGCAGCCATGGTGTGGGCTTGATGGCTTTCCATCGGGACGACCGCCGCCGGTGGGGAGCTTCCGAAGCCTTCGGCGAGCTGCCCCTCGGGGAGGGTGGGGAAGGTGGTCGCGGCCCACAGCAAGATCGAGATCCCGAGGATGGTCGTGCCCGCTTTGCGGAGGTACGACGAGGCACGGTGCCTCATCTTATGGATCACGCTCCGTAGGGTGGGCCACCGGTAGGGAGGCAGCTCCATCACGAATGGTGCGTCCTCTCCCTTGAGCACGGTGCGGCGCAGAACAAAGGCGAGGCCGAGTGCGAGCAGGATCCCCACCGCGTAGATCCCAAAGAGCATTGGGGCACGCCAGACAGGAGCGAAGAAAGCGGGCACCAGCAGCATCCAAATCGGCAGGCGAGCGCCGCACGACATCAAGGGGAGTACCAGCATCGTGGTCAGTCGGTCGCGCTCGTTCTCGAGGGTTCGGGTAGCCATGATCCCCGGAATGGAACAGCCGAAGCCCGTTACGAGAGGGAGGAAGCTCTTGCCGTGCAATCCGAAGCGATGCATCACCCGATCGGTTAGGAAAGCCGCCCGCGCCAGGTACCCGGTGTCTTCGAGGAACGCCAGCCCAAGGAACAGGAGCATGATGTTCGGCAGAAAGACCACCACCCCCCCGACCCCAGCGATCACGCCATCTACCAAAAGCGAGCGGAGGAGCGATGGAGAACCATCTGGCCAGAGGGAGGTTACCCAGTCTCCAAGTGCCGAAGTTCCCGCTTCGATCCAGCCCATCGGCGGCTCTCCGAGCGAGAAGGTCATCCAGAAGATCCCGTACATGACCAGCGCGAACAACGGGAGTCCGAGGATACGGTGGACCAGCACCGCGTCGAGTCGGTCCGTGAGTTCCCGCGCGCTCCCGCTTCTGCGGCGCGTCTGCACCTCGCGCAATAGCCCATCCACGAAACCGAAATAGCGCTCAGCGACGAACACGGAGACATCCTGTCCCGTCATCGCCTCGAGAAGCTGCCGCTGATGTGTGGCCTCCCTGAGCGCCAAGGTCCCAGCAGGGAGGAGTGAGACCTTCTCCGTCCAAGCGGTGTCAGCGAGCAAGAGCCGAACCGCGATGAAGTCTGCCGCGGGCGATCGGGCGAGCGGAGGGGGCAAGAACTCGTTGATGGACACAAGGGCGCGGTCGAGCTCTTCACCGAGCACCAGCCGCGAGCCTGGGTGCGGTGCCGCAAGCGCCCGCTGTATCGCCTCCTTCAAGGCTTCTAGGCCTTCCCCGCGATGACCCACCGTCTCGAGCACCGGGACGCCGAGCAATCGTTCCATCTGCGCGAGATCGAGACTGAGACCCTCGGCTCTGGCCTCGTCGGCCATGTTCAGGCATAAGATGACGTTGGCTCCGGTCTGGAGGATCTGGGCAAAAAGAACCAAGCTACGCCCGAGTTGCGTCGAGTCCGCCACCACGATGACCAGATCAAGCTCGGTTGACAGCTCCTGTTCGGTGACACGCTCTTCCGGAGAGTACGCAGAGAGCCCGTAGGTGCCTGGAAGGTCGACGAGCTCGATGAGCCGTGTTCCGAGATGAAACCGCCCGATCCTCCGTTCTACGGTGACGCCGGGGTAGTTGGCGACGTGCTGGTGTGCTCCTGAGAGGGCGTTGAAGAGAGAGCTTTTCCCGCAGTTGGGGTTTCCTGCCAGAGCCACTCGGGCGGTCGAAGAATCCTTTCGAGTCGTCTCTGTCGCACGATCTACCATAAGTAGCCTTGTCTAATGAAGGTGACCAAAAAAAGGGTGAGGGCCTCACGCCTGCTGGCGGACGCGGATCACACCAGCTTCCGAGCGTCGGAGAGCGAGACGCGCTCCTTGGCAGCGGATCCAGATCGGGTCGCCCCCGAGTCCCGTGCGCTCGACGCCCACCGCGGCACCCGGCAGCAACCCCATATCGAGCAGGCGCTGCCGTAATGCGCCCGACGCGGTCACGCGCAACACCGTCGCATTCTGTCCAGGTTTCAAATCGGCGATGCTCATCTTGTCATCCTCGGCCTGTCGGGCCCGGCATTTCGCGCAGTGGTGTGAAGGGGCAGGCTCGGGCAGGCTCTTGTCGCTCTGAACCCCAGCAGGGCAACGCTCGAAGATCTCCACGACCGACGGGCATCGCGCCAGAAACTCGAAGAAGCCCACCATGCGTTCCATGGCCTCGTCGGTCAGGTCATGTTCGAGGGAACACGCCTGCTCACTCGCGGCCTTGGGTGACATCTTCAGAATCTCTTCGAAGAATCGAGTGAGGAGTCGATGGCGGGTGAGGATCCGGCGCGCGACCTCCTCTCCGCGAGGGGTGAGGCCGATGTACTCGCGTCGTGCATAGTCAATCAGCTGGTTGTCGGCCAGCTTGCGCAGAGCCACCGAGACGGTGGCCGCCTTCACGTTTCTAGCCTTCGCTATGTCCCTAACACGGGCGAATCCATGCTCCTCGACCAACAGGTAGATGGTCTCGAGATAGTCCTCGAGAGGAGAACTCATGATCCATGGATCATTAGCATGAGCAAGCATTGTTAGAGACGTATAACAATGCTCCTTGGTTGTCAAATCGCCCACTCTTTCCCGACAGCTGGCGGAGCAGACCGGGAGAAATGAATCGGCTCCAGGGCCAACCGGCTGGGTGTGGAGGGTAAGGTTGCGGTGGGGGGGCTGAGCCCAATGGTACGATGGTTGATCGTGAGTGTGCCGACCCGAACCCGATCGAGAGAGGTAACCTGGCGTGGCATCACGGAAGAGGCGAAGGCGGCGGCAATTCTGGAGTTGAAGCGGCGGGGGCGAGAATTCTGGGGCGCCACCTACTACAGCCAGATGGCGCCGTCCGAGCTGTGCCAGATCGCTGGACGCGCCGGCGAGGTTCAATACGGGGCGCTCATCGCGTGGTTGAAGCGACTCGGCAAACCGCAGCACTCGGATCCCGCGCATGCCGTCGAGCTGGTGGCGCACCTCCTCGGCGTTGCCTCCGACGATCCCTCGTTGACCACCGCTGTGTCTCCGGCGTCGGCGATAGAAGCTGGGCCAAAACGGGGAGCGCGGCTCGAGAGTGCGCGAGGAGCCTTGGTCGTGAATTGTCCGAGTGTCATCTTCGATCACCGATTCGTCGTCGTCGGGGAGCTTCCCGACGACGATCTGTTCCCTGCAGTGCTCCTGTGTCCAAGGGATGGCACGGGGTTCTGGTATCCGCAGGTGGGGCGGCACAACCCGCTCCGGGCGCGGCGGGCCTTCTCATGCTTCGTCCGACTCGGGAATCCAGGTGGGATCTGGCACGCGAAGCCCTTGCCCCTCGATGCCCGGCTCCGGGTGCTCGCTCTTCGACATGAGTGGCGCGAGGATTGGTCGGAGAGGGTCGACGAACCCACGCTCGACCGGCGGCTCCTCGACCTCGAGGTGATCGCGGAAAAGGACTGCATGGTGAGCCGGGCCTCCCTCGAGCCGCTCACACCGTCGCTCCGCGACCAAGGGCCGTTTCGAGCGACGCCGCTCAGTTTCGTCGAGCCCTGCGCGCTGGCCTGCACGGCTCCGGTCAGCCTCACCTGGTCGGGAGGCGCGGCATTCTTGGAGATCCGTTCCGGCAGCGGCGATCGTCCCCTGTTTGCAGGCACCGCAGCATCCGGGGTGACGTTGGTGCTGCCGGGTGCATCATCCACCGTGCCGGAGGCGTCGCTGGTTTTCGAACTCGAAGGTCCGGGTCAGTATCGGGTGCGACTTCATCCCGCAGCCTGGAGCTTTGTGGACCCACCCTACGAATGGTGGCTCGAGATCGGCTGAGTTGCGCTGTGGGCATCCTCGAGTCATGCAGAGCGGCTCCGTGTGCCGCGTTTGAGACGTCTCAGATATGTCTCGGATGATCCTGCCGGCATTCTCTCATCTTCGCAGCAGATAGGGTCTTCAGTTTCCCCGCGCGTGCCCTCGTCGGCCGCGCTGCTCGTGTGCTAGAATCAAGACGCGCGCGAGTCTCGTACTGCAGTCGCTCGACCAACATCTTTTGCAATTACCCTTCATGATCCGCCGATCACGTTTGGTCGTGTGGACCTTTGCGTACCGGGAGTCTCATGGTCAAATTCACCTCCGTTTTCTCCGTACTCGCCTCTGCCCTGACCCTTTCCCTGGTGGTGCCAGCCGGCGCCGTGACCAGCGCTGAACTCTACCGACCGAGTCCACACACCTTTGGAAAGTTTGAGGCCAGGGTGCGCTTCGCCGCTGGGGACGGAGTGGTAAGCTCGTTCTTTCTCTGGAAGGATGGTTCGGAACTCTCTGACGTGTACTGGAATGAACTCGACTTCGAGAAGTTGGGAGCCAACTGCGAGCTTCAAACCAATTCCATCTATGGCTTGCCGCAGAGCAACCACGAAGGACACGACTACGCCCTGCTCGGTCTCTGCGACGGGTACCACACCTATGCTTACGAGTGGACACCTGAGTCCATCGCCTGGCTGGTCGACGGCATCGAAATCCGGCGAGAAACGGGGGAGCACGCCGCCGCCTACGCTGAGAACGCAGCCGACGGAATGCAGTTTCGCTTCAATATCTGGCCCGGAAACGCCAACTTTGGAGGCGTGTTCAGTGAGTCTATCCTGCCCGTGTACCAGTTCATCGCCTGGGCCCAGTATTCCGCGTACACCCCCGGCGCTGGGGACAACGGTTCGAACTTCACGCAAAGCTGGCGCGAGGAGTTCGACGCGCAGCCTGCGGGCTGGGCGATGGGCTCCTGGGGTTCACCTCTGAACGGCTCGACCCACAGCGCGCGCAACGTGAGCTTCGTGGACGGGATCGCGGTTCTTTCGCTGACCGGTGATGATGCCACCGGTTTCGTCGGTTCCCCTCCGGCGGACACCGAGGGTGCGGGTGGGACACCAACGGCCGGGGGCGCTGGTGGAGCCAGTAACGCCGTGGGGGGCAGTTCCACCGCTTCGGTGGGCGGTGCAGTGGTCACCTCAGCTGACGATGACGGAGGGGATGGCTGCGGTTGTCGCGTGCCTGCGGGGCGTGCACCCGGGTGGGAAAGCCTCGGGATCCTGGCGGGTGCCTTCTTGTTCTGTCGACGCCACCTGCGGCTTTTCCGGCAAGGAAGAAGACTCAGTCTGCAGCGTCGTAACGAGGCGTAGGAGAGTACACCGTGAATCGCCGTTGCACATTTCTGGAGATCCCGCTCCGGTCCACCCTTGCCTTGCTTCTGGTTGCTGGCCAGAGCCATGCCAAACCTTACAAAGGGGGTGAGCTCTATTCCGTTGCCGAGACTCGGCATGGACGGATGGAGATGCGGATGCGCATGGCCCGCGGAAGTGGGATCCTATCCACCTTCTTCACCTACAAGAACGGTTCCGAGGTTGCGGGGGCCTTCTGGGAAGAGATCGATATCGAGGTCTTTGGCAAGGACAACGCCAGCAGTTGGCAGTCCAATATCATCACCGGTTCGGGCACCCGCACCACCTCCGAACAAGTCCACGCGAGCGGAGTTTCGCTCGCCGATGATTACCATACCTATGCTCTCGAGTGGACTCCGGAGCACGTTGTCTGGGAGGTGGATGGTGTGGAGGTGCGACGGACGACTGGCGGGCAGACAAGCCAGCTTACCAGTGCACAGGGTCTTCGTTTCAATCTTTGGGCTTCGTCGGACGTCAATTGGGTTGGTGTCTTCGATGAGAGCGCGTTGCCGCAGTATCAATTTGTCAATTGGATCCGCTTTTTCCGCTACGAAGGGGGCAGCTTCATTCCAGAGTGGACGGAGGACTTCGAGAGCTTCGACTCGGGGCGCTGGGCGCGAGCGGACTGGACCTTCGACGGCAACCTGGTCGACTTCGATCCGAACAATGTGGTGGTGCAAGCTGGCACGCTGATCCTCGCGTTGACGCGCGAGGGCCAGACAGGTTTCCAGGGGAGCGTTCCCGTGGATTCGGCTCCTGGCCTTGGCGGCGCACCGGGACAAGGCGGCGCACCGGGACAAGGCGGCGCACCGGGACAAGGCGGCGCACCGGGACAGGGCGGCGCACCGGGACAAGGCGGCGCACCGGGACAAGGCGGCGCACCGGGACAGG
>CAYNEY010000054.1:0-37625 GCA_964396375.1 uncultured Polyangiaceae bacterium | reverse complement strand
CAGGCGGCATAGCGGGCCCGCAATGCCGGCGTTTCATCCTGTTCGGTGCTCTAGGACGAATCGAGCGCGCTCGATCGCCGAACGCACGCCACGAACGGATAGTCCGCTTACTTCAGCGAGGGCTCGGGCGTCGGTTCTATTCGCCACGTTCGGCAGCGGGATGACCGCCAATATTATCAACAGCAAATACTTCGTTTGCCGCGGCAATTCCGCGTCGCAAACAGCGCGTTGCAGTGCGCGCCGCACAATCGCATCGGCATCGCATTCCGACAATCTAGCCATTTTTCCGCCCTTTTGCGGTCGCGTGACAGTCGATGATCTGCCCGATCCCGGCCTCGCCGAGGCGGCGCAGCATTGCCGCTCCGTACCGCGCGATGAGCTGATCGCGAGTCAGCCCGGATGTGACGATCGTCGGTCGCCTCGCCGCGTATCGATCGTCGACCATGCCGAACAGATCCGGGTCAGGATCGCGACTCTCGAACCCGATTTCATCGATGACGAGGATCGATGCCTGTCGCCACGCCGCCAGCTCCGGCGGCTCGCCTTCGCCGAGGGGGGCCTGGCGTCGGGCGCTCACGATCTGTCGCGCCGTTGTCCAGACGATCCGCGAGTACACCGATAGCTCGTCGCATCGGCCGATAGAGCACTGTTGCGCCGCGGCCCGCACCTCGGCCGCGTGGCGATGGAGCATCGCGACCACACTCGTGGTTTTTCCGGCACCGGATGGGCCGAGCAGGATCGCGGACCCAGCAGACGGCAGCCACGTCTCGGCCCATGCGCGCAGCGTGGGGTAGATCCGCGACCACGATTCGGATCCGATCCGGGCATGCGGCCACCGCGGGACACCCTCGAGTCCGCGGTCGGTTTTTTCCGCAACGTACTCGGCGCGGCGCTGGTCGTATTCCGCGCGAATACGCGCGATTTCCGCCGCGTCGCACGTACGGCACAGTCGCCGGTAGCCATCGGTGTAGGTCCGGTCGCCGCACACCTCGCACGTCGGGCGCGCCTGCTCGATCGGGATCACTGCGGCGGTCACCTGTCACCTCGCTCCCGCAACCAGCCGATGACCTCGTCGAGGTCGAACCGCCGACACGAGCCGACCATCGTGTGGGGTAGGCCTTGGGCGACCAACTTTTTGATCGTCGGCCCCGACACTCCGAGCGCCTGCGCCAGCTCCGAGCTATCGAGGAGTTTCCTCGGCGGTCGCCCCTCCCCCAGCGACTCGACGATCGGCGTTATGGCCACGACCACGGCCGCCACGACCTGGTCGATCGACAGGGTGACGATCATCGGCGCGGGTGGTGTCGGCGCGGGGTTGCGTTTTTGCGAGGAAATCATGGTTGTCTTTCGGATCGGTCGAGACGTGCGAGCCCCCGCTCTATTCGCGTCAGCGAAATCGGGCGAATAGGGAGGCCGCGGAGATATCGGGCCACAGTCCGGAGGGAGACCTCGGCTGCGACCGCGAGCTGGAGCTGTGTGGGGGGGCGCAACATGCAGCGAGGATGCATGTCGGCGCTGGAGCGGTCACGTTCCCACGATCGGGAACGAGGACTATTATGGCTTGTTCTTTGCTGGTTTCGGCGCCGTAAAGAATTGGTGCGTAGCCTTGCTGAGTGCGGTTCGGATTCTCTCGACGGCGTCAGCATCTGACTCGCCTTCGTGCGCAGAGAGTCCAAGCGCGCCCTCGAAATCAAGATCCAGGGCGATGATTTCGGCAAGGACCCTTTCTGGCCCACGGGCTCCGCTCTTTCCGGCCGGAGAAGCATCAAACGCGCCCATACGTCTGCGGACCGAAGCGACATCATCCCGCAGCGCCCCGAAGCGTTTGTCGTTCACTTCGAGGTAGCGGATCAGCTCCTCGACCGTGATCCCATTGAGGCCTGCATGGGCGACCCATTGCACGCAACGGGCTCGCATTTGCCACTCTGGGATCTCGCCCGATAGAGCCTCGTGCGCTGCTCTCAGCCTGATCACAGACTCCGGCGTCGTGCCGTCTGGGTGCTGAAACATCATCAGGAGGTCAGTTGCCACGTCCAGCCCGAGCCTTTCGGCTTCGGTCAGTTCCTCGCGACCTTGAGTGATGAGCGCAACTGTGGCCCGCTCGAACTTGTGAGCCGCTGGTTCTGATGCTTCCCATGAAGGCCAGCGCTTGGCTGGCACTTCCCAGCGTTCCTTGTCGTTCTTCGTCGCCACGTTCCCCACGCTATCCCCCTCCACCACCCGCAGTCGAGGGTTCAGCAAATCGAGCCGAATTGTCGCGGCGTTCATGGCTCCCCCCCTGCCGACTTGGCGCCGCAGTTCGCCCCGATCCATAATGGTTGGGTCATGCCTCCCACGGCTCCGAAGCTCGACCCCGTAACCCTCGCCTTGATGAACGCTCCCGTTTCTGAGGAGCCGGTCACGGAGGACGAGGAGCGCGCTATCGAGGAAGCCAAGGCTTCCATCCGTCGCGGTGAACCGACCATCAGCCTTGATGATTTCGAGCGTATCGTTCTCGCCAGGGTGGCCAGCGGGGAATGATACTCAGGGTTGTTCTTTCTTCCGGTATCGACCGCGACACCAAGAGCCTCCCATCGCGCGATCTGGTCCGCGTGATTGAGGCGATCCGTCGATTCGCCGAAACCGGTCAAGGGAACATCGACACTATGAAGGGCCACCCTGGTGAGTATCGCCTTCGAGTCGGTGACTACCGGGTTCGATTCGCCATGGATGTTGTGAGAGGGGAAATGGTCGTCTTGCGCATTGCCCACCGTCGTGAGGTCTACCGGCAAGGATAGAGCGGTCATCGCGGCCTCCTCCTGAGTTCGCGTTGCAGTCCTTCGAGAACGGGAATCGTCAGCTTCAGAGCTGAGTTGACGGCCTTGCTCTGCTCGATGCTCGCGGAGCCGTCTCCGAGCTTCTCGAGTTGCAGAGCGAGGTTCGACACCAACAACCTGGCTGTGGTCACAATCTCAGCGCGGGTGAGCTTGGTCATGTTCTCACCGTCCCTTCTGTTCTGGCGTTCATTCTTGCTCTCATTTCTGCGGTTCAGGTTCCGCATCCTGCCGGCGAACCCATGCTCGTCGGCAGACTGCGAGATCCGACCGCTACTCGTCGACCCGCACAATCACCGCCCGCATGTTGGCGCTGGCGATGGGTGCGTTGATGAGGATGACGATCGCGGTGTAGTGGCTCACCGTCTCGCCTTCGTTGTCGTTGTCGGCTGTCTCCGAGATCCGAGAGACTCTCTGGAGTTCAACGGTTACTGACTCGGGCTTCGCCAGGGCTTCAATGGCTTCCGCGGCTTCGTCCCAGGCCATGAAGGCAGCTTCACTCGGCGCGGCCCGCTCTTCGAAATCCCACCGCGACCAGCGAGCGGTTCCCATCCTGTCTACCTCCCCGCAGAGGTCACCGGCCAGGCTCTCAGCCAGGTACTTGAGGACCGCGTTGGTGACCGCGTAGCCGTCCTTGGCTGCTCGGCTCAGGGCCTCGTCGTCCTGCTGTTCCGCCCAGGTCTTGATCTCGGCGACTGCCTTCTCTTCCAGCGCCTTCTTCTCGGCTTCTGCAACGGCCCTTGCCTCCTTCTCGGCCTCACGTTGGGCTTCCCGCTCCGCCACCTGCCGGGCATGCTCGGCTATGCGCCGGTCCAGCTCAGGGCGGAGCTCCTCAAGGCGAGCCTTGATTCGGTCGTCCCGGTCGTCGGTGAACGGGATGTAGAATCCGGGCTGCCCGTAGCTGATGGTGAACCACCGGTCCACCGGGGCAGCCAGAGCGTTCAAGACTGCTTCCTCCCGGGCTTCCAGCTCCTTCCGGCGGTCCCTTTGGATGGCACGGAGCACCGCGGGCCAGGCCACGGTGGGCGACTCGATGATGAACGAGAATCCCAGCTTCGTGCCGAGCCAGGCCCGCTCTTCTGGTGTCAATTCCTCGAGTTGGGTGCTCGATGGCTGGTAGGTGGTGTTCCCGAATTCGGGGATAGCGGCGAGGAGCGCAACCTTGCGCGGTACTTCGATCTTGATGGTGATGTTTTCCACGGTCGTTCCAAACCGCGGAGCATTCGGGCCGGGTCCTTCCAAGCTCGTGCTCCGCCGTCTGCCTCTCACCTCGGGGGTCAGGAGCAGACGGCGAGGCACGAACCTAGGCGGCCCCGAGCAGGCTTTCAGCGATTCCCTCGGCGAATGTTTCGAGGTATGCAGCAAGCGCGCGATCGGCGGCTTTGTGCTCAATTCCGGCGGGGAGGTTTCGGTCTGGAGTTTTGCCCCTGCCCCCCCGGTTTTGCCGGATTTCATGAGGCGAGCCTAGAACTGCCGGCTTCACGGACTGGCTTGTTTTCTGCCGAATTGTGCATTGACCCCGGTTTCCTAAACCGAAGGTCACAGGTTCGACTCCTGTCGGGGGCGCCACGGTTGGCACCGAGTCACACTCGATCTTTCCTGCGATGAACAAACGATAGCGGACCGGGAACACGGCGGTCAGTGACAATTGGCGAGGGCGGCGTTTTCGCCACCGACATTCAGCTCCTTCAGCTACACCGCGTGGCAGAAGTTACGAAACCAGCGCGTTGACGATCACATCCAAACATCGGTTGGTCCTCGCTGGTCTTCTGACTCGCGAAGTGCAGCGCTTGCGAGGCAACGACACTATCGGCACCGATGGATAGGACCGGCATCCTGCACCACCTTGCGGAGCGTCGACCGAGTCAGTTCCGCTCGTGACCTTGTCGATTGGGGGTGTTAGGTGATGTTTTGATCGGGATGTCGCCTCGGACGAGGTAAAGGATTGATGAGACATCCCCCCTCGCCACACCTGGTGGACACGACCATGGGAGCCACAGCCCCGTAATCGCCTGCAAAAGGCACACAAATGGGCCTAGCGTGGCACCGGGAAGGGGGTGGTTTCCGGCGGAGGCAGACAACGCAGATTGCCATACGAGAGGAGCCAGGTGGCTGGCGGAGCGTGGTTCGAGGTGTCAGCCTGCACGATCGTGCCGATGATCACTTCGAGTTCGTTGCGTAGCAGAACCGCCTCTTTTGCGCTCCTTACGACAGCGCCGATGCAATTCTCCCCGTAACAAAGGTGTTGCCTGAAGTCGAGATGGCGGAACTCTGGGTGCCGAGTCAGCACCGCTTCTAGCGCACGACGCGCCTGCATGGGGCTCATCTCGATGTCGGCATCGAAGCCAAGCTGAAAGGGGGTCAGCTTCAGAAAATCGGCATAGGGGTTGGGACAGGTCGGGGGCTCGTCGGACTGGCCCTCGTTCTTGGCGACAGGTCTCAGCCTCTCGCGCTCGATCTCACTTGGGAAAGCCCGCTCCGTCTTTCCGTCCGCTGTATTGAACAAGAGATAGCGCGCAGGCTCGGAGCCCATGGTGCCAATGAGCCAGATGTCCTTCAGACCGCGCCGCCATACAGATTGCCAGGAGATTTCCGTGAACTTGGCATCGCGGGGGAGTTCCGTGATGTCCCAGTCGCGATCGTTCCAGAAGAGCAAGTACCCGTCCACGATCCCCCACAAGTTGCCGCTGGCCGGCGCGTACAACGCGGCGAACCTAGAAGGCAGCTCGGCGACCGTTGCCCAACCATTCTTGACGAAGCGGGCGAGCCGAGGGGGCGCCTGCCCTGCTGACGGCAACCAGGCGACCCACCCATCCTTGCTGAGGACCACACGTATGACTTCCGCTTCGCCCTTCGGGAGTGGCAGGCGACGCAGCGTCTTTTTTCCGGCACCAGTCCAGGTCTCCATAAGCAAGACACTGCCATCCTGAGGAGGAGCCAAGAAGGGACCGAGTTCGTACCCGAAGAAGCTCAGCGTGCCAGCGTGCACCCAAGCGGGCGCCACCGTCTCGCCCGGGAGCTGATAACCCAAAGGCTGGGGCTGTCTGAGCCATTTGCCACTGCTCGAGCGCACCCCCAAGTCTGGACGCTGTAGCAATGAGCAGGCTTGGCACTTGCTCAAGAAGACCATGTTCCCTCGCCACGGCACGAGTTCGAACACCCAAGGCGCGTACTCGTGTCTCAGAACCCATCCTCGCCCAGATACCCATTGGTACACGTCCGAGGAAGAGGGCCCAGCGTCGGATGCGCTGCTGACGGCTGCCCAGGTGTTGTTTGGCCAAGTGCCACCAACGCTCGACACACAGCTCATCATGTCCGGTTTCTGGGCCCCGCTAGCTAGCTCAGGCAAGAAACGCAACTGGTTTTTTTCGATCAGAAGCGGCTGCGGTCCCTCGCAGTGACCCGCAACCAGCAAGGAATCTGAGCCGAGTGGCGCAAACTCGATCACTTCGGGCAGCTCAGCGACCAAGTGGAAGGCAAGGTCCGTGTCGCGGCCTTTCAGTGATGCGCGAACGGCACGGTAGTCCACGGCCGCCACAGTCGACTCTGGAGTCTCGGTGCCCTGCGGTGCGAGTGGAGGTTGACTCGCGCTTGGTGTCGGCTGGGCGCTCGCGTCAGAGGGCGCGGCGGTGGTGGATGACTGGGCAGGCACCGTCGTGCCAGCCACGCGCGTCTTGGGAGCACAGCCTCCGGCCCAAACAACCAGAACCAGGCCACCGACTGCGAGCGAACGTAGCGTCCCCATGACAGCTCGCTACCAAAAGCATCGCAACCCTGCAAGCACCCCGTCAGCTTCCCCATGGAAGCGAAGCGCGGAACGCTACCGGTGGAGTCTGGTGAAGCGGTTGTTCACAATGATCCGATTTTCGCACCGCACGGCTCCGATACCATCCAAAATGACCAGCACCAACGACGCCCGGTCACGCCAGAGCACGAGGACCGTATCCTGGCTCCGGACTCAGGAACTTCCCCGCCACCGCCGTGTCATATCTAGGCATCATGCCTGCTCTTCGGCCGTGGTCTCTCTTGTTCGCCCTCTTCGCAACCCTGTTCACCTCGAAGGTGTTGGCCGAAGAGGACTTCCTGGCGGGGACACGCTTCCAACCCGTCGAGATCCGCCACCGGATCACCGCGGTGTTCGCCCGCGGTTCGGCCACCCTCGAGGTGGAGCGCACCTTCTACAATCCAGGGGAACGCCCGGATCAAGTCCTGCTCTATCTCGGCACGCCGGAGGGCGGGGTTGCTACTCGGCTTCGAACTCTGGGCGAGGAGGGAGGACGGCCGCGCTGGTTCGAGGGCGAGTTGATGGAGGCGGAGGCGGCAGCCGCGAAGTACCAAGAGCTGACCGGGCTCGGCGGCTTCACCCCGAAGGATCCGGCTCTTTTGTCCTGGCGCTCGCCTCGGCAACTCTTGCTGCAGGTGTTTCCGTGCTTCGCCAAGCAGAACAAGGTCGTTTCCTACACCTTCGTGGTGCCGGCCCCCTATCGCAACGGCGCCTACGAGTTCGAGTTGCCGCGGCTCGGACTCGAGGAACGGCCAGCGGTGTTCGTCTTTCGCCCGGAGAACGCCACCGACGCCCTCTTCCTCGGCGACCGCAGGCTCGCACCAGGTACGGAGGTCAAAGCCGAGCTCGGCGATGACCAAGATCCCAAGATCGTTCGGCTCATGCCCTACCGCCCGCCGCCCATCGACGGCGAGTTGGCCGTGGCCGACTCGGGGCTGGGCCGCAGCTACGTGCACGCGCGGTTCGCCGTTGCGCGGCAGCTCTCGGAGGTGCCCGCTCATGTCTCCCTCGTGCTCGGGCTCGACAACTCTCGCTCTCTTTCGCATGCCCGAGGCAGCTTGCTGACACTGGCGAAGGGGGCACTTCAGCGTTTCCGCGGGGCTGAAGTCCAGATCATCGACTTTGCGCGGACGCCCAAGCCGCGGTTCACGAGCTTCGTGGACAAGGCTGTGGCGCTCGCTGCGCTCGAGCGCGAACTCTCGGGCAGCTTCACACTCGAGAGCGAGAACGGCACGGAGCTGGCGCGAGCGCTCTCCGAGGCTCAGCGCTGGATGGGCCGCGTGCCTCGCGGAAGAGAGCGGCGCATCATTTTCTTGACCGACGGTTTGGTGCGGGCGGGTCTCTCTCCGCAGGCGGTGATCGCGAGTGCAGCCGGGGACGGATCGATCCTGCACATCGTAGAGCACTCCACGGTATCGGGTCTTCACAGGGACGATCATCACACCTGGGCGCAGGCTGCGCGTCAGACCGGTGGTCTCATGTGGACAGGGAGTCCCAGCGGCGAAGACTGCCCAGAATGCCTGGAGCTGGTGCGGCCGCTTCGGCTGGATCACGCGAGCTTTCAGCTCTCCGATCTCCCACAACCGGTGTCCGAAGGCAGCCTCGAAGAGGGTGCGGGGATCGAGGTCACGAGGCTCTCTCCCGAGGTGGTGGACTGGGCGAGCCTGTCCGGTGAGCTTTGGTCCAAGCCGTATCGACAGACCATCACGCCGAACGAGAAAGCCAGTCGCCTTTGGTCGGCACTGGTGTTCGGGAGCTATGAACACGCTCAGTTCAGAGAGGCGGAGATGATGGTGCTCGCGCGACGCGGCGGCGCCGTCAGTCCGGTGACGAGCTACCTTGCCATCGAGCCTGGAGTCAGACCCTCAACCGAAGGGCTCGACTGGCATGGGAGTGGAACCGGCTCCGGTCAAGGATTTGGCTCGGGTCATGGTCGACTCGGCGGTGCCCATCGCACGCGCGCACCAAACCTCACACCCTTCGATCCCCTGGCGTACCTGACCGAACTGCTGAGCCAGCACCTGGTCCAGTGTGGCGGGCAAAAAGGCACTCTGAAGGTCAAGCTCGAGACACACCTGACCGAGATCGCCGAGGCACGGCTCACCACCTTCCCCGACGACTCAGAGCTCTTTCAGTGCATGACGGATGCCGCTTGGTCCCTCGATCTGCGCGGGAAGCGCTTCCCCGAGCGCCAACGCTTCTGGGAGATCGCGCTCTAGGCACGGCACGGACGATGTGGCCTTGTCGACTGGTCCCACGACCGCTACGCTCGGCAAGTCGCTGAGTCGTCAAGATGGACTGGATACTCTTGTTTGGCGGAGGATTTCTCCTCTACTTCGGGGCCGAGTGGTTCGTAGGCGGAGCCTCGGCACTTGCCCTCGCACTCCGGGTACCGCAGCTCTTGGTTGGGCTCACGGTCGTTGCCTACGGCACCTCCGCGCCAGAGATCATCGTGGGGATTCAGGCGGCGAGCAACGGCCATGGTGCGGTGGCCCTTGGGAACGTCCTCGGTTCCAACATCGCCAATGTGGGTCTGATCCTGGGTGTTGCCGCCCTGGTACGCCCGGCCTTGGTCGACGGAACGCTGCGACGGCGCGAGCTTCCCATGCTGCTTGCCAGCGCCGCCGCCGTGCCGCTCGTCCTCTTGGATGGCGTTGTGGGGCGAGGCGAGGCCCTCGGCCTCCTGCTAGTAGCCATCGGTTACACGGCTTGGATGGTGCGCGAGGCGCGCTCCCTAGCCGCGACTGCCACAGCCGAAATTGAGGCGGCGCGCGACGTGGCGCGGGATATCGGTGCCCCTCGCGCACGTGGAATGCTGCGCGCGCTCTCGATTGCCCTCTTGGGACTCACGATACTCTTGCTCGGTGGGGAGCTCTTCGTGACGGGTGCGGTCTCGGTCGCTCGCGCTCTGGGGATGAGCGAGCGGTTGGTCGGACTCACCATCGTCGCGCTGGGAACCTCGCTCCCAGAGCTGGTGACGAGCGTGGTGGCGGCGCGCCGAGGGCACTCGGATCTGGCTGTAGGAAATGTGGTGGGTTCGAACATCTTCAACGTTTTCTTGTGTCTTGGCGCTGCTGGGTTGGCGGGCACGGTGGCCGCGCCCCTCGCAAGTATTCGCCTCGACTTGGCGGCGTTGCTCGTCATGACCGTCTTCATGGCGATCGCGATCCGCAGTGGCCGCACCGTCTCGCGCATCGAAGGCGGCGTGGCCCTCGGGCTGTACATGGCCTTTTTGGGCACGCTGCTCCTCCAGGGCTGAGCTGCAAGCCTGACGTTGCCCACTCGGCCCTTTGGCCGCCCAGAAGAACCGTCAGTTTCTGGCTCAACCAGGCCGTTCTATGGTGGTCGATCACCTCTTCGCGTACGATGAGAGAAAAGCTGATGAGGGAGAAAGAGCATGAGTGATCACGCGGAGGAGCGCCGTACGGAGCGGCTGCGCCGTGACCTCTTTGCGCTCTGTGCCCGCCTGGAAGGAGCACCATGTGGTGAGGGGCGCGAGACACCACCTGGGGGTGCCGACACAGAACCAAAGCAGACCCCATTTTACCCCAGGCGCTCGGGAGGCTGGCGACTCGAGCCCGCCACGAGCCGAATTACGCTCACGGACGAGATGGCGCGCCTTGCCGGAGACGAACTCACACCGACGGCGGTTGACCTCGACGCTCTCTTCGGGCTGCTGCCTCCCTCGGACCGCGCGCACCTGCTCCACACGCTTCGAGCAGCCACCACCAAGCCCACCACCATCGAGCTTCACACCCTGGGGGTGCCCGGACCCGAGCGCTGGTTCGATGTCACCGTACAACTCCATCCTGGCGCTCATGACCAAGACGGCTGCGTGATTGGGCGCTACGTCGATGTCACGGAACGCAAGCGGATCGAAGTCGAGCTGCGCGAGAGTGAGCAACGCTTCCGCGAACTCTTCAACCTGCTTCCAGCCTCGATCAGCTTCACCAGGAAGAGTGACCATGTGTTTCTCGAGGTCAATCAGGGCTTCGTGGAGGGCTCGGGGCTCTCCAGGGAAATGGTGCTCGGTCGCTCCGCGCGCGAGCTTGACCTCGGGACATCCCCGGATGAACGAGCCGCCTTACTCGACCTCCTCGACACCCAAGGAGACGTAAAACACTACGAGGTTTCTGCCCGCACCGCTGACGGCAGGGCGCTCCAGCTGTCGTTTAGCGCGGCCAGCGTGATCGTCGGGAACGAGCCGGGATGGCTCAGCGTCTTGACGGACGTGACGGCGCTCCGCGAGGCAGAAGAGGCGCTCCGTGAGAACGAACGCCGGCTTCAGCTGCTGGTCGAAAACTCATCGGACATCTTGGGCGTCGCTGACACGCACAGCGTCTTCGTTTCGCTGCGTGGCCCGGTGCAGCGGATCCTCGGCTACCAGCCTGAGGAGTTGATCGGAAAGGTCGGGTTCGACTACCTCCACCCCGACGATCTCCCACAGGCACGCCAGGTTTTCGATGAGCTGCTGACATCACCGGGGTTGACGCGTCACGCTGAGTTTCGCTTCCGGCATGGGCAAGGACACTTCATCGAGGTGGAAGCCTCGGGCACCAACCGGCTCCATGAGCCGGGGATCACGGGACTCGTGCTCGCCATCCGTGAGATCTCTCAGCGCAAGGAGGCCGAGCGCGAACGCACCAGGCTCCAGGAGCAACTCCAGCAAGCCATGAAGATGGAAGCAGTGGGACGCCTTGCAGGTGGCGTGGCCCATGATTTCAACAACCTCCTTACCGCCATCAGCGGCAACTTGGAGCTCGCCAAACTCGAGGTCGACCCTCTCCACCCGCTCTCCCAGTATCTGGCCGAGGCCTCGCATGCCGTGGCGCTGGCTGCGGAGGTCACTCACCAGCTCCTGATCTTCTCTCGACGCCAGGTCATCGCGCCGAGGAATATCGATCTGAACCAGCTCCTTACCACTCTCCGTAAGATGCTGGCACGTTTGATCGGCGAGCATATTCGGCTCGAGACCAGGTTGGCCGACCATTTGGGCACAGTTCAGGCTGATCCAGGTCAGTTTCAGCAACTGGTCGTCAATCTGTGTGTCAATGCCCGAGATGCCATGCCTGAAGGAGGGCGTCTCGAGATTGCCACCGCCAACACCGAGTTCTCTGAAGAACAGTGTCGTTCTCGCCCCGATCTCGCGCCAGGTCGCTACGTGCAGCTGACGGTGACCGACACCGGACACGGCATGACCGATGAGGTCCGACAACGGATCTTTGAGCCCTTCTTCACTACCAAGGGTGAAGGACAGGGAACCGGGCTCGGCCTCGCGATGGTATTCGGCGCGGTCAGGCAAGCCCAAGGCAGCATCGAGGTAGACTCGGAACTCGGTGCAGGAACGACGTTTCGAATTCTGCTCCCACGCATCGACGAACCTGTCGAGACACTCCGCGGAGAGCCGCCGTGTTGCGAGTTACCCCACGGCAATGAGGTAGTGCTGTTGGTCGAAGACAATCCCAGCGTCCGGGAGCTTTCGGTGAAGATGCTGACACGGCTCGGGTATCGAGTGCACAGCGCCACCGAAGGGTATTCTGCGCTGCAACTTGCCGAGCAGAACCAAGCGCCCCTTGATCTGCTCCTCACCGACGTGGTCATGCCCGGCATGAGCGGGCGTGAGCTCGCGGACCGCGTGAAACGCCTCCATCCCAAGGCGGCCGTGCTCTTCACATCCGGGTACACCGATGACATGGTGATCCTGCACGGCGTCAGAAACCAGGCGGTGCACTACATCGGCAAGCCCTACTCTCTTCAATCTCTGGCGCAGAAGGTGCGCCAAGTGTTGGATGGGCGCGATCGAGAGCGCGCCTGAGCGAGGATTTCCCCACAACCGGTGGGCTCAGCCTAAAACTCTAGTGAGGCGCCGAGTTCAGCCAGATGCTGCACGAATCCCCGGTCGTCGTAGTCGAAGGCGTGTTCGGGATCATCCGGATCCTGCGCCATGTTCGAAGCACTCAGCAGCACATCGTAGCTTGGGACAAGCGCCAGGTTTCGGCTGAGATGAATCGGCACACTTGCGCCGAACGTTAGCCTGAGATCGAGCCTTCGTTTCTCGCTCTCGGGCACCCCAGCTATACCGCTCTGTTCCAGATACTGGCGGTAGTCCAAAGCCACGTAGGTCTCGACATCCACTCTGTCACCCAGGGCAAGCCGGGCGAAGGCACCTGGTCCCACTCCCAGATATGCAAGAGGGATGTCATAGGCCGCCCCTTCGCAGAGTCCGAGACATGCCGGCAACACAGCGGTGTCAACCACCACACTGCGCGTACCAATCCCGAGGTATCGGGAACGAAGGGCGAGGCGCAGGTCGAATCGTTCGGTGTGCCAGGCGTGCGCCAACTCGGTGTCCAGTCGCGTACCCCCCAGAAACTGCCATCCTGTAGCCCCAGTGGTCTGCGCCACGCCAACCGAAAGGCGCAGCGAGCGCATCCGGGTCAGCTGGTGGTAAAATCGCATGACGCTGAATAGTTCCCAGGTGAAAGGCTCGATTTCGGACAGCCCCAGCAGCGTCCAACGCGGCCCCGCTTCGAGATACACGACCGAGCGATCGCTGAGTGCCCACCCGAGCCCCACGAATCCTGCATGCTCGTTGACGGACAGATCCTGGACGAAACGATTGGTGAGCGCGAGAAACTCACCCGTGTAGCCAGCCTCGACACTCACCTGCTCCGAAAGGCGAACCGTTCCTACCAATTCGGTCGCCACGCGAGCCGTGGGAGTACCGCCGCGCCCACGCCGTCCAAGCGAGGTCTCGGTGAGTGCGCCGGATTGCCTAGGATTGGAGTCGTAACCTCCGGCCATGCCCACCCACCCCGACCACCCGGTGCTCGGCAGCGGATCGAGTCGTCGGATTCGGTCGCGAGCATTCTCGGCCTGTGGTTCCAGAAGACCGAATTCGATGGCGCGGCGGTAGGACGCGCGCGCGGCGCGGTCGGACATCAAGGCCTCCTCGACGCGGGCCAGGGCATAGTTCAGATCTGCATCGTCGGGGGCGATCGCCAGCGCCTCGCGGAGGATGCGCTGCGCCTCCTCCACGTGGTTCTGCTCGAGGGCAGCGACACCGAGTCCGTGGAGCACCTCGATGCGCACCGCGCGCTCTTCCGGGCGCAATTCAGGGAGGAGCGCACCGAGCAGCGCCTCGGTGCGTTTGAAGTCGTGACCCAAGATGGCAAGGCGTGCCAACTCCATCTGAGCCGCAATCCTCGCAGCGCGCTTGACATTCTGCGCTTCGGCGAGCTGCTCGCGCAAGCGATCGTGCCGCGTTCTCAACTCTTCGGGCACGGGTTCAGCCATAAGCAGGGTGCGAGCTGCCTCATCCAGCCGCGACTGCTCGAGCATCAATGCGGCGATGTTCAGTCGCGCCCGCGAACTCTGTGCAGGATCGAGCATGGCCGCACGCGACAACTCCTGCTCAGCCTCACCGAAACGCCCCAGTTCGATCAAACACGCCGCACGATTCATTCCCAGCTGAGCCTTTTGCTCTGGACTCGACGCGAGCAGAAGTGCCCTTTCATAAAGCGCCAAGCTATCGACGAACCGCTCGGCACGAAAAGCCTCCGCGGCCTCACGCGCTACGTCTGATATCGACGGGACAACTGGCGTTTCGGACTCCGCATCGGTTGGCGCAGCATACGCACCACTTCCAACCAGGAGTATCGAGAGTGCGAGCATCGCTCGCTCGAACGCCGATGTTCCCATTCATTGTCCCTTTCGAGCCCGTTCCTGGGCCTTTTCTTGTACGCGACGCTCGGCGCCCTCACCCCTGCCCTCACCACCCTTTCCTCGGTGCGAGGCGGTATCCGTCGTCCCTCCCTCACGAAGACGCTTACCCTCGGCCGAATCCTCGGCGCGCTTGGTTGCTTCCCTCAAACGGTTAGTCTTCTCAGACAGGGACAACGAGACGGGCTTATTGTCGGGCAAGTCGGCCTCAACCACTTCAATGACAACCTGGCCAACCGAAGGAGTCTGCTCGAACTCCGCGCTCTCCGGAACTTGATGGATCGGCTGTGGGCGTTCAGGAGCAGGAGCAGGAGCAGACGGACGCTCGCTCACAACCACAACCGCTGGTCCTCGGCTCGGCTTCCCGATCGGCTCCGAGGCAGGCCGGCTTGGCTCCTCAGTCACAAGCGGCTGCGGCTCGGGCGGCGACAGCGGTGACTGCTTGACTGCCTGCAGGCGTGCCGCACTGAGCTTCTGCGACACGACCACCTGAGCCTGCCAGAACCCCTGATGAACCGCCTGCACCACCGGAAAACTGCGAACGGTACCACTCGTTGCCATCGCTGCCGCTGCGGTCGGGATGGCAATGGCGGCAACGAGGAGTAAGAGCCGGGGCCGGCGTACCAGCGGAATCACACGCGCCGTCCCCCCTGCAGACTCCTGCTCGAGCCGCGACAGGAGTCGCTCCTCGAAGCCAGCAGGAAGGCTGGCATGACGGAGGATCTGTAGGGGATCACGGGGCTGTGTCACTTGGCACCTTTCACTATTGGGTACGACGATTCAGCATCAGCCCTGGTTCCCGAAACGACAGAGAGGATCTCCTCCAGCCGCGCCTTGCCGCGGGCGATCCGGGAGCGGATCGTGCCGATCGGCACCCGCTCGATCTCGGCCGCTTCTTCATAGCTCAGGCCGTCGATCTCGCAAAGAACCAACGGAATCCGGAACTTATCGTCGATTTGCCGCACCGCGCGCCACAGCTGACACACCTTCTCTTTCTCCTCTACCAGCGCGTCTGGGGATGGGAGGTGGCTCTCGCCCACATCCTCGAATTCGGACTCACGGGCGCGCCAACGAAAGAGCTTGCTGCGCCGGTGGTCGAGATACTGATTCTTGGCGATCGTGTAGAGCCAGGTGGTCAACGACGCCCGGCCATCGAATCCTGCTAGCGCGCGGTAGGCTTTGAGCAGCGCTTCTTGCGTGAGGTCGTCTGCCTCGGTGTCGTCCCTGCAGAATGAGCGGGCCAGGCGACGCAACCTGTCCACATGCGGAGACACGAGCACTGTGAAGGCTTTGGGATCGCCAGCCCGGGCTCGCTCGAAGATCTCTGACTCGGTGGACAATCAGCGCTTCTCTCTTAGACGGAACCCCAATAGCTCGGGTTCCCGCGGTTTGGAGGTTCCTGAGGAAAGAGATCGCGAGTACGAAAAGGGAGTCTTGGCGCGGAACCTCCCCGTTTCCCGCTTCGTCGGATGGGCAAGGTCCGAACGACGAAAAGGAGATATCTCATGAAAAACCTCATCCGCACCAGCGCCCTTTGCCTCGCCACCCTGGTCTCGAGCCACCTTGCCTTCGCAGAGTCAAACGGCGTCGAGCCGGTGGAAGCCAAGCTGATGGCACAATCCGGAGAAAGAACGGCCACTCAGTCAGCAGACGCCACTCAGACTCGGTCCAAGACCGCCACCCAGCTGAGGGACGGGTCGGGCTCTGGCGACGCCAAGATGACCCAGGCCAAGACCGGCGACGCCAAGATGACCCAAGCCAAGACCGGCAACGCCAAGATGACCCAGGCCAAGATCGGCGACGCCAAGATGACCCAAGCCAAGACCGGCGACGCCAAGATGACCCAAGCCAAGACCGGCAACGCCAAGATGACCCAGGCCAAGACCGGCGACGCCAAGATGACCCAGGCCAAGACCGGCACGAGGGCGGGTCAGGGTGGAACACTCCGTCAGGCGCTGCGTACCCGCGATCAGCTCCGGATCCACGCGGAGACCAAGAGCGGAGCTGGAACCGGCACCCCAACGATGGCGCGGGAGAATATGGGTGGCACAGGCGAGAAGTGCAACGCCGATGCGGCCGAGCATCGTCAAGAGCGCCGAGGGAGCGGATCCGGCACCACCAGCGCTGGCACGGCGAGTGGGACCAAGGCGGGAGCCGGCAACATGAAGGGCGGAGCGAACTAACGCACCCCCATCGCGGCAACGCGGAAAGGCACTTTGGGACGACAAACCCGAGGTGCCTTCAGCCTTGTCACATGGTGAAGGTTTTCGTTCTCGCGTGGAGAAGACAAGATGAATAAGACAACCCTCAGCATTCGTTTCGTATGGGTGATCTCAGGCCTGCTCGGCCCGGTGGCATGCGGAGCCGACTCGACAAGTTCGGGTAGCGATGGGGAACTCTCGGGAGCTGCTGGTGTCCCTGACGCAACGAGTGGCGGCAACTCGACCGTTGGCGGGCGCACCGCTGCAGGCCACGCCGGACTTGACTCCATCGCCGGCGCTGCAGGCACCGGCCACGACGGATTGGCAGGTCAAGCCGGAGACTCTGTGGGTGGACGCTCTGGTGGTGCGGGAAGCTCAGGCCGGGCCGGAGACGGCTCATCGGGTGAGGACCAAGGTGCGGGAGGTAATACGACTCGCGGTGGGGCAGCAGGGGCGGCAGGAGCCAACGCGACGGCGGGTGCAGCCGGTGCGTCGAACTGCACGCAAGGAACGAACACCGGCGATCAGTGCGACCCCAGTTCTGACACGGAACCCTGCGTCACACGGACGCGCATCTGTACCTGCGAGGCCGACCAAACTTGGCAATGTGAGCCAATTGATGTGGGCGTCGGTGGCACCGGTCAGGGCGGTGATGCCGGTTACGCTGGAGACACCTCGGAGGCAGGGGCACCGAGTGCGGGAGGCAGTACCTCCGAGGCTGGTGGGGATGGGGCTGGTGGTGTGGTTACGGAGGCGGGCGCAACAGGCTCGGATGGCGGCTCGGCTGAAGCCGGCGGGCAGAACGCCGCAGGCTCAGCGAACGAGGGAGGGGTTGTGGGGAGCGCGGGGGCTTCTGATCAGGCGGGAAGCGCCGGTTCTTCGGGACTAGCGACCTGCCCCTCGGGCACCAACAGCGGCACCGAGTGCGATCACGCGCTCATCACCGACCCCTGTGCCCGAGGGAACCGAATCTGCACGTGCACCACGGACGATGTCTACGTGTGCGTGAGCAGCGAGGAGGGTTCGGGCGGTGCTGCGGGCTCTGAGGGGAGCGGTGGAGCTGCCGGGACTTCTCCCGAGGACGGCGGCTCTGGTGGCGTCGATCCCACGGACGGCACAGCGGGCGAAGGAGCGCTCGAGCTGTGCGAAGCGGATGTGGTGGACGGTGGCGACTGTGATGGCGAGCTCGCTCTGCCTTGCACTCTCACCGACGAAACAGGCACCTTGGTGAGTTGTCGCTGTCACACCCAAGGCAGTTTCGCGGATACCTGGGTCTGCAGCGACGGCACGGGAGAGTAGTCTCCGACAGGAGGATCGCTTCGGCCACAACCGAAACGGTCCTCCTCACCCGCCCTCAGCTCTCGCGCCCCGGAGTCGAGCGAAAGCCGTATTTCCCGCTCAAGCGCTCGCGGCGGCGCACCTCCGCAGCATCCACCAGCATCCGCCCCGCCCACCGGTACACGTTGAACTCGGAGACAACACGCCGCATCGAACGCATCCGTTCCCGCTGCTCGGAGGGTGACATTCGAAGCGCCGCTGCCATCGCCCCGGCCGCATCCCGAAGATCATATGGGTTGACGATCAAGGCCTCGGTCAAGTCGCGCGCAGCCCCCGTGAACTGGCTGAGGACCAACACCCCCTGGTCGTCGTCACGAGCCGCCACGAACTCCTTGGCCACCAAGTTCATGCCGTCGTGCAGACTGCTCACGTAGCACAACTCGGCCGCGCGGTAGTATCGGAACACATCGACTGGCTCGTGGTGGGAGCGCAGCAAAACGATCGGACGGTATGACCCCTGCCCCCACTTCTGGTTGATCTCCTCAGCCAAGCGCTCAACGTTCGCGTTCAGCTCCTGATAGCGCTGGATCTTCACCCGACTCGGCGCCGCCAGCTGGATGAAGCTGAAGCGCCCGCGGAAGTCGGGATACTGCTCGAGGAGCACATCCACCGCGGAGAGCCGCTCCTCGATCCCCTTCGTGTAATCGAGCCGATCGATGCCAACGCCCAGAAGCGCGTCGGGGGCAAGGCCGAGATCCCGCCGCACGTCCGCACGTGCCTGCTCGCGCCCCGGAACCTGGGGCAGCCAATGAATGGGCCACTCGACAGAGATCGGGTACGCGCGGATCAGCGTCCGCTGCCCCCCTTGAACCACTGCCTGAGTCTCGCGATCGATACGGCTCTCCATGTACGCGTCCACCGTATCGATGAAGTTGTTGCAATGCTGCCGGGTGTGAAAACCAAGGATGCTCGAGCCAAGCAGCCCCGAGATCAGCTCCTCGCGAAACGGACAGATGCCAACGCGCTCAGCGTTGGGCCAGGGAATATGCCAAAATGAGATAATGGTAGCCTTGGGCAAAAACTCGCGGATCATCCGGGGCGCGAGCGCCAGGTGATAGTCCTGCACGAAGACGATTGGATCATCAGAGGTCACCTCATCCCGCACCGCCTCGGCGAACCGCCGGTTGACCCGCACATACGACTCGAAATCCTCCGAGCGGAACACAGGGCGCGTGTGGGCAACGTGGCAAAGCGGCCACAGACCCTCATTCGAAGTACCGTAGTAGTAGCCCTGCTCGTCGTGCTGATCGAACCACACCCGACGCAGCATGTATGAGCCCTCGTCGGGAGGCACCGCCACGCGGTCGCGGGAATCCACCACATCTCGGTCGGCAGACCCGCTGCCGTGGGCGATCCAGACCCCAGAACACGCACGCATGATTGGCTCGAGAGCCGTCACGAGCCCACTCGCCGGGTGCAGAACCTTGATGCCTTGTTCGGTGCGCTCGTGGACGTAGGGCTCCCGATTCGACAGGATCACCAGCCGTTCCCCGCTCAGGTGCTGCGTCAACACGGAGCGCAGCCGCTCCGGAGACCAGCGCCCCACATAGGCATCCGTCTCCCGTTCACGGGCCAGTTCCTCGGCGAGCTCGCGCACATCACGCAAAATCGGCAGGTATTCGTCGGTGCCCTCACCCTGCAACGCGCGTTTGAGACCAAGAGCCCAGTCCTTCCACGCGATGCGTCCAGCCACCAACGTGACCACCGAGGCACCTACCAACAACACGAAGTAGGCGAACAACATGAGCCAGGTGGTCCGGGTCTCTCGTCGATGGATGAAGCCGATGTCGTGAACCAAAGTTACGGTCCCGAAGGTCTGCCCGTCGGCAGCGACACTCACGATGCCGAGATGAACTGGCCCATCCTTGAGGTCGGGGGTCGCGGCCCAGGCACCGGGACCGGTGGCATTCTCCGGCACAGCCGCACTGTGCACATGCGCGCAAGTGAACTCCCTTGGGAAACCTGAGGTCAACGCTACCGGCGAGCCATCACGGGAGCACGCCGCCGCACCCATGATCCGCTCATCGCGGGTGATGTCCTCGAGAATGTCATGGATCCGAGCCGGCTCGCCCACCCATGAGCGCACCAACCCATCACGCGCCGCCGCCACGGCAAGGGCGGTGCGCCGTGCGAGATCCTCCTCGAACCAACGACGGGTTTCGGCAGTCACCACGAAATACGCGAGCACGGCGAGAGCGCTCAGCCCCAACCCCAGAATCCCGACGAATCGAAGGCTGCGACGGATCATGGGCGCATCGTACTTGTCGAAACCACCGCTGTCGAGCCTCGGGCGATCACGCGGGATATTTGCTGAGACCAATGCGGCACTTGCGGCGCATTGACGAGCGTCATGCGCTCGAACGTTCAGTCTTCACGCTTCGGTCGAAGACTCGGCCTCATCAGCGGTGTGTGCGGTGCCACTTGGGAACCGCGACGACAACGAGAAGCGGCCGATCGCGAGCGCCGCTATCGCGGCCACTGCGCTCCCAGCCAGAACCCCGAGTTTGGCGGCCCCAAGCAATGCCGCATCGTCGAAGGCGAGTTGTGCGATGAAGAGCGCCATGGTGAACCCTACGCCGGCCACCACCCCCAGCAGTATCAGGTGTCGTAGCGAAAGACCCTTCGGTAGGACTGCCCAGCCGAACCGGAGCGCTACCACCGAAAAGAGCACGATCCCCGCCGTCTTGCCCACGAGGAGCCCAGTACCGATCCCGAGCGCCACCCGCCAGGAGTTCCCTTCGAGAGAGAGCCCCGACAGGTCGACGCCGGCATTGGCGAGGGCGAAGATGGGCATGATGCCGAAGGCCACCCAGGGGTGCAAGAAACCGATCAGGCTCTCTGCCGGGGACATGGCTTCACGGCGCAACACATCGACTTGGCGCAGGGAAGCGATCAGCTCATGGTGTGACATCGAGTTCGGATCGGAGACTGGATACCTTCCCAACTCGTCCTTGACTCCCGCCACGAAGCCCGAAGGACCTAGCCAAGCTTTGACGGGGGTGAGCAACCCCACGATCACGCCCGCGATAGTGGGATGCACACCGCTCATGGTGATCCCCAGCCACACGATGAGGCCAGGGATCAAGTAGGCCGCCTTGGCACGGATCCCGAGTCTCTGGAAGGCAATCAGACCGATGAGCCCGCCACCAGCCAGGAGAAACCCCGCGGTGTCGAGGGAGCCCGAGTAGAAGAACGCGATGACCAGGATCGCCCCCAAGTCGTCGATGACGGCGAGCGCGAGCAGAAGCACTCGCATAGCGGCAGGCACGCGGGAACCGAGCAGCGCCAGGATCCCCACCGCAAACGCAATATCGGTCGCCATGGGCACACCCCAGCCGGAACGGGTCTCAGGCCCGCCGGCGAGGAGTACATACACGAGCGCGGGCACCACCATCCCCCCCAGGGCCGCCACCAGCGGCAGAGCGGCCCGCCTCAACTCCGCCAACTCTCCGTGGTGGATCTCGCGTCGGATCTCCATGGCGACGACGAAGAAGAAGACCGCCATGAGCCCGTCGTTGATCAGCCACTCCAGGCTCTTCTCCGCGTAGATTGGCCCGATTCTGAGTCCGAAAGGCGTGTGGAAGAGCTCTCGATAGGATGCGCCAAAGGCCGAGTTCGCCCACAAAAGGGCAATAGCGGTAGCCACGAGCAGGATGATCCCACTCGCCGCCTCGATCCGGAGGAAGCGATCGAGGGGTCGCCGTACCACGGTCACGAATCGAAGCAGCGGACCCCAGGCTTCGGGAGGGGGAGACTTGTCGAGACGGTCGATCATGGCGATTCCCACCGGGCCATCCCCGGCCTGGATGGCGGCCCGACCATCCTAGATCCTGCAGCCACGACGACTGCACCCTTTCTTCTGACTTCTGCCACAGGAGGACGGTGAGGTCGAGCCAAGAGCGCTGGATCTCGTTCGATCCGCGACGAACCCCTCGTCAATCCACGAACTCGCAATCCGCGAGCAGCGCGTCTTGCCCATCCATCAGCATGAAGCTGTCGTAGTGGGCCACGACCGCGACCTTCGAGCCCTGAGGACGGGCCTGCACGGCGTCCAACTCCTCATAGGGAAAGAAGCACATGCAGCGCCCCGGCTTCGAGTCCCCGGGCACGATCAACAAGAAGGGATACTGCCCCTCCGGTCGCACACTGCCGTCACCCCGTACCTTGGCCTCGCGCAGCGGGCGGATCCCGAATTTCTCCACCACTCCCTCCAACCTGACAGGACCATCCTTGAGCTCGGCCGCGGCCGCGTAGGTGTTGTCCTTGGCCTTGTCCAAGATGGCACGGAGGCTGACTGGCTTCGCCGTCGCACCACCGCAAGCGATAGCCAAGAATAGCCCGAAGATCCCGAGGAGGTCGCGTGTGCTCATGCTCCCGCGAGCATACTTCCCCAGCGCTCGGCGAAGCAAACCCGAAACACACCAGCCGTTCCCCTAACGCACCACCCCGCCATTCCCCACGAATGGCACGAACCGAACATCTGCCAAGGTCTCGCGGACGAAGGCGTCGTGACCGGCCCCATGGGCGCGCCGTCGCCAGCGCTCCAGCGACTGGATCGCGCCGACCGGTCCCACCGGGATCACCAGACGCCCACCAAGCGCGAGCTGCTCGAGAAGAGGCTTCGGTACCCGTGTCGGCGCCGCCGTGACCAGGATCACGTCGAAGGGGGCCTCGGTTGGCCAGCCCAGGTATCCGTCGCCATGACGCAAGCGCACGCCAAGCCCGAGGCTTTCCAAGTTGCGGCGCGCAAACTCGAACAGTTCCGCACGATACTCGATACTGAACACCTCGGCACACAGGAGAGCCAGGACCGCGGCTTGATAGCCGCTGCCCGTGCCGATCTCGAGGCACCGATCGGTCGGGGAGATCCCTGCTGCCTCGGACATCAAGGCCACGATGTACGGCTGGCTGATGGTCTGCCCCGAGCCGATCGGCAGGGGCCGGTCCAGATAGGCTTCGTGAGCCAGTTCCTCAGGCACGAAGCGATGGCGCGGCACCCGTCGCAGGGCATCAAGCACGCGTTGATCGCTGATCCCTTCCCGCTGCAGGGAACGCCGCACCAGCGCCTCCCGTTCTGCTCGACGCTCGCTCTCGTCCCATCGTGGCGACCGCTCGAGCAGCGGCGGTGGAGAGCTCTCGGTCATGGGTTCCTGTCTCGTGCACGCGAGGGTGAGGGCAAAGAGGACCACCAGACATGAACGGCGCGAAGCCACGCCCATCCCATCGGGAGTTTCTCCCAGCATCGTCGTGGTCCAAAGATGCGCGTTCACCCAGAAGCCGGCAAGGGTGGGCTCCAGACTCCGCAATCTGCAGAAATACCCAGCGCCACCCCAGATGCCCCACCTTTCCCGGATGTTTCTCCAGCATTTTGCAAGGCACAGGACTTGCGTTGGGGCTCCTTCCATGTGGCACCACTTCCTCTCCTGCCTGGTCCTGGCGGTTGGCGTTCATCCCTTCGTGAGCATTTCGCTCGGCCTCCACCGACGCCCCTTCCGAACCGCTCAAAGCTTCCATCCGTCCAACCTCCTTCACCGGAGAGTGAAGTCCGCCACCAGCGGGAGGTGATCGGAGGCCAAGCGGGCCTGCTGGGAGCGTCCCACGCGGAGATGCCGGGGTGTGATCGGACCACGGCAGTAGAGACCATCCAGGGGGCGGAGCGGCATCATGCTGGGAAAGGTGAGCCATGGGCGTCCCGCCCGCTCGAAGCCAGCAGGCTGCATATGCCGAGCGGCCAGGTTCCCCCACACGTCGTTGAAATCGCCGCCGAGCACCACCGGCAGCGGCATCCCACGTTGTACGAAGAGTTCGTGGGTAAAGAGGCGTCGGAGTTGCCGGTCTCGTTCGCGCGTTCCAAGGCCAAGATGCAGATTGACGACGCCCAAGGCCACGCCGGAGGCCAACCTCACCACCGAGAGCAACGCGCCGCGACACTTCCGCCTGCCCACGGTCAAATCCAAGTGCGAGGAGGCCTCGAGCGGCCAGCGTGAGAGGATCAGATTGCCGTAGCCACCACGCCGAAAGTGGTGTTCGGCATGAAATAGCCCATGAAACCCGAGGGCGGACGTGAGCAGATCGCACTGCCGATGGTGGCGAAGCCGGGGCATCCCAAAGGCGACCTCCTGAAGAAGTGCGATGTCTGGACGAAGCGCCGAGAGCACGCCAAGCGTCCGGGCGAAGTCGTAGCGGCGGTCCCATCCCCCCACCCCTTTGTGGATGTTCCAGCTCAGCACTCGGACGACGCCCTGGGTCACGGGATGATCCCATATTTGCCCGCTTCGCTCCCAGAAATCCAGTATGGATCAGAGAAGGATGCCTGCCCCCTGGGACCGAATCCTCACCCCCGAACTCCTCGCCGCCGTCGCGCTCGGTTCGCTGGTGCTAAGCGTGGTCAGCCTGACCGCCACTCTGATCCTATTGGTTCGGTTACCCGTTGACTACTTCCTCCGACCCGAACCGCGGGCCACCGTCGGACGACGTGCATGGTGGCTCCGTGTGCTCCGCAACCTCTGCGGCTCCATCCTGCTCGGACTCGGCCTGCTGATGCTCGCTCTGCCTGGCCAGGGCTTGCTCACCATCCTCGCCGCCATCATCCTGATGGATGTGCCCGCCAAGCGTAGGTTCGAGCGCTGGCTGGTGCGCCGTCCCAGGATCCGCGCGACCATCGATCGACTGCGCGCCCGCTTCCGGAAGCCGCCGCTGCATCTCGACGATTAGAGCAGGGGCGACACCAGTCGCGCAAGCCCGATCAACAATCGCCCGAACAGGCGAGCTCGTGCCTCCGGATCCTCGGTGATCTCCCGGGCTTGCCCCAAATCCTTCCCGAATTCGTCAGCCAAAGTGCGGCAGGTCGCAGGATCGAAGATGAAGGCGTTGAGCTCGAAATTGAGGGAAAACGAACGCCGATCCATGTTGGCCGAGCCAATCGTGCACAGCCAGTCGTCGATCACCATGGTCTTCGCATGCACGAACCCCCGCCGGTACTCGAAGATCCGCGCCCCCGCGCAAAGAAGGTTTCCGTAATAGGAGCGCGATGCGTAGTGGACGAGCCGGCTATCAGATTTCTGCGGCAAGAGCAGGCATACCCGAACCCCGCGCAACGCCGCTGCGATCAGCGCGTTCTCGATGGTCTGACTGGGCACGAAATAGGGATTGGTGATCAGGATCCGCTCGCGCGCCGAGGCCATGGCGTGGGCCTGGTAGAGTTCCATCGTCGAATGGTTCTGGTCAGGCCCGGAATCGATGATCTGAACGATCGAGTCCCCGCCCTCGGGACACAGATCGAAGTGGGGAAGCTCCGTCAGGAGTTCACCCGTCGAGAATGACCAATCGTGCTGAAACGTGGCCTCCAGACTCGACACCGCCGGACCATCGATCCGCACGTGGGTGTCACGCCAATGGCCGATGGTCGGATCGAGCCCCAGGTACTCCCGGCCAACGTTGATTCCGCCCGTGAAGCCAACCCGACCGTCGACTACTACGATTTTGCGGTGGTTGCGGTAGTCGACGCGGTCACGGTGGCGGAACCTCGGGAGTAGTCGCAACACCGGACCGAAACTCCGTGCACGTCCCTGTGCCGCATGCAGTTCATCCCAAAATTCCGACGGAAGGCCGTTCGAACCGACGGCATCCGTCAGTACCCGTACCTCCACACCAGCGCGGGCCCGCTCCACCAGAGCCGAGCGCAGCGCCTGGCCCACCGAATCCGGCTGGATCACGTAGAACTGGACGTGGACATAACGCTCCGCACTGGCAATGGCCGCGAGGAGCTCTCGGTAGGTGCGCTCCGCGCCCACCAGCACGGTCACCTGGTTCCCAGTCGTGGCGCGTGTGCTCGCGAGAGCGTCACCGAGGCGGAGCTGCGCCTGGGTCCGCGGCTCGAGATCGCGGGGCTCACAGCTCTGCGACCGTTGGTACGCGGTGTCCAGCCCCAGCACCTCGCGGACCTGCACCTCAGCCCGACCACGACGACGCGCGACCCGACGCATTCGCGTGCGACCTATCAACCAGAAGGCGATGATGCCCACGATCGGGGCCAGGATCATGAAGAGGATCCAGGCTAGCGTCGCCGACGGATCACGCCGCCGCGACAGGATCACCCAACCGGTCAGGAGCGCGTACAGACCAACGAAGAGAAACTCGACGATCAGAGAAGTGAGCGACAAATCCACGAGGAAGGGCATCTATTCGAATTCGGGCGTGCAGGCGCCGAAGTTCGGATCGTCGGCGGATGGCTCACAGGTGCCGCCAAGAAGCGCCTGGCACTCCATCGCGATGCACGCCACCGGACAGGCGCGCTCCTCGAGTTCGGCTTTGGTGGCGAGGAAGGCCAAAGTCGCCTCCGAGTCGAGCAAGTCCACGCTCACGTCACACCCGCAGAGATCTTGGACGCGTGCTTCACAGCTCTCTCGGCTCGCCAGCGCCGGACACACGCGGGCCTCGACCAGCTGCTCTGCCGCGCGCTCGACCAGGTCGTCGCAGTCCGTACCTGCGCCGCCTTCGCCAGATTCTCCCGAAGAACCGAGAGCGCCGCTGTCCCCCCCCGCGTTGTCCGCTCCACCATCTGGAAGGTCGGCAGCCTCATACGGCCCGCCACCACAGCCAACACCAAGCGCGACCACCGAAAGTAGACCAGGCCCCACCAAGCGCCAGAGAGAGCAATCCATGGGCGGAAGGCTAGCACAGCCCCGGTCAGCGAACGAGCAGGAGCGAGGCGCGACCCGTGTCCGAGCCCATCATCAGCTGGTCGCCGGAGGCGCAGTACGGACTCCGGCTCACCTCGCCATCGTCCTTCGTGATCACCACCGTCGTGCCCTCGACCAGGTAGCTCCCGTGTTCCGCCGGCGCCGGATCGATGGTGCCGATCGGCGCTACTCGGTGATCGGATTTCCGTTCACATCGCACGAGTAAAACGCGTTGTAGTCACTGTCCACCGGTAGGCCGCGCTTCTCGACCCAGTCGATGGCTGCGCAGGAGGGTCGGCAGCAGTCCTCCATGGTGGTGGTCTCGTACATCTGCCCCGAGCCCGAGGTGGTCCAAAATCGAGGATCCGAGGCGGCCTGGGCGGCGGTGGTCACGGTCGGGTCGGCGGCAGGCAGCCCCTGATTCGAGAGCTTGCACCCCGTTACGTCCGTGAGGTGCACGGGGCACTCGACCTTCATGGCGTAGACCGCCCAGTTGAGGTGGTAAGGGGTGGTGGGGGAGTTCGACTCGATGCAAGAGCGCCGCGACTGCTCGGTCAAACCAGGGATGGAGGATTCGAGCATGTTGCAGGTGGTCTGAACGCGGCTCTGGCAGGCCTCCGAGCTCAGGGTGGCCTGAGTCACCCAATTCGTCTCATTTTTGCACTCCTGAAACAGACTCACAGGCTTTACCCCACCTTGCCCGGGTTGCCCATCGGGCGGATAGGCAGTGTACAGATACAACCCCGACGCCGAGGCAGGAGAGAGGCCGGGACCGCAGGAGTTGTTGGCACCAAATCCACCCGCCGCCATGTACACGTCGAAGGTGGTGGGCGTCGCCGCTGTATTGAAGCTCTGAACGATCAGGGGCTTCGGAATGGCAATGGCCGAGGTCGGATCCGCCGAGCTGTCCGGGTTGGCCAGGCATTGGCGCTCATTGCTGGGGCTGGGTGTCGCGTACACGAGCTGGTAGCACTGGCAGCAGGTGCTCTCGGTGCCTGCGTCGATCCCGCCCGAGTCCACGTCGTGGCCCACCACCGCATAGTTGAAGTCAGAGAGCCCATCGTCGCTCGCTGCCTGCAACATCTGATCGGAGAAGAGCATGAACCGCGGGCAGATGAAGGCGGTGTCCGCGTAGGGCTTCATGGTCGAGTTCTCTTGACAGGCGTTGATGACGTTGCACTTCCCGCCGCACACACTGTTCGGATCACCCTCGATACACCCCGCTTGGAAGTCGATGTAGTTCTGATTGTGACACTGGCTCGGTGGCGGGAGCGCGTAACTGCTGCCAGCCACACCACCCGTACCGGTTCCCGCGGCGCCGCCTTCTCCCGTGGTGGTGGCACCGCCCAATTGGCCGCTGCCTCCGGCACCGAGCGTTGTCCCACCTTCCGTCGCCGTGCCGCCGACCGCAGTAGCCGTGCTGCCCCCCTCACCCGTGCCGTTTCCACCCAATCCTCCACTTACCCCGGCTGCTCCCCCCAATCCAAGGCTGGTTGCACCACCGAGCACGGTCGAACCCACTCCGCCCTCACCGAAGGTCACTCCGCCCTCACCGAAGGTCACTCCGCCAACACCCGCGGTCGTTCCACCCTGCCCGAGTGTGCTTCCACCGGTTGCGTCTCCACCACTCGCCATCATGCTACCGCCCATCGAGGACGCGTCAGCTCCACCTACGCTCGCGGTGCTCGAGGTAGTACCGCCTTGTCCACCCAAGGCAGGAAGGCCACCGCTGGCCACTACGCCAGTCCCCGTGGTGCCACCTGTGCTCCCGCCACTTTCGACCGTGGTCGTCTCTCGACCACAAGCAACGGCGAGCAGTGCAACATAAGCAAGAACCGTGATCTTCTGTGTCATCGTGATCCGTCCCGAGTCCGTCCGCTCTGCGGAGTAAGACCCAGATGATACCACGGCTCGCACCCCCGCCGAGGCGGGCGCGACCCAAGCCGCGACAGTTCTGTGTGCGGCGCACACCTACCTCTATCGGCGCGCTGTTCCACCATCCCAACCAACAACCTCACGCCAGGTTTCCAGCGAGAGCGGCCGACAACGCGCTGCTACTTCGCGTCCAGGAGTTCCACCTCGAAGAGCAGCGTGGCGTTTGGGGGAATGACACCGGCGGCCCCACGGGCTCCATAGCCGAGGCTCGGGGGGATCAGCAGCGTCCTTTTCCCACCGACCCGCATCGACGCCACCCCTTCGTCCCAACCTGCGATCACCTGCCCTACCCCGAGCGCGAACTCGAAGGGCCGACCACGGTCGATGGAGCTGTCGAACTTCTTGCCCTTGGCCTCATTCTCGAAAAGCCAACCGCTGTAGTGCATCACGCAGATCTGCCCCCGCGCGGGCGTAGCGCCACTGCCCAATGTGGTGTCCTCGTAGCGAAGCCCACTCGTCGTCTCGGTCATGCTCATGCTCGACTCCTTCTCGCCGCTCGGCGGGTAACCCGCCCACCCTAACACGGGAGTTCTGCAGGTCGAAACCAAGCCGCCGGAACTCGGAAGGTTTCGCAACGCCCCTCCAATGTGGTAAAAGAAGCCCGGTTCAGGAAGGGCTCATCGATGACTCATCGTCCGCTGTGCTGGTCAGGGGTGGCGTGTTTCCTGTGGGTTGCGTTCGGATGCGCCGCCGACCGCGACGAAACCCTCCCTGAGGGCTCGGTCGCTGGGGTGGGGAACGAGGCGGGCGCGGGCGCCGGCGCTCAGGGTGGCGCGCCGACGGCGCAAGGTGGTGCCCCGACGGTGAGCTGCGCCGAGCCCGACGACACGGTGACCCATGCGGCGAGAACCGAGCTCTTCGGGCTCGACCATGTTCCCATCTTCGACCTCATCCTCAGCGAGGAAGACCGCGCCACCCTGGAGGCAACCGCCATCGACGAGGTCTACGTGCCCGCCCAGGTGTGCTTCGACGGCGTCCTCGTGGGACAAGTCGGGGTCCGCTACAAGGGGAGTTACGGCTCACTCTACGGTTGCTTCGATGGAAACGGGGAGCGAACCTGCGACAAGCTGAGCCTGAAGCTGAAGTTCGACGAGTACCAACCCGAGCTCCGCTTCTTCGGGCAGAAACGACTCAACTTCAACGCCGCGATCTGGGATTTGACCTATCTCAGGGAGCGGCTCGGCTACGACACCTTCCGCGCCATGGGAATCGAGGCTCCTTACGCGGCCTGGGCGACGCTGCGCATGAACGGTGAGTCCCTTGGCCTCTTCGGCATGGTGGAGCAGATCGACGGCCGGTTCACCGCCGATCGTTGGCCAGACCATCCCGACGGGAATTTGTACAAGGAGGCGTGGCCTGGCTCCACCCTCGGCCAGTGGGTGAACGAGCGGTTGAAAACCAACGAAGAACTCGCGGACACCGCATCCTTCGTGGCCTTCTCGGAGGCGATGGCCGAACCTTACTCTTCAGACCTCCGCCAAACTCTGGCGCAGCACATGGACGAAGAGGCGCTCGGCCGCTACATGGCGGTCGACGACGCCATAGCCAACTGGGACGGCGTAACGGCCGTCTATGTCTCGGAGCTCGAGGACTGGAGCGGCAACCACAACTTCTATCTCTACGAGGACACCGCCGGGCATTTCACGCTGATCCCCTGGGACCTCGACGCGGCTATGACGTTCTCATCCGGGTATGGAGTGGTCCCGCGTTGGACGGAGTTGCCCGAGGACTGCGGCGCCCATTACCCGGTTTGGACGGGGGAATCCCAGGTCCTTGCCCCCGGCTGCAACAACCTATTTCGAGCGCTGGCTAGCGATCTTTCAGATTATCGAGCAGCGGCCGAAGAACTCCTCGACGGTCCGTTCGCAGAGAAGCATCTGCTCGCCGCCATCGACCGACATGCCGCGTTGATCCGCAGTGCGGCGGCCCAAGACCCGTTCGGACCAGGAGAATCGGGCTTCACTGGGGCGATCGCCGCCATGAAGGCGGAGATCCCACTCTTGCGGGAGCGCCTGGAGTTCTTCCTCGACGGCGGAGTCATCACGCCGCTCGCCATCAATCCGTTCGCGCTCAATGACTTCGAGCACCTGGATACCTTCGGCATCCGGTTGAGCACACTCCTTCTGACCAACCCAAACTCCAGCGCTGCGGCGAGCCCGAACCGAGATGAGCCGCTCTCGGGAGAACAGGATCTGCGCCTCGACTTCGAGTACGGAAACGAGGCCGAACCCTGGGGCCAGTGGTCGTTCTTCCGGGTGATGTTATCGACGGGCGCGCTCGATGTGCGTGAGTTCGAAGGTATCCGGATGAAGGTGCGAAGTGATACCGCGCGCCGCCTGCGCTTCGAAGTGGAGAGCCCACTTTACAGCGCACCCGAGGAGGGGATCCGTTTCGGTTGGGATGCGCCGGTCACTCCCGAACCAACCACCATCGAGGTGCGGTTCACCGAGGCCACCATCCCCACCTGGGCCAGAGATCCCGGCGATGTGCTCGATGCCATCCTGGCCCACACCACAGGCCTCACGTTCCATCCCCTCTGTGAAGGAGCGGAAACCACCGGCCAGCTCCCGGAGGGGACCTCAGACGTGGGCTTCGTGTCAATCGACGATCTTCTGTTCTTCTAGTAGCCATGGAACGCACCCACCTCGCCCGAGCCCTCTTCTTCGCGATCTATGCCCTCGTCTTCGTGGTCTGCGCGATCGCTCCGCATGACCGGGGGGTTTGGTGGGCGGAAAACCTCCCCATCCTCCTCATCGCGGGTTTGGTTTATGCATTCGGCAGAAAACGTCCTTTCTCTCCGCTGGCCTACGGGCTGATGCTCGTGCTCTTGGTCCTCCACACCATTGGCGGCCACTACACGTTCGAGCGGGTTCCCTTCGGCTGGATCACCGACACCTTCGGCTTCGAGCGCAATCACTACGACCGTATCGCGCACTTCTCCGTGGGCTTCTACGCCTACCCGGTCGCCGAAGCTCTCTACCGTGCCCGCGCCGTCAATCTACGTTGGCTCCTGCTCACGATCCCCATCCTGTCGATCCTTTCGGTAGCGGCTCTGTACGAGCTCTTCGAGTGGGGCTACGCAGTCTTCTCGGATCCGGCCGCGGGAATCGCGGTGCTGGGTTCGCAGGGAGACGTCTGGGACGCTCAGAAGGACATCCTCGCAGACGGTCTAGGTGCACTTGTGGCAACGCTGCTTTTTGCCGTCCTGCACCGAGGAGAAGCGGAACCCAAACCTGAATCGCTCGACTGAGCCGAAACTGTCGGCCCCCTTTCCTTCACGTGATCGAGCCTGAAAGCGGCGGTCGTGGCGTGTGGAACAGGCTTTGCTAGAGCGGCCATTGTGCGCCGTCGTCGATTCCTCCTTCTCACCCTAATCTTCGCTGTCACCGCGAGCTTGCTCGGCTCCATGGCAGGCTGGCTATACGCGGACTTCGGTACATTGCCGGACACCTCCCCAAGGCCCACCGTATCTCTCGAGCCTCCGCTCCCCGCACCTGCCCCATCCGGACCTCCACCGGTCGCAAGCGCTCCCGAGCAGGCGAAAGTGGTACGGAGTCCCGGACTCGTCGGCACCAAAAACATCCTGGTGGCAGGCGTCGATCGGCGCCCCGGCGAGGGAGGTGGAGGGCTCACCGATACCTTGATTCTGGTCGTCCTCGACGAGCGCTCTGGTCGGGTTGGCTTGGTGAGCATCCCTCGAGATCTTGCCATCGACATACCCAACCACGGTCTCGATCGCATCAACACCGTGTACGGACTCGCAGCGGTGCGTGGTCTACGCCCCCTGGTCCAGCTCAAGGAAACCGTGGGGGAGTTGCTCGCCGTAACGGTCCATCACGTGGTGGTGGTGAACCTAGCGCTCTTCGAGCAATTGGTGGATGCGCTGGGCGGCGTGACGGTCGAAGTTCCTTGCCCGATCCTCGACAACTTTCTGGACAAACGCACCGAGAGCGGTCGCCGCCTGCTCGACGTGCCAAGCGGCTCCGTGCACATGGATGGCGTTACCACAGCAATGTACGTACGCTCACGCCACGGCCGCTCCGACTTCAGCCGAGCACGTCGCCAACAGGCAGTGCTCGCCGGGATCCACCGCGGACTCCTGCAGCTCGGACACTTGGGGCGCCTGCCCGAGGTGTGGCGCGCCGTCGAGCGCAACGTGGCCACCGATCTCAAGCGCTACCAGCTGCTTACTCTGGCCGAGCGAGCGCTCACCGTCGATGGGCAGAAGCTCCACGGCCTGGTCTTCTCGGAACACGAAGCGCAGCCACGGCGCGATCGCGGTCGCGCACTCCTGTTCCCCAATTACCCCGCCATCGATCGGGCTCTCGCTCAGCTCTTCACGGCGCCACCGCCTCACGTCCCGCGCGACGGTGCTGTCTGTGCCCCCCGCGACATCGCCCTCACCAGCCGGCCACGCCGCCCTCTCGTCACCACACCGACCGACGCGGGCACCGCGATCGAGGAGGAAACAGAGGATCACGGGGCAGGCGTCGAGCCGCCCGTACAGCAGAAGGATCGCGGAACACACCCAGCATCAGCACCGGATTCTGAAGCCACTCTCCGCTAACACTCCCCACGCGTGCTCGAGTGTGCACCACGCGCAGCCGGGGCGGCCGTAAGGATTGTTTCCAACGTTTCCCCAGGTCCTATGCCCATCGGAACTATCTGCTTCGTGGACACTGAGCCCGACACCCACTCGCTCGCTCCCCCGCTTCGGTTTCGACTGTTTCGTAGCGCACCTTTCGGCTATAAGCCCACGATTCTCGGTGACGCTCCTACGAGGCTGACCATGACGACCATCCTGAAGAAGGAAACCCTAGCGCCGCGCGTGCTCCGCATGCGGTTGCTGGCCCCCCGGATCGCGAAGAAGCGACGTGCCGGACAGTTCATCATCCTCCGCCCGACCGCGGCGGACGAGCGCATCCCGCTCACAATCGCTCACGGCGACGCCGAGCAAGGATGGATCGAGGTTATCTTCCAGGTGGTGGGGCAAGGCACCACCTCACTGGCAGCGCTCGAAGAGGGTCAGTCGCTCGCCGATCTGGTGGGGCCTCTCGGACGCCCCACCCACATCGAAAAGTTCGGGCGCGTCCTGTGCATCGGGGGTGGTGTCGGGATCGCCCCACTTCACCCCATCGCACGGGCGCTCGCTGATGCGGGCAATCACACGACCATCATCCTTGGGGCACGCAACCAAGAACTGCTTTTGCTCGAGGCGGAGATGAGGAGCTTTGGCGATCGCGTGCTCGTTTGCACCGACGACGGCAGCGCGGGCACACGGGGCTTCGTCTCCGACCTGGTAAAAAAGCTGCTCTCTGACGGCGAGGCCTTTGATTTCGCGGTAGTGATCGGCCCAGCCCCTATGATGCGCGTCACCAGCGCCATCACCGTAGAAGCCAAGATCCCGACCGTAGCTTCGCTCAATCCAGTGATGGTCGACGGCACAGGAATGTGCGGCGGCTGCAGGGTTTCGGTGCACGGACAGACCAAGTTCGCCTGCGTCGACGGTCCCGAGTTCGACGCAGCCGGAGTAGACTGGGAAGAACTCATCCGCCGACTAGCTAGCTATCGCGACTTCGAATCAGAGCGACTGGCCGAGCACGAATGCAAGCTGCGAGGATTGTCATGAGCGAGCCGAAGAAGGTCCGCGCCAAGGTGCGGACAGCCATGCCCGAGCAGCCTCCTGCCGTCCGGCGTCACAACTTCGAAGAGGTTCCCCTCGGTTACACCCCCGAACAGGCGATCATCGAGGCTGAACGTTGCATCCAGTGCAAGAACCCGAAGTGCGTCGAGGGTTGCCCGGTGCAGATCGCGATCCCCGACTTCATCGCCTTGATTGCCCGCGGCGACTTCTCGGGCGCCGCGAGAAAACTGAAGGAAACCAACTCACTGCCCGCTATCTGTGGGCGAGTCTGCCCCCAGGAGGATCAGTGCGAGAAGCTCTGCATCTGGCAGAAAAAGGGGATCCCCGTCGCAATCGGCAATCTGGAACGCTTCGCTGCCGACTACGAGCGCAACACAGGTAGTCTCGAGTTGCCCGCAAAAAAACCACCGAACGGCAAGCGTGTGGCAGTGGTCGGCAGTGGTCCGGCTGGCTTGACCGTGGCAGGAGAACTGGTGAAGTGGGGCTTCGAGGTGACGGTGTTCGAGGCGCTGCACGAGCCGGGCGGCGTCTTGGTGTACGGAATCCCGGAGTTTCGCCTGCCCAAGGACATCGTGCGAGCTGAAATCGATTATCTTATCCAGCTCGGCGTGAAGCTCGAGAAGAATTTCGTGGTCGGTCGCACCGCTACCATCGACGAGTTACTGAGCGACGAGGGCTTCGATGCTGTGTTCGTGGGCTCGGGTGCTGGGCTGCCCTCGTTCATGAATATCCCCGGGGAAAATGCGATCGGCGTGTACAGCGCCAATGAGTACTTGACCCGTAGCAACCTGATGAAGGCTTACCGCGAGGATGCCAAGACCCCCATCTTACGCGGCCGGCGCGTGGTGACGGTGGGTGGCGGCAATGTGGCGATGGACGCCGCGCGCACTGCGCTCAGGCTGGGCGCCGAGGAGTCGGTGATCGTCTACCGACGTGGCCGCGAAGAGATGCCAGCCCGCGCCGCCGAAATCCACCACGCCGAAGAAGAGGGGATCGTCTTTCAGCTGCTGTGCAATCCGGTGGAGGTGTTAGCCGATCAACGGGGGTTCGTCCGAGGGCTGCGCTGCGTGCGGATGGAACTCGGGGAGCCCGACGCCTCGGGCCGCCGGCGCCCGGTGGTGGTGCCGGGCAGCGAATACGAGATTGATTGCCAGGTCGTGATCGTAGCCATCGGTAACCGCCCGAATCCGCTGATCCAGGACACCACGCCCGATATCTCGGTGTCCAAGTGGGGGACCATCATGGCGGGTGACGTCGACGGTCGCACCAGCAAACCGCGTGTGTACGCAGGGGGCGATGTGGTCACCGGGGCGGCCACGGTGATCCTGGCCATGGGCGCCGGAAAGTCCGCGGTGCGAAGCATCATCGAGGATCTGCTCGGCCCCGAGGCGCTCGACCAGCCACCCCCTCAGACCGCGGTCGAACTCGAAGAATCCAGCATCGAATGAGCGATGAGTGGTTCCCGCTGGTCGACGCCGACGGTCGCACCGTCGGCCGGGCGACGCGCCGCGAAGTCCATGGCAACCCGAACCTGATGCACCCGGTGGTGCACTGCATCGTGACCAACCGCGACCAGGCGCTCCTCCTCCAGCTCCGGAGCCCGAACAAGGATATCCAGCCGGGGAAATGGGACACTTCAGTGGGTGGCCACGTCGCCTTCGGTGAGTCCATCGAGGATGCGGTGCGCCGCGAGCTCGAAGAAGAGCTAGGGTTACGGGTCCAGCTCTCGGAGCTCGAGTTCTTGTACCGCTACGTGATGAAGAACTCGGTCGAGACCGAACTGGTAACAACCTTTCATCTGAGCCACGAAGGGCCCTTTCTCGCCCAGCCCGAGGAGATCGACAGGCTTGCCTTCATGAGCCACGACCAGATCCGCGCTCGGCTTCAGACTGGATTTTTCACGGCCAACTTCGAGGATGAGTTCGCACGATTCCTCGAGGTCACGAGCCGTCACAGAATGTGACCTCAGCATCGAGTTCGAGGTTCTTCAGGATCGGACTTGCCCCCTCCGGCAAGTAGCGGCGGCATGCCTCCTCGAAACCCTCGGACTGGTATTCGCACAGGAACACCGGCTTGTCTTCTTCGGCGTAGGCCATCACCTCACCGCACCAATTGCCGTCCGCGAAGCAATCTTCAGTGAGCACCCATTGGTACTCGGCGATGATCTGCTCGGTGATCCCAGCGGCGTTCTTCTGACCGATGCCCATACCGCGAGCGTGAGCGCTTTCGGCCAGAAAGAAGGCGTAGTCGACGCCATCCCGCTCAGTTAGCGCAAAGCCCGAATCCCAGCCGAGCTCGAAGACGTCCATGTTGTCTGGCTCGATGGCATCACAACCCTTGGCACGGCACACATCGAAGCGGCGCTCCATCAGCCCCCGCACCTCGGCGCTCCGAATATCCAGGTAGTATTCACCCTCCCACCCCTCGTAGGGCAGGCCTATCACCTCGGCTGGTAGTTGGTCCCCGTCGGTGCGCCACTCTTCCCAGCTTCCCACACTCACGTAGCAAATCACCTTGATGTCTGCCGCGTGCAGCCGCTCGATCACGGCGGGCTCCGACTCCCAATCGATGTCGTAGACTTTGACCGGTAGCGGCTCCTCTACGGTCGTGGAGAGCTCCCACTGCCACGTGAGCCCACGGCTGGGCCGCCAGAATTCCGGACCGGCTCCGGCAGCACCCCCCTCCTCCTCGGCCCCTCCCTGCTCGAGACTCGCGGCGCCCGCCGAACCTGCCACAGCCTGCGGCCCCTCCGCGTTGGATGTGGGCTCAGCCTCACAGGCGAAGCTCTGCGCCACCGCCAGAACGAGCAGGTACCCGTGCACCACAATTTGGGATCTTGCCATGACTCTTCTCTCCCGAACACCAGCAATTCGCTATAGTCGAACCGGGCATGTCATTCGTCAAGGTGTCTCGTGGCTTATGCCTGGCTGTCGGCGCGGCTGGCCTGGTTTCGGGAGTGCTGCTCGGTGTCGAGCTGCAACGGATGGCGCGGCTCGGTGAGGCTTTCATTGTCTCCGACGTGGCCTCGCTCCCACCACGCGAGTTCGCCGTGGTTCTCGGCTGCGCTCCTCTCCTCGCCGATGGACGGAAGAATCTCTACTTCGAGCATCGGATGGATGCCGCCGCACAGCTCTTTCACCAGGGCCGCACAGCGCGCCTGTGGTTGAGTGGGAATGGACACAGTCCGCGCGGGAACGAACCCGCCGCAATGCGTGAAGCTCTGGTAGCGCGGGGAGTCCCCAGCGACAAACTCCTCGTCGATCCCGACGGCACCCGCACGCTTGACTCGCTGCTCCGTGTCGCGCAAGGTTTTCCCGGGCAAGAGTTCTGGTTGGTGTCCCAACGGTTCCACCTCGAACGGGCGCTTTATCTCACGCATGCCCTCGGCCTCCCCGCGCTTGGGTATCCTGCACAGGATGTACCGCCTAGCGTGGCGCTCGCAATCCGGGAACGGTTGGCCAGGGTTCGGGCCGTGGTCGACGTGCTCTGGCGCTGAGCTCTGAGCTA
>CAYNEY010000053.1:22036-38609 GCA_964396375.1 uncultured Polyangiaceae bacterium | reverse complement strand
CGGCACAAGCGTTGTGCTTCGCGATGGGGCTGTTCGCCGCGCGTCGCCCGCTCGACGGTGATGGGAGCCAGCAAGACGAAGCGATGTCCGTCGAGCTCCCATCACCATCTCCCGTGCCCTTCTTGCTCTCAGAAGAAACCGGGCGAGAGAGCGTAGTCGGTACCGTGGTCAGGTGACGTCAGGCTGTCGCCACGCGAGACCGATGATGCTCTCGAGCCCGGGCCGTGCCGGCCACGATGGTGACGGGTGAGGTATCTCCATTCCGGCACGGAGCTGCGAAGCGCAATCGGTCACCGATCGAACGACCGATCGGTGTCAACGTGGTGCAATCAAACCCACCTTGCGAATTTGTGCAGCCCAGCTCCGCGGCTTGCCGGGTCTACGCCTTCGGCCGTTCCCGCGCAGGACCAACATCAAAAACGGCCCCTATCCGGCCCGACCATCGAGTGAGACTGCCTCGAACCGCGCCGTTCCTCGATGGTCTTTGGGCCGAGCCCCCGCGATGACCCAGGTCGGCGGTGGCACCAGGTGGTCACGAGCATCGCCGAGTAGGGTCAGCCTCAACCCAGAAGGCAACGGGCAGGCGACGGTGGGTCATGACGTTGACGCGAGGCGCACACCAAGAGCTTGGAAGCTGGCATGGCTTGTGGGACACAGCCTGCGCGCAAGCCTTCGGGTGCGCGGGGTCGGCGAGATCGCAGTAGAGGACGCAAGTGGGCGTTCCATCGTCCATGACGATGCAGGCGTAACCTGCGGCGTAGTCGAGCGAGCGCTCGCAGGCGAACTCCGTCCCGCAGTTGCGGATAACACCCGAGCGGCTCGCCGCAGTCCTGGGCTAGAGGCTCACAAGTGGGACCCATGCTCATTGGTGTGGCAGGATCGACCGCTCCCGGCGCACCGAGACCCATCGTGAGCCCGGCGCGGTACCCGGTCCGCGCGGCGAAGCTCGCCGAGCGTTCCCCGCCGTCGAGCTGTTTCCCCAGGATCGGCGACCATCCGGCCACCAACTCCATGGTGGCATACGGTGCCGGCTCGTCCTTCACCAAGACCAACGCGCCTCTCCAACTCCGCTCAGACTCCGGGAGTGGTATGCGCGGACTATGCAGAGCCACGATATCCGAGAAAAGGATCTCGGAGAGCCCGCTTGACTCGACCACCGCCGTATCGTTGACCGCATTGTAGGAATCGGGCAAAGACAGCGCCTGTTCCAAGCGGAGGAACCGCATCGGCACCTCAGCAGCCGGGAGCAGGCCCATCAAATGGAGTTCGAGTGGGACGTGACCGATCTGCGTATTGCCAGCTTGCCCGAACACCCCAACGTGTAGTGAATTTTGCCGCTGGCCTCGGCGCTACAGGAGGAGAGCTCGGCCCCGGGTGGGTTGCTGCAGTCAAGGGTGGCCTCGTCAAAGCCACCGAGCTGACCGAATACGGAGGTCATGCCCCAGTGCGCCGAAGTCCGTGTCGCGATTCGTGCCAAACCCGAGCTCGGGAGAGAGAGCCAGTTCGCCCAGTGATGGGCGAACTCGTGGGCGAAAGGTGGCATGCGTGCTGACTCGTCGAGTTGTGGGGCGACCACACCCTTGAGTCGGCTGGGACTTCTGTACTCTCGGTCGAAGGATGGCTCATCCGAGCCTGTCCCCAGCATGACAGGCTTGCGCACACTCCGGAAGGCCGCTGTCACGCTCGAGCTTGCCCGATGATTGAGCACGAAGAACAAGAAATCATAGTCATCGCCGCAGAGGCCGAAGAACGCGTTGGCGGCGAGAGTGGGCTTGCCTCCCTGGTCGTCGAGAGACTGCTCTGTCTGGTCCGCGGCGGCTGGGTTCGCCAGGTTCCGGGCGTTGAACGCCGCGCGGCTCCCATCGTCGAAAACGACCGCATGTCCTGCCCCCGGGTCTGCCCCAGCTCCAGCGCTTCACTCAGACGGAGACGAGGGCTCACCCGAGCAACCAAGAGCCTCGAGTGCGACAACCAGAGTCATGATGCGATGCCAACCCATGGAGAGATGGTAGCGGCTGACACGCCCAGGTGCAGCACTGATGCGTCGTCGTTGATTTGCTCTTGACAAGGGGGGGGGGGGGGCATGGCAGCTTCGCGTCTGCTTGCCCGGGGTGAGTGGCGCGTGGAGTCTCGTCCTGGAAGAGCGGCGGTGGCCCTCTTTGGGGCTCCGTCACGGGGGCGGGAAACCGTCTCTTGGGATGGGTGTGCCACGCGTTTGGTCGCCGCCCTCGCTTCGGCGTCAGGTGCGGGAAAGGGGAATGGACGATGATGGCCGTTCACACAGGCGTTTCGAGGGGATTCAGGCTGGTCACTCTGGGCTGTTTGGCCCTCTCGCTCGGATTGGGGAGCTGCTCGAATCCGTCGAACGACAGGGGCGAGGTCGTGGCATCGACCGCTCAGAAACTCACCCAGAGCAGGCTGACGGCTCTTCCCCTCGCGACCTACAGCTACACCGTTCCGGAATTCCTCCTGCTAGGGCGACTGGTACCCGTGGTGATCGCCACCAACACGCTGCATGTCGGCTCTCGTGTCCGAGTCGAGGCGACCGACGGTACGCTGGGGCCACTTGCCCATTTCGGAGCGAGCACGTTCTACGTCGAGCCTGACACCACACTTGGCAGTATCTGGTCCACGGGGCCCGTCGAGCTTCGCGACAGAGCGGACGTCAACGCCGGAGTGCGGGCCCCCAGTCTCGTGTTAGGCCACGATTGTGACGTGCTTGGACCGAAACCACCACCCGCCAACACGCCAACCCCGGGAATTCCCCTGGAGCGCAACGTCACCTTCGCCGCGGCACCAGCGGCCAGCAACCTCGCGCTGAACTGGGGTGATTCCTTCACCTTGACCGAGGGGCGTTACGGGGATGTGACCGTGAACTCAGGTGGGAAGCTGACGCTGCCTCGTGGCACCTACTGGTTGGAGTCACTCACCCTCAATGCCGACGCCGAGCTGAGCCTCGAAGCCAAAGACGGAACGGTCACCCTGTTTGTGAGAAATCGGCTCGACTGGCGAGGTCGCGTGAATGACACCGCCACCCTCCCCGATTTTCTCCTGGTATACCTGGGCACCGGCGAGGTCGTGCTCGACACTCCCTTCGCGGGTGGTCTGGTGGCGCCAAACGGCAAGGTCACCGTTCGCAAGGCCCACATCTCTCCCTACCGCCACCAGATGGGGCTGTTCGCGAAGGATGTGTGGTTGGACGCCGAAGCCCATGTGCGGCATCAGCCGCTCTACCCCTTGGTCGGCACAGGGGGCAACGATCGGACCGGAGGAGATGGTAGCTCCAACCCTACGGACTGCGCCTGGACGCTCCCACCACCACCCTCCGGCATAACCGAGGTCGAATGTGCTCCTGGTGCCACGGTCGGTCTGCCCTCAGAGGTTCTGTACCAGTACCAGATCCTTCGATACTGCTCGGCCGTCAATGAGCCGGCGGCACTCAATATCCTCCGCGCCCGCGCCAACGTGGACTACACAGCCGCCGCGCGTGCCGTGCTTCAGGCAACGGGTACCACCGCGGAGTATCTCGGGGTCTCACGAGATCGCGCGTCGAAGCTCCGCGCTGCCGAGCAAGATCTCGCACACGCCGAGGCACTCGGGTGTTGTTCGGATGCGGATCGCGACTGGGTCTGTGACGAACAAGACCAGTGTCCGAACACCCCTCTCCGCTACCCGACGGATGAACGAGGTTGCTCAGTGGCGCTCCCCGAGGCCCCGAATGACGACACCGTGCGCGGACTGGTGGGGGAAATCAAGGTGGTGTTCAGCCCTTGGTGTGCCCACACCCGCGTTCCCAATCCGAAGGCTCTCGGCTACGACCACTTCTTCCGGGAGACGGGCAAGGATATCACCCTCTTTCTCACCACGATCCTCGGACAATCCCAGACCTGCCCCGTGTGGTATGAGATCGAGGGACAGCGGCTTGCCAACGGTGAAGACGCGGACAAGGGTGGTCCTCCCTGGGGTCGAGTTATGCAAAGTTGTCGGTTCTTGGTGAGAGGCACTGAGACCACCCCTGTCTCTGGTCCTTCCCCCACCATGGTGCGCTATGCGCTCGACCGCTCACACAGCGCCTGCGAGGGGCTCCTTCAAGATACTCCACCGATGCACGAGTGGAATCGCTTCCGAGTTCGGGGACTCACCGGGGCTGCGGTTCGCGGCCCCTGGAGTGATTGGACTACCAAGCGACTCAGTGCCGATGGGCAGGAGCAGTAGGAGGGATTTTGCCATGAGACTTTCAACAATCTTCGGTCTGAGTTCCATCGTTGCGCTGATCTCCGCAACCCCGGTTGAGGCACTTGCTCTGAACGGGAACCCCCACAGATGGACGGTGCACGCTGCCACTACCGTGCTCTACGATGTGGGACATGGTCAGAAGTACGGCCCCTACGACCCGCCGCTTGGAGTCTCCCAGGCCGAGTACGCGCTCTACCTCGCCGAGGTGGCCCAGGCCTACCACAAGCTGATCGAGCTGCGGTCGGGTTTGATGTGGCATGTATCGGCGCGGACGAGTTCAGATGGGGAGCTTGCCTGCGGGTACGACCAGGGGCTCAATCTCAAGAAGCCCGACCTCATTCCGATCAAGGAATTCCCCTTTGCTCTCGAGAGCCGCGACTACAACCTGGGCTGCGCCATGACCCCGCTCCCCTGTGAGCAAAGTTACCGAGCGCTTGGCCACGTACTGGGCTGGCATGCCTGGCAAGTGGATGAGCATGTGGATGATCTTTCTCTCTGGTTTCGGCCTACCAACGCCGGAGTGATCGGGTTGGTGAAAGAGGGTGCCAACCGGCTCTGGGAGTACGGTGTGGGGATCTTGCTCGCCCCGATCTTCTGCCTCTTCGGGGACTGCGGTGGAGGGTTCGAGGTGGCGCACGACTACAACCCGATCGAGGAGCTGGAGGGTCTCGTTCCCGGCATCGGAAACTGGAAGAGCACTCAGTTCACCGGCCTCTGGCATTTCATCGATCAGGAGGTGAACGGTTCTAGAGAGCGCTTCAACGACCCGCCTGGCATGTACTACGAGGCCGGTGGTCCCAATGGGGTACCTGGTGCACTCGACGTGGGGATCATGGTCCTAGCCGACACAACGGGGCTCTCGATTCGCGTCGACGAATCCGACGGCGTTGGCCGTTACGGTCACTACGATGACGACCGACGGAGTGATGCCCGGTGGCAGGCACACAGCATCGCCCATACCGAGTTTAGCCCCATCGACAACCTGGCCCAGTGGGGATGGAAGAGGTTCCAGGATGAGCCCACCAATGCGCGCTGGCTGGGTCACCCGCTCCACGCCTTGGGTGACGTGGCCATGCCCCAGCACCTCACATCCACCACCTCGTGGGGGCACCGGCCCTTCGAAGACGCGCAGAACGACGACGCATCGTGGGTTGAGGCGACGGAGTACTGGAATGAGGGTGCAGGGGAAGAGATAGACACGTTCAGTGACACTTCCGGGATCCCAAGATCCATCCTTCACGCCGGCTACTGGTTGTGGCGGGAGTTCTCGGGCCCGGATGGTGCCCTCGATATCGAGGGGCTGATCACTTTCCTCGCGGAGCGAAACTACCCGACCTTTCCCAACGCCTCTTACCAAGATCTCTGGAGCGCGGAGTACCAAGCCGGGATGAAGGTCTCCGCCACCGACAGGTACCTCGAACGCGATTACAGCGGCTCGAACTTTGCGGACATCAATCGCCTGGCCTATGTCTCGTCCCTCGGTGGGATGGTCACGCTTCTTACTGCCGCGGCCAAGCACGTGGCTCCCACCGAATCCGGAGAGAGCTTCACGTGCCCCTCGGGGACTCACTACAGTGGCCGGGTGGTAGAGCACGCGGAAGACACTTCAGCCCCAACCTGGACCATCCCGTTCGTAGGGGGAGACTCCGGCAGTGACGCTTACGACACCCAAGATTACTGGGAGATCGAAGGCTGTGTGCCAGGTGTTCCCACCATCCGGAAGACCATCTGTCCGGAGCTCCAGGAGCCGGGCGAGGGCTGTGAGCAGAATGCCGACTGCACCACGGGCAGGTGCCTGTCTGGCACCTGCGTGATCCCACCAACAGGCCCTTCAGAACCCTACGACCCGAAGACGATCTGTGACACCGACAGCGACTGCAAGAGTGGTGTCTGCGATCCGACCACGCACCAATGTGCGGGTGCGGCTGACACCCCCTGTACCAAGAATCGCGACTGCATCTATCTGAGCTGTGTCGAGCACTTCTGCCTCGGACCGCTTCCCACCGGCTCACCGTGCACTGAAGATCAGCAGTGTGAGAGCGAACACTGCGCACTGACCTGCAAGGGAGAGCTGGGCGACTCCTGCACGGAAGACGCGCACTGCCTCTCCGGTACCTGCCTCGACGGTCTCTGCTCGGAGGCGAAGCTCCCCGACTTCTTCCCCTGTACCTCCAATGAGCAATGCGTCTCGGGGATGTGCATCTCCGGTTTCTGTGGCACAGTGCCAAAATAGGCGCCCGGCTGGTGGCAAGGTGGAACCATGAGGCAGTACGAAACCTATCCGAAGAGACTTCGCTGGGTACCTGCAGCGTCGCTGCTGATTCTGGCCGGGTTGGTGTGCCCCCTTGGCTCGACCGGGTGCATGGAGCCACGCTGGTACTGTGGTGGTCTGGGGAACTGCGAAGGGATATCCGATGAGGAGAGCTGTATCGCTACGCCAGGCTGCAACTTCAATGGGGGATGCACCGGAATCGACTGCGCCTCGCGCATGACGGAGAGTGAGTGCGTGGGCAAGAGCATTGGATGCTTCTGGTCGGCGGGCGCGTGCCGCGGCTTCTCGGTCTGTGATGGCCTTGACGATCAAGCCAGATGCACCAGCAACCCCAACTGTGCCTGGGTTCCGGGCTGTGGCGGTGAGGTGACGATCAGTTGCCGCGATTTCGAATCGGAGAACAGTTGCGCCCAGTACGACTTCTGTTACTGGAACGAGGGCTCGCACGGATAGGTCTCGTCCGCCGAACGCGGCTCGGTTGAGGCCGGACTGTCGCCCCCCTCTGGTGGTGTGGTGGCGGAACCGGGGTCCCCTGCGCTCGGATCGGCAGGGGCCGGAGGCGCGGTGCCAAAATAGGCCCCTGGCCGGTGGCAAGGTGGAGCCATCACGCAGTACGAAACCTATCCGAAGAAACTTCGCTGGGTGCCTGCAGCGTCACGGCTAATCCTGGCCGGGCTGATGGGCCCCCTTGGTTGGACCGAGCGCATGGAACATGCATTGGCTCTGCACAGGAGTTGTCCGTTGCGAAGGCATTGGTGACGAGCACGGCTGTATCGCCACACCAGGCTGCAACTTCAACAGGAGTTGCCCTGACATCGAGTGCGCCTCGCACGTGACGGAGAGTGACCGCATAGGCAAGACGATTGGCTGCTTCTGGTCCCCGGGCACGTGCCGCGGCTTCTCAATGTGTGAGGGCCTTCACGATCATCAGCAACCCCAACTGCACCTTGGTTCCGGGCTGCGGCAGCGAGCTCAAGGAAGCTACCGTGATTTCGAATCCGATCGGGGGCACCCAGGTTCACTTCTGCGGTTGGGACGGGGGCTCGCACGAATAGCCTTGGGGGATGAGGGGGTCAGCCCACGGAGATGTGGCCGAAGAGTGCACTTCTGTCGTTGCCCTGTTGGTGACGTTCAGGACACGGCTTCGCGAGGATTGGGATCGGCCAAGTGAGTACTGAGATGGGTTCTGAGCTGGGCCCAAGCGACCCAACTTGGCTGCCTGCTTGATCCTCCCCTGTTCGACCAGGGTGAAAAGCGTCGGCGGCGCCGACCGCACCCCTTTCACGGAGATTGCCCATGAAGAACGCGCGCATCACCACCCCGAGATACGCTGGCAAGTCCCCCTATGGTTTCGGTCGTTCGCTCGCTGGTTTGGCGGCATTCGTCGTCTCGCTCGCTGGTTGTGGCGAAGAGAATAGCGGCCCGGGCGCGAGCGACTCCGGCGGTGGTACCGCGACGACAGGGGGAGCGGGTGGCAGCCTCGGACCGGCAAGCGGCGGTGCCATCGCCACCTCGGCGGGCGGAAATGAGGGCAACGGCGGGGCAGCACAAGGTGGTGCCGCAGCGGGTGGCGCAGCCCAGGGTGGCTCGGGGACTGGCGGTGCTGCAGAGGGTGGCGCAGCCCAAGGTGGTGCCGGAGTGGGTGGCGCGGCCCAGGGTGGCGCAGCCCAAGGTGGCTCGGGTACCGGTGGTGCTGCAGAGGGTGGCGCAGGTGCCGGTGGGTCAAGCTGGAAGCAGTGCTTCGCCGGCGACGCAATGCCCGAAAACCCGGTTCTCACAGTCGATCCTGACGTTGAAGGAGTGACGACCACCATCAGCAACAACGGCTACGTGGCCATGCTCATCGGCCCGGACCGTCCCTCGTGCATCACGGACGAAGTGGCGGTGCGTGATCTCGCGTTCCTCAATGAGAGACTCCGTGAGGTTGTGGAAGTGGTGGGATTCCCAGCGTTTCCCGAGTGGGCGAACGGACACTTCCTCAACTGGGTGATCCTCAACTCGGGCATCCCTGGGGCGACGCTGGCAGGGGAGGGAGGGCATCAAGGCAATCGCTGGGGGCACATGAACTTCGAGTCGACGCAGACCTGCCCCTGCACCTGGGACGACTACCAATCGGGCGGAGCGGTGCATGAGTGCGTCCATGCCCTGCAATCCGAGCTGTGGCGCTACAACAACCGAGCCTCGGGGTGGATCCACGAAGCCCACAACAACTATCTTACCACCCAGGCTGCAGCACTGGTACGAGGCACCTACACGATGGGGTGGTCGGCCTCTCTCATCCTGAACATGCCGCATGTCCCCCTCGAGTCGATGGGGCTGAACACGGATGATTCCGTGGCAGGACCCGCCGATCAGAACGCCAGAACCTACGTGAGCACCCAAGTTCGCTACGGCGGTGAGATCTTCTTTCTTAGCCTGAGTCAGACCATGGGGCGGGGGTTCGTCAATTGTCTGTGGATGGACGCGCCGGAAGGAAACCAGAAGTCGATCTTCCAGATCATGCAGGGCTTTGCCGGTGAGGCTGCCGTTGCCGACGCGCTGATGGCATTCGCGGCCAAGAGTGCGCTCCTCGACTTCGGGGAGTGGACGGAGACCATGCGGAGGCTGATGCGAGGAAACTGGAACGACGATTACTGGTTCTACATGTTCCCCAACGGCGATGGTACCACCACCTTCCGACCGCCGACCAAGCAGGTTCCCCATCATCAAGGGCGCAATATCATCCCAATTCAAGTCGCCGGCGGATCGAGCGCAGTTACCGTGGAGTTTGCGCCGGATGCTACCGGTAGCTTGGGCACCACCCAGCACATGCAGGCGCAGCTCGTTTACCGCGATGATGCGGACAATCCGATCTACGGGGAGGCGTTCTCGAGTGGACAGAACACCCTCCAACTCTCGGGAGAACCACGCGACGGCATCGTCAACCTGGTGGTGGTCGTCACCAACCCGAATGCCGAGTCGGGGGGGGATGATGATTCCAACAAGGGCTTCGACGCCCAGGAGCACTTCGACTATCAGGCTCGGATCGTGAGCGGTGGGACCATCGCCCCGCGCAGCACCCGCCCCTGGTAGAGGAGATCAGCTGGATCGGTGCCCCCCTCACGGCGGGGGAGTCGAAGCTAGGCGGTGAGGTGCGCCAGAAGCGCCGCCAAGAGCCCCGAGCCAATCACGGCGAGGACGGCGGAGCGGAGGCTCGCCTTCAGCTGAAGATCGGGTAAGGGAGGTGGCTTCTCGAGCTCGCTCGCGAGCTTCTCTACCAGGTGCGACAGCTCCCAGAAGCTTGAACTATGCCCCTTCGCCTTCATGAACGTCATGAGGGAGGCTGCGGGTAGCATGAGCAGCAGCACCAAAAGGAACGTGGCCATGAAGGCTGAGAAACCTCCGAGCTGGTATTCGCGGAGGCGATGTCGCTCGGCCTGGAGCCTCTCCTTAGAGAGGGTGGCGAGCCCATTTCTGGGTGTTCGGCAGAAGTACTCGGGGCCGCTGGTCGACGACTCGCCGGGTCCGGTCCGTGTCCACTCGGTGTAGATCCGGGTGGGGCCCTCACACTCGGCGCAAACCCTGGGGCACAGCCAAAATCCGTAGATCCCACCCAAAGGATCGAGATCGGTGCAGGAGCGAAAAAGGAAAATACTCGCAGAGAGGATGAACGCGCCGACCGGTAACCATCGCAATGTGCCCGTGGATGAGCGGGCGATGGACGCGCATTCCTTCTTGGCGTTCTCGTATCTGGCCTGGCGTTGCTTACAGCGCTTCTCTTCCGCGAGAGCGAGCCGGTGGGTTTCGGCTGCGGCCTCTTCCTTGCGCCAATCCTGCTCCACCAACCGCCGGGTTCGTGGTGCCAGCTCGTGCCGCTCGAAGCGAGCCAGCTCCTTTTCGAGACCGTTGCTTCGGGCCAGCGCCAAAAAGCCAACATAGGCTGGTTCCTTCCGACCCAAACGCTCGAGGGCATCGATCCGAAGCCGCGCTGCCTGGTCGGCGTCGGTCTTCGCGATGGGGATCGTGTCTCTCTCTTCACCCAAGAGTTCCAGCACCTCCGTCGGTCGCTCTCGACGCAATGCCAGGTGTGCGCGCACCAGGCGGAGGGGGCTGTCGAGCTCGAGCACCTCCGGAGCCCAGTCGCACTCATTGAGCCAGCCCTCGGCGGCATCGAGTTCACCGGCCTGAAGGGCGAGCTGGGCGAGCCGGCAGCGGATCAAGTGACGGTAGCCGTCGTCTCTGAGCCAGCCCAAGGAGGACTCGAGCAGGGTGCGAAGCCGCAGTTCTTGTGCCGAGGTGGCACGTTCACCGAGCTTGAGGGCGATCCAGCAGACGCGCCGCTCTGCCTCCACCCCCGAGGGAGACTCGGCGAGAGCCTCCGTCCAAACCTGAAGCGCCGCCTCGGCAGTCCACGAGATCGATGTCAGATCCGCGGGGGTCCGTGTCAGGTCATAGGGGTGACCGGTGACGGGATGCTCCAGCTGTGCCTTGAGCCGGGAAAGCCGTGCGGTTTCTTCCGCCAGCGACGAGCGGAGCCCAGCCCGAGGTGCCACCTCACGCACCGAGAGGGTCGCGAAGGCAGAGCAGTACTGGCACTGCACCTCTGCCCGATCCTTGTCCACCAAGAGTGGTGCCCCACAGGTGGGGCATTTGAGAGCGCGCAGACGAAAATCAAAGGTTCGGGGTGCCAATGGGAGCTATCTAACCTTGGCGGAGTGGTGGTCCGCCAGCCCCTAAGCATGTGGTGACCGATCAACCTAACGAAGATATGCATTTGAAACCTGATCCCTTCGGGATTCCACGACGTTCGAGGACAATCGACCAAGTGGCTGAATCCGGAAGGGGGTTGTTGAATCTCAGGCTTCAGGGATGGAGCTGACCCCGCGCTTTTGGGGCGAGTCAGCAGACGTTGGCGCTCTCCAACGGGCGTTCACACGGCGCGAGGGCAAAAAAGGCAGCGCTTGCGCCAGACTCGGTGGGAGCTGCCTCTCCCTACGGCTGCCCCTTCGGGGTGATAAGCCCCCTCCGTCACGATTTATGGACCGGTGGTCGCGAAGGCTCACTCAGCGATTCCGATCAGTCTTGGTCTTCCCTACTAGCACGCCAGATCGCTCCAATCGCCCGCTGCCCTGCGATGCGTTGATTGCAGCCGATGCAAAGGACTTCTTAGGGCCGGCGCCGGCCAATCCTGCGCTTCTCGGGGGATCGACTATGCTCCCCGCCCCGTGAAGAAACGCGCCGATGTGCTCCTGTTCGAGAGAGGCCTGTGCCAGAGTCGCACCCAGGCGCAAGCTCTGCTCTTGGCGGGGCGTGTGTTCATGGGCGAGCAGCGGATCGACAAGGCGGGCACCCTGCTCTCTCCGGATGTCCAGCTCACCGTGCGGCAAGCTCTCCGATTCGTCTCTCGAGGTGGAGAGAAGCTGGAAGGCGCGCTGGATGATTTCGCACTGGACCCGACCGGGAGGGTGTGCCTCGACATCGGTGCGTCAACCGGTGGTTTCACGGATTGCCTGCTGCAGCGCGGTGCACGTCGGATCTACGCGGTGGATGTAGGGCATGGCCAGCTGGCACAGAGCCTGAGAGAGGATCCGCGCGTGGTGTGCAGGGAAGGAGAGAATGCTCGCTTCCTCGGACCTGAGAGTTTTCCCGAATCCATCGACTGGATCGTGGTCGACGCATCCTTCATCTCACTTGGTACGTTGCTCCCTGCCTGCGCGCGCATCCTTCACGCGTTCGGTCTCTTGCTCGCACTGGTAAAGCCGCAGTTCGAGGTGGGTCGCAAGGAGGCCACCCGTCATGCAGGGGTGATCCGCGATCCGATGCTACGGGAGGCCGCGATCGGGCACGTGCGCGAGGAGTTGGCCGTGGCCGGCTTCGAGGTGGTTGCTGGCAAGGATTCACATTTGCGGGGCCCCAAGGGAAACCTGGAGCATTTCCTCTATGCGCGGCGCCTCTGAACCTTGCGTCCTAGGGCGGCGAGCAGCAGGCCGAGCGCCGCGAGCAAGAACCCGGTACGGCTCTCGGAACGGTCAACGCGGCAACCACACCCGTTGTCGGGGGCTGGAGCGAGCGTCCCATCCGTGGTCGTCGGTTGGGATGGATCACCGGTCGAGCCCCCGTCGGTGGTGACGGCAGCCTTGCCACCGAGGGATCCGAGCACCACATCCGCACCACCAGTTCCGGTTGCCCCAAGTCCACCGGTGCCGGTGATGGGTTGGCAATTGCCGTCAACGCAGGCACCGCCCCCAGGGCAGGCAGCGACCGAGCAGGGATCGACACAGACACCCGCCACGCAACCCGTGCCTTCCGGACACTCCAGAGACTCACAGCCTGGATCGACACAGTAGCCACTCGGCGCGCAAACTCGACCATCGAGGCACTCGGTACAGCCGCAGGTGCCAATACACACGCCTCCTTCACAGATGCTGCCAGGACCGCAAATGACTCCCTCGCAGGCACGCTTGCACTCACCGTTCATGCAGCTCTGTCCGAGCGGGCAGACGATCCCGGAACAGGCATCGATACACTCCCCGCCGCGGCAGGTACGATTCGCCTCGCAGACCAGGTCTACGCACAAAGGGTCGAAGCAGTAGCCATCGTCACTGCAGTTCAGACCCGGCGGGCAGACGAATTCTCCGGCTTGGCAACGTGGAACGCAGGTGCCGCGCACACAGGAGTAGTTGGTGGCGCAGAGCTCTCCGTCGTCAACCAGCCCATTGCAGTTGTTGTCCACGTTGTCACAGAGTTCGCTCTCGGGCTCGTACTGAGGAACACAGCGCGGCACACCGCCGTCGAAGGCACAATCGGTCTTGCCCACACCACACAGGCCGATCCCTCCTGTTTCGCAGGGTAGTCCGCCGCCCGCACAGCTGATCCCGACCAGCTTGAACACCTTATCGTTGAAGTCGCCGTCGTTACCGAACCAGGTGGTGTCGTTTGCCCCCTCCCAGTCTTCGAAGGCCAAATAGTAGGTGTCGGAGCGTAGGCTCGAGACCAAGCTGAGCGCCATCTTCCAATGACCTGGCTCGATGCATCCCGTGCATTCGGCGTTGCGGCGGTATTCTGAGTAGTAGATGGGAGTTGGCGCGGTCGATGCGTCCTGGTCCAGATTCTTGGTGAGCGCAAATCCGACGTATCCACCGCTGTAGGCCGGGTCGCTCCTTATGTCTGCGGCACTGATGGAGGCGTCCGCAACGTTGCTCGGCTCGAGGATGTGGAAGAGTTCATCGTTCCCCATCTGCCGTGTGGGGTTGGCTTCGTCGACGTTGTACCAGGCGATCCCTGCCTCCGCGTTCGAAACGCTGAGCACCAGGCTGGCCTCGAAGTTGCAGAGCGGAGAGAACTTGCCCGGCTCGGCAAGCGCCTGTGTGACGGCATCGATCGTCTCGCCGTTCTGGTCAAAGTAGGTCTGGATGCTGGTCTCGGTGTAGTCCTCGCTCGGCATCAGATTCGGCACCACCATCCCATTGGGCTCGGTCACCGCAGCATGGGCAGCCCCACACATCAGAAATGCAAACCAAGACGGAAGGGCAAGAGGAGGAGGGCGAGGATCCAGAATGTGGGCCAAGGTGGGCGTCCTTTTGGCGATAGTGACCAGTTTTTGGCTGCTGCTGGGGTGGAGTGTAGCTGAGTTGCTGCGGCAGGGGGAATGGGGTTGGAGGGACCAAAACCAACCGATGCTCACCGAAGCGAGCAGCAATGCAAAACCACGAGGAGGTTGTGTTCCCCAGCCAAAGATGCCCTCTCAAGCGCAAGGGGAAGCACCTTCGTACGCCATCGCGTAGCCTTCGAGACCGCTCATGAAGACTTCTGCCATCCTCGGCTTCACCCTCTGCACCGCCCAAGCAGCCTGGGCTGCCCCACCGGCCCCGGCTGTTCCCAACAGCACCGATCTGGCCGTCACCAGCCTCAACTTCTCCCCGGAGAACCCGAAGGTTGGCGACACCGTCAGGTTCACGGCAACGGTGGAGAATGCTGGAGCCACACGAGCAAAGGGCTGGAAGGCAACGTTGAAGCTCGGAACGAAGATCTTCGATGAGCTCACGGTGTCGGAGACTCGTGCGGCCCTCGCCGACAAGCGCCGGGGGAGAGCGCCCACCACGATTACATTTCAGAAGTCATGGCAGCCAACCGTCGCAGCGCGGCTGAAGGCAGAAGTCGTGGTGGAGCCGTTGGGGACAGAAGTCGACCGGACACTCGAGAACAACACCAAGACTACGATGATCGCGGTGGTAGCTCCTACCTTACCTGATCTCACCATCACCCAGCTCCAAATCCGCCCTGTCAATCCCCAGGATCCCGCGCAACTCCGGGTTGGCGACAAATTCGAACTCCACGCGATCGTGAAGAACCTCACCCCGGTCGAGGTCAATGGTCCGATCGACTTTTTGGTAGCGCGTACCACCCATCATGGCAGCTCGGATACCACTCACACTTACCCCGAAGTGCCTGTAGCGTTGAAGGGCCTCGAATCAAAGACGATTTTGCTCTCGACCAGCACTGCCGCTCCTGGTCCTCTCGATTTTCTGGCCACGGTCGACTACTCCAAGAAGCTCGCCGAAGCGAACGAAACCAACAACAGCTCCCCACTTCTGGTCACCAACCCCCTCCCTAGCCTGCTCGCAGATCTCTCGTGCAGGATCGTTCTGAAAGCCATCCGCGGTGGGGTGCTGCGTGAGGTTGCTCATAAGGATGTGGTCTTCGGCGAGGCCGTCCGGGTCTTCACCGAGTTCGAGAATCGGGGACCAGGTCCGGCGCTGGTTGCCAGCCGAGCCAAGCTCGAGATGACCAACGCGGCAAGCGTCGTCTTCGACGTGCCACCGCTCAACAAGGGCCAGAAAACCGAGCTCGAGCCGGTCGGTCCCTGGATGGCCAGCTACGGAACGACCCTCTTTCACCTGCTGAGTGATGTCCACAATGACGTGAAGGAGACGTTGGAAGGCGATCAAGCGTGGGCCAGCGTGACGTTGCGTGATCCGAACGGACCGCATCCCGATCTCGAGATAACTTCGGTGCGCGCGGTGAACGTCTCCACCGGGACCGCCGGACCATTCCGGGCCGGCGATCGTTTTGCCGTCATCGCCAGCATCACCAACGACTCACCCTATCCCGCAACCACGCTCGGCAGCTTTCGAATCGCTGTCCAAACCAAGATGAACTCGGGGGTGATTATCGACTACTACTATAAGAATGGTGTGGGGTCGTTGGCTGCCTCAGAGAGTCGCGAGCTTGAACTCTACTCCGGGCTTCTGGTCTCGGCAGGAACACCGTCGATTACGCTCGTGGTCTCCGCCGATCATGAAGACAAGGTGATCGAGCGGGACGAGCAGAACAACAGTCGCACGGAATCCTTCACCGTCAGTCCGTGAACCAACACTCAGCACCAGAGGGTCCAATCTGAACTCGGGCAGATCACGGCTGGTTTCTAGCTGGCAGCTTGGACGAAGAGGCCGTGGTTCGGAAACCACCAACCGAGCCAGCCGAAAGGCCTGCAGCTGCTTTCCGTGATCCGTCACGCCCCCTCAGGCATAAAGCAGATCGCCAGCCCGAGCGTGTGGCTGTATCGTTGAGTCAAGGAGCAGAAATGAAAACCCTGAGCCACGTCAAATCAAAACTCGGCCTGGTCGTTCTCGCCTATCTGACATTCTCTCTGGCTCTGGGTTGTGGAGACAGCGGTGGTGAGGAGGCCCAGACGGGCGAGATCGGTGGTGGGGGGGGAGCGACCAGCGCTTCTTCCTCGGGCGGGGCTTTCGTCGGCCAGGGCGGGGCTTTCGTCGGCCAAGGCGGCGCTCTCATCGGTCAAGGCGGCGCTCTCATCGGTCAAGGCGGCGCTCTCATCGGCCAGGGCGGCGCTCTCATCGGCCAAGGCGGCGCTCTCATCGGTCAAGGCGGCGCTCTCATCGGCCAAGGCGGCGCTCTCATCGGCCAGGGTGGCGCTCTCATCGGTCAAGGCGGCGCTCTGCCTGGTGAGGGTGGCGCCGCTGCCGAGGGTGGCGCCCCTGTCGAGGGTGGCGCCCCTGCCGAGGGTGGCGCTCCTGCCGAGGGTGGCGCCGCTGCCGAGGGTGGCGCCGCTGCCGAGGGTGGCGC
>CAYNEY010000053.1:0-21936 GCA_964396375.1 uncultured Polyangiaceae bacterium | reverse complement strand
CCCTGCCGAGGGCGGTGCCCCTGCCGAGGGCGGTGCCCCTGCCGAGGGCGGTGCCCCTGCCGAGGGCGGTGCCACCGGTGTGGGGGGCTCAACGGGTGGCGACATCGCTCCCGACGCAATCTACGTGGCTCCTGAAGGCGACAGCGGAGCATCAGGCACGATCGACGACCCTACTGATCTCGTCACCGCGATCGGCCGCGTGAATGCCGGTGGAACCATCTACATGCGGGGGGGAAGCTACGACTTTGGCAGCACCATCACGATCAGCAAAAGTGGCAGCAACGGCTCTCTCATCACCTTGAGCGGCTATCCCCTCGACGCTGAGCGCCCCTTCTTGGATTTCTCCTCCATGTCGGAAGGGGACAGCAATCGTGGCGTCCGGCTCTCCGGTGGCTACTGGCACATCTATGGGCTCGATCTCTTTGGAGCGGGCGACAACTGCATGAACGTCAGCGGCTCGAACAACACAGTCGAGTTTTCCACCTTCTCCGAGTGCGCGGACAGCGGTTTGCAGCTGGGTGGTGGAGCGGCCAACAATCTCATCGTGAACTGTGATTCGTTCTTCAACGCGGATTCTAGCCTCGAGAACGCCGATGGGTTCGCAGCCAAGCTGGATGTTGGGTCCAACAACCGATTCGTTGGCTGTCGTGCGTGGAACAACCTCGACGACGGCTGGGACGGCTACCTCCGCGACAACGACAATGTGTCCACCACCTACGAAAACTGCTGGGCCATGGACAACGGGAAGTTGAAGAACGGCTCCGTAGGCGAAGGTGACGGCAACGGATTCAAGAGTGGCGGCAGTGACGACAAGGATCTCAAGCACAACGCCGTTTTCCGAAACTGCGTGGCGGCTGGTAACGTGGTGGATGGCTTCGACCACAACAGCAACCGGGGGAGCGTAACCATCCACAACTGTGCCGCCCACAACAACGGCACGAACTACAATTTCAGCTCCACCAATCCGGCCGCCTCGCTCACCATCAAGAATTCCATCTCGCTCGGCTCGAATGGCAGCTTGAACGCGAGCACCACCGACATCACAAACAACAGCTGGCAGAACGGCCTCTCCGCGACCAACGCGGACTTCGCGAGCGTCGACACCAGCCTTCTCAAGGCAGCTAGGAAGAGTGACGGGAGCTTGCCCGACATCGACTATTTGAAACTGGTCTCTGGCAGTGATCTCAGGAACGCGGGCACGGATGTCGGGCTGCCCTACCAGGGTTCCGCGCCGGATCTCGGACCCTTCGAGAGCAGCGAGTAGCCGCTCCAGGGGTTGAGGGTCATTCGGTCAGGGTGTCTCGCCGGCCAGAAGCTGGGCGAGCTGTCCTTCGTCAATCATCGTTACTCCGAGCTTCTCCGCCTGGACGCGCTTCGACTGACCTACCTTGGCACCCGTCACAAGGTAGGTCGTTCCCTTCTTCACCGAGTCGTGCACAAGCCCACCGGAGTGCTGGATCTCGGCATGAATCTCAGCCCGCGGCCGTGACAGCACCCCGGTGACGCAGAAGGATTTTCCGCTGAGGTTTCCGGCGGTAGAAGGTTGGCTCGGCTCCGGCACCGAGACACCCTGCGCGCGCAGGCGTTCCAGCACGCGGCGCAGCTTCGGCTCAGCGAGTGTCTGGACCACACTGTCGACCATCCGCGGGCCAAACCCGGAGATGGTCGACAACTCAGCGGTCAAGCGTTCACTATCCCAGCCCAACAGCTGCTCGAGAGAGTGGGCCTGCCGCGCCAGCTGCCCCGCTGCTACCGGACCAATCAACTCAATCCCGATCCCGATCAGGAGCCGAGAGAGTGGTCGCGATTTTGACTCCTCAATCGCCGCCACTACACGACTCGCGCTCTTGTTCCCGAGTCGCCGGAGCGCGCTCAGTTTTGTCACGTCGAGTGTGTACAGATCTGCGACGTCCGTGACTAGCTTCGTGCTCACCAACTGATCGATCACCACCTCCCCCAAATGGTCGATATCCATGGCGAAGCGACGTGTGAAATGCAGGATCGCCTCACGGAGGATGGCCGGACAGGTATCGTTCGGGCACCTCAATGCCACCTCACCCTCACGCCGCACCACTGTGCTCTGGCAGGCCGGGCAGCGCTCGGGCATCCGATACGGTACGGCGTCTGGCGCTCGCGCGCCTACCTCCACCGCCACGATCTGTGGGATGATCTCGCCGGCCTTCTCGATCCACACGAGATCGCCCAAGCGCACGTCGAGTTGGTCGATGATCTGTTGGTTATGGAGCGACGCGCGGGACACCGTGGTACCCGAGAGTTCGACTGGCTCCAGATTGGCGACTGGAGTCAGAGTGCCCGTGCGCCCTACCTGCGGCACAATCTCGCGTACTCGGGTCCTGGCACGCTCCGCCCTGAACTTGTACGCCACGGCCCAGCGCGGATACTTCGCAGTCTGCCCGAGCAAGGCTTGCTCGGCAAAACCGTCGACCTTCACCACCGCACCGTCAACATCGTAGGGAAGGCTGCCGCGTTGCTCTTCGAGGGCCAGAAGTGCCGGCGCCAGCTCCTCCCCGGAGCTGCACACTCGCTCACGACCGTGCACGGGCAGACCCCATTTCGATAGGCGTGCGAGCGCTTCGGAATGTGTGGCGCAGAACCGTTCTCCGTCGATCAGCTGCCAGAGATACAGCCGCAGCCGACGACGGCTGACCTCCTTGGGATCGAGCAGTCGCAGGCTGCCACTGGCCGCATTGCGCGGGTTGGCGAAGGGCTCCTCGCCGCGCGCCACCCGCTCTCGGTTGACCAGGTCGAAATCACGTCGCAGGATCACCACCTCCCCGCGCAGCACCAGATCCCGAGGCTCGCTCAGCACGAGCGGCAATCCGCGGATTGTGCGCACGTTTTCGGTCACATCTTCACCGATTCGCCCATCGCCGCGGGTGCTCGCCTCGATCAGACGTCCTCCCTCATACACCAGCTCCACGCTCGCACCGTCCAGCTTCGGTTCCAGGCAGTAACGCACCGGGGTACCGCTCGGCAGTCCTTCTCGCACTCGCCGCTCAAACTCGGCGAGCTGGCCGAGGTCGTAGGTGTTGTCGAGCGACATCATCGGCACCCGATGAGTGAGCGACCGAAGCTCCTCGCGCGGCACAGCACCAACACGCTGAGTTGGCGACTCGCGCGTCACCAGCTCCGGGTGGCGCGTCTCGAGGGCCACCAGCTCCTGGTAGAGGGTGTCGTAGGCGTGATCCGAGATGATCGGATCGTCGAGCACGTAGTAGCGATACTCGTGGTGCCGCAACTCTTCGGCGAGCAGGCGGTGAGCTTCTCTCGGGTCGGCCTCAGACATGGTGGGTCTCGGAGTGTGGCCAAAAGCGACCCTCCCATCAGCCTGATTCGCACAGTCCCCAATAGCTTGCCCTGGGCCCTTGGGCCAAGGACCACTCGGGTCGGCATTCGCAAGGAAAAGCGCTAGGGTGGCCGTTCCGTGATGTCCCCGTCTGGAGATCCCCCAAGCAGCCAGCCCGAGCCGCCAGATCCAGAGGACCTGGCGGAGGTGCTTGGCGACGACGGCGAAGAGCGGCCCTCCACGCCGCCACCCTCCACCCCGCCACTGGGCACCGCAACCACGGCCAGCACCCTACGCCGCCTGCTCGGTGTGCTTTCGACCATGCGACCGCACCAGTGGGTGAAGAACGTGTTCGTGCTGGCTCCCGTGGTCTTCGCGAAGGAGATTTTCGACTCGGAGCTGCTGCTGCGTGCTGCTGCTGCGTTCGTGATCTTCTGTCTTCTGACCGCGGCGGTCTACACGATGAACGATCTTGGGGACGTGGAGGCCGATCGGTTGCATCCGGTCAAGCGCCACCGGCCCATCGCATCTGGGGTAGTACCAAAGAGTTGGGGATTGCCCCTTGTCACTTCGTTCGTGGGCTGCGCGCTTCTCGCAGGTTGGTTCCTTGGACCGTGGTTCTTCGCGGTAGGGCTGGGGTATTTCTCGATCAACGTTGCGTACACCAGAAAACTGAAGCATATCGCATACGTAGACGTTGGTTGTATCTCCGCCGGCTTCGTGCTGCGGGTGGTCGGTGGCGGGTTTGCGACGCAGACCATGGTTTCGACCTACCTGCTTGCCTGTACGCTCCTTCTCGCGCTGTTCCTCGGCTTTGGCAAGCGCCAGCATGAGCTCTGCTCCGCCTCACGACGTGGTCGGCAACGCGTTGCACTCGAATCTTACACAGCAGGTGGGTTGAACGCCGCTCTGCTCCTGACTGGTGCGGCCACGGTGCTCGCCTACCTCGCTTACACCCTCGATTCACGCACCCGTGCGCTGTTCCGCACCGACTGGTTGTGGGTGAGCACGGTGTTCGTGGTGCTGGGGGTCTTGCGCTTCGTGAACCTCGTACGCCATCGACCCAAGGCAGAGAGTCCCACCCAAGAAATGCTTCGGGATGGTCCCTTCGTGGCCATCATGATGGGTTGGGTGGTGCTGGTGGTGTGGGTGATCTATCACCTCCAACCGACCTGAGAGCTACTGGTGTCGTCGCAGGCCCGACTCTCGCTCCTCTCCTTCTCCCGAGGGCCAGTGGTCAGGCTGTTTGGGTTTGCTCTATTTCTTTCCTGCCAACCCTCGAGCCATCTGCCCCAGCGCTGCGGCGCGGGCTTGGTCGAGCGGGGCGCTCGCTGCTGCCCCCCATCTCAGCTGGAGGTCAACGGCCATTGCCACGGGGCGGTAACAGAGTGCCCACCAGGCTTCCACGTGGCTGCACACCCCCGTGCCGGCTGTGTCCACAGGGGAGGGGTAGTCCGAATACCGACCCGCACCATCGAGCTTGGCCCGGACGACTGGGGTGGCGGCTCAACCGGCACCGAGCATCACAAGGTTCCGGGGTTTTTCATGGACCTGACCGAAGTAACCGTCGAGGCTTACTATCACTGCCAGCAGAGAGGGAGCTGTCCTTCGGTGGCACCGAACATACGAGACCAGGAGCCAGGACGCCCTATCACTGACGTATCGCCGGAAGCAGCCACCCGCTTCTGCGCCGCCCACGGGGGAACTTTGCCAGAACGCGGACAGTGGCTCTCTGCCAGCCTCGGGGCACAAAATTCGAGGTTTCCTTGGGGCCAGACGGGCTTGGTGTGTCGACGCGCGGCCTTCGGCCTGGAGCGCGGACCTTGCGCGGTGGGCCTCGACGGCCCGGAATTGGTGGGGAGCCGTCCGGATGGAAGGAGCAGCGACGGTCTGTTCGATTTGGTGGGGAACGTGGCAGAGCTGGTACGCTTCTCCCCATCGGGTTTGGGTGATCTCACCGACTTCGAGGTGCGGGGCGGCTCCTACCGATCACGGCTCGCCGCAGAGCTGAGGAGTTGGTCATCAGTGCCCTACCGCCGGCCGAGCACCGAACTCGGATTCCGCTGTGTGTACGCCGAACCGCCAGAACCAAAAAGCAGCTAGGTTCAGAGCTTTGTGATGGTCTCGACGCCAAGGTACGGTCGGAGCGCCTCCGGCACCACAATCGATCCATCGGCCTGCTGATACTGCTCGAGGATCGCGACCAAGGTGCGCCCCACAGCAAGTCCTGAACCATTCAACGTGTGGACCAACCGTGGCTTGCTCTTCGCATCAGGGCGAAAGCGGATCTTGGCCCGCCGCGCCTGGTAGTCGGTGAACCATGAGCAGCTCGAGATCTCGCGGAAGGTGTTCTGCGATGGCAACCACACCTCGAGATCGTAGGTTTTGGTGGAACTGGCCCCAAGATCCCCCGCGCACAGGGCCACCACCCGATAGTGCAGACCGAGGCGCTTTAGCACCTCCTCGGCATGCGAGGTCAGAAGCTCGAGCTGCTCCTCGGCGGACTCGGGAGCAACGAAGCGCACCAGCTCGATCTTGTCGAACTGATGCTGGCGGATCAACCCCCGCACATCCTTACCGTACGAGCCCGCCTCGCTTCGAAAACATGGAGTGTACGCCGCATAGGCAAGCGGCAACTCGGCACGCTCGAGGATCTCGTCGGCGTGCAGATTGGTGACCGGTACCTCAGCGGTCGGAATCAGATAAAGGGCGCTCTGATCGTCGGGGTCATTGCGCTGGGTCTTGAACAGATCTTGTTCGAATTTCGGGAGCTGGCCGGTGCCGCGCAGTGCCTCGGCCTTGACCAGCGCGGGAGGAAACACCTCGGTGTAGCCATGCTCGCGCGTGTGAAGGTCAAGCATGAAGCTGATCAGCGCGCGTTCCAACCGGGCGCCCCAGCCGAACAAGACTGTGAAGCGGGCGCCGGAGAGCTTCGCCCCGCGGGCGAAATCCAGGATCTTGAGCTGCTCGCCGAGTTCGTAGTGGGGTTTGGGCGCAAAATCGAAGCTTGGTGGCTCACCCCAGGTCCGGAGCGTTGGGTTCTGGTCGCTCGAGTTCCCATCCGGAACACTCGGATGAGGAAGGTTTGGCACCAGAAGGAGGTGTCTCTCCATCTCTTCCTGCAGGGCCCCGAGCGCGGTCTCCAGCTCCTTGGTCTTCTCGGAAAGCTCCCGCAGCTCCTCCCTCCGCGCCTCGAAGGCCGCCCGATCTGGCCCCTTGGCGAGCCGACTCATCTCCTGATTGGCGGCGTTCCGCCGAGCCTGGAGTTCCTCGGTCTGTTGGATCAGTGAGAGTCTCTGCTCGGCGAGCTTCCGCACCGGGAGCAGGGCCTGGGCGGCCGCTTCCGAGCGTCGACCGAGCGCGGTCAGAGTGGCATCGAAGTTTTCGGCAACGGTTCGGACATCGAGCATGATGGGCTCCGGGTCGGGGCTGGGTTCTAGCGCGGTCAGCCGGCGCCGTCGACCGAGGTGTCATGCTCCTCAGCCCATCAACCGAAGTGACTTGGCCCCTGCAGCTCGCGTGCCTCGGCGATCTGGACCAACCAACCCAGCACGGGTGCCTCCACCACCACCTTGTCCTCAGAAGATCGCTGCTCCCAAGCTTCCTTCTGATCCTCGATCGCCACTTCGAGCTCACCGATTCGCGCGCAGCTCGCGCAGTAATCGAGCGTTGCGCACACGCGCTCGATCGGACCATGCTGTGGCGCCGACACCAGCTGCTGCCACAATCCCTGCTCGGGCTGGCGAAGGAAGTGCCGGATCGCGTCTTGCCAACCCATCGGGTAGTAGATCTTCTTCTCCGCGAAGGCGCGGTTGCAGGCCTTGCAGCCCTTCGGGAATGCCGACGCGAAGAAATACACAGGGCTGACCAGGACCAACCCAACCGAGATGAGCACCAGCAATAGGTAGATCTTCTGGCCTGAGTAGTATGCCCAGGCGATCAACCCCAGGCCGACACAACCCGCAAGCCCAATGCCAAGGGCGATCAGCGCTTGGAGGGGCGAGAAGAACCTGCCAATCAATGGGTGCTTCATGGCGCCGCTCGTAGCGCGGATTGGAAGGTTGTCAACGCGACACACAGTCGAGAGAGACCTTCGGAACCTTCAGGGTGACGCGAGCCCTCTCACTCAAATCTGTGCTGGGCGGAAACGACAGACTCATCGGTGGTTCGTCGAACGCGCTTGGGCTCAGCGTCGAGCACCCTCAATCAGGGCTGCTCTAGGAAGGAAACCGTTGTTCTTGGCCATCGTTTGCTGAACCTCGGAGGAGAGCATAAATTCCAGGAACTTCGCACTCATATCGGTCGCGGGGCCCCGTGTGACCAGATGCGCCCAGGACCAGAGGGGGTAGCGACCTGTCAACACATTTTGTTCAGTCGGTTCGATGTCGTCCACGGCTAGGCTGCGCACTGTCTCGTTGAGATAGGACACTGCCAGATACGAGATCGCGCCCCGGCGCTGGCTCAGCAACGCACGAACCATCTGCGAGCTGTCCTCCTCGACCCCCGGGAGGAAATGATCACCTCCCAACACCACGCTTCCGAAAGTGATACGCGTGCCCGAGCCGCGACGGCGATTGATGACAACGATTGGTTGGTCGGCCCCCCCCAACTGATGCCAATTGGTGATCTTCCCGGTGAACACCGCGCGCAGTTGCTCCATCGTGAGCGACAACACCTGCTCGTTGTACTGACCTGGGTTGACCGCTGCCGCAAAAACAGTCACGGCCACCCGGTGATCGGACAGGCCGGGATACTGCGCCGGATCGGGGGGCACGTCGCTCATGCCAAGATCAAACCTACCGCTCGCCACCTCCCGCAAACCAAGCGCCGATCCCCCTGCGGTAACGTCGATCGCCACTCCTGGATGGCGACGCATGAATGCATTGGCTGCCTCTGCCACCAGCGGCAACATGGCGGTGGAGCCGCCGATCGCGATCCGTGTCACGCTATGCTTCGCCGCGGGTGTCGGAGGAACCGGCTCACACCCAAACAGCATGACCACGAACAGGATATGCAACAACCATGGTGAGCGCGTCATGCACCTACCTCCCCTCGAAACACCGGCAATATGAGCCAGAAGCACGCACCTTGGTGCAGGTTCGAGATCACGCCTACCTCCCCATCCTGCATGCGGACCAGGGTCTTGACGAGGGATAGCCCAAGACCGGTACCGCCAAAGCGACTCGACACAGTGTCGTCCGCCTGAACGAAGGGTTCCCAAATCCGGTCTTTGGCCTCCTGGGCAATCCCGATGCCAGTGTCCTTCACCTCCGCATACACGTATTTCTCACCCTCGCGCCGAGCCAACACCGTAATAGTCCCATGTGGAGTGAACTTGATGGCGTTGGCGAGCAGGTTGGTGAAGATCTGATGGCATTTGACCTCGTCGGCGCAGACCATGGGAAGACCCGGTTCAACCTTGATCATGGTGCTGAGCAGCTTGTCGCCGATCAAACCCTCGGCGCGACGCACCGACCGACGTATCACGCGCTCCAGGTCGACCGCCTCACGCCGCAGGGACAACTGCCCATGATCGAGCTTGGACGCATCGAGAACATTATTGATCCCGTGCAGGAGCTCGTCCGCCGCTTGACGGATCCGTCGACGGATGATCTCCACCTCCGGCATGGTTAGTTTCTCGGTTTGGGTCTGGATGGCAACAATTGGAGTGCGGAGCTCGTGGGAGACATGGGCGAAGAAGCGTGAACGCAGGGCAGCTACCCGCTCGTTCTCGCGGCGACTGGCTTCAGCAATCTCAAATCGCCTCTGGGCGCTGCGGCTGCGGCGCCACCAAGCCAGGGCCAGGAGGAGAGCCGCTGCCCCCGTGGCGACCAAGCCGAGTATCGAGAGCGAGCTCTTTCGACGCAGCGCGCCGAGAATCACGTCGGATTCTTGCCCGGCCGCCGTATCCACCAACAGAAGCTGGCGCGTCGCCTGCTCGATGGTCAGTTTGAGCGGAGCCAACTCGGCGATCGCCGCTGGCGCGTCCTCGTTGACGATTGCCGAGTGAACGCGGTTGCCAAACAGGGACAGGGCAACCAGCAACTCGGCGCGCGCGACCGATTCTGCCACGCTCAAAGGTTCGAGACTCTCCAAGCGCAGCGCGTGGTGCCGCAGCCTCTCCAGCTGGTGAAGCACCTCACGCGAACGGTCTCTGCGCTCCTCGACGCCTGTCACCCAGCGCTCGAGTAGCGCGGCGTAGGTACTCTCCGCGTGATCTTGAACCTCGTTCGCGTGAGCTACGTGCACCCGCTCGGTCTCGAGAGCGCGGTCCACTCGCTGAGCTAGCTCTCGCTCGGTGAAGAGCAACAAGCCAGCCAGTCCACCCAGCACCAGAAATGACGCAGCCCAGGTGGCACGAACCCAAGAGCGCCGCCCTTTCACCTCGGTTGTCATGGCCTCGGTGGTCGGCGAGTCTGGCAGAGTCGCGCACGGATCTCGTCGCACAGAAATCGTCCGCCCTCCGAGCGCAGCACATACGAGCTGTGAGGCAACTCGCGACTCATGTCCCGAAGGTCTTCCTCAGACATGGCCGACAAGAAGACGATCGGAACGTCCGAGTTGGCACGCACCAATTGGGCCAGGCGCTTCCCCGAAAGGCCCGGCATCATCACGTCGAGCACTACCAAATCGGGGCGCTCCCGAGCCACAGCAGCGGTGGTACCGAAGGGTCCGAGCTGGGTGCGCACGAGAAAGCCTGCCTCCTCCAGAAGGAGGCGCACCTCCTCCAAGGTTTCTGCGCAATCGTCGATGAGCAGGATGCTGGCTGGGTGACGCTGCGCTTCAGAGACGCTCAAAGTAAAGTCCATGGTCTATGAGTGATGGCGAGCGCGCAGGAACACGTCGACCAGATGCGCCACGAGGAAGTACCGTACAAGGGTTGAGCCACACAGACTACGCCGCACATCTCAGGCCAGTATGCGCTTGCGCGCCGCCATCACCTGACCGTAGCGAGCGCAGGTGACAAACCGGATCCCTCGGGGTGAATTCGGCGTTGAGTGGCGGAAAAGGCCTGGCTGCCGGGGGACTTCTGGCTGCGCGGTGCTCCGATCCGCGATGTCTCAGAATCGCGAGCGAAAAACCAGGTGTGCAGCCACCAGGCGCGGTTTGCTGGCTCCGAAGACGTCGCAGTAGGTGGTGCCGCTGTGCACTTGAATGCAAGCCTCATGGATATGGAGCTGCAGCGCCGTACCCATCACACCCAGGGCAAACCGCCAGTTCGGGCTCCAGAGCGCCGCCGCCGTCACACCGAAGAAGGAGCTCCGCGACACGAAGACAAGCTCGGAATTCTCCCCCTCGAGATCTCCGTACATGAAGGCGTAGCCTGCCATCGGTCCAAGATTGAGCTCGAGCCGGGTTCGTGGGCCCAGCAGATGAAACAGAGGATTGACGCCGAGCGCCAAGAAATCTCCCGAATGATGATCCTTGGGTGCGGTCTTCTCGGTGGTGAGGGAGAGCCCCTGCAGGATGAGCAGTCCGCGGACAGACCACCTTGGGAACGGTCGGTATCCAAGGCCCAGCACAGCCGAGAGCCCCATGCGGTTGGCATCCGAACCCGGTCCGACGAAGGCACCACCACCCAGACCACCACCCCACTCCCAGCTCCTTGGGCTTTGGGGTTGAACCGCCAAAGCCGCGCGGCTCATGGAAAAAACGAGCCATGTCACCGCGAAGGTGAGTTGCCTGTTCACGATCGATCACCTGCGAGCGCGCACACCACCGCCAAGTGATCGGCCCGTGCCCCCTTCATTGTCTCGAAGTCGAAGCCATCATCCAGCCGCGGATCTTCCCAAACCTCGCAGCGCCCATGGGCGAAATCAGTGATGACCCGATCCAGCGAGGCATCTTGCCCGACGCTGGTGCGCTCGAGCCTGCAATCCTCAGTGTAGCCAGAGTGGTTGTGAAACCTCCGACGTTCTCCCACCCAGTCTGACCAGATGCTGGTTGCGGCCAAATCGGAGGCTCGTGAGGGATCAAAGTTGAAATCACCCCCCATCACCGTTTGTAGCTCGTCCACCAGACCGAAGGCCTGTTCCACCTGCCGTTGGCGGCAGACTTCGCCAATCGCCGTGGGGTGCGCGTGCACCACACGAAGCACAGGTCCACTCACTCGGTCGACTACCACCGACGAGATGGTTGATTCAGCGTCACAGTTGCCACTCCGGCCGCTGCAGTCACCCGCCAGATAATCACAAGGTGATCCTGGAAGAGCCTCGGTCGCAGCACCATCCAGCACGAACCCCCCGAGTGGCACACCGCGTATCGAGCCGAAGGAGGTCTTGATGCCCACACACTCGACGTGTTGGCGGGCGTCGCACACCACGGTGTAGTCATCGCCGAGCAACCGCTTCACTGGTGCTTCTCGCTCGGCCGCTCGATAGCAAGTGAGGCTTGAATCCTGCTCCAGGAAGCGCTGGCAGTGCGTCGGCGTGAGGACCTCCTGCAAGAGAATGATGTCCGCCTCGAGGGCGCGGAGCCTTTCACCCAGGTGGTCTTCATATCCCTGATCGGCAATCCGAAGCGGATAGTTTCCGCTCCGTTGCGAGTTACCGATGTTGTAGCTCACCACCACAAACTCAGGATCTCCATCAATGGCGGTGGGTTGGGTGCATTCGGGCTCGAGGCGCAAGCAACCCATGACCACCCCCCCGAGGAGCACGAGCTGGGCTGAACGAGAGGTGCCCAGGTGAGCTGAGGATGTTTTGAGCATCCCTCAGCATACAACGGCCATCCTCCTTCCCTCTTCAGTCTCACCACGCACAGGCTGGTCCCCTGAACCTCAGCAGCTCAGAGCCCTCCAATACTACTCGGCAATCCGTCCGGTCAGCAGAGCTTCCAGCGGTATTGTCGAGGCGATCCGGTGGAGCCGGCAGGGACTTGCATCAGACCAGGACTCTTCCCCACAGCGCTTGCCATCCGCCTCATAGATCCGAGTCAGTCCCTCTACCTGCTTGCCAAGACGGCCGTAGGCCAACTCGTCAGCAGTAGCCACGGCACTGCCGAAGGGTCTTCTCGTGGGGCGCCACCGCACGATCGACTCCGTCTCGGGGGAGCAAACGCGGAGAAGGGGCTTGGTACAGAGGGGATCTTGAAACACAAGCCCGGCGTGCTGGCCGTTGGTCTGCGGATAGCAGCGAAACTGTAGATCGCGCCCGCGCTGAAACGAGCACGCGAGTTCCAAATGGGTGTCCCAGAATCCGTGCGGCACGAGCATTTGGTCATCGGTGGTGATGAACCGTGGCTGCAGGCGGTAGCTGTGCTTAGCCGAGCTGGCCACTCCCGGAGCCGACGCATCCGCCGCCACTCGGGGCGGGCAGCGTACGCCAGATTCGCTCCCATCTGGCGGCTGCTCTGGTCGAGATGACCGACAGCCCGCAAGAGACCCAATGAGGCAGGTGACCAGGGCCGTGGACCACCCCTGCTTCGCCAGCTTCATCTGCCACAGCATATCACACAAATCACGGAGTTCGTGGCTTCCTCCACGTTGGTCCGCTCTCGGTCGCCCGTTCGCCACATTTTCGCCACGGGAGTTCCCGATGAGCGCCTCTGTCCCTCCGCAAGACCGCCATTTCGCCAGAGCAGACTCAGTTGAGAGGTCGCAACGACGACCGAGAACGGAGAGACCATGAGCATGTCGGAGAGTTGTATGCTGCAGAACGGGAGAGTGGTCGAGAATCGACCACAAGATTCTAGATGGGGCGCACACCTGGTGCCGCTCGGTCAAGGTGTGGTTTTGGCGGCCGCCTACGGGTTGGTTTTCGGAATCGGAACTGAGGGTGGGCATGTGCTCGGCTTCGCGTGTGCCGTCCCGCTCACCTTCACGGCCTCCATGGCGGTAGCCATGCCGTCCCTGTATGTAGTGCTGTCCATGTTGGAAGCTCCCTTATCGCTCGGCTCGTTGCTGCACGCGGTCGCTGGGGCCTTTCGACACAGTGCACTCGCCCTCGGCGGACTTAGCCCGAGCTTGCTGCTCTTTGCAGTGAGTGTCAGGGACACGGCGCTGATTTGGTTCTTGGGAACCACCGGCCTTGTGCTGGCTGCCATACTCGGTGCCTATCGGCTCATCTCGGAAGCACGGCTCAGTCTGCTGCAACAGGCCGGGATACCACGGGGCCGGCACTTCGTGATCCTCACCGCCTTTGCAGCACTTGCTTTCGAGATCGCGGGTCGTATGTGGGGAACGTTTGAGTCACTGCTGGGAGGTGGCTCGTGAACCGCCCGTTTCTTGAGTTCGAGCGGCTCCTCCGCAAGCCCAAGGAGATCGCCGTGGCGGCCGGTCAGGGCCACGTCGAGCCGAGTGTCTTCGTTGCGGCGCTCCTCACCATTGTGGTCGGTGCCGGGCTGTTTGGCGCCGCATTGGCCTCATCGCGTGGTGGGATCCAGTTGCTGTACTCCTCTGTGAAGCTACCTGTCGTTTGCCTGCTCACGCTGGCGGTGGTGACACCAGCCCTGGCGGCGCTGGCGGTCATTCTGCGCCGCCCCCTATCGCTGGCAGGCACCTCGGTGCTGATGTTGACAGCCGCCGCACGTGCGGCGCTGGTTCTGTTGGCGCTGGCGCCGCTGGTGTGGCTCGCCTTCGATCGGGGTCTGGCCTATCACCGTGGGATCGTCGTAGCCTGTCTATGCTACGGCGTTGCTGGCTTGGAAGCGTTGCGCATCCTCTGGCTGGCGCTTGGTCGAGGCTTTCGCGGTTTGCTCATCATCGCTGGCTTCTCGCTGGTGCTCATGCCTGCAGGAGGTCAGATGGCGTGGTTGTTGCGCCCGTACGTGGGTCGTCCCTCTCAGACTGAAGTTCCCTTCTTGCGCAGCCGTGAGAGCAACTTTGGAGAATCGGTGCATCAAAGCTTGTTTTCCAGCGCGGAGATCTACGATGAACATCGTTGAACTCGCTCTGGTGTACGTTGTTGCAGGGGTGGTCAGCACCGTGGTGGTAGCGCGACGCTGTGGCGAGAGGGGGTGGCAGCGCTGGCTCAATCTCGGTCTCTCCCTGTTGCTCTGGCCGCTATGGCTCCCAGTCACGCTCACTCGGACCGAGGATTTGACCCAACCGGCCGAGGCGCCCGCAACCGTGGGCGAGCAGGCGCTCTATCAGGGGTACGCTGCCATCAAGGGCACACCCCTCGAGAAGCTCCTGCCCCGAGAATCCGTAGACCGAATCGCTCTCGAGCTCCGCCGAGTGGTCGAGCGGGATCGAGAGCTGTCGCAGGTGCTGTCACAACCAAGCTTCCATCTCGAGGCTGCGCATCTGAGGGTGCGGGAACTCGCACAGGGGCTTGCCCCGCCGCGTGCGGTGATCATGGCGGAGCGCCACCTCGAGAATATCGAGCGCCTGGCCGCCCTACAGGCGCGGGATCGGCAGTTGTTGGCCGAACTGGGGGATTGGCTGACCACGCTGAGAACCCAACTGGTCCTCGCACGCTACTCGAGTACGTCGGCAGACGGGGTAAGTGATATCTTCGCAGAAGTCTGTGCTCGTGTCGAAGTCCTGGGCTCGACCTTGGACGAGCCTTCCCTTGCCCCCCCCGCACCAGCGCCCTCTGCATGGCCAAACACATACTCCTAGTCGACGACGAGTCGCGGATTCAGGATGTGGTCGAGTACGCTCTGACCAAGGAGGGATACCGTGTGACCTGCCTTGGCACAGGACAGGCAGCTCTGACCCGGTTGGCTCAGGAATCCTTCGATCTGATCGTGCTCGATGTCATGCTCCCCGATCTCGACGGCCTGGAGGTGTGCCGCGCCGTACGCAAGGTGAGCCGGGTGCCAATCCTATTTCTCTCGGCGCGCGGCGACGAGATTGATCGGATCGTGGGGTTGGAGCTCGGGGGGGACGACTACTTGGTCAAGCCATTCTCGCCACGTGAACTCGTAGCTCGCGTGCGGGCGGTATTGCGACGGTTCGAGAGTGGCTCGTCCAGCGACCTCCCAACGGCCCGTGCGTATGGGGCACTCGAGCTCGATCCCGAGCGTCACGAGGCGAGATACGCAGGAAAGCGGGTCATGCTCACCGCCACCGAGTTTTCTCTTCTTCTTGCGCTCTACGAGCGTCCGGGAGTCGTGCTGAGTCGTGCGCAGCTCCTCGACCGTGCCTACCCGGGAGATGTCCACATCACGGAACGCACCCTCGACACCCATGTGAGGCGGATTCGCGCCAAGTTCCGCATCGCCGGCGGCGACCCGATTGGAACCGTCCACGGGGTTGGTTACAAGGCTGCCGAGGCATGACGGTTCACCTTGTGACCACGCCCAAAGGCAACCAATCCAACTGGCTTGCCTGGATGGGGCGGATCCGGGTGCGTCTCTTGGTGGTCAACCTACTTTTGGTCCTGGTTCCGCTCGTTGGCCTCGAGTTTGCGCGATTGTATGAGCGACAGCTGCTGATCTCGCTCGAACGCGACATGCAGAACCAGGCCTCCCTCTTGACCCAGGTGGTGTTGACGGACAGGGCGCGCGGAGTTGCGCTCGGTGATGAGGGGCATCAGCATGCCATCGAGCGAGCCGCCAGAACGACGAGAACCCGGCTGCGTATCATCGATCCGAACTTTTCCGTAGTCGCGGATTCGCATCGCCGCGGTCCTCCTGAAGGTCGAGAACCCGAACGGCCAGCGTTGACTCAATACCGGGATGCCCCTCGAGTCGCTCTCGGTCTCCCCTTCACCGAGGGGCCGGAAATCCCGCTTTCGGAACGGCGTGAGCTTCGGTTGGCGCTTTCGGGTCAGCGCGCCACCGCCACCCGGCTCCGCGCCGAACCCCCAGCGGTCCTGCTTTTCTTGGCGCAGCCGATTCGTCAGGGCAAGGAGGTTCTCGGGAGTGTGTACGTGACTCGATCGACGCAGCCAGTGTTGGTCGAGATGCATCGTATCCGCTCCGGGCTGCTGGTGGTACTTGGGCTTGCCTTCGGGTCGACGGCCATCATCACCCTGCTCTTGGCCTGGACCCTGACGCGACCCATCGAGCGGCTCGCGCGCGCTGCGCGGCAGATCGCCGCGGGGGATCGCGACGTGACCCTGCCCGAAGGGGGCGGTGGCGAACTCTCCGAACTCTCCCAGGCCATCGCCCAGATGACGCAGAAACTTGAGGCGCGACACCGCTACATCTCGGATTTCGCGGCTGATGTGGCCCACGAGTTCAAGTCCCCTCTGACCTCAATCCGGGGTGCGGCCGAGCTGCTCGCAGAAGGAGCAGCCGACGAACCGGCGACGCGGGCTCGGTTCCTCCGTAATATCGCCCTGGATGCGGAACGACTCGATCAGCTCGTCTCTCGTCTGCTCGAACTCAGCCGAATCGAATCCTCGGACGAGCCCCTCATCCTGGTCTCGTTGGATGACATCATCAGAAGGACGGTCGAGCGCTGTGAAAGCCCGGATCAAGCCATCGAGTACCAAACCGGTGATGCACCAGTTTGGCTCAAGGCACGCCCTCGAGACCTGGAAACCGCGCTGCTCAATCTCCTCGACAATGCCCTACACTACTCGCCGGACGAGGCCCCGGTCACCGTCCAGGTGGTGCATGATGTGGCTGGCTCGCGTGTTGGGGTGCGAGTTTCCGATCGGGGAGTGGGCATCGCAAAGGGGGCGCAGAGCAAGATCTTCGAGCGCTTCTTCACGACGAACAGCGAGGGAGGCACGGGGCTCGGACTTTCGATCGTGGCCAGTGTGGCAGAGTCCCATGGAGGAACGGTCGAGGTCCATTCCGAACTCGGTCAGGGTGCAACATTCACGCTGTTCCTCCCGACCCTCGATGCTACTTGCCCTAGAACGCCACGCCGATCCCCACCCCGACTGATACGCCGGAGCTAGGAGCACGGTACCCGCGCAGAGCGATGAGGTGGGTGACCAACGTGCACACACGCTGGCGGGCTCCGTTGCATCCCTGCCACCTACCATCCATCGACCGCTCGCCGTCTTCGTCGTAGCGGATCACCGTGCCATCAGCTTTCAGAGTCAACCACGCCGTCTCGCCATGGGGTGGAGACGCGTTCACCACCCCGACACGCCCAAGAAAGCTGCGATCCGTGCCGAGGAGCTCCCCCGCAGGAGTGAGGAGCGCCACCGGTTCGTGGCTTTCGTCGACCACCCGTCCCGCACGATCGATCACGAACAAGAGGCTCCCGTCTTCGGTCACCTCGCCGTTCATGCCGATTAGGACCGAGTCTTCGCCGTCCCGGTCCCACCGCGCATCGGCCAGCAGAAGGGGTGCGCCGCCCTCGCTCCAATGCGGCGGGGGCGTGGCGGAGCAGCCGAGGAGCGATAAGAGCAGGATCGGGGCGTGGCGAAATGGGCTCATGACAGAAGCTCCCTTTCGGATTGGGTGGACTCAACGGCAGGGACGGAGGATCTTGAGACCATCAACCACCACTTCGCAGAGCTGCTGGCGGGGTTGTGCAGGGGAGGGTCGCGCGGGGGCAACCAGGCTGATTGACACGCCTTGATCACGCTGGCCCAAGACCCTGGCCGTGCCCCGCATCGTCCCCTTGGTAGCGACCAGCTCTACGGCAGCGCCGCGCGAGACAGTGGCGGTGCACGGGGTGGTGTCACAAACCTGAAAACCATCCTTGCTCACGACCGCACCCGGCGGAATGGTGGTGATGCTGAGCGTGACCGTGGGCACGTCAGCGACCGACACGCTGGGCTCCGGTAGGGCAGGGGAGGAGGCAACTGGTTCCGGCAGGGATGCTACCGGGGAGGGGTTGGCCACCGCACTGGATGGAGGAGCTCCGGAGGGGGTGGCGGCACGGTGTGCGTACCGTTCGAGGAGTCGTGGTCCAAGCAAGACCGCCACACCCGCAAGAACCAGCCCCCCAAGCAGAAAAACCCCAAGCACCCAGGCCAAGGTGTGGCTCTTCTTCCCCCCCGTGCTGCTGTCAGGAGGACCGGGGAGCTGCGAGACCCGGAGAACGTCGCTGGTTCCGTCCACCAGGGTGTGAACACTTGGGCCAATCTCACCGGACCCAGGCGGACGCATCGAGGGGGGTGGATCGGAGGGCCGTCGACCGAACTGCGGCGCGGTAGGGAGACCAGGGGTCTGAACCGGGCGAAAGGTGCCTGGGTTGATCTCCGGCATCGGCATCAGCCCAGACGCTCCGGACGCGATCTGTCCCTCGGGGGTCGCTTGGAGGGCGGCGGCCAGCTCCTTCATCGACTGGAAGCGCTGCTCGGGTTCCTTCTCGAGCGCCCGGTAGACAACCGCCTCGAGTTCGCTTGAGATCGCGAGCTCGGGCATCACGGAGCGCATCGGAGGAATGGGACGGTTCATGTGGGCGCTCAGCACCGCCATGAACGAGTCGCTCGTGAACGGCACCGCGCCCGTGAACATCTCGTACAAGATCACCCCAAGCGCATAGACGTCCACTCGGAGATCGACGGGGCGCCCCGCTGCCTGTTCCGGCGACATGTACTCGGGTGTGCCAAAGATCATCCCGGTGCGGGTGAGACGCCGGCGACCGCGCGGCTCCTCACCGGGTTTGTCCTCGCTCTTCAGCTGCGCGATGCCGAAATCCACGATCTTGACGGTCTCGTCGCCATCCTCGCTGCGGTGCAAAAAGACATTCTCGGGCTTCATGTCCCGGTGGACCACCCCACGCCCGTGTGCGGCGGCGAGCGCGCGGGTGGTCTGAAGGGCAACCTGGATGGCACGAACTGGCGTCAAGGTCTGGCCATCCGCAAGCTCGTGGGAAAGATCGTGACCCTTCAGATACTCCATCGCGAGGAAAAACGAGCCATCCTCGAGTTGCCCAAAGTCAAAAACATCCAACACATTCGGATGCTTGATCCGTGAGGCGCTGATCGCCTCCTGCTGAAACCGGGAGACCAGCTCCGAACGGCTCGAGTACTCCGGACGCAGCACCTTGAGGGCCACCCGCTTCTCGATCAGCTCGTGCTCTGCCAGATACACGACGCCCATCCCCCCTTCTCCGATGACCTCGAGCAACCGGTATTTGCCCGCTACGAGCTGACCTACGGGAATGGGCGGGTTGGATTTCATGGGGACAGGAGTCAAACGGGACGGTCAGGGACGATGCACCAGATGGATCCCCCGGAGGATATTCTCCTCCCAGCCATTTGGCCAGGACTCGTCTTCGGCTACCGGGTGGGAACCGGGGGATGCGGGTCTTTTTTGCACTAGTCGGTTCGGCTCCGTCGGCCGCCCACCCCAAGCCCCACCCAAGCATCCCCGAGTTGTCCCGTCCCCCAGGGATTTGGTGTAACTTGAAGGGTCCCATGATCATTGTGATGGATAGCCAGGTCGAGGAGGTGTCTGTCGAGCGAGTCATCGCGTTCCTCGTTCAGTCCGGGTTCGATGTGCACCGCTCGAGCGGGCAAGAGTGCACGATCCTCGGTGTGGTGGGGGATGTCGGGGACGAGCACGTGGCAGTGGTGCGTGAACTCGACGGGGTGGTGGAGGTGGTGCGCGTCACCGAGCCCCTTCGCCTCTCATCGCGGCGTTTTCGCGCCGAGCCCACATTGGTCGAGGGAGCGTGGGGCACCATTGGCGGGGCCACACCGTGGATCGCGATCGAGCCAGTCGCCGAGGATACACCTTCCTCGTTTCTTGGCACGGGAGGCGCGCTGCCACCCACGACTGATGTCCCGTACCGGTTGGTGGCAGGTCGTCCCTTCGATGCGGCAGTCTGGCGTGGTCGCGTGACCCCAGAAACCATCGGCTCGCTCGCCTGCGTCTCCCTCCACCCCCAGCCGAAGGAGCGCCGGTTCCCGCTCTCCTTCGTCGAACGCAGCCCGAGCTGGGGTGCGCGGACTTGGATCGGAGCGGCGGAACGGGAGCTCGAGCGTAATGAAGGTCATGTGGTGCTGCTAGAGGCAGGGGGCGAGTACCCGAACGGCGCTCGTACCTTCGAGATCGCTGCCATCGCGCGCGCCAAGCTGCGCACTCACCTTCCTATCGTGATCGACGTGCCCACCATCGCCCAGCGCGCGCGCTACTGTGAGGCGGTCGCGGGTGCGGCTGTAGGAGCGGGAGCCGACGGCGTCATCTTGCGAGTGTGGGTGGGCACATCGAATGGGCTGCCCGCAGTCCCAGCCACACTCTCGTGGGAGCAGGGTGTCGAACTCGCCAATCGCCTGAGACAGATCGGGGCCGTAGTCCGTCGATGAGGCAGGTGGTGGTCGTGGGCTGTGGGCTGATCGGAGGGTCGATCGCCCGAGCCTTGAAGCAAGCTTCTGGAGAAATCCGGCTCACCATCGTCGACCGTGCCGCGGCTCTCGCGCTCCCTGAGTTGGCAGCCCTGGCCACCCATCGCGTGGCACTCGAGCTTCCCCCAGACCAGCGGCCGCGGCTGGATGCTGACCTGGTGGTGCTAAGCCTGCCGATCTCGAGCATCATCGAAGAGCTGCCGAATTGGCTCGGGCAGTCAGTTCCGGTGACCGATACAGGCTCGACCAAGAGCGCGATCACTGCCGCAGCGGGAAAGTTAGGTTTGGGGTCTGCTTGGTTTGTGCCAGGGCACCCGATGGCGGGGAAGGCAGCGTCCGGTTTCTTGGCCGCCGATCCGGAACTCTTCGTCGATCGTCCGTGGATCCTGTGCCCCGAGGGAGCGAACCGAGAGGCGCTGGATAGAGTGCAGGAGCTGCTCCGGCTAGTGCGGGCCCGTCGGGTAGAGATGAGCGTTGCGGCGCACGACCGCGCCGTCGCCTTCACCAGCCATTTACCGCACTTGGTGGCAAGCTGTCTCTTCAACGCTGCCAGCCGCGCGGAAGCAACAGCCACCGCCGGTCCCGCCTTCGCCGATATTACCCGCGTGGCAGGTCCATCGGAGATGATTTGGCGGGACATTCTCGCCACCAACGCGGGACCGATCGCGGCAGCGCTGGCTGAACTTCAGGTTCAACTCGAGGAGATCCAGAAGGGGCTCGCCGCCGATCCTCCAGATCTGTCCGAGGCCCTCCAGCAGTTTTTCGATGCCCGGCTCGCCAAATCGAGGAGTGAGCAGGCCTAGAGCGACAGCTCTGTCCAGGGAACTGTGCCAATTGTGCCACGGCGGAGCTGACCGAGCCCCTTTTGTGCACACATCCCCAGTTGGGGCCTGGCCCATTCCATGCTAGGTTGGGGGGGCTGACATGGACCGGTTGATGTGGCGCAGTTCGGCCGTGGCGTTGCTCGTCAGCGCCTGGGTGGTCAGTTGTGTCATCAATCCTCAGCCGGACGATCCGGCCACGGACGACCTGGATGAGGGGGCCAATGACTCAGGCAGCGAGCTTGGGCACGGTGGCTCTCCCGCAATCGGTACGGATACAGATGGGATTGGCGGTGTCTCCTCACCTGGATCCGGGGGCAGAAGCGAGGGTATGGGAGGCGCGTTGATAGGCACCGGTGGTACATCGGGTCCCGATTCCGGCGGGGCGATGGGTATTGGTGGAGCATCTAGCTCAGGTTTGGGCGGCGCGATGGCCCAAGGCGGCGCGGGTGTTGGTGGCGCGATCGTTGTGGGCCAGGGCGGATTGTTGGGTGCAGGCGGATTCGGTGGGCCCGGAGGTAGCGGTATCATCGGCGGGGAGGCTGGTGCAGGCGGTAGCTTCGGCTGGGGCGGCGATGTAGCTGTGGCCGGCATGGCAGGTGAGGCCGGCATGGCAGGTGAGGCCGGCATGGCAGGTGAGGCCGGCATGGCAGGTGAG
>CAYNEY010000052.1:29998-39163 GCA_964396375.1 uncultured Polyangiaceae bacterium | reverse complement strand
TAGCTCATTTGCCGCGCGTCGCCCGCTCGATGGTGATGGGAGCCGGCACGACCCGGAAGAATCTCGTCGAACTCCCATCGCCATCTCACGTGCCCTTCTCTTCCAGAAATACCGGACGAGAGAGCGTCATCGGCACCGTCGTTGAGCGACATCTCACGGTCGCCATCTGAACCGATGATGCTCTCGAGTCCGGGCCGTGCCGGCAATGACGGTGACGCGTGGGGTGCCCCAGCTCCGGCACGGAGCCGCGCAGGGCGGCAGACCCCCGATCGTGCTGACCGATCGGGAACCGATGACGCAACCAGAACCACGTTGCGAATTTGTGCAGACCAGAGCCCCGACTGGGATCCTCAGCGGCACTCGCCGTTTCCGCGAGGGACCAGCATCAAGAACGATCTCGATCCGGCCCGACTATCGAGCGAGACTGTCACGCGGGTGGCAGTGCACCGCAAACACGCCGTGTCGTGGATCTCGACGGTGAAGTCAGGCCGTGCAAGGCTGGCCGCATTGGTTCGGAGTTGCGAGGCCTCGCGGCCCCATGGTCGGCCGAAAGCCTGCGCTGGTGAAGCCAGCCCAAGGCCCATCGTGTCCAGGGTTCGAGCCACTTCATCGTCTCGTTGACACGATACCCTCGACAAACCGAAGCTTACCCTGCGTTCTATGCAGAACCTCGACGTCATCCTCACCTTCACTGGCGGCCTCGCGGGCGCGCTCGCCCTCGGCTATGGAGCCGTGCGCCTCAAGCTCTCGCCGATCGTGGGGTACCTCCTCGCAGGAGTCGCCCTCGGCCCATTTACCCCGGGTTTCGTCGCCAATCGAGTCATCGCCGAGCAGTTCGCGGAGATTGGCGTCATCCTCCTGCTCTTCGGAATTGGGCTTCGGTTTCATCTCCGTGAGCTGGTCGCCGTTTGGAAGATTGCCCTTCCCGGAGCGCTGATCCAGAGCGCGCTCTCGACCTTCACTCTGGCTTTTTTGTTGCGATTCTTCGGCTGGTCCTGGGCCTCGGGCCTCGTGCTCGGGATGGGGATCTCGGTCGCGAGTACGGTGGTCATGGCGTTGGTTCTCGGTGAGCACCACGATCTGCACGCACGGATCGGGCACATCGCGATCGGCTGGACGGTGGTCGAAGATCTGATGACAGTGACCGCGCTGATTCTGTTGCCGATCTGGTTTGGTGGTTCGACCGCCGCAGAAGCGGATGCAACCCTGGCCCTCGGGATCGCGGCGCTCAAGATCGTCGGCCTGGTCGCGGTGGTGATCGTGCTCGGTCGCTTCATCCTCCCCTCCGCGCTCGAGCGCATCGAACGCACGCGCTCTCGCGAGCTCTTCACCCTGGCGATCTTGGTGCTCGCCCTCGGGATCGCCGTCGGCTCCGCAAGCCTGTTCGGCGTGTCCATGGCTCTCGGTGCCTTCTTGGCAGGACTTGCCGTGGGGCGTTCCGAGTTTGCGGCGCGCGCGGCCTCGGATGCCGTGCCGATGCGCGACGCGTTTGCCGTCTTGTTCTTCGTCTCGATCGGCATGCTGTTCGATCCGAAGAGCCTGATCGAGGAGCCGCACCTGGTGTTGGTCGTGCTGTTGGTGGTGATCCTGATCAAGCCTGTGGCCGCCACGCTCACGGTACGCGCCCTCGGTCTCCCCCTCGGCGCAGCCATCCCGGTCGGGGCTGCGTTCTCCCAGGTGGGTGAGTTCAGCTTCATCCTCGGAACGGTGGCGCGCAGCCTCGGACTGCTCTCGGACAGCGGCTGGAATGCGCTGATTGCCGCCTCGATCCTGTCCATCGCGCTCAATCCTACCCTCTACCGAATGGCGCGCCGGCTGGGGCTCTCGACCCGCCAAGGGAGAGCTGTCGCACCCCAGGCCGCAGAACCAACTCCGGATCCCAACCATTGTGTCTTGGTCGGGTATGGCCCAGTCGGTCAGATCGTCGAGCGGCTGTTGACCGAGCGCGGCAAGACCGTGACCATCGTCGACTTGAACCTCTTGACCATCCGCAGACTCAAAGAGCTCGGAAGAGACGCGGTGTATGGTGATGTCCTGCGCTCGGGAACACTCGAAGAAATCGGGGTAGCCCGCGCGAGCAGTCTGATTCTGAGCGCGGACGTCGAGGACGCCGCCGAAGTGATCAGAACCGCGCGGCGCCTCAACCCCAAGCTCTCCGTTCTGGCTCGCTGCACACACCTTCGTGACGCCGCCGCGCTGCGCCGAGCTGGAGCCACGGTGGTGGCGGCGGGGGAGGCGGAGGTCGGGGTGTCACTGGTCGAGGCCGTAACCGCCAACGACGGCCTGCACTGTGGGGCCGCTGCCGCCCAACGTGACGAGATTCGACGAGGACTGTACGGCGAGCTTGGCCCGGAGCCGCTGTCGGGGACGGCGACCGAGAAGTCCGGCCCCTGACCTAGGAGGGCACGCCGGCAACCGCGATCTGGCTGGGCGGGGGGCGATCCGAGGTGCGTCGGGTCACAGCTTCTCGCGTGAAGATCGAGACCACGAACACCGCGAGACCCGCCACCGCGAACCCCACCAACCCGTCGACCAAGTAGTGGTGATCGAGGTAGGTGGAGGCCGCGAACATCCACAGCACATAAACGATGTGAAGCGGGCGGGTGCGCCAAGTGATGTGCCGCCAGGCGGTGAGCAGCCCGATCATCGGATAGCAACAGTGCAGGCTCGGCATCGCCCCGAACACGAAGGTCGACTTGGCGTAGAAAGAGCGAAAGTAGTCGATCCCGAGCCACGCATCCACCCGCTCGAGGCCAGCTGCGGAGGCCGGGGCGTTCAGATTGACTGCGCATCCGTGGGCGTGGACGTACCAAGGCGGCGCCACCGGAAAGACCAGCCAAGTGGCAAATCCGAGCAGGTTTGCCAGGAGAAATGCCCAGAGAAAGCGGCTCATGCGCTCACGATCGCGGAAGAACAGAAACACCGCATAGCCGAGCACCACGTACACGAAGACGAAGTAGGGCGCGGCGAAGGTGAGATCGGCGGCAGGTGTTGCCCGCGCGCTCAACCACTCCCCTGGGGTCAGCCCATCGCCGACCGAGAAGAGCCAGAGCTCCAGCTCACGGACGCTGCAGGTGGCGACCCGCTCAGCGCGCAGGAAATGCGGACGAAGATAGCGGAGGGCATCGTAGGCTACGACGAACAGCGTGTAGGGAACCATCCGATCCAAGAAGGGTAGGAGCTTCTTGACGAATCCCAGCGCCACGAACCCGAGCAGACCGAGCATGAGCTCGAGCCGCACGCCATCAGTGCCGGTCACCACCAGCACGTACACGAATAGCCCGGCGAGAAACCAGTGTCGCGGCCCGAAGGCCATGGGTGGCCGCACTGAGCCGGATCGAGCGCGGTCAGCAGTGTCGAGCGCACCAAGCAGCGCGCGGCCTCGAGTCATGACTGAGATCGAGGAGCCCACGGCGATGGCGCTGGTGGCGATCAACAGAGGCACGAAGGCGGCCTCGGACCAGGGCGTGAGCTGCTGCAGTGCCGAGAACAGGCAGCCGACGATGACCCAAGCGCTCCGTTCGCCGCGTCGCATCAGACCGTCGGGGATGGTGATCTGATAGCGCTCGGCCTTGGCCGAAACGTAGCTGTTCATCAGCGACGCGATCAGCGCCGCGATCGCGATGATACTGAACCCGAGCGAAAATCGAAAGGAGAAGGCCACGGCCACGAAGACCACGATCTCAGCGAGGCGGTCGAGCATGGCGTCGAGCACCGCCCCGGCGCGGGTTCCTCCCTCACCGAGCCGCGCCACCAACCCATCGAGGGCATCGGAAACGGCTGCGAGCAAGAGCAGGGTCCCGGCCAGCCCAAAGCTGCCCGCCGCGATCGCGAGACCGCCGAGCGACGCCAAACCGGCGCCGGCGAGCGAGATGCTGTTCGGCGAGACCCCCCGCGCGAGCAGGAAGCGGCCGAGAGGTTGAAGAGCCTCATAGCCTGCTTGCATCACTCCGCGCGTCAGAAGCACGCCGCTGCCAGCGCGCAGCAGGCGCTCGAAGGTGGGGCCACGGCGACCTCGACTGAGGAGCCCCTGCACCGCGAGCAGCAGCACAGCCCCGAGCACCACCGCGATGGCAAGCGCGGCGTCAAGCCTGGTCGCAAAAACACCAGAAGGAAATGTCGAGCGAGGATCAGGGGTCATGAGCGCACCGAGAGAACCGCAACTCCGAGTTGCGTTCTGCTAGCTCTGTGAAGGTGTTCGGTCAAGCCCGCCGAGGGAGACCCTCACACCCAGAGCAAACAAGCTGCATAATATTCGATGGTTATCGATTTCAGGCGGGGGCTTGGGCCAGCTATCATCACCCCGCGTTGCAACAAGAATGCAACTACGAGTTGCGAGAGCGCCGAAAATTGGCGATAACGCCGCCTGTGCCCCGCCCTCCCCACGCCAAAGCTCCGTGTCGCGTCCAGGGTGCAACACCTGCCAAGAGCAGGGCTGGTCCCCACAACGCCGCAGCAACACCAAAGGGCGCTGCAGCAACACAGAAGAGCGCCGCAGCAACACCCCTCAGCGCCACACTGAAGCCGCCGCGCTCCGAGCACGAGCGGCGGACCCGGGCGATCCTCGGGGCCACGCTGGAGGAGATAGCCCGGGTCGGCTATGCAGCGTTCAGTGTCGAGGTGGTGGCGACACGGGTCGGCATCGCGAAGACCACCATCTATCGGCGGTATGGCACCAAGCTCGACTTGGCCCGCGCAGCCGCTCACGCACACCTCGCGGCGAGCTTCGGTGAGGCTCCAGACACGGGAACTCTGCGTGGCGATCTGGTAGCGCTGGGGTTGCGCTTCGTCACCCTGATGAGCACGGCATTGTGGCAGGCCTTGGTGCGCATGCGGCTCACCGAAACCACCTCACCGGAGCTGGCTGAGCTCGCAAAAAATGTGGACATGGAGCGGATGCGCTGGCACCAGCCGATCGCGGATCGTGCCATCGCGCGGGGGGAGGTGAAGAGCGTGCTCGCCGTGGCCGAGGCCATCCAGCTGCTCGGCTCGACCGTGCTGACTTCGGTGCTGGTCCATCGGGAGGTGGTCGAGGAGCCGAGGATCGGTTATTGGGTGGATCTGATCTTGCATGGGATAAAAGAGCGACCCATGGCGAGCAGAAGGAGCCGACGTGCCTAGAACGCGATTCGAGAAGTTTCTGTGGGAGCTGGTGCAGGCGCAGGTCCGCCGGCCATGGCTCTTCCTCGGCGCCGCCGTCGCCCTGGCGCTCCCAGCCTACATCCTGGCGCGGGGCCTCGATCTGCACACCGGGTTCGATGCGCTACTCCCCGAGAACAAGCCGAGCGTGGTCGAGCTGCGCCGGGTCTCGGCGCGCACCCCGGGGGTCTCAAGCCTAGCCGTCGTGATCGATGGCACGGATCGCAACGCCCTCCAGCGCTTCTCCGACGCGTTGGTCCCGGAGCTTCGCGCCCTCGGCCCCGACTGGGTGGGCAGCGCGGAGAACGGCATCCATGCCACGCGAGACTTCGTCGAGCCGCGCCAGGCGCTCAGCCTCTCCGTCGAACAGTTGACCCGGATCCGGGATCGGATCGAGGAGACCTTCGGCCGGCAAATCTTCGGCTCGGTGTTGGATGACGACGAGGAAGAGGAGGCTCCACCGACCCGCGACGCGATCATGAAGGAGATCGACGCGGAGCGGGCGAAACACAAAAAGGGCGGGCCACCCTTCCCCGACGGTTACAACATGAACGAGGCGGGAACGCGGCTGATCGTGATGGTACGAACGCCGATCCCGGGCGGGGATCTGACAGGCAGCCGCGCGCTCGCGAACAAGGTTCAGGCCGTCATCCAGAAGCTCGAGCCAAGCTCCTTCCACCCCTCGCTGCGCACCGGGCTCACCGGAGATCTCATCACCAGCAAAGAGCAGTATGGAGTGATCAGAAATGATCTGGTCCACGTCGGCATCGCCGGGGTGGCGATGATCCTCGCCATCGACTTCATCTTCTTCTTGAAGCTGCGGGCGGTGCTCACCATGGCGCTCGCCATCGGCACCGGGGTGCTCTACACTTTCGCGGCCACCCGGCTTCTGATCGGGCATTTGAACACCGCCAGCGGTTTTTTGGTCTCGATCATCTTCGGCAACGGCATCAACTTTGGGATCCTGCTTCGGGCGCGCTACGGTGAGGCGCGCAGGGCTCACGCCGACGTCACTCAGGCGCTCTTCCTCTCCTACCGGGATACCCTGATCCCCACCTTATCAGTCTCGATCGCCGCCGGCACCGGCTATGCCTCGCTGGCCGCCACGGATTTCCGTGGGTTCCGTGATTTCGGCGTGATCGGGGGCATTGGCATGCTGCTGTGCTGGGTCGCCAACTACTGGCTGATGCCTCCCCTGCTCGCCCTCTTCGATCGTCTCTCCCCGGAGCGCACCGGGCAATCCGTGCCCGGCTGGCGCGGACGGCTGCTCCGCTTCGTCGATCGAGGGATCCCCTTCGGTGTCCCGTTCTCGCTCTTGGTGGGGCGGATCCCTCCCAAACTGATGGTCGGGGTAGCGCTGCTCCTCGGCGTCACCAGCACCGCCGCCGCTGTCCGTTACATCGCCCGCGATCCTCTCGAGTACCGTCTGAGCAACCTCGAGAATGACGACTCGGCCGTGGAGAGCGCGGCCAACCGCTTGGGGCGCGGCATGACCAAGATCACGGGGCGCGTGGGCCAAGACGGCATGGCCATCATGACCGACCGGCTCGACCAGGTGAAGCCTCTCTTGGCCGAGCTCGAGAAACGGCGCCTGGCCTCGGGTCAACCCCCAGCCTTCGACAGGGTGGTGTCGATCTTCGACTTCATCCCCGACCAACAGCCGGAAAAACTGGCCTTGCTCGCCGAGATCCGCAGCCGGTTGACCCGAGCCCACGAACTCGGCAAGCTGCCAGCCAAGGACTGGGAGGAGCTCTCGCGCTACCTTCCCCCGAAGGATCTCACACCCTTCGGGATCGACGATCTGCCGGAGCGGATGGCTCGCCCCTTCACCGAGCGCGACGGCACCCGCGGGCGGATCGTGTACATCGTGCCCACCGAGGGACAGAGCGTCAAAGATCTGCGGTACCTCCTGCGTTGGGCGGACAGCTACCGGGTGGTGACGCTCCCGAACGGCGAGGTGATCCACGGCAGCGGACGCTCAGTGATCTTCGCGGACATGCTGTCGGCGGTGATCACGGAGTCACCCCGCGCAGTGTCCTTGGCGGGGCTCTTCACCCTGCTGGTGGTGATCCTGACCTTCGCCCGGTCCAAGCACGGCTGGCTGTCGGCTGGGCTGGTGCTCACCGGCTTTGGCATCGGGATCGCTGGGCTCGGTGCCAGCCTGTACCTGTTCGACATCAAGCTCAACTTCCTCAACTTCATCGCCATCCCCATCACCTTCGGGATCGGCGTCGACTACGCGGTGAACTTGGTGCACCGCTGGCGGATCAGTGAGCCTGGGCAGCTCGTGACCATCGTCCGCGAAACCGGTGGAGCGGTCATCCTGTGCAGCTTGACCACCATCCTCGGATACTTGGCGCTGCTCCAATCGGTGAACCCCGCCGTGCGCAGCTTCGGCCTGGTGGCAGTGCTGGGCGAGCTCACCTGCTTACTTTCGGTGGTCTTGCTCCTGCCTGCCTTCCTCCTGCTCGCCGAGCGCTGGCGAAAACCCGCGCCCCAGCCGAGCTGAGGACTGCCGCACCGCTCAGCAGTCGCCCTCACCGACCAGACAGCTCAGGTACTCCTCGATGTTGGTGTACCCATCACCGTCGTCGTCACTGCTATCGTCGGGGCTGTTCGGATCGAGGCCCCGCGTGGTCTCCCAGACATCGGGCATCCCATCTTGGTCGGTGTCGACCGGCGCCGTTCCACCCTCCACCGTGCCCACGTTGTTCGGGATCCCGTTGTCTGACTCCCGGGTGATGATCTGGCCTTCGGTACCGTTCGAACGCAACTCTGAGATCAGGAGTTCATCGACGGCGTCACGCACCAAGGAGGCCCCGGCGTGGTCTGCCACATGGGCGAGGGCGTCGGCGGCCGACAGCTTCCCGGTCACCCCCGCCGGGTAATCGAAGGGGGTGTCGACCACGGTGGCGGTCTTGTAGTCGGTGAGCAGGCTCCCGTCGAGCGCTCCGTTCGTATTCGAATCGACCCAGTTGTCCTCGGCGTACACGTGAAAATACGAGGTGGTGCCGGTGATGTGGGTATTGGAATTACTACTTGGCCCATACACGAAATAGTTACCAATGAGGTTGCACTCCGAAACCCCACCCTCGGTGTCCCCCATGATGTAGCCGTGCTCCGCCCAGTTGTACAGCACGCTGTTGATGAACTCGTGGCGACCGCGGGCCTTCGGGTTTCTGGTCTTGTTGTCGATGTAAAGCGAGCGGATCATCGACCAGTGACCATCCACCCCCGAGGGCTGCATCAAACCTCCGGTCGAGTGGTTATCGAGGTTGATGCCCTGAGAGATGATGCACTCCTGGAAAGAGAGGTTGTCGATGGGCGTGCCGTTGACATCTAGCGTGCCGTCCCGTCCCCAGGAGATGGAGAGGTGATCGAACATGTAGTTCTCGCCAAGCGAGATCGAGACCGCATCTTTGCCGCTGTCGCCGTTTTCCCCCATCCTGATCCGGAGGTAGCGCATGATGACATTGCCACCGCCATCATCGCCGTTGAGCGCAACGCCGTTGCCGTAGATGGTGATGCCTCCACCCGGGGCGGTCTGGCCGGCAATGGTGATGTTGCTCTTTACCACCACCCGCGTGTCGATGTTGATGACACCGCCCACGTCGAAGACCACGATCCGGTTCGATTGGCTCACCGCATCGCGGAAGGAGCCCGCACCCGAGTCGTTCAGGTTGGTCACGTGCACGACCTCGCCCAGCCGGCCACCGGAAGCCATGCGGGCAAAACCTTCGGCGCAGGGGAAAGCCAGGGGCGGATCGCCGGGTTGTTGCCCACACGCCAGTCCGGTTCCTTGGGTTGCCCCGCCGACCCCATCGTTACCGCCGACCCCATCGTTACCGCCAACCCCATCGTTACCGCCGACCCCATCGTTACCGCCAACCCCATCGTTACCGCCGACCCCATCGTTACCGCCAACCCCATCGTTACCGCCAACCCCATCGTTACCGCCGACCCCATCGTTACCGCCGACCCCATCGTTACCGCCGACCCCATCGTTACCGCCAACCCCATCGTTAC
>CAYNEY010000052.1:0-29898 GCA_964396375.1 uncultured Polyangiaceae bacterium | reverse complement strand
CCCCATCGTTACCGCCGACCCCATCGTTACCGCCAACCCCATCGTTACCGCCGACGCCATCGTTACCGCCGACGCCGTCGTTACCGCCGACGCCATCGTTACCGCCGACCCCATCGTTACCGCCGACGCCATCGTTACCGCCGACGCCGTCGTTGCCGCCCGCTGAGACCGCGCCACCCTGGGACACGGTGCCACCCTGGCCCGTACCACCCGCCGACACGACGCCACCCGCCGAGACCGTACCTCCCGTCGGCGCGCCGCCACGACCACCCTCTCCCAAGGTGCCTCCAGCCTGCTGTCCTCCCGCAGAAGGACCGCTCCCACCTAGAGAGGCGGTGGTAGCGCCACCTAGCGAGCCCCCCGAACCATTCTGCACCGCTCCGGCCGTGCCACCGCTAGCGACACCGGTGGTGCCGCCGACCTCTGTTGCCTCGCCCGTCGTGTCACTGCTGCCGCAGGCGAGCACGAGACTCATGCAGGTGAGGGTGAGGGCGGTGGTGGGGAGTCTTCGGAGGAGGGTCATAGTGTGTCCGTGGGCAGTTGCGAAGCCGAACCTTGGGACCAGGCCCGGTGCAGCTTCGCTGGAGGTCGTTCCTCTAGACGCGAACGGTTCACATTAATGTACCCGACGGCAGAACCGATCACGACCCAGCCAGAAACGAGGAACGATGGGCGCAAGGCACCCAAGATCCCGTCTCTTTTGCCCTGCCCGATCGATGAGGCCCATCGGGAAAATCGGTGCAAAACAGCCCTTTGGCTGGCCGTGAGGGTCAGGCTCTTCACCCAAGGCGGATTATTCTGACTGTGGTAGATTTTCTGCGGAGACTCGGGGCGCAAGGGGCCAACGAGCGGCCGCCCGGCGCCCCAACTCAGTACCGCCCGAGGCCGATCAGGAACAGCGCCACCAGATCGGGGTTCTCCTCGAAGCTTGAGAGGAAACGAACCCCGACGTTGAGAAAGAGCACGTCGGCATTGACGCGCAACCCGACCACGGCGGTGCGGTGCTCGCCAAAGCGTAACCCGGCCCCCACCAGCCCACCGATGGCTGCCAGGAGCCCCTGCCCATAACCACCTTCGACCAAGGCGTAGCTCGGGCTCGAGCCGAGGCCCAGCATCCCCGAGGCGCCGAAGAGCAGTCCGGTGGTCGGCGCGAGGCTGCCTGTGAACCCATTGCCGAGACTGAGTCTGTCTTTCCCTGGACCGAGGGTGGCCGCGAGCTCCAGGTGATGTCGGAAGCCAGACTGGACGGCGTTCGGGACCAACCCCGCACCGAGCCCATAGGCGAGGTGCGCGCCTCCGTGCACGGTGGGCCGATAGCCGAGCCTATTTTCGCAGGCCGTCTCGTTGTCGCAGGAGGCCTGCGAACACGAGTGCTCACAGTCCCACCCAGGGCTGGCAGTCGTGGCTCGGAGGCAATTCTCGCGGCAGAGCTCGAGACACTCATCGACATCACAGGCAGCCTCGGCGACCCGAGGCCCGACCAGGCACACAAAGAGCAGCCCCACCGACGTTCCCGCGAGACCATGACAGAACTTGGACATGCGGGCGGCGGCTTACCACGAAGGCGCAGCACCTAGAGAAGGGAAAGTGGCTCAGTCTGCGCTCGGGGCTCCCGAGGTCAGCGACAAAAGCCCGAGGCGCCAAGGGATCTGCGAGTAGTCGGCGGCGTAGTTCAGCGGATCCACGCCTTGGTAGAGCCACTGTAGCCGGCAGGGATCAACGGTGAGCGTCTCATCGAACCCGTCTCTTAGCAGCTCTCCGTGGCTGATGTCCCCCGACCACCGCCCGCCGCACTCGCCATAGGTGACGTTGTTGGCGCCCGCGAAGGGGTCGGCCCAGCTGTCCCGAAGGGGTGTCCACTCTCCGTCCAGCGTGTCCGCCAGAAACGAGCGATAGTAGCGGCGCCCGGTAGGACCGAAGGCCTCAATCACGGCAAGGTAACGCTCTTCCCCCTTCAACCGATAGACATGGGCGGCCTCGAAGAGATTGGCCTTGGTGTCCGAGAGCACCAGCAAAGGTTCCCCGAAGCCCTCCGGGAAGTCCGCGAGCGCGGTCTCCGAGCGGTAGAAGTTGCCGTTGTCGTCGGTGAAGAACAGATGGCAGCGCTCGGTGTCGCAGATCACCCAGAAGTCGAGCCACCCGCCGGTTCCCTTGTGTTCCGTGACAATCGCTGGCTCCGCCGCAAAGAAGCTCTTCGGTGCAGTCCAGCTGGCAGGATCACCCGGATCGTCGGCGGTCGAATACTGCGGGGGCCCGGACTGATAGACGAGGTACCACTTGTCTTGTGGGGTGAAGTAAAAGAGCTGGGGGGCGCAGTGGTAACCGCGGAGGGCGGGGTTGTCGTCGAGGTAATACGGCGTGGCCAAGGAAGCCTCGGCCCAGTCGGTGAAGCTTACATGCACCATGTTCCACGCGCCGCTTTGGCTGGCGGTGGTCGCGTAAACGTGCCAGCGCCCCTCGAAGAAGACCACCGTGGGATCCTTGATCGACACCAGCTCGTGCCGCTGGTCGGAGATCGGAGCGAGCAGCGGCCCCGAGGCTTCCCAAGCAAACTGCTCGGGCAACTCCCCATCACAGGTGGTCACCTCGCTCGGCGTCGGCACCTCGAAGCCGAGCGGGTTGCAGGAGCCACCCATGGCCTCGCTACCAGCGCTGCCGGATGCTCCCGCCTGGTTATCCTCCCCGGCGGCCCCAGACGCCCCGGCCGAGTCCGAAGGCGCGGAGGAGCCAGACTCGCTGAGGCAACCGGTGGTGGCACCGACGGCAGCGAGGAGTGCGGCGAGCCACGTTGGCGTAGGCTTGGTCGAAAGGCGGAGGAACTGGGGTGCATTGCGCGTAGGCATGATGGGGGGGCCCGGAGGCTACAGTGCAGCGCTATCCTCGCAAGGCTTTGCTAGTCCCGGGGAGCATTTTGAAGCAAACCCGAAGCCTGGCATGACCGAATTCGAACACCCCCACCTCCGCTCACGCGAGCAAGCTGACCCGCATTCGGCCAAAAACTCGCGAGCTTTGTGGAACCTCGAACGCCCGCCCCTGACGCCTCAAGATTCACGCTGCCCGGCTGGTTCGACCTCGCGCCGATTCGACTCATCACCTCCAAGCGAACGATGCAGAACCGAGGGAGGCAAGATTCGCTGTGCACGGAAGGCCTCGAGCACGCGCAGATGCACGTCAGTCTCGAAGGGCTTCTCGTATTTGCAGTCAAAGACATAGGGCCGCGCCTTCAGGTGTACCGCAACGTACTCCTGGTAGATAACCTGCTTTGCCAGCACGGGGATCGGTTGTTCGAGGAACACGTAGGGGCTACTCAGGCATGCTTCGCGAATGATCTCTGCGGCCCGCCGCGCATCCTGATCGATCCCAATGTAGAAATCCATCGCCACCTGCATCTCGAGAGCACCGTAGTTGCCACTCGACGTCACGTCCGTAAACACCTTGTTGTTCGGGATGGTGATGATGTTGTGGTCGAGCGTGTTCATGCGCACGCTCCTCAGTCCAATCTTGATGATGTCTCCGTACTCACCCCCGTACGAGACGCGGTCACCGACCTGAAAGGGCCGATCAAACATGATGGTGACCCCAGCGATGAACGATGCCACCAGATCACGCAGCGCGAAACCCACAGCGAACGCAAGCGCGCCGCCGATCACCGTGAGCGCGGTCGGATCGAGTCGAATACTCAAGGTCGCGGCCACCGCGATGGTAGCGATGTAGACGAAGAACCGAATCGTGGTCTGAATCTTCTGAATGGTGGGTCTGCGATTCGAGAAGCGCAGACTCAAACGATCACCCGAGGTCTCGACCACACGGATCAGAAAGACCGCGCCTATCACCACGAACACTGAGGCCGCAACTCCACCCCAGCGAATGAACTCCGCCAACCGACCGAAGTCCGTGGCCTCCTGAGCCCGCGCGGGCCGAGCCACCGACAAGGCCACGGCGGCACCACCCCACGCCAAGAGCCAAGAGAAGCGAGAACGTGTCATCGGCTCACCAGAAGATGGCGACGCTGCAAAAGCCGCGTCACCGCGCGAAGCCAAGGCCATGCCACACGAACCTGACTGGCGTCTACCTCGTAGTACCCTCGTGCCTCTCCGAATCGGAATTCCTGAAGCACTTCGTCCTCTCGGAGCCGGGTTGCATAAGCCACGCTGGCTGCCTGGGCTGGCCCCATCTGAAGCACGGCACGAAGAACGAACAGCGACGTGTCCGGCAACCTTTCCAGACCCGATGCATCCGGAACTTGAAGTGGTCGCACATGGACCAGCCCGGCTCCGTCCCTTCCCAGAGACGCTCGCCACGCCTCCAGGGCTAGTCCCGGGTTACCCCCCACGTGATCCCAAAGCATGCGCTCGTAGCCCATTCGCTTGGCCTCCAGGGCATCCTCACGGTCAAACTCATCGGCCCCCGGAAGCTGCCCCTCGAGGAGCGTATCGTATTGCGGAACGATGCCAGCCATACCAGAGCGCTCGGCGATCAGCGCCCCCAGCTGTCGCTCACCCCAGGGCAACAACTCGTGGATTTCGTCGAAGAGCGGGCGGGCATCGCGGGCCCGCTTGAGCAGAGGCCAGATCGCGGCGTCGATGGCAAAAAAGAAGCTGGTCTGCTGGCTGTGGACGCGGGCAAATGCCAACAGCTCATCAATCTTGGCGAGCCCACCAATCCGCGTCTCGATCAAGGTATGGACATCATCGAACAGCAGAAGTGAGGGTGCGGCTTCGCCCTTGCCCCACCCATCCAAGGCTTGCCCTGGGCTTACGCAATCCACCAGCTTTGCCCCATGCACCCGGGCGGCCACGGCCCGCAAGAGGGAAGATTTTCCCATCCCCCGCGGACCCACCACGGCGATCAATGCCCCCGGACGAGTGGAGGCACGAGCCACCATGGCGTCGCAGAGGGGATCAGCCGGACACTTCAGCCACTCTGCGGAAAACCACTCCGGGCTCAAGATCTTCACGGCCTCAGCCTCGAGAGGTAGAAGCGCCGCCCGAGCCGGACCTTCCCCCAGCCTCTCGATCTGCCTCTTGAAGAGGTAGGCGTGAATCCTCCGCACCAGATCGAAACCGGACACCCAGGCTCGGAACAACCTCGAAGTCCCGGAGAGAAAGAGCTGCACAGCACCCACCATGGCCGCAATGAAGCTCTTGTATCCCGAGCGATTCTCGAGAATCCAACTCTGCAGAGCGGTCTTCCTGCGAGACCGCTCCGTGCGTTCGAACACGACTTCTTGCCACAGCCTCACCAACCAGAAGAAGAGCGGAATCGCGGCGAACCAACAGGTCGAGAAGACCCAGCTGTACACGGTCCCCTCACCCACCAGCCGAGCACTCAGCACCAGGATCAAAGCGAACGCTATCACGGTGCGCCCGACCGCGCGCAAAGAGCGCAACCGCAACTCCCCGGTTTTCGCGTCCTCGGGTGTGACCTGCACCCCGCCGCCCACCGCCGCCAATGCGTTGACGGCATGGATGATCAGAGATCCGACCAGGGACCAGACCACCACCGAGACAATCAGCTGAACCTCGAGCAGTCCTCGCGCTGGTCGGGGCACGAGCCAGTACAGACACGCGAAGAACGCCAGCGCCTCGAGCGGCCGGTGGAGCTTCTGCAGAGACCGGATCCCACGCAGGCCAACGCTCGGCTTGGTTCGCCGCTCGACGCGATCGCGTGCTTCCAGCCGCTGTTCCCCCCACTTGAGGAGGGATTGCAACCTACTTCGTGCCCACAAGAAGCCGACCAGCAGCAGCACGGGCAGCAACACGGCGATCGCGTGGCGCCACGTCACGAAGCGCCCGGCTTTAGCGGCACTGACCCAACGGTTCACGACGTGAGCGTGGTGACGCAGGATCAGCTCCAGATGCCGCACCTCGGATCTGGCCTGATCCCAACCGGCCGCGGCAAACCCAGTGATGGCTTGGCGCCTGGCCGCCGAAAGGTACGGTAGCAGTGCCAACCGCTCTCGATTCAACACATCGATCTCATCCAGCAGCGTGGCTGCACGCTCCTCCTGCAGCATGAGCTCGATACCTCGCACCTCCGCGATGGCTCGGGTGATCTGTGCGCGACGCTGCTTCACCTCCTGTGTGGAGATCTCCGACGGAATGTCCTTCAGCGGGTCGGAGCCCAGCGCGGGAATGTGGGTCACCGAGTCACGCAGCACCCTTTGTGCAAGCATGAGTTCGTCGCGGAAACCGCGCAGCGCCCGGCGCAGAGACTCATACGTCGAGTCGGCCTCCGAGGCCCCCTCGCTCTTGGCGTCACGGGCACGGCGTTGCCAACCCAGCACCGTCTCCCGCACCACCGCCAGCTCCTCCCGAACCTTGCCCAGTTGGTCGCGGTACTCCTCGATCCGGGACTCGAGCACAATCAGCCGTGCCAGCTCTTCGGAGATGGCGCGTTCGGCTTCCGAACGTGCCACCCGCGCCGCTTCGAGCGCCCGCGCGCGCTCCGCCTCGGCTTCGCGAGCTCGCCGCTGCTCTTCGGTTTCTTTGGGCCGCGCCTCGGCCTGTCGCGTGGCATGGGCACCAAGCATCTCCGCCCGCCAATCCCGGGTCTGCTCATAGAACTCGAGGCGCGCGCGATCCAGCTCGAGACGCTGGTTCCAGAGTTCGGTGTCGAGCTTCGTGAGCTCGGCGCGCAACCCCCCAGCATCGGGAGCTTCCACCACCGGGCGTGCCCCGCGAGAGCGAGGAGCAGGCGTGGTGACGCGGGCAGCCTCGTCCACAGCGCGCAACAACGCCCGAATCCGCGTGGCTTCGATCTGCAATGCCGCTTCGTCGTCCAGCGGGATCTCGAACAGGGACTGTGGGGACACTTTCACGTCTAGCGTTCCCGCCAGTAGCGCGCGCACTTGGGCTGTCCGCGGATCGGCCGGCACGGTAGGGACTGGCTCGGCCGACGCAGCAGTCTGCGGAACTCCGGCGTCCGTGTGCTCATCGTCACCCGTCTGGCCACCAGCCGGCAGCGCCAGCAGAAGGAGCCCACCCGCCGCGGCCAACCGCGTGGTCAAGCGGACTAGACATGCCCCTTTCATCACAGCCAGACCTACACCAAGGACAAGACCACATCAAGGCCAGCGATCGGAGTCCGCATCCTGACTGGTGATAGAAGTGACCTTTCTGCGCAGAGCAACGGGTATCCGGGGGCGGCTGATCCTGGCAGAACACCTCCCCCCTGCTATCGTGGGACGGCTGTCATGAGCGCCGAACCCATCTTGCGATTGCCCGAAACACGCTACCGAATCGTGCGCCGCATCGGAGCCGGTGGCATGGCCGAGGTGTACCTCGGAGAGGCGCTCGGGATCGCTGGCTGGAAGAAGCACGTCGCCATCAAGCGCGTCCTGCCCCACCTGGTGAAGAAGGGTGACTTCGTGCAGATGCTGATCGATGAAGGCCGCCTCGGCGCTCACATCGAGCACCCGCACTGCGTCAGCGTGCTCGATCTGGGCCGGGCCTACGACGCTCAGTTTGGGCACGATCGCTACTTCATCGTGATGGAGTACGTGGACGGCCCGAGCGCACGGGAACTCTTGCGCTGGCTCCTCGATCAGGGGTTGGTGTTCTCGGTGGGCATCGCGGTGCTCTTGATCCGCGATGCCTGCCTGGGCCTGCACTACGCCCACACACTCTCGGATCAAGCTGGCAGGGCTCTTGAGATCGTGCACCGCGACATCTCCCCAGGCAACCTGCTCATCAGCCGCCACGGCACGGTGAAGGTGGCGGATTTCGGCGTGGCCAAGGCCGCCACCAAGTCGGTGAGCAGCAACTCGGACATCGTGAAGGGCAAGTTCTCCTACCTGTGCCCCGAGGTGCTCCAACAGGTTCCCCTGGATGGTCGCGCCGACGTGTTCGCGGCCGGCGCGGTGCTCTGGGAGCTTCTGACTGGTCACAAGCTCTTCGAGGGAGAGACCCCGGCCCAGACCGTAGCCTTGGTGGAGCGCGCTCAGTATCGCGGGCTCAGCACCTTCCGGGACGACCTCGATCCTTCCCTCGACGCCCTCATCGCTCGAGCCGTCGTGCGCGAGCGCGAACAGCGCCCCACCGCCGCGCAGCTGGCGCGAGCGCTCACCGAGTGGTTAGTGGAGCACCATCAACCGGTCTCCGCCCTGGAGTTGGCCGCGCTGGTCCAGAACTACCTGGCGCGGGAGTCCGTCCCAACCGAGCTCGCAGACGAGGATGTCGAGTCCCTCGACGCACGCGATCAGTGCGAGCACATGACCCGGATCTTCGAGCCGACACCGGGGGGCCGCGGCTCGGCCTGTTCGTGAGAGACGGACCGGGTCAAGGGCGAAGGACGCCGGTATGCAAGCTTGGGTCTCAACGCCCGGCGTCGGTCGCGGCCTTCGCCCCACCTCTTCGCACCGTCGGGTAGACACGACGGAGCTCATCCTCGAGCGTAACGAAAGCGGAGAGTTCCCTGAGTTGGTGAAAACTCTCCGTATACTCCGCAACGCGGTGCACAGCGCTCCCTTCATTGAGCCGTTTGAGACGCCGTCCCGTGAGTTCTGATGCCACCCTGAGGAGCCGATGCAGCTCTACCTTCGGATCGGGTAGAGCTTCAAGACGTGAGACCGGCGGCAGGTCCAGGCGCACCTTGCCGTTTGGATTCCCTGAGGCACGACGAATCGCGGACTCGTCTGTCAGAAGCCACGCCTCGGTCATCCGCACCGGAATGACAGGCACCAACTGTTCGAGCACGGGGATCTCTCGCCTGCGTTCTGCCCACTCGAGCCTTTCGGCATCACGGTGCACGAAGAGCAGTGGGGACGGTAGCTTTCCAACAGCCTGCAGACGGATTGCTCGATGTCTTCGCTGCCCCGACGCTCGAAATGTGGCGTAGGCAAGCGCACGTTCGAGTCGAGCTGCCGCAGGCACCAGGTCAGGATCCGGAGCAGGGCACGGTCCGATGTCCCGTCCGCCAAGAGCGCGAAGCTGAGGTCGTTCCGACCATCGGTCATTGTGCAGACCCGAATCTGAGCTGCAGTTGGAGTTCTTTGGCGCGTGCTCCCAAAGGTGCTCCTCCGATGAAGTCCGCCATTCGTGCCAGTGGAACGATTGGCATGGCTCTTCGCCAGCAATCCTCGATGGCCGAGAATCTTGCAGTCCGCCCATATGGACCGTCCACGGCATCAACGAAGAGAACCTCATCAGATCTGAGCTGTCGAACTACATCAGGGGAGTGGGTATTGAGAATCACCTGGCGGAGCGGGTTTTCCCGACCGATCGGGTCGAAGGGTTCGACGGCGAAGTCACGCAACAGCTCGACTGCTGCAGGGATGCGCGCGGGGTGCATGCCGTTTTCTGGCTCCTCCATACACAGCACTTCACAGGCGTCGGGATCGAGCTGCAAGGTCACAAGTACCAGAAACCGTAAGGTACCATCCGAGAGCCCACGCGGCCCCATCGAGATCTGTGAGCCGCGCATGCGCACGCTCACAGAGAGTTGCTGCCGCAGCTCATCACGCTCAAGATCGACACTCTGCACCTCCGGCACCAGTTCCATCAGCCGATTGGTAGCTTCTTGGAGAACTGCTCCCGGCCTTGCTTCCTGCCTTACCAGACGCGCTAGGGTCGACGCCATGTGCGCGCCGCGGGAGTTGACTCGTGCGGTCTCCCCAAGCTGGTCTGGCGCTCGCATCACGGGAGGAAGACGGCTCCCACTCCGGCCGTGAGGACGACGCAAAGATCACGGCCACACTGGCGGCCGCGCGCTGACGCGGGCACCTGCCACTTCGGACCAGTCGACGATCCGGAATCGAGGTCGAACACTCCTCCTCGACTGGAGTTCGTGGAGCCAGCCCGGACAGGCCGAGGATGGCAAGTGCCCAGGGGTCAACACATCTCGAACCATCCCTTCAGGCGCTCGAAATCCGGGGGCAAGAACCAACTGACGTTCTGCCCCACCAACCATGACTTCAGGCGCTCTCGGTCGGCTATCACAGGGTATGGTGCTGCCATGCCGACTCGCACCGTCGCCCGTGTTCTTCACCTCTCGGCGCTCGCCGTGGTTCTGGCCTGCACCCCGGTCACACCGCCCCCCGCCACCCCCAAGTCGACCACCAGCACCTCGCCCGCCAAGCCCGCCGCCACGCCAGCCATCGAGGCCGAGCCTGCCCCACCAGAAGAGCTGTTCGACTGCCCCGAGGTGCCCGCCCCAACCCAACTCTCCGAAATCGTCGCCACGCCGAAGGGCTACGCCATCGATGGTGAGATGGAGATCCTCGAGTTGGAGCTCGAGCTGGCTGGGCTCGATCCCGTTCTCCTGGCGCTCACGGAACGACCGTTCGTGGTGCTGAGCGGCGCGGTGCCCAGTGTGGCGAGTGTGGTGCAGCTCGGTCTGCGAGATCTCGACCAGCTGGGCTGGGAGCAGAAGTCCTCGACGCAACAGCTCGAGCCCGACACCGCAGTGGTATTCGTGCGACGTCCGCGCACGGCGCATGCCTCACCGGTCTCGGGTACGCTCCATCTGCCACCGGCAACCACGGACCATGGGGAAAGACCGAGCCGAGGCGGGGTGTCCATCCCCTTTGTGACCACGAGCACTGTGCCCGAGCCAGCGAAGGCTGCCACGCGCTCACGCTGGGCACGACTGCTGGTTCGTGAGCTCGGGTTTCGACAGCACAACTGGCTGGCCGCCGACCAGGAAGGATGGCTCCCACCTCACGGTGCCCCGAGCTGGATGAGCTTCGCCGGCCAACGGGTGATCGAGCGCTATCTCACCGACCCGAAGCAGGCCAAGCAACGCAAGCAGACGGTTGGTCACCAACCAATCCATCGTGATTCCCTGCTCGAGACCATGAGCGTGTTCTCCGGCTCGAGCAGCCTAGCGCAGGCCCTCCACATCGTGGCAAGATGGCCGGAGGGGGATGACACGAAGAGACCCCTCGTGCCGATCACGAACCTCACACCTCCCGCGCTGCGCGACCACCGCTTCCGAGAGCTGCTCGGTGCGCTCGGACACCCGGTGCCCGAGGAGCCCCTGGCCAAGTATGTTCCCGCGGAGTTCTGGTACCTCCGCGCCAAGAGCCTCAGCTCCGCCTTTGAGCTGGCCGACGCCTTCGACGGCTGGGCCTCGCCGCTCGCCGGGATCTGGGAGAATCGCTCGACGCGCCCTGGGCTGTTCGCGCGCTACCTCACCCAGCTCGGCCTCACGCGGAGCAAACTCGCCCGCGCCATCGGTCCCAGCGTGGTGCGGCGCCTGGCCGTGGTGGGCAGCGATCCCTACGTCAACGAGGGCACCGATCTGACCGTGCTGTTCGAGGTCACGGCGACCGCACCGTTCGAGGCGGCGCTCCATTTCGCCACGAAAGAGCGCCTCGCCGAGCATGGCGGGGGCGCGACCGAGGAGCATACGCTGAAAGGAATGAGGGTCCGACACTCTTTTTCCAAGGACGGAGCCGTAAACCAGTGGTTGTGGGTCGGCGACAAGCTCACGTTGGTGTCCAACAGCCGTGGCGCGTTGACGCGGATCCTCGAGACCATGGCGAGCAGTCGCCCCAACCTGGCTGAACAGCCCGATTTCAGATACCTGATGGCCAGGGACGACAAGCTCACCTCTGACACGCTCGTCTACCTCAGCGATCGTTTCATCGCCGAGACCGCCAGCCCACGCCAGAGAATCCTCGAGTCACGCCGGGTGCGGCGGCAGGCCGAGCTGCGCGTGCCCGCTCAGGCCGCCCTGCTCTTCGGCACCCTGATGGGCAGGAGCCCGAAGGATGTGCCCGAACTGCTGGCCTCGGGGTTGCTCAAGCGGAGCGAGCTGCAGCATGAGGACGGCACGCCCATCTCCTTCGAGCTGGGTGCGGCACCTCGCTCCGCCTACGGCACTCCCGCTTCACTCACGCCGCTCATCGAGCTCGAGACCCCGAAGCAGGTCACCGCCAGCGAAGCTCAGGCCTACGCGCGCTGGGCCGCGGAATACCAACGCACCTGGTCGGATGCCATCGATCCGGCCGCGCTCCGGATCTCCACCGAAGACGGCCAGGTGCGCCGGATCTCCACCGATCTGCGGGTGATGCCACTGCTCACCCAGGGTGATTTCCGGGAGTTGATCGAGATGGTCGGCGATGCTCGACTCACGGTCGCGCCGCTCGAGTCCGGCCTGCGCATGGTGGTGGGCCTGGGTGCCGATGCCCGCTTCCGGCGTGAGCTGGATCGGGCGCTCGATCTCGACAAGTTCGCCAAAAATCTCAGCCTCGATCTGATCGGAGACTGGGCGATGCTGGGCATGACCGAGACCGGGACGGCCCTCGGCCTGCTCGAACGCACCGAGCCCGCGCTGCGTGGCTGTTCGAGCCCGAGGGACCGGCCGAGCATGGCGGAACTCACCCAAATCCCAGCCTATGCGGCGGTGGCCATCAACAACACCCCGGCCGCGGTGCTGGGCCTGGCCACACTGAGAAAGCTCCTCGAGTCCGTGCTCGGCGACGAGCTCAGGTGGGATCAGCTGAAGAAACAGGGCAAGACCAGCATCACCCGGATCGGGCTCGGGACTGACGAAGAGGGACCCAGCAGAAGCCATGGCCTGGAGCGGATCGACGTCTATTTTGCGCTGCTCCGCGACGCGCTGTACGTCTCGACCAACGAGGGTACGCTGCGGGCCCTCATCGACCAGCACGTCGAGGGCCGAGGGCCCGCCGTGACCCGGCAGCCTCCCCCCACCCCGAGCCAGGCCTTCCTCGAGTTTCGCCCCAAGCCACGGGTGGCCTTCGAGCAGTTCCTCATGGCTGCGGCTCTCCGCGCCACCCTGGGTGACATCGAAATGGAGCGCGTCGACGCCGAAGGGCTCTTTGGTGGTGTGCCGGAGCTCCTCGAAAACCCGGCGCTCTTCGCGGGCATGGCCGAGGCCTACCTCGGCTACGTACCCCGGCCGCTTCACGGCGGCAGCTTCAGCTATGGCCCTCTCGGCCTCGAGAGCCGCGATCTCGGCAGCCGCATGCACCCGAAGCTCCCGCGCCGCTCCGAGCTTGGCGCACGTTACCGCACCTTCTTGGAGGGCCTGCTCGGAGCGCGGGCATCCGTAGCCTTCGACGTGGAAGATCCGAAGGCCCGCCCGGTGGCGCGCAGCCTGCACACCCGCCTCGAGTTCGAGTTCAAGCCTGCCGAAAAGCCGCGCTAGCCAGGGTCAGAACACGAAGCCAATGGTCAGATCGATGGCGGGGGCGACACCCTCGAGGGAAATCTCCGGCTCTTCCCCGCTCCCGCCCGCAGCCTTGGCTACCACCGAATAGTACATGAGCCCACCACCCACGCGGAACGCGAAGGGCTGCCAGTTCCACTGGTAGCCCACCGTGGAGCCGAGCCCGACCAGGGTCGCGCTCGCCTCCGCGACCTCGTTCTTCGCCTCCGCCGTGGCATAGGAGAGCCGCGGATAAACATACATGCCGTGCATGGGTCGGTCTCCGGTGACGAAGAACTGGGGGCCACCTTCCAGAGACCAGCCCGTGGTCTCCACACCTCCGCTGTCGTTCGAATAGGCCCACCCGCCGATATTGACCGAGAGCAGGTGCATGGGCGAGATGGCGAGCTCAGCCCCGTAGTAGCCGAGGACCATCGCCAGGGGATTGAGGAAGACGCCGACCGCCAGCTCTTCATCCGTGAGCTCCTCGGCGGCGGCCGCCGTCCGCAGGTTGCCCGCGAGCATCACACAGCCGAGCGACAAAGCTACACACCAGCTCTTCTTCATCTTGGTCTCCATCTCCGCAGAAGCACGCGAAGATAGGCGACGTCCGAAGCCGCTGTCAATCACGACCGAGCCCGGTTCAGGTCCCCGCGGACGCTCACTGCAAGGTGAACTGCCTCGGCCGACGGGGCCGCAGCCGCCGGTCGCTCGGCGTGGCCGCCCGCGCCTCGATGGCAGCGCACAGCCGTGACTCCGCGTCTTTGCCGAGGCAACAAAGCCAGCTCTCGGCCTCAGCATGCCCCCCCGAGCGAGCAAGAAAGCGCGCGAAGGCGCGGAGCGCGGCCACAAGTGCCGGGATCTGGCCGAGCAGGAGGGTGCGGGCATGCGGCAACCGCACGAACACCAGCTCCTCGAAATGCGCGCGGGTGAGTCGCGCGATGCTGACCTCGAACTCTAGCGCTGCCGCCCGCATCAGCCAGATGAGAAAGGCACGCGCCGATACCCCTCGACCCTCCAGCGACTCTTCGAAGACCCGGAGCAACTCGCGCTCGTCTGCGCGACATTCGGGAGCTTCGAGATCGCAGTATTCTTCCCAATCAGAGAGTTCTTTTAGCAGCTCCCGGGTCCGCGGCGAGCCGTGAGCGCCGTCGCAGGGACAGGTGGCGAGCCTGACTGGCAACCGACCGAGTTGGGTCGTGACGTCGAACCGGAAGGCCGCCGACTCTCTCTTCAACGTCACCTGCTCGAGTTCGGCGCGCACCCGCATGGCTGCCGAGAGCGCCCCCACCGCCGCAGTCACGATCACCAGCTCCCGGAGCCGTGGCGCGCGCACGTCCCAATCTTCATCGGTGACCAGGAGCTGTGGCAAGAGGCTCTTGGCTGCAAGCTCGAAGCCATGCTCGTCCACTTCTCTTCCAAACTCTCCCGAAACTTCGCTCCTCTTTGCGAAGCGGAGCGAAAGGTGTTCCAAGCAATCGAACAGCACAGACTCGTTCAGGTACTCTTCTGCCTCCATCCCTTCCACCAGGTCGGCGTTCTCCCAGAATACCAGAAGCTCGATCGGATGCTTTGGCCGCGCCCGCAGCACCAACAACGCTTCGCGCACCCCGAGCTCTTCGAAGGTGAAGCCAAGCGGCATATCCCACCCCATCACCATCTCCCAGGGTCGCGCTCGGTAGAACGCGGCGGTCTGCTCGAAGAAGAGCCGCAGAGCCTTGGGCCCCGTCTCCGGGGTGAGATACGAGCGCGGCCGTTCGGGTTCCACCCCGCCGAGTTCGTCGTCGGCGCTCACCGTGCACTCCTCTGCTGGTTTCTCTCTGGGAGGGGACACGGCACAAATCTAACGCAGGCCAGCAGGCGTTTCCACGCAGCCCCAACAGTCAGGCAGGCCGGGCGAAGCTCTTCCATGACGTGGGCGGCGCGTCGGACGGTTCGGGGGCAACCCACGAGCTGCTGCAACGTCCGACTCTCGCCCCGCTTGTACCCATCCACGGCACCGGTGTAGGCTCGAGCCATGCAACGGCGTGCATGGCTCGGAGCGGCTGGCATCCTGGTCGTTTCCTGTGCGGCGGGTCCCCGCGGGGTGTCCACACCGCCGCGCTGTGCTCGCTGCGAAGCGAGAACTCCCGCTTTGCCGCCGAAGCGCGCCGCAGGTTTCAAAGCACCCACCGCCACCCCCGTGACCTCGTCACTCCCGGTCGAGCCGCCGCCAGAAGTCCCCTGGACCGCGCTCGAACCACCGGAGCGGCAACTGGCCCGCGCAGCCGCTCGTCAACGCGAAGCCGAAGACAAGATTTTGGATGCGCCAGAACCGGATCACCCGCTCGAAAGCGTCTCTCCTGAGACCCGCTTCCTCTTGATTGCCGACGGCGCGGTCCCGAGCACCTGCACGTTCGCGGGCACCTCGAACATGCTCTGCAGGCACGACACCATCGACCAACCGAAGCTGATCTCGGATCTGTGGATCTCCGCGGGCTGCCCGGTGGATGTGGTGGTGATGAGCCGGCAGGGGCAGAAGCTGGACTGGGTGGTCTACGCGCCCGCCCAGAAGGGTGCCGCGGTGCACGGTGTGCGGCTCCCGCTCGAGCGAGGGCGGCAGCTCACCATCGGTGCCAGCAGGCGTCCCGACGGAACCACACCGAGTGATCTACGCTGCGGCGTGACCACGATCTGGACGGACGCCCCTTCGGATGAGGAGCCCCCGAAGGAGCGCACCGAGCCGCTGGTGCCGGTTATCCCGGGGAGTCCTTATCCCGAGACCACGACCCGGTGAGGTGGAGCTTCCGCGGGTGACCGGCCGGGTCGCTCCCGGTGAACTCTGGATAGAACCGGTGAGGTTGCCAAGCCACGAAGCCGTCGAGCGATTTTTCTGGACCGAAAGGCGGCGCTCGGTCGACCTTGACACTAAATGCCTCGCACCACACGCTCCTGGCGCTCCGCGATCACCACCACACTCCTCGTCTCCGCGTGGCTCGGTTGTGGGGAATCGACGGACAGCGGCCCGACCACCGTCGACTCTGGCTTCGGCGGGGCTTCCGCGGGTGGCTCCTTCACGAGCAATTCAGGCGGTGCGTCCTTGGGGCTCGGTGGTGCAAGCGTCAGCGTGGGCGGCGCAACCTTCGGCCTTGGGGGGATGCCCACGGGCTCCGGCGGTGACCTCAGCCTCGGCGGTGCCAGCGTCGGCGAAGGCGGCTCACTCGGCCTCGGTGGTGCAAGCGTCAGCGTGGGCGGCGCAACCTTCGGCCTTGGGGGGATGCCCACGGGCTCCGGCGGTGACCTCAGCCTCGGCGGTGCCAGCGTCGGCGAAGGCGGAGCCACCAACCAGGCGGTCTGTGAGCCGCCCTCGGATGGACACTTCCAGATGGAACGCCTGGAGCGCGGCCTCGTCGCCGTCCGAAGGACCAACGGCAACTACGTCGGCTGGCGCATGTTCGGCTACGAGTACGATGCCGAGAACCCAGCTCGCGTCTCGTACAATCTTTACCGAGACGGCGCGTTGGTCGCCAACGTCACGGACAGCACCAACTACTTCGACTCGGGTGCGAGCGCCTCGGCTTCCTACACCGTGAGTGCCGTGCTCGACGGCGTTGTGTGCGCTGCTTCGGCGCCGGTGACTCCCCTGGCCGAGCAGTACCGGGTGATCCCCCTCGAGCCTCCGCCAAACGGAACCACCCCCGCCGGTGACTCGTACAACTACACCGACGCCACCACCACCAGCCTGTTCGGAGCCGTGAACGACGGAACGGTGGGTGACGTCGACGGCGACGGTGAGTACGAGCTGGTCGTGATCTGGAATCCTTCCAACTCCAAGGACAACTCCCAGACCGGGTACACCGGCCTGGTGTACATGGACTGCTACGAGTTCGACGGGACCCGCCTGTGGCGACTCAACCTGGGACCCAACATCCGTGCCGGCGCCCACTACACTCAGACCCTGGTGTACGACTTCGACGGCGATGGGAAGGCCGAGGTTGCCGTGAAGACCGCACCGGGAACCGTGGACGGCACAGGCCAGCACCTCCACACTGGACCCGCCGCCAACGACGACGATGGCGCTGACTATCGCAACTCGAGCGGCTACATCCTCGAAGGCCCAGAGTACCTGACGGTGTTCGAGGGTGCGACCGGCGCCGAGCTCTCCACGGTCGATTTCGAAGTGGGCCGCGGGAGCGTGAGCAGCTGGGGTGACAGCAACGGCAATCGGGTCGATCGCTTCACGGCCTCCGTTGGCTTCGTCAGCGACACGGGAGATCCGAACTCGGGGAGCGGGCGTCCGTCGCTCGTGATGGGGCGCGGCTACTACCGGGGCAAGACCGACACCAACTATGGGCGGACCACCTTCACCGCCTGGACCTGGCGCGATGGCAGGCTCACGCGGCTCTGGACCTTCGAAGCCAACTACGATAGGTACCCGGAGTACACGGGTCAAGGTTGCCACTCGGTGATGCTGGCAGACGTGGACGGCGACCAAGCCCAGGAGATCATCAACGGCGGAGCCACCATCGACAGCGACGGCACCCCCATGTGCACCACGGGGTTCGGTCACGGCGACGCCCTGCATGTGAGTGATTTCGTGCTCGGAAATGGCGAGCTGGAGGTCTTCATGCCCCACGAGGAGAAGACCTCACCCAACTATGACGTACACATCGCGCGGACCTGCGAGATCATCTCGATAGGTGAGGTGACGGGCTCCGATACGGGCCGTGGGGTGGCCGGCGACGTCGATCCGAACAACCCTGGCGCCGAGGTGTGGTCCTCCGCGACCGGCCTCATGGACGCCGCCTCGGGACGGCAGCTCGGGTCGCGACCTTCCCAGGTGAACTTCCTGGTGTGGTGGGACGCCGACGAGTCCCGAGAGACGCTGGACGGCAACACCATCCGGAACCTCGATGGTGTCTCGTTTACCGCCGACGGCATGATGGGCAACAACACGACCAAGAACACGCCCACTCTGGTCGCGGATCTGTTCGGTGACTGGCGGGAAGAGGTGGTGTGGCGCTCCCCGAACAGCGATGAGCTGCGGATCTACACCACCACGGAGGTCACCAGCCGACGGCTCTACACCTTGATGCACGATCCGCAGTACCGGGTGAACGTGAGCTCGGAGCTCGCCGCCTACAATCAGCCGCCGCATCCGAGCTTCCACATCGGCGCGGGGATGGCCGCCCCGCCGAAGCCCGATCTCAGGTTTCCGTGACGGAAGCGCCCGAGCCAGAACCTCCCGTAAATTTCAGCTTCCGGATCGAATCGGGCATGGTCACAGGTTCACAGCCGCGCCAGCTCGGTTCGGTCCGGCATGGTCGCTTCCAAGACGCGTCATCGGCACACAGCCCGGTGTTGGCCTTGGCAAGGAGGCTTTCTGCCGCGGCGCGTGGACGCTTCACCACCACCCTCCACGCCACCCTCAGCTACAGTCGCAGATCTTGAGCCACCGCTCTGGATCGAGGGTGCACCGGGAGCGGCCGCCGGCCTTGCCGTACATCTCACAGATCTCGGGCGGACAATCTGCGGGCGACTCGCACACCAGCGCCGCTGTCCCAAGCTCGAGGGTGTTCGAGCAGGACGAGCCGACCACGCCAGCGAGGCAGTACATGCCTTTCGCGCAGGTCGAAGGACCGGAGCACTCGAATTGGATGTTCACCGCGGCCGCCTCGGGATCGGGGCGGCATGCCTCGCGCCCGACGCAGCGAGGAGCCTCGCCGGCGAAGGCTGCGCAACAGATGGGCGTCGCGCCGCCACACACCGCATCGCCACACGCAACCCGTGCCCCCTCGAGCTGGCATGCACCGCGGTAGCAGCTGCTGCCTTCCGTAAGGCAGGGCATACCCTCACGACACACCTCGCCGAAGTCGCAGGGGCTCTTCTTGGCACCCGTGCCAGCAACACACTCGGCCAGCCCCGCGCCGCTGTAGAGCCACTGCCCGCAGCAGAACTCCCCTTTTGCGCAGTCCCCCGAGTCATCGCAATACGCCACCGCATCGAAGGAGTACTGCGACGATACGCCGGCCTCGCAGGCCGCGAGCTGCGGGGCCTTCTGCTCACTCGGGGAGTCGCCCTGGCCCGGGGCCACTCTGGCGACGCAGCCTTGGTCGGGCCCCCGAGAACAGCAGACCTCGGTGCCTGCCTTGCAACGCGAAGCTCCGCAGGCGATGCTCGGGGCCTCCGCGGAGGGCACGGGAACAGCGCTGGTGGCCGTGACAGCGGAGGTGGCTTTGCTGCCGCTCTTCGCACAACCGAGCAGAATCATCCCAAGAAGAAGCGCAGAGCATGCCGAGAACCTGAACTGAGACATGCGCTCGAGAATACGCCACTCGTCGTCCCTTCGGGTGTGCTATGTATTCGGGATGCGTCTTTGGGTGGTGCTCGGCCTCATCGCGGCGTGTCAATCCGCCGACCCCTCGAAAACCGCGGGAAAAGCCACATCTTTGGCGACGATGGCACCGCCGCCAGCGAGCATCGATGACTCCCTTTGGCTCGGGCTTGGGCTTCTGACGGGCCAGCATGCTCCGGTGGAGAAGGTTGTGGTTGGGGATGAGGGGTGCGTAAAAGATCATCCCTGCCCCTTCGTGCCAACACAGCTCCCTCCCTGCCCGAGCTCGGTCGTGCCGCTCACCGTGGCCGAGGTGTACGAGCGCTTCGAGACCCTCGCGCAACAGGGTGAGCCCCTCACCGTGAAGGGCACGCTCAGCACTGGGCTTCGCACCACGGCCCGGGCCTGCATCCCACCGGGGTCCTGCTGCAACAAGAGCTCAGGGTGGATGGGCCTTTCGGAGGCCAGCACTCCGCGCACCCTCCTCATCACCCACATCTCGCGATCCGCATCCGGGCAGGCCGACCCCACTCACTTCGTCAGCTGTGCCGGTGATGATTCGGGGGTGTGCTGCCCACTTCCACTCGACACCCCCGTGCTCGCCCGAGGTTGGCCCTATCGCCTGCGTCTGCCGGGACCGAACGATCTTGCCCTGGCCGAGGTCAGGCTCTGCCGGCTCTCGCCGAAGGCTGCGTCCACCGAAGAGCCTGGCCAATGTGAGTTCGAGGGCCTGCAGTACCGCGACGGCGCGACTCTCGTGCCCCCGGGGCGCTGCGTCGACTGCACGTGCACGCGCGGAGCCTGGCAAAGGCAAACCCGCTCGAGCTGCCTGCGCTTCGGGCCCGAACCTTTGACTTTGTCAGAGAAGCGTGAGCTCAAAAAGCGCGTGGCCGCAGCCGATGCTCGCGGGCTCCTCGGCCCCTACATCCTCGTGGACGACGGCCTCGGAGAGCCCTCCCTCGAGCCCCTCCGGGCCGCGCTTCTGGCTGCTCACGCCTCGGAGCACACCATCTCCATCTTGCCGAAGGGCACCGCCACCCTTCCCCCATCCTGCCAGCCTGAGCCCCTGGCAGGCAGGGAGCTCTACTTCCCGCCGAAGTGAGTGAAGCGCTGGGCTTCTTGGCTGAGGTGGCGCGTGGTTCGCGATTCAAACCCGTTCACGGGACGTGAACATGCTCGACTCCTGATCACGGTCACCGGCTTTCTCGCCCGTCACCGTGAGAAGACGGCTGAAAGAAGGCGCTCCCTCCCCCGACGTTGACCTCCCCGAGGAGCGCCAGGTATACCCGCCCGAGCCGCTCGCCCCCCACCGCGGGGAGTGAGCCCGCGTCCAAGCTTCCCGCGCCAAGTGACCATGACAGCAGACGAAGACAGCTCGCTTTCGGCGCGCCTCACGCTTGCGCTCACTCCCCATGGTCGTCTGCTGGTGGTGACGGATGATGAGTGCCCGGCACTCGAGCAGAAGCTCGCGACGAGGCTCCGTCTGGCCTTCGGCCGTGGGAGTGGGCACGGGCTCTTTTGGCTGGGTGCCGCCGAGGTAGGACAGGTGCTGCCTCCCGTCTTGGCCACCTTTCGGGACTTCGGGAGCCGCTTCGTCACGGCGCTCTGCACGCGAGCCGAGACCGAGCAGGCCGGGCCTCCGCCGCCTCCGCCCCCTTTGGAGCTCGTTCCACTGGTGGCCGCCGCGCCGCTGATGCCGGGCTCCGAGTATCTCACGGTGGAGGTGCTGCAGAACCTCTGGCTCGAGCTCGGCGCGGCCTTCACCGCGGAGCATGCGGAAGCCAAGCTCCCGATCGCGGACTTCCTCAGGCGCTTCTCCCCGGCGTGGAACCTGGTCGGTCGCGTGCACTTTCACCTCGCCGAGAACAAAAAGGACGAGCAGGCGCCCTTCGCTTTCCTCGCCACCTACACCCACCAACTCTCCGCGCACGGCAAGGCGCAGCACCTCCCGCTCGGCCGAGCCCTGGAGGAGTACGCGGGGGCCGCCAACCGTGACCGGCTGCTTTCGCTGCTGCTGCCAGTGAAGCGCGCCGCCGAGCGCTTGCCCTGGCTCCGGGAGATGGTCGACTCGGGTGAGCTCTTCCACCCGCTGCGCTGGTCGCCCGAAGAGGCGTTCCGGTTCCTCAACGGCGTGACCGAGCTGGAGCGCGCCGGTGTGGTGGTTCGTATGCCTGCCAACTGGCACGCCGGGAGACCTGCCCGCCCTCGGGTGACCGCCACGGTGGGGACCAAAGCACCCTCGGCGCTGGGCCTGGATGCGCTGCTCGACTTCCAGGTCGAACTCAGCCTCGAAGGCGAGAAGCTCACCCGGGCTGAGGCGAAGGAGCTCCTCTCCAAGACCAGCGGCCTCGTGCTGCTCCGGGGACAGTGGGTCGAGGTCGATCGTGAGCGGCTGGAGCGCATGATGTCCCGGTTCGCGGAGGCGGAGCGGCTGGCGAAGGAAGGTGGTCTCTCGTTTGCCGAGGCCATGCGCCTGCTCTCCGGTGCCAATGTGAGCCAGGATGACCAAGCAGCCAGCACCGATCCCGAGTGGTCCAAGGTGGTGGCTGGCCCCTGGCTGGCCGAAACCCTGAAGGGCCTCCGCTCCCCCGAGGCGCTGGCGAAGGTCCATCCCGGTCGCGAGCTGCACGCCACCCTGCGCCCCTATCAGGAGCTAGGCGTCCGCTGGCTGCACCTCCTCACCCGCTTGGGGCTCGGCGCTTGCCTGGCCGACGACATGGGCCTCGGCAAGACCATCCAGGTGCTCTCTCTCTTGTTGGTGCTGCGGCGCGCCAACGACACTCCGCCAAGGCCGAGCCTGCTCCTCGCACCGGCTTCGCTGCTCTCCAACTGGGCCGCAGAAATCGAGCGCTTCGCCCCGAGCCTCCGGGTGATGCTCGCGCACGCCTCGGCCATGCCCAAGGACGAGCTCCGCCGCGTCGCTCCCGCCCGCCTGGCGAACCTCGATCTGGTGCTCACGAGCTACGGCTCGCTCTCGCGCATCCCCTGGCTTGCCACGACCAATTGGCACCTTGGCGTGCTGGACGAGGCCCAGGCCATCAAGAACCCGAACGCGAAGCAGACGCGCGCCGCAAAGAAGCTCCGGGCGCGAGCGCGCATCGCCCTCACCGGCACCCCCATCGAAAATCGGCTCGGGGATCTGTGGTCGCTCTTCGACTTCATCAACCCGGGCCTGCTCGGTTCAGCCAAGGAGTTCACGAGCTACACCAAGCAACTGGCCGGGATACCCAATCCCTACGGCCCGCTCCGGGAGCTCGTGCGCCCCTACATCCTGCGCCGGCAGAAGACCGACCGCAGTGTCATCACCGATCTCCCCGACAAGACCGAGGTCAAGGCCTATTGCTCGCTCAGCCGAAAGCAAGCGGCGCTCTATCAACAGGCGGTGAAGGAGCTTGGCCAACAGCTGGAGCAGACCGAAGGGATCAAGCGGCGAGGCCTGGTCCTTGCCTCCTTGATGCGCCTAAAACAGATCTGCAACCATCCCTCTCAGTGGCTGGGCGACGGCGCCTGGTCCGAGCACGACAGCGGCAAATGGGCGCGCCTGCGCGAGCTCGCGGAGGTGATAGCCATGAAGCAGGAGAAGGTGCTGGTGTTCAGCCAGTTCCGCGAGATCAGCGCCCCGCTCGCGGCCTTCCTCGGGGGCGTGTTCGGGCGTCCGGGCCTGGTGCTCCATGGGGACACCGAGATCAAGAAGCGCAAGGACCTGGTCCGGCGCTTCCAGGAGGACGACTCCGTGCCGTTCTTCATCCTCTCGCTCAAGGCTGGCGGCTCGGGCCTGAACCTGACCGCCGCCTCACACGTCATCCATTTCGATCGCTGGTGGAACCCGGCGGTCGAGAACCAGGCCACCGATCGGGCCTTCCGCATCGGGCAAACCAAGAACGTGCTCTGCCACAAGTTCGTCTGCCGAGGCACGGTCGAAGAGAAGATCGACGAGCTCATCGAGTCGAAGAAGCAGCTCTCCACAGAGCTCTTGGAGGGCGGCTCGGAGCTCAACTTGACCGAACTCAGAGACGATGAGCTGCTCAGGCTCATGAGGCTCGATCTCAAATCCGCACTCGAGGAGTAAGCCATGGGATTTTCCGGGTACTACAATTTCGCCCCCTACGTCCCCGTCGCCGAGCGGCGCCGCCAAGCCGCAAAGGAGATGCAGAAGCTGAAGAAGAAAGGCGTCGCCGTGTCCCCGGTGGTGATTGAGGGGCGCACCATCGCCCGCACCTTCTGGGGCCGCGCCTGGTGCGACAACCTGGAACGCTACAGCGATTTTGCGAACCGCCTGCCCCGCGGGCGCACCTACGTGCGAAATGGCTCGGTGGTCGATCTGAAGCTCCGAGCCGGCGAGATCACCGGGAGGGTGAGCGGCTCTGAGATCTACCAGGTGCGCGTCAAGGTGGCACCGGTCAAAAAAGAGCGATGGTCCTCGCTTTGCCGTGACTGCGCCGGCGCCATCGACTCACTGGTGGAGCTGCTGCAGGGACACTTCTCGAAGGGCGTGATGGAGCGGCTCTGTCAGCAGAAGACGGGCCTGTTCCCGGCCCCGAGCGAGCTCGAGTTCTCGTGCAGCTGCCCCGACTGGGCCAGCATGTGCAAGCACGTGGCCGCCGTGTTCTACGGCGTGGGCGCGCGCCTCGACGAGCAGCCTGAGCTCCTGTTCTTGCTGCGCCAGGTGGATGAGAAAGAGCTCATCGCCAAGGCCGCTCGGGGTCTGCCCCTGTCGAAACGAGGGCCCTCCGAGGACAAGCTCCTCATCGCCGACAACCTCTCCGATCTGTTCGACCTGGAGTTCGCGACCCCTCCGGATGCGCCCAAAGCACGGAAGAAGACGCCCCGGACTCGGAGCGTGGTGAAGCCACGGAAGAAGACGGCGGTGAAGGCGAAGGCCAAGAAGACGACCAAGAAGGCGAAGGCCAAGAAGAAGACGCGGTAACGAGAGTCGGGGGTGCACAGCGCTACCTCTGTCGTCGGCTGTCTAGATCCGCCTGAGGATGGTGTCGTAAGGGTTGGGTAGCCAGCTGTCTACGCCACGGTCACGCTGCGCGGACCGACGGGACGTCATGTTGAACGCTTCCCAGAGTGAGTACCCTGCCAGTCAGCCGCAGACGGCTTGCACCGTTTAGCACTGAACATATATCCTTCAGTGCTAAACGGTGTATACACCGTTTAGCACAATTTTCACCGGAAAGCACGAGCCTTGAAATCCACAAATAGCATGCTAGGTGTATACACCTGTTTCGTTAATCGTGCCTGAACTTGTTAGACCTCAATAACTTTCAGTATATCGGTTGAGGTTGCAATGTTTAGTAGTTTCGTCTATAGGTGTATACACCTATAGACGCTTCGTTGGCATCATGGCATTGAACCGAGATGAGGTCTGGAGACTGCGGCTCCGTGACGCCCGGGCGGATATCGCGGCACGGCTCGAGCAGCGCGTGTACGCCCCCTCGGCGCTGGCTCATCTCCTCTCAACGCACCGACGGGACTGGCAACTTCCCCGGACACTGACAACCGAGTTCTTCTGCGACTACCTGGTCAGAACGAAACTGCTAAGGCCGTCCGTCTTCGTGCAGCAAGACTCCACTGCTCCTTGTGCGCCGGATTCCCCACGATCCACCCTCTACGCCAAGCCGGACACGACCCAGCTCGAGTTGGCGCTGGCGCTCCGCGCTGATTCCTTCTTGTCACACCTATCGGCGGCCTACGTGCACGGGCTCACTGACATTGTCCCTCGCATGCTCCAGACCAACAAGGAGCAGACCGCCAAACCGACCAGCAACCAACCGCGCTCCCTCACTCAGCCTGCCATCGATCGCGTATTTGCCGCCCCAGCTCGCACCACGAGTCTAATCTACTCGACCAAAGAGTTCGCCGTTGCTTTGCTCTCCGGACAGTACACCGGACGACTGGAGGTGGGAGAGCTAAGCGCACCTGATGGTCGAAGCTATCCCGTCACTTCCCTGGAGCGAACGCTGATCGACTGCACGGTTCGCCCTGGTTACGCTGGCGGGATCCATGAAGTACTCCAACTGTACACAACCGGAAAGGAGCGCATCTCGGTTCGCAGGCTCCGCAAACTGCTGGACGACTTTGCCTACCTCTACCCCTACCGACAGGCAATTGGCTTCCTTCTGGAGCGGACAGGACACCCCGAAGCTCGCCTCGCGCTCTTCGAACAGCCAAGGTTCGAATACGATTTCTACCTCGACTACGCCATTCCCAAGCGCGCCCACTCAAGCCGGTGGCGGCTGTACTACCCACAAGGCCTCTAGGGTCTCGACAAACTCGATAACCCTATCGAAGTAGTAATCAAAACTCTGCCCGGTTCCGAGCTCCGCTGAGACAGAATTCCACCCCGAAGCGTGAAATGTCCTCTCGCTCTCAATCCTCTGGAGCCATTCGAGCGGCACCTCCTTCTGGGCAAAAATGGACGCGATGAGTCCCTGAGCATCGAGCACGTCTCTTTGGTGCTTGTCGAGCACCGCGCAAATATCAACGAAGTCCCTGGGGCGCGGCTTCGGATGTGCCACGTACGAGTAACCCGACATCTGCTGACAGATAGCTCGCATCTTCTCGAACACGATCATCGCCAGGGAGTAAACCCGAAGAGAATACCCCTCGTAACGCACCTCCGCAGCAGGCTCCACGTACTCGCATTTGCTGATGTCGATTTGGAACGCCTTCCGCTCCGCGTACAGTGTCTCCGCGTAGTCCCTGAGCTTCGCTGGCTGGTGGGGAAACGACTGGTACCTTTCCCGACTGATGAGCTTGAACTCCACCGCCCAGCCACCCCACGTCGGGCGCTCATCCGCCGCCGACACGATTCGCGGCTTCGCCCTCATCTTGACGTCAAACACCTCGTGCGCAAGGATTCGAAACTCGCGCTGAAGCGCGGCCTCGATCCGCAGCCGAATATCCTCCGCTGAGTCCAGATCGCCTTCAATGGAGTAGTCCAAATCGAGGGAAGCGCGGCCTCCGATTCCGTGCACGAGACGCAGCGCGTTGCCACCCTTGAGCACCAGCATCTCACCCAACAGGTCATCCGCCGCAAGGGCGACGATCGTACGCCGTCGAACATCGTCGAGGCTGAGCCTCGGCGTCTGCTGTGGCTGGTTGGGCGATTTGTGAGGCATGCTTTGTCGTCTTCCGGTGTACTTCGGTCGCTCGTCGAAGATCAAGTGACTTGTCGAACGCACGATACCACGCACCAGCAGCTAGCCCGTCCACGCTCAGCTCGTCGTGCACGCTAGCGCGAGCGCCCCAGAGACCAAGCTCGTGCAGACGAATGACGATGTTGGCGTGAAGCAAGCACAGCTTCAAAGGTCAGGCTCTCCCTCGCCCTCCAGCAACTCCGTTTGAGCCGCCATCGCCCGATTTCTGGAGATCCCCAGACACTTGGCGTAGTGCCCGGTCGAAATGAGACCGCGCCGCAGCGCTTCGCGCGCCAGCGATTTCCTCGGAAACCGAGCTATCTTCCCCCGCACCCGCCTTCGCGACCTTCCTCTCCCGCCGGACCTTGTTCTTTTCGGCAATTGCCCGATCCGTCAGCCAAGGGACTGGTAGTCCTTCCACACCGTCGACAGTAGACTCAGAAAGTCCTGCCGACTGGTGGAGAGCAGGAGTGGCTTGATGAAATCGGTGTCCACCGCCCGGCGGATCCCGCCCACGACCTCGGCCAGACTCGAAGGCAGCGAACGGCAACGCCGCAAAATGGGGTGTGGTGCCTCGAGCGCCGTCGCGCTCGGCAAGCGCCGCTCTGTTAGTGAACGAACACCATGCCGGACTCGAGCTCGGGAGGTTCCGGAGGCGCAACCTCTGGCTCCTCGATGTCAGGCGCTTCGGTCACCGTCAACCCGTAGAGCTCGGCAAGCCAGCGCACCCAGCTATCGACGAGGTGATGCTGCCCGAACACCAGCGACTTCTCACTTGGGATTGCACCCCAGTGTGAGTTTACGTCGTGCCCACCCAAGGCACGAGCGGCCTCCCATCGCAACCACTTGGCGCACGGCGAACCACCGGTGACTCGCCCGTTCGAGTCCACCGTCGTTCCGTCCGAAAGCGTCCAGACAAGTACCATCAGCCCTACACTCCGAAACCCAGTATGCCAGCTTGGGGCCGGGTTCGGCACCCTTACGGCTGTCCAGCTCACGGGCAGCGCTGTGCCAGAAGTGTCGTACGTTGCGCGCGCCGGCCTGAGGCGGCAAATTGACGGGTGCGACCTCGACGGGGAGATCCGCTCCACTCTGCCGAAACAGCTGGCGGTGGCCACCGATGGTGGTCGTGCTTGGCTCTCTGCTCCGCTCTCAGCGTTGGTTGCGGAGGAGACACCGAACGGAGCCGGCAGGAGCTCGACGGTGGCGGCACGAACTTGGGCGGCTCAGGTGGTGGCAACGGGGCGGCCTGCGCGACGGTCGAACTTGGCATCCGGGCTCCCCGGCAGTTCATTGAACTCGTGGTCGAGGCCAGCGACTCGATGAACGAGCCAATGCTGGGCTCCACCCTCAGTCGGTGGGACTACCTCCGTGACAGCCTTGAACAGTTCATCAACGAGCTCAACTACACAGTGCGATTGGGGCTGATCGCTTTCCCAGCCGATGGTCAATGCTCGGGTGTTGCGACGGAGGTTCTGCCCTCAATCATCACGGACGCTCACAGAGCTGCGCTCATCTCTGCGCTAGGCAACATCAGCCCGGGAGGAGCCGAGCCATTGGCCGAAGCCTACACGGCCGCGCAGACTCGCGGTGAGCTACGCCCCGAACAGGCGAAGGCTGAAGAGCGGGCCTCGATGGGCTCTCCGAGGCGTCGACGGGAGCCACGGCGGTTGACTGCAGCGGGCCCCTTCCGACACCCTGCGCAAACACAGCCGCTCTCGCTGCGCAGCTTGTGACCGAATGGCGAAACAGTGACTCACTCGGCGGGCCGTCCTACACATGCGAGTTCGACATCCCTCTGCCACCGGACGCTCGAGCGTACAATCCGGAGGAGTTCACTGTGTACCCCGTGTTCTCGGGAGCGGCTCAGCAACCCATTCGATGCTCGATGCGGGGTGCCGTTGACCAGGAGTCGGGGAAGGCAACGCTGTGTCCAGAAGCGTGCACCGCCCTCAGAGGAACAGGAATCGATGACGGCTATCTAGCCGTCGCCCTCGAGTGCCTCTGACCCTTCGGTGCTCTCCAGAAATGACCCGGGGCGACTGAGCTGAGCGGGTGTTGGCGGTTGAGGCGTGAAGGCCCGATGCGAGAGGGTGTGGCCCGGCGAGCAGGGCATCGACCAGGATGGATGCCGCGTCATCGAGTCGTTGGCTGGCGGTGTAGGGAGGATTCGCAGCTCGCGTCACTTGCGGAGCCCAACATAGCTTGACGCAAACTGCCAGTAGGCGTGTAGCCGCAGTGGCGTGCTGACTCTCCCGCGCACCCAACTCGGTCGTCGCGACTTCGACACTCGCCGTCCTCCCCACTCAAGCAGCGACATGGCCAGCGCACGGCGTCGAGGGCCTCTCGGACGCGGCAGTAGGCGTGAGCCGCCGCCCCTGGCGGGAGTCATTCACAGGCTAGAGAAACGGCGAAACCCGAGTCAGAACTGCATGAAGAACCGCCAGGACTCGACCGGGACCCAGCTTCTGGCCTGGTCTTCGCCGTCCCCTTCATCGTAAGGGAATTGCCAATGCCCACCCTCGAAGGTGCAGATCCTGACGGGATAACCGCTCTTGCAGTTTTCCAAATCGACGCAGATGTGCCTGGTTGGTTCGCCCGGTTCCCAAGTCTCGATGTCTGCCGGAACCGTGCACCCGTTGTCGGCAGCTTTCTCTAAGGCGATGTATTTCGACCCGCGATTGGAGCCGGCGTCCCAAGGGCACGTGGTGTCGCCCATCCCCGTCGTTTGCATCCAGGCGATAGGTTCATTCTCTTTGGGGTTGGGGAGCCAGATGTTGAAATTGGCGGGCGCCATGGCCACCCCGGCTCGGAACCGTTTCTGGTGATTCGTGGAGAGCGAATAGGTAATCATCCCCCCGAAACTCATTCCGGTGACGAAGACCCGCGAGGTATCGACGCAAAGATTCTCTTTTACGAAATTGGTGATGTCATCGAACAAGCCGTGGTCGGTTTCGTTCCACGAGCCGATGGCTTGCGGCGCGATAAAAATCGCGGGTACGCCCGCAGCGTCCGCTTCGTCCTTGAGGCCGAAATAGTTCCACCAAACGGCCACATGCTCGTCCTCGCCACCCAGCCCATGGGAGGCATAGAACAACCGGTACGGTTCCTCTGGATCGTAGTCCTCGGGAACATCGATCATGTATTCCCGCTGGATGCCCCCGCTCATGATGGTCTTCGTTCCGCTCGTAATCCCCGCGGGGCTGCCGCAACCGTCGCTCTGGACTGCGGGATTCCCGAGGCCACCCCAGTAGTCCCCCACGCCTCCAGTGCCCACCGCGCCTCCAGTGCCCACCGCACCTCCAGTGCCCACCGCGCCTCCAG
>CAYNEY010000051.1:16695-40067 GCA_964396375.1 uncultured Polyangiaceae bacterium | reverse complement strand
GCACCTCGCCTGCGCTTGCGGCTGGATTGTGTCTGAGGGGCGGAGGCGCGACGGGGCAGCAGAAGCTAGAAGAGGGCACAAGCGTTGCGTCTGCCGTCGGAAAGCTCAAGGACCGCTTCCCAGCCTCGCTCCGCGTGCATCTGGGCGTCGCGAACATCCGGGAGGTGGTTCACAAGCGTCTCCTGCGCAAGAAGAAGCATCTCGAGTCGGATCTCAAGGAGCTCTTCGAGCGCCACCGCTCAGGGCTATCCCTCTACGCCTACCGGGGAGACGAGATTTCCGAGACGGATTTCGTCGAAATCTACCCCTTGCTGCCTGGGCACGTCGATCTGCTCCTGGACATCACCTCCGGCCTCCGCTCGCGCTCCACCCGTGCCCAGGGGGACTCCCATGCCATCCGCGGTCTGCTGCAGCTGCTCGGCGATCTCTTCCGAGAAAAGCAACTCGCGCGGTACGAGGTTGGCAACCTCATCACCATCGATCTCATCTACGACCTGCTGGGGAGCGCTCTCGATAACGATGTTCAAGTGACCATCGCCCGGGCGCTCGAGTTCTGCGGGCATCAAGACAACAAGCTCTGGGCGCGGGTCGTCAAGGCCGTGGCCATGCTGGAGCTGGTGTCAGACCACCACAGAAGCAGTTGTGAGCTGATTGCTCGCTGCCTTTACCAGAAGCTTGGTGACGGCAATCTGCAGCCTCTGGTCCAAGAGTCCCTCGATGCCCTCAAGGGGGCGAGCTTCGTCAGCTACTCGGAGAAGACGGGCTACCGGATCGAAAGCTCCGCCGGTCAGGAATGGCAGAACGAGCGAGACAAGTACGGCCCCAGTGCCGAGCAAAGGTCCGAACAGGTTGGCAAGGCCCTTGCGACCGTGATCCGGGATGTGGACGGGGCAAAGCTTGAAAACCTGACGCTGCCCTGGCTGGCACTCTTCTCCGACAACCTGGGGGAGCACGACGTTCACATCAAGGATGAACGGAAGTACACCGTGATGACGGTCGACTTTCAGTACACCAAGGGCGAGGGGGCTGACGTCTGGGTCCCGCGCAGTGATACGGCCCAGTACCGCGACCGCTTCGTTTGGGTCATCGGTGAAGTGGAATCCGTCGGGTATGCGGCGACCAAGTTGATTCAATCCGAGCGCATGGTCGAGCGCTACAAGAACAACCCGAGTGCACTGACGGATGAGCGCCAACGCTTGCTCATCGAGGAGCGCAACCGGTGGGAGGCCGCCGGGCGCGAGCTGCGGGAAGTGGTCGAGTCCGCCTTCATGGCGGGCCAGATATACTTTCGCGGTCGCCAGACGAGCCCACGGGACCTTGGCGCAAGTTTCGCCTCTGCGCTGACTGCCTATGGGAATCGTGTTGTTGGCGAACTCTATCCCCATCCAGCCACCTTCTCCGTTTCCGAGAAGGACATCCTCTACTTGATCGACAACGCGGAGCTCACCGCGCCTCCGCCCGTTTTATGCCAAGACCGCCTGGGGATTCTGGCCCTCGATGCCGGGCGCTACGAGGTGGTATGCACTGGCCGTGTTCCGACGGACGTCCTTGGCTTCGTCAGAGAGAACGGCGGCGTCACAGGCTCCAGCCTGTTGCCCCATTTCGGTGCTCCGCCCCACGGCGTCCCCCCCGACGTCCTTCGTGCGACGGTCGTGGGGCTCCTGCGCGGCGGCAAGGTGCGCATCGAGATCCCGGGTGTCGGTGAAATCACCAGTGTGCGTGACGAGGGCGCCCGAGAGCTTCTGAAGGACAGCGGGCTACGCAAGGCCAAGCTCACCGAGAACGCCAAAGAAACCCTGGATCCGCGCGATCGGAACATCATCTGCAAGCTGTTCAAGGACCAGCTAGGTCGTGAGGTCGCAAGGGACAACGACGCCATCGCTGACGCCGTGGCCGACCGATTCGCGGGCGTGCGTGAGCGCCTCACCGAACTGGGGGAGCGCTTTCGCCGCTTGCCCCGAGAAACCGCCTATCCTGAGGCGCTCACCAAGCTCGAAAGCGCGCTAGAGACCTGCCGTCGTGACCGCCGCGTCGAGCCAACCGTCTTGGCCGTCAAACGCTCGCTGCCCGCGCTCCGCGACGGTCTGACGCTCCTGCGCCGTATGGAAACAGATCTCTCCGAGCCGGCCATCACCACCGTCTGCGAGGCCGAGAATGTCCGGGCTCACTACTGGCCCAGCCTGGAGGCCCTGGGCCCCTCGGAGGAGGCCTCAGCTGCCGCAAACGCGCTCTGCGCCCACCTCACGACCGAGCGCCCCTGGGAAGACACCGGAGAGCTCCTTGCCCGTGTCGAACTGCTCCGTGGCGAATACCGCGCCCGCCGCCGCGCCGTCCTTCTGTCCCACCAGGAGCAGCTGGAGACTGCCATCGACGGCCTCAAGCGCCGTCCGGGCTTCGAGCAACTCAATGCCGACGAGAGCCACCAGGTCCTACGCCACCTGCGAGAGGGTGGCTTCGCCGCGACCGACGAACGGGCCATCGTCCCGGCCCTCGAGGCCCTGGAGGGCCTCCTTTCGGCCAAGCGCGACCATGCCGAGCAGAAGGCCCTGGCGGCTCTCGACACCGTGCTCGAGTCCAAGGGGCGCTCGCCGGTGGTCGAGATAACCCTCGACCTCGCCGGCCGCGAAATTGCCGATCCGGACGCCCTGGAGCGCCTCCTTTCTGAACTAAGGACCAGGGTTCTGCATGAACTCGCCGCTCACCATCGGGTGCGACTGAAGGGCTAGCGATCCCAGAGCAGTTGCAATGGGACGGCCAAGAGCCTCGGATCGGAAAGCGGGGCAATGGCCGTTCCCGAGTAGAGCAGGAGCCCGCCCCGGAAGTCTTTCCCACACTGTTTGGCGAGACACCGAAGGCCAGCAGCGTCCTTTGACTCAATGGACGCAGCTGCCTTCACCTCGATTCCCCAAGTTTCGCGGCCACGCGTGACTACGAGATCAACCTCCACTTGATCCTTGTCGCGATAGTGCCAGAAGCGAAGGTCCGGATCGGTCCACCCTGCCTGGGCAATGATTTGCTGAACGACATAGGATTCCAGAACGTGGCCAAACCGACTTCGTTGCGGAATCCAGTCGGCCGACTTGAGTTGAGCGAGCGTACTTAGCAGGCCACTGTCCACGAAGTGGAGCTTCTGCGTCTTTATTAGGCGCTTGGCCTCGTGCCTGTGCCAAGCCGGGAGGCGCCGCACCAGGAACAACCGCTCCAGGATTGCCAGGTAATGCTCCAGGGTTTCTCGTCGTACATCCAAGGAGTTGCTGAGCGCCGCGATATTGAGCAGCTCACCGGTCTGGTGCGCTAGCGTTTCCAGCAACCGGCGCAGCTGAGAGATGTCTCTTACTTTGGCGATATCACGGACATCCCTTTCGATAAGGGTACTTAGGTACTGCCGGTGCCACTGCCTCGCTCGCGCAGGCGAACGTGTCAGTGGCTCGGGATAGCCCCCCTGCACAAGGCGCTCTGGCAGCGTAAGCGGGTGCTCGACGCTCGGGCGTCCAACAGAGGTGGGCACGAGCTTTTCCTCGAGCAGCGCGCGCACGAACCCACCTGGTCTTCTGGCCTTCTCGGCATCGGTTAGCGGATGGAGGTAAACGTACTCCACTCGTCCTGCAAGGGAATCGCCAAGCTCTGGCATCAGCAGGAGGTTCGCCGAACCGGTGAGCAGGAACTGACCCGGACGACGATTGCGATCGACCACGGTCTTTAGTGCCTGCAGCAGCTGGGGCGCTCGCTGGACTTCGTCGATGGTCTTGGGCTGGGGCGTGAACGTCAGCAGTCCCACCGGATCCACTCGAGCGTTGCTGGCGTACACGTCCTCATCAAGGCTCATGTACTCGCGATGGCTGAAACTCTGTACCAGGGTAGTCTTACCGCACTGTCGCGGACCGAGAAGGCACACGACGGGTGTGTCCGCCAAGGCCTCCTCAAGCGAGGCGCGAAGGTGCCGAGGGAAGGGAACCGGAAGTGCGTCCAACTGACGAATAGTATTGCGTCCAATTGCCTATTAGACAAGCGTCCAATTGCCTATTAGACAAGCGTCCAATTGCCTATTAGATGGTGGAGAGCCCAGGAAAGTCCAGCTGGGTTTGAGGGCCGGACCTGGGCCATTGTTGATTCGATGCCCTCGCCCAGCGTACGGTCCCGACGTTCGCCCCCATGCCTGTAACCCTCCTCACCCCCGACTCCAAAGAAGCCCTGCGCCGGACCATCCGTGCCCTGCGCCCGCGCCTCCTTGACCAACTTCTCGAAGCCGCCAAGGGTGAGTACCGCCTGGACGTCAAGCCCGACAAAGCCCAGCTCCCCGAAGCCCGCCGCTGCCGCCGTGCCCGCCTCGAGGCCTGGCTCGACGAGCAGGTGCGTGGTGCCAAAAAGAAGTCCACCGACGCGCTCCGACAACGCTTCCTCGACCAAGCCATCAAAGAAGCCGCCCACACCTGGCTAAACCGCCTGGTCATGCTCCGCATCCTGGAGCAGCACGCCCTCATCACCCCCGCCGTCGTCACCGGAGGCTGGAGTAGCCCCGCCTACGAGCAAGAGTTCGCCCACTACGCAGGCCCCCTCACGACCGACGACACCCGCGGCTACCGGGACCTCCTGGAGACCGTCTTCGCAGAGCTCTCCCTCGAGCTCCCAGGCCTCTTTGGCCCCGTAGGCCTCGTCGCCCTCTTCCCCATGCCCGCATCCCTCCTGCGGGAGGTCGTGGAGGCCCTGAACGAGCCCGCTCTCGACTCCGCCTGGGGCGACGACATGACCCTGGGCTGGATCTACCAATACTGGAACGATCCCGAACGTGAGGCGCTGGACGCCAAGATCGCCGACGGCGGCAAGATCGAGCCCCACGAAATCGCCAGTAAGACGCAGATGTTCACCGAGCGTTACATGGTGGAGTGGCTGCTCGAAAACAGCCTGGGCCTCACCTGGCTCTGCATCTGTAAGAAAAACGGGTGGACCGCCGACGCTGACCAGGTTCTGCCCGTCCTGGACCAGCGACGCGCCGCCTTCCGTCAGCAGCGTGAAGCTGGCGAGGTCCCCCTCGATGCCCTGATGCCCCTTCAGGGCCCCCTGGAGAACGCCTGGAAATACTACGTCCCCCAGCCAATCCCCGAAGACGCCGTCCTCAAAGCTCCGTCCTCCATCCGCGACGTGAAGCTCCTGGATCCCGCCTGTGGCAGCGGCCATTTTCTGGTTTCTGCATTTGGTTTGTTCGTCGCGATGTACGCCGAAGAAGCGAGGCACCGCGGGGAGCCCTGGTCGAACGAAGCGATAGCCGAGAGCATCCTGGCGAATAACCTGCACGGCATCGACATCGATCCGCGAGCCATCCAAATCGCCGCGGCCGCCTTATGGTTGAAAGCGAAGTTGACGGCCTCCAGAGCAAAGCTTGCACGGATGAATCTGGTCGCTCCCACCCTCAAACTGGGTCACCTGCCGGACGACGATCCCTCCCTGATTCAGCTGCGCGCCGAGCTGAAGCGTGAGGCGGGTATTCCCGAAGACCTGACCCGGCAAATTGTGGGCGCCTTGGCAGGGGTGGACCACCTGGGAACGCTACTGAAAGTGGACGCCGCCGTCGAGAAAGCGCTGGGACTTGCCGAGCGCGAGATCGCCCGCACCAACCCTGGGCAGGGCAACCTCTTCACGGGTTTCCCCTTGCAACAGGTGAAGCTCAGCATCGACGAAGCCAAGGCCAACGCCCTCGACAAGCTGGAGCAATTCCTTTCGCGGCACTCATCATCCGAAGACCTGGGCTTGCGTCTGGACGGCGAGCAATTGGCGTCAGGCGTGCGGTTCGTACGGATGGTGAAAGAGGGGACGTACGATGTAGTCGTGGGGAACCCGCCGTATCAAGGGCTCAGTAAGACGGCACAGTTCGAGTATGTGACGAAGAATTATCCGCGGGGTAAGGTGGATTTGTATGCGGCGTTTTTGGAGCGGGGTATTCAGTTTTGTCGGGACGGTGGGTGTTCGGCGCTCATTACGATTCGCGGATGGATGTTCCTAGGACAATTTCAGGATTTGCGGTTAGAGGTTCTTGCGAAGCATCGGTTGGTTCTCGGCGATCTGGGTTGGGGTGCGTTCGAGGACATGACAGACAACCCCGTCACCATGTCACTCATTCAACGCGGCATGAAGAGCGCAAGGTCTATCGCGATGTGTCCAACTGATCCGACTGCCCGGGTTCGAACGGACGAACACCGACGGTCACTGTACGCAGGGCTGCTTGCGCATGTGGGTCGCTACGAGTTCGACCCCAAGGGCTTCGCGGTCATCGAGGGCGAACCCATTGTGTACTGGTGGACGAAGGAGTTTCTCGCGCGGTACGCGGGGGCGCCGAAGTTGGGGGATGCTGCTGAGGCAAAGAAGGGGCTTTGCACGTGTGACGATGTGCGGTTCGTTCGGAGCGTTTGGGAACTCGGAAAGACGCCTATCGTTCTGACAAGCCCAAACTTGGGAAGCGTCAAACGTCAACCGTCTCCTGTCGAGGCTTGGGTGCCTGCCGTTAACGGCGCTGAAGGGAGAAAATGGATTGAACCGGTACTCAACGAAGTGAAGTGGTCCGCAAACGGGCTTGAAATCAAGGTCCGCGTTGAGCATGCCTACAATAGTGTTTCGAAGAGAGTTCAGAACGAGGCGAAGTATTTCGTCTCGGGCATTGCATTTTCGATGATCGGCGCCTCGTGCACGGCACGGATGCACCGTGCGCACAGCTTGTTCCTGGACAAGGGTTCATCGGTCTTCACGAAGGACTTGTTTGGTGTGCTCGCTATGATGAACGGAACGATCGCTGCCAATGTCTTGGCCTCTCTGAATCCAACCGTCAGTTTTCAAGTCGGTGACGTCAACCGCCTCCCCATCTTCCCCGTAGCCAACTCCGACGAAATCTTCGCCACCATCGATCGCGCCTTCACCCAGCACGAATCCCACCGCGAACCCTCCGTTGAGTTCAAATCCCCAGGTCCGTCCCCCTGGCGCTACGCCCAGGATTGGGCGCAGTCGGCCGTTGATCGTCCCGAAGGCGCGCCGCTCCCGCCGTACATCCCCGAATACGACGAGCCCGCGCCGCAGGCTCACGTCTCGTTCGCGATAGGGGTCGCACTCGGACGATTCGGTGCGAACCACGAAGGCATTCTCGACGTGCCTCCGGATAGCGCTCTCCCCGCGGGGATCCTCTTCGTGGGGCCGAACGACACCATGGTGGACTCCCTGACGCACCCGGCGACCGCGCCTATCGTTACCGCGTGGGACCAACAACAATCTGCAATAAATAACGGAAAGAAGGTGCCGCTGCGGGATTGGCTGCGTAAGGACTTCTTCACGTACCATAAGGCCCTGTACGAAAATCGCCCCATCTACTTCCCGCTCAGCAGTGAGAAGCGTAGCTTCGTGGCACTCGTCAGCATTCACCGCTGGGCGGACAATACGCTGCAGACGCTCTTGGCGGAGCACCTGAACCCGGCGCTTCGGCAACTGGAGGGGGAGATTGCGGATTTGAACCAGGCGCGCGCTAGCTCGGATAAGAAGACTGCGGCGGCTGCGGAGAAGCAGTACGGGGTGAGTAAGCGATTGATTGATGAGCTTTTGGCGTTTATCGGCGCGGTGACGGAGTGCGCGGAACGCGGGGCGCCGCCGACTGATCCAAAGTGTCCGAAGCGCGAGGTGGATGCCCTGTTCCATATGGACCTGGACGACGGGGTGATGATCAACAGCGCGGCGCTTTGGCCCTTGCTTGAGCCCCAGTGGAAGGACCCAAAGAAATGGTGGAAGGAACTCTGTGCGGCGGATGGGCGCAAGGACTACGACTGGGCGCATCTAGCGCGGCGGTATTTTCCTGAGCGGGTCGACGAGAAGTGTAAGGTGGATCCGTCGCTCGCGGTGGCCCACGGGTGCTTCTGGAAATATCACCCGGCTAAGGCCTACGCCTGGGAGCTGCGGCTACAAGATGAGATTGGCCCGGACTTCGTGATCGAAGAGGACGGGGCCGCGGAGGCTCGCAAGCGGTACCTGAAGGAGAACGCGGCGGAGGCGAAGGCGGCGGTCGAGAAGGAGATGGTGCGGCGGGAGAGGAAGGCGGCGAAGGCGGATGCGGAGGAGGGGGGGCCGACGGAGATAGCCGAGGGGGACGAGGACGGGTATTCACATTGCTCGAGCCGCAGAAAGTCGCTATAGACGAGTCGTGGTAGGCGCTCCCACAATCAGCAAGAGGGTCCTATGGACCACCTGACGCGAGCATTCTTTGAGATGAAGTTCCAGTCGTTGTTCTTCACCGAGGCGAAGGGCGACCAGTTCCAGTCGTTGTTCTCGGGCATCATGTCGATGCGATATCCTGATGATTTCATGGCACTTCGACCATGGGGTCGTGAAGGCGACCGGAAGAATGACGGGTACCTGCCATCCCGCAGGACTCTGTTTCAGTGCTACGCGCCGAACGAACTCAAGGCTGCCGCCTGTGTGGCAAAGATCGAAGTAGACTTTGCTGGCGCGATTCAACACTGGGGGAAGCACTTCGACACGTGGACCTTTGTCCACAACACAAAGGACCTTTCTCCTCATGTGGTCGAGAAGCTCTTGGAGCTGAAGACGCGGCATCTGGCGATAGACGTCAATCATTGGGGATTCGAGAAGCTGAGGCTCGAGGCGTTCGAGCTCAAAGAGAGCGAGCTATCGGTGCTCCTAGGGCCCGCCCCCACTCAGACCACGCTGGTTCGCTTGGGCGTGTCCGATCTTGAACCCGTGCTTCGGCATTTGACACAGCTTCCGCCGGCAGCGGCACTGGACCTTCGCCCAGTTCCCGCGGCGAAGCTCGCGTACAATCAGCTTTCAGCAGATGCCGCGATATTGCTTACGTCAGGTATGTCGCGCGCAGATCTGTTGACCAAGTACTTCCGGCTGAGGCCGTTGGAGCGCGATCGGATTGCCGAAGCGTTTAGGGAAGCCTACGAATCATTGCGAGCCGACCAGATTTCACCAGACGAAATCCTAATGGGACTGCGTGGCTTCGCTGGTGGTGGACTGAGCGACACCACACCATCGAGGGAAACCGCCACTTGGGCTGTGCTAGCCTATTTCTTCGAAGAATGCGACATCTTCGAGCGGCCGGAGGTCGAGCCATGATACTTCCGACGAAGGGCATTTCGCCAGACGTGGCGCTGCTGAGCGTGGGTGCGAAGGTGTTGGCCTTGCTGTCCGAACCTAAGACTGTCTCGCGAGTCTGGGACGAGTTGGCGAAAAGCACCGCCGGCCAGTCGATGATGCCATATGACTGGTTCGTTCTGGCACTGGACATGCTTTATGCAATGGGGCTTCTGGAGCTCGAGCGTGGGCGGCTGTGTCGATGTACCGTAGAAGGGGGGACATCGTGATTCGGCGCATCTACTCCGACCTGCCCAAATTCAAGAACCTTGAGCTACATCCTGGTTTGAACGTTCTTCTGGCCGACAAGACATCCGGCGCGAGTGACAGGCAAACTCGGAATCGGGCGGGCAAGACAAGCCTGATCGAGGTGCTGCATTTCCTACTGGGTGCGGAATGTCGTTCAGACTCCATTTTTAGGACGGAGGCGCTGCGGGACGCTTGGTTTGGGATGGACATCGACTTGGCTGGACCGATGGTGCACGTGGCGCGTCGGGGCGCCAAGTGTGGCCAGATTCGCGTCAACGGTGACGCATCAACTTGGCCAGTGTCGCCCGTTGAGAAGGCGGGTGGAGCCTGGCTTGGGAACGACGATTGGGCGACGGTTCTTGGGGCTAGGTTCTTTGGGCTGTCGGGGACGGATTCTGCGTGGTCTCCCAAGTTTCGCCAGTTGATTTCGTACTTCATTCGACGTGAGCGTGCCGGTGGCTTTCAATCACCGATGACTCAGGGGAGTCAGCAGAAACTAGCGGACCAACAAGTTGCACTGGCCTACTTGATCGGCCTGGATTGGACCATACCCCAACAGTGGCAAGCGGTTCGAGAACGAGAAGAACGACTGAGGCAGCTCAAGCGGGCATTGGGAGACGGGGTTCTGGGTTCGCCTATCGGAACTGCGGCTAGTCTTCGGCCACAGCTGTTGTACGCGCGTGAACGCGCAGCCCGGCTCGCACAGGCGGTTGCAGAATTTCGAGTAGTCGCTGAGTATCACGACCTCGAGAAGGAAGCTTCGTCACTCACGCGGCAGATCGCTGAACTTGCGGACGAGAGCGCCATCGATCGACAGTATCTCCAAGAGCTTGAGGCAAGCACGTCAACGGAAGTGCCGCCTGGGCCCAGTGATTTGGCAGAGGTGTATGGGGAGCTCGGTGTCGTCCTTCCTGAGCAAGTCCGGAAGCGGTTCGACGAAGTGACGCTATTTCACGATTCAGTCGTAGTAAACAGACGTTCGTATCTGTCTGCTGAACTGAGTAAGACGCGCGCTCGGATCGCAGAGCGCACGACCACGCAAGAACGCCTTGATCGACGTCGCTCAGAAGTCATGGCTGTCTTGCGGTCTTCGGGGGCCCTTGAGCACTACACGGCAATGCAAGGAGAGCTGAGTCGCGTTAACGGCGAGGCCGAAGCACTTCGCCAGAAGTTCGACACGGCCGAGTCGCTGGAGCGAGGTTCAGTGAAGCAGAACCTCGAGCGTGCCCGGTTGTCGGAGCGGCTTCAGCAGGATCTTGTCGAGCAGCGGTCAGTCGTCGATGAGGCTACCGTATTGTTCGAGGATATCTCGAGAACGTTGTACGAGGACGGTCGTTCAGGGAGCCTCATTGTTGAGGCGACGAACAATGGCCCTCGTTTCGATGTGCAAATCCAGGGTCGGAAGAGCAAGGGAGTCAGCAACATGCAGACCTTTTGTTTCGACATGATGCTGATGGTTCTGAACCGCAGACGCCCCAGGACACCGGGATTCCTAGTGCATGACAGTCACCTATTTGACGGCGTGGATGAACGACAGATTGGGATTGCCTTGGCGACTGGTGCGCGGCTTGCTGAAGAACACGGCTTCCAATACTTGGTCACGATGAATACCGACGTACTGCCCAACGAGCTACCGCCGGGGTTCGATCTGAACTCGCACATCTTGCCGGTTAGATTGACAGACGAAAGCGAGGATGGCGGGCTCTTTGGTATGCGATTCTCCTGAACGGAGTACGTCGCTGTTTGAGATTCGCGGCGACTTCTTGATTGAGGAGCAGGTGGTCGCGGAGGTTAGGTTGAAGATGAGTGAGGCCTTGGACGGGCGGTATCGCGGGTTGGCCGACGGAGACGGCAATGCTTGACTATCGGTTCGATGAACAGTTCGTGCCGAGGGTATCGCTTGACGATCTTACGCCGGGGTTGTGGGAGCGCTTCAGGACGGAACGTAGTACCGACGACCGGGAAGAGCTCTTGACCAAGCTCGCCATGGCGCGGCGCGATGAGGACGGGACACCGCGACCCAGCGTTGCCGGTGTGCTCCTTGGCTGCCATGAGCCACAGCGTTGGCTACCCGACGCCTACATTCAAGCAGTTGCCTACCGAGGGACCGAACCTTGTGCCTATAGCGACAGGGGGCTCTACCAGCTGGACGCGATGGATATCACGGGCCCCCTCGATCAGCAGGTGTTCGATGCTTGTCGGTTCGTGCGCAGGAACATGCGCGTGATGACCACACGACGACCGTGCGGGAAGCGGAGCTTGTTGCCGCGCTAAACGACCGCCACCGCACGCACGCGTAACGTGCCAAGGGGGAATTGACGCGTGGCTACGGCAATGGAGGTGGTTCGCTGGGAGCGGCGGGCGACAGGTTCCTAGCCAGCAAGACGGTGGGGAATAGAGGGAAAGCCCCGCTATGGGGCTGCCAGTCCGGCGAATTGGGTGTATGGTCGGCCACTAAGCCCATGCGTCTCCGTAAGCTGACTCTCGAGAACTACCGCGGTTTTGAAAGCATTGAGCTTGACCTGGGACCCACCAGTGGCGGGCCTATCGTGTTCGTCGGGGTCAACGGTGCCGGGAAATCATCGATCCTCGATGCTATTGCCCTCATGCTGTCCTGGTTCACGGGCGGGGTTCGGGTAGGCAAGCCAGAGGGGCCTGCGCCGTCGGAAAATGACATTCGCGTTGGGGTTGGGAGCTGCCGCCTAACGCTAGCTGCGGAGTTTCCTGGTATTGCGACGGAGGTTGTGTGGTCGCTCTCGAGTACTCGTCCAGGGTACCCCGAGTCGAGTACGAATGACGTGGCCGCTCTCTTGCCGGTGATCCTGTCGGTACAGCAGACCATCGGTGCAGGGGTTCCGAGCCTGCCTCTGGCGGTGTACTACCCGACGAACCGAAGTGCTCTAGACATTCCCGGTCGGATCCGGACGCCCTACGAGTATGACGTCCTGAATCCGTACTCGGGCGCGCTTGAAGGACTGGCAAGCGATTTTCGAGGGTTCTTCGCGTGGTTTCGCGAGGAAGAAGACGTTTACAATGAGCAGTTGGCCCGTTCTAAGACTCCTAGCGAAGTCTCCGAGCAACGGCCCGCGCTTGGTCACGTTCGTCGGGCCATTGAGACGTTCTTTCCCGGCTCGAGTGGACTGCGGATCGAGCGGCGGCCGCAGAGGATGACACTGGAACACCACGGGGTACGGCTGGATGTAACGCAGCTTTCTGACGGGGAGAAGTGCCTGCTGGCGATGATCGGAGATCTGACGCGGCGCATGGTACTGGCTGCGCCGCAGGGTTCGGAGCCCTTGGAGCAAGAAGCGGTTGTTCTGATCGACGAGCTTGAGCTTCACCTGCATCCAGCCTTGCAGCGAACGGTGCTACCGCGATTGCAGCAGGTGTTTCCAAAGACTCAGTTCATCGTGAGCACCCATTCGCCACAGGTCCTATCATCGGTCACCTCGAGGAGCGTTCGGGTACTCGACCAATTCGTGTGCAGGTCCGTAGATCGGGGAACCTGGAGAAGGGACACCAACGACATCCTCGATACGGCCTTCGGGGATCCCGGACGGCTTCCCGTTGTCGCCGAAAAACTACGAGACCTCAAACAGGCTGTGGATGAGGATCGAGTCGAAGAAGCACGGAGTATGATTCATGAGCTTCGTGGCTTGATCGAGGGGCCCGATCCCGAGGTCTTCTACTATGAACAGCTCCTGCCGCCGGAGGCGCAGGAGGCTACGCCGTGAGGCACATCAAGAAGCTCTCTGAGCCGAGGACGGTCACCGACACCCGGTGTGCGGCCACGGGTGACCTGTCCCGAGCTGTGTTCGATCAGCTCGATAAGAACGCTGTCCGCAAGCAGCTCGCCGAAGAACAGGGGTGGCTTTGTGCTTTCTGCATGGAGCGCATCAGCGAAGAGAGCGTAGACGACCGAGGCGAGCACGTTATGAAGATCGCTCACCGCATTCCGATCGCGGTGGATTCCCAACAGGCTCTGAACTGGCAGAATCTGCTCGGCTCATGTGATGGCGGGCAGCGGCGCAGAGGTGCTACCCAGACTTGTGATTATGCTCAGGGGAGCCAAGCGATCACGGTCGATCCGACCAAACAAGAGTCGATTGATCGGCTCTCCTACGAGCACGGGTCCGGCGGAGGGTTGTTCATCACATCCAAGGATCCGGCGCTTCTGGCCGATGTGCAGCGGACCCTTGCTCTCAATGCGGGAGACCTTCCGAAAAATAGGGCTCAGGTCCGGAAGGCGTTCCAGGAAAAATGCCGTCGCGAAGGCCCCAAAGAGGTCTACGGAAAGCAGGCATGGGTCGCGTACTTTCCGACCTGGCTCAAGAAAATGACGGACAGCGAAGGCCGTTTGCCTCCGTTCCTGGGTGTCGTGGAGACGATGCTTCGTTCGTGACACCAGAACGTCTGCGTGCTTCCAACAGCACGGGCCACCTGTTTTCCAATCTGTTCGACGACGGATGCCCGCTCCACTGGCAATTCTGGTAGTCTGCCGTCGTGTCTGCACAGCTGCCCACGCCCACGAACATCGTCAGTCGCACCCTCGCCGACGAGGTCAAGAAGAAGGTGCGTGAACGTGGGATTGTGCTGTGGCTCGATGCCGAGCGGCAGTACGTCGAGTTGGTCGATGCGCTGGCGAAGGGGGAAGGTGAATTTCAGTACCCGGTGGTGGCTCTTCGAGGCAGCTACCTGGAGGTGATGCTGGCGCTTGAGGCCCACGGCAACGAGCTGCACCCCGAGCATCTGCTGCTTCACTTGCCGGGGTTGAACAAAGAGACCATCAAGGAGACGCCCCTGTTCGAGCTGTACAAGGCAGGGACGATGTTCGAAAAGAGCCTCGGGACGCTGGTGCGTGAGGCGGCGCGGGGGCTGGCCAAGCCGGATGAGGTGGAAGAGCTGCTGCGCGAGCCGGAGTTGAGTCTGGGCAGGGCTGATCAATGGCTCGAGACGCTGCGCGCCGAGCCACGTGACGGACTGGCGTTGCTCCTCGAGACGCTCGGCCTGGACGACGTGGTGATCGGTCTCATTGCGGACGACCGGCGCTTCCACGAACATCTGCCGAGTGGGGGCGAGCAGATCCTGGGCTTCCTGGAGAGGGAGCTTGGATTGAATGCGGCTTGGCGCGAGTACCGGATCGGCAAAAATGGGGAGCTCAACCGCGCCAACATGGCCACAGTGGTGGCTAGCTGGCTCATGGCGGTCGAGTTCGTGCACGATCTGAAGGAAGCTCCGGCGACCCCGGAGCTGAAGCAGCTCACGAAGCTTGGTCCGTATGCCAAGGAGTGCCGGCGTCTGGCGGCCCGCGTACGTGAACAGCTGGCCAAGACGTATGAGGACAGCGCCAATGACTTCGAGCAGACTCTCGCCAACGAACGGACCAGCCATCACGCCGGTGCCCTTGGGTCCATCGACACGTTCCAGTTCGAGGAAGCGGCCACGCGGTTTGCTGCGATATCGGCCCTCTGTCGCGATGAGTGGGATGCTGCGGACGGCTTTGCGAATGCAAGGACGACGGAGAGTTGCTTCTGGGTCAAGCATTCCCCAGCATTGCAGCGCACCTGGGACATCATTCGCCAGGCCGCGACGACCGGGCGCGCTCTCTTGGAAACACAGAGGGCTCTGCAAGGGTGCGGTTCGCTCGAAGAGGCGGTGGAGCGCTACGTGGACAAGCTGGCTCCCATCGATCGGATGCACCGGGTGTTCGAGCAGCGGGCCCATGCCCTCATCGCTGCGGATCTCCTGGACTACGAAGCCTTGCTAGAGGTTCGGGTGTCGCTGCGGCGCGCGTACCGAATCTGGGCGGATGCTGTCAACCGCAGTTTCCACGAGCTGTGTGTTAGCCGAGGGGCTCTCCCCGATCCGGGGCTCCGCCAGCGGACGGTCTATGAGCAGGTGGTGCACCCTCTGCTCGAACAGGGGCACAAGACAGCGTTCATTTTGGTGGATGCGTTGCGCTTCGAGATGGCCCAAGGCTTCGCTTTGGAACTCAAGCGCGAGAAGTACAGCGTGGGCATCAGCGCGCGGCTCGCGGAGCTCCCTACGGATACGGTCATTGGCATGAATGCCTTGGCCCCGGTGGAGCGAAGTGGGCGGCTTCGGCTCGTGATGAAGAAGGGGGCCTTCGCGGGCTTCGTGGCTGGTGAGTACACGGTCTGCGATCCGGCCTCACGGATTCGGGCGATGAGCCAGCGCAGCGTTACCGGTATCGCGGAGGACATCCGCCTGGAGGAATTCCAAGACCTCAGCCTCACCCAACTCAAACGTCGGTTGAGCGGCAAGCCCCCCCTGGTGGTCGTGCGCAGCCGAGACCTGGACACGGCGGGCGAGCATGGCCTGCATCTGGGGACCTTCGAGCAGACCCTGGCGCTGCTGAAGTCTGCGCTTTCGCTCCTGTCTCAGGCGGGGATTGAACGTTTCGTCGTGGCCTCCGATCACGGGTTTTTGCTGCAAGATCCGACGGCGATCAATGCGCCATTCGGCGACAACAAGCGATTGCCAGAGCGTCGGCACGCGCGGCTGTCACAGCCGTCCGGGATGGCCGACGTGCTGGAGGTACGACTCTCGGCGCTCGACTATGACGTCGAGACGGATCAGTACTTGGTGTTTCGTCCGGACACAGCGCTCTGGCAGACCCAAGACTTGGTCGCGCCCTTCGTCCATGGCGGCAATAGCTTGCAAGAGCGTGTCATTCCGGTTCTCACCATCGAGCGTCCCGGGGCACGGGGCAAGAGCATGGCCAAGTACGAGGTCGTGGCCCATGCAGAGCCCGCCCAGATGGGGCGCCAGCGCTTGCGTCTTGCGGTACGGCTACAAAACCGACAAACCGGCGCACTTGGCTTCGCCGCACCCAAGCAGATTAGCTTGGCTCTGCGGATCCGTGAGCGTCCGGAAGTTACGGTCTGTCTGCTCAATGCCGGCCCGCCTGCATCTCTGGCAGAAGGGCGCATTTTGGTTCCCCCGAATCGGGACCAGGCCGTCGTGGAATTCGAACTGGAAGGGGAGTTTGACGAGAAGGTGAGGGTGGAGGTCTTCCATCCTGATGCGGCCGAGGATGTCACACCCAAGGTGGTCGAAGGCTTCTTTGATGTCGCCCGCAATAGACGCCTTCGGAGGCCTCGCACCGGCGAGAGCCAGATACCGGCCGCCGAGGTAGTGCAGCCGGTCGTCACCAATCCCGCGGCTCCCCCTTCGGACTGGGCGGAGTCGATTGAGGACGAGAAGCTCCGTCGCGTGCTCAAGACCATCGCCGAACGTCGCAGTATCAACGAGGCGGAGCTTACCCAGATCCTCGGAAGCCCGCTGAAGGTGCGCAGTTTCTCTCGGCAATACGACGTGTGGGTGAAGCTCGTGCCTTTCGGTGTCGAAATCTGCACGGTCAATGGCATGAAGGCTTACGTGAGGAAGGACTGACGCATGGCAATCCCTGAGGCAAAGCACATCTTTCAGTGCCTACGCAATGGTACCGTTCCCTCACGGGGCCTGGACGCGTTCGCGGTTGGAATCGAGCGCCATCGCAACGAACTTAGACGCATGCTGAGCGACGTCAAGGACGGGGCAGGTGACGTGAAGTTCCTCCGCGGTGGCTACGGCTGCGGGAAGACTTTCATGGCCAATCTGGTCGTTGCGGACGCGAAGCAGGGGGGCTTCGTCACGAGCTTTGTTGTCGTGTCCGACAACGACTTCCATTTCCACAAGTTCGACGAACTCTATCGCAAGGTCGTGAGCGGCCTCAGTACGCCGGCCTGTCCCCAGGGTGCCCTCGGTGACATCCTCGATCGATGGATCGGGGGCATCGAAGAGGGACTGTTGGAGCTTGGCGTCAGCGAGGACGATCCGAACCTAGACAGCAAGGTGCTTGCAAAGCTGGATGAGCAGCTCACGGGGCTTACGGGGGGGCGTGCGCCCGCCGACATGCTCCGAGTCGTCCGCAAGGTCTTCGAGCTCAAGCAGAGCGGCCGACTAGAGGACGCCGCGGCTCTGTTGTCCTGGTTGTCCGGCAGTTCGAATATAGCGGCGAGCGTGAAGAACCTGGCTCAGATCAAGGGGGACATTTCGAGCAGTGACGCCATGGGGTATCTGCGCGGCATTCTCGAGATCATCAAGAGCGCCGGCTATGCCGGGCTCGTGATTGTGATTGACGAGGCCGAGACCATCCTCAGAATGCACAGCGACGTGCGCAGCAAGTCCCTCAACGGTATCCGACAAATTGTGGATGCGGCGAGCGAATACCCGAAGCTACTCTGGGTGTTCACGGGAACTCCGACATTCTTCGACGATCGGCAGGGCGTCAAGGGGGTCGAAGCTCTGCATGGGCGTGTCCGGTACGAGGAGTTCAACGGGGTTGCTAGTCTGCGTCAGCCCCAGCTCGCCCTTACACCCTTCAATCGGGAGCGCCTGCTCAATGTGGCGATTCGCCTGCGTTCTCTGCACCCCGATCTGGCGCCAGAGGTCATCGAGCGTCGACTACCGGCAAGCGTCATCACGGAGCTGGTCGATAAGGTGACTCAGGGCTTCCACGGTGACGTGGGCGTCGTGCCACGTCAGTTCTTGCGTACGTTCGTCAATATCTTGGACGTGTTGGCTGACGATCCGGAGCAGGATGCCCGCGCTCTGCTGGGCTTCAAGCCTGCAGAACTAACGGCCGAGGAGGAGAGCGTGCTTGCCGGGCGGGCGCTCGAGGCTCCACCATCCGAAGACGGTTTTGGCGGCGCTGCCGTCCCGATGTGAGGTCAACGTGAGCATCTTTTCCCGCTTCCCGGAGCGCCTGCAATACGCCATCGCCAACCAACTGGGGTTTTCATCTTTGCGCCCCGTACAAGAGCTGGCGGGGGAGGCGATTCTAGATGGGAAGAACGCCGTTATCTTGGCACCGACGGCGGGCGGCAAGACCGAGGCAGCCCTGTTTCCGGTGATCGCGGGCCTGATGACCGAGCCACCTGCCGGCGTTGGGGCTCTCTACATCGCCCCTATCAAAGCTCTTCTGAACAATCAGGAGCTCCGCCTGGGCGACTACGTGCAGATGGTGGGCCTGCGTCGCTTCGTATGGCACGGCGATGCACTCCCGAGCCAGAAGGATGCGTTCTTGCGCGAGCCTGCGGAACTGCTCATGACCACGCCGGAATCGCTGGAGGTCATGCTGATGTCCTCGCGGGTTCCCGTGCAGACACTCTTTCGGGATCTGCGCTGCGTCGTGATCGATGAGATCCATGCGTTTGCGGGAACCGACCGGGGCGCCCACCTGATGAGCGTCCTCGAACGACTTGCCATGCTGTCACAAAACGACGTGCAGCGGATTGGATTGAGCGCCACCGTCGGTAATTCCACGGTGATCGCGCGGTGGCTAACCGGCACGTCGAAACGTGAAGGTGTCGTTGTCGATCCGCCCAAGCTGAGGCCCGAGCGAACGATCAAGATTTACTTGCGGGAAGATGAGAGCGATTTCGCCCGCGAGGCCGTTCGCGAGGGTAGGGGAAAGAAGAGCCTGTTCTTCTGTCAGTCCCGTTCCCTCACGGAGGCGGTCGCCGACAAGATGCGAGACGATGACATCGACGTCTATGTGCATCACGGCTCCGTGTCCAAAGAGGAGCGCCACGCCGCCGAAGAGCGGTTTGCCAGGGGCACGAATGCCTGCATCGTCGCCACCTCGACGCTGGAGTTGGGCATTGACGTGGGGGGATTGGATTTGACGTTTCAGGCCAACGCGCCGAGTACCGTGTCTTCGTTCCTGCAGCGCATGGGACGCACCGGACGACGAGAGGGCACCGTGGCCAACATGACGTTCCTCTGTGAAGACGCCGTGACCGTGGTGCAGAACACGGCTCTCGTCCTGCTCGCGGCCCGTGGCTGGGTTGAGAGCGTGAAGGAAGAGACCCGTGTTTGGCCGGTTCTGGTCCATCAGGTCCTGGCCATGACGCAGCAGCATGGTGGCATCAGCGCAGAACGCTGTTGGCAGGTGCTCTCGCGCGTGCCGGACTTCCGCGGGATAGCCGAGAGCGAGTACCTTGCGCTGATCGATCACATGAAGCGTGAGGGCTACCTGTTCGAGGCCGGGGGCCTGCTCAGCATGGGGCAGACCGCCGAGCGGGTGTTCGGCAAGAAGAACTTCCTCGAGCTCTACGCCGTGTTCTCGAGTCCGGTCCTCTACAAGGTCCAAACCGAAACCAAGCGTGATGTGGGAAGCCTAGAGCAGGCTTTCGTCGATCGACTGGTGGATGAGATGAGTGCGTTCCTGCTTGGTGGCCGAGCCTGGCTCGTGATGGCCATCAACCACGACGAACGGCTCGTCAGGGTTCGACCGGCCCCTCGCGGCAAGAAGCCCAGCTGGGGCGGATTCGTTCCCCAGTTCCTGGGGTTCGACGTCTGCCAGGAGATGAAAGCGGTCCTCACCAGCGACGACGAATATCCCTTTCTCGACGCCAAGGCGAAGGCTGCCATGACCGAGTGGAGAGGTGAACTGGGGCAGCTCCTGCGCCGTGGTGCCGAGTCCCTCCTCTTCGACGGCACCACCGTCACTTGGTGGACCTTCGCCGGCGGGCGCATCAATCAAACCCTCAAGTGCGCCCTCGAGTGGCAAGGTCGTTGGAAGGTGGTGTCCGACAACTTCAGCGTCCGAATCCAGGGCGACAGTGTGAGTCACGAGGCCGTCGGGAAGGTGCTTCGGGAGTTGCGGTCACCCGAGTTCTGGGACGACGCCGAGACACGGCGCAGGCTCCTGTCCATGGTTCCCGAGTACCGCCTCAGCAAGTTCCAACACGTGCTCCCCGACGCATGGCAGGTGGAAATGGTCGGGGGCTACCTGCTCGACTTCGAGGGAACGAAGGCGTGGCTCATTCATCCCGTCACCTGAGTGCCTGGGATACCTAGTGCGGCCGGCGTGTCGACAGCCTCGTCGAATTGCTGGAGCCTGTACCCGCCCACCCCCTCATCACCCATCTGGAGATAGCTCCGTACACAAGGACAGCAGCCAAGCGCAGCTCCGACCGCTGGCCGATCCCGATGCGCCGCTTTCGGCGTTCGCGATGGCGATCTGGCTGTTCACGATGTGCCGATTTGGATGTTCACGATGTGCCGATTTCCGCACTGGGACACCGGCTGCCTTGACGCGAGCCTCTTCATCCAAAGCAATGTGCCTTCTTTCCCAGCGCCCCGCAGTGGGGTGCCAGAGCCGCGCTCGGACTACAGATCTGTCTACCGCGCACAAGAGCACCAGACCCCGTGTGACGGCCTTTACGCTGCGGTCATTCCCATCTGTAGTCCTCGAAGCACCCGTTGTGGTTGTCGCACTGATAACCATCGCGGCCCGGGGCACAGACGCGACTCTGGACCTCGAGGTTGGACTCGCTCAACGGTAGGTCCTCGAGGACGATATCGAAGCAGGTGAGGGCGGAATTGGGAACGTAGCTGCTGAGGTCGGCGAGACCGGTCACACGGAGATAGAGGGTCTGCACCAAGGACTGGTTCAGGTCGCTGAGATTGTCCGCGTGGACGGCGAGGGCAAGCTGGGTTGCGGACAGAATGTGCGGAATGACACGAGAAGAATCGACGTATCCACCAAGTCCTAGGGATGTCGATTCCGAAAGTGGCTCAAAATCTTCGACCAGGGATGGATCCGAAATGGCAACCTCGGCAACTCCCCGCAATCCCTCGATGTTGTAGGGCTGGCAGTCATTCGAGACGAAAGCCCCGGTGACGCCCGACGGCAAATTGGCCAGATCGAATGGATCCGGACAATCCCTGATGTACACCGGATCCGCGAGCCCATCGAAGCAGGAGAGAGCCCAGGTGTTGACCATCCCAAACACATCGATCCTGGTTGGGCCACTGCCGTCATGGGCTCTTAGCTTGGCGAGCGTGTCCGCGAACGACGAATGCTCGTAGCCGAAGTGCCCCGGGTAGTCGACCGCGTCGCATTCCTCCAAAGTGGCAGGCTCGGGGAGGGTCACGACGACGTAACCTCCGGAGGCGCTCGAGGTCCCGTTACTCTCCGCTCCCCCTCCACCGGCATCCGATTGTTCTCCAGCGGCTCCAGAGTCAACCGTTGCGCGGTCGAGCTTTCCCCCGCAGGCGAAGAGCATCAAAGGGAACAGAGTGGAGCGAAGGACTCGCATCGGGTTCGGGGTGGCGCAGCGTCATGGTGCCGACATCCACTTCTTCGGGAACGATACCATCTTCGCGCCGCTCTGCGATCGGGGCGGTTCGGAGGCGGCTCACCCGGTCTCCACCTCCGTGACCACCGCGAAGCGGCCCGTCGAGCGCGAGATCAAAGCCTTGACGGGCAGCAGGTATGCCGTTTTCGCCGGGCAGATGAGTCCAGAGGAGAGGTGTCCTCCTTTGTCATTCGGTGACCCAGGGGATCGGGTCATAGTCCCACCGGTTCGCCGGAGACGTGTCCCTCACCCAGTTGTAGTAGTATCGGATTTGCCACTGGTCGAACTGGTTGATTCCGGGGTTCCCGGTCGTACTGGTGTTGTACGTCCAGTGCATCATTGTCCTACTCTGGTCTCCATAACTCGGCGGGTTGCGCAGTTCGCACCCGCAGCAAGGACCTCCGTACCAGTCGTAGAAGCCGAAGCCGTGGCCGATTTCGTGCAGCATGGTGCCGTGGATGGTGCCACTGTTGCTGTGGGCGGCCGCCGCGCTGACCGCCGCGCCATCCGTTCCCTGATTGCCCCAGCGGAATCCCCAGTCGCCGCCCTCGGCAGAGCCGTCGCCGCCTTCTTTGTCCTGCGTGAGCCACAGATACATATCGTAGCGGCCGTTGCGCCCACCGATGGACTCGGGCCAGGCGTAGTTGGTGTGGCCGCCGGAGGTGTTGTTGATGGTGTTGTAGTTGAGGAATCGGGATCGCTCACGTGGCGCAGACGCCATGAAGCCGGTGGTGTAGCCGCTGTCAGGGGGTTCGGCATCAGAGTTGACCCAGATGTTTTCGTTGGGTTGGCGGTCGAGGATCAGGCTTTCGTCTCGAACTGCCCAGCCCACCACGCTGACGGGAACTTCGCCAAACGGAAAGTCCTCGTATCCCATGAGGGGGCGAATCCATTCGTTGATGCCGTCGTACAGCATGGCCGCGATGTCCCGACGCTGCTGGAGGGTGACCGTCTGGTTCGATTCCCATCTCACCGCCCAATTGAAGGAACCGCCACCGGCCCAGATCTGGTGAAATATGAGATTGCCGCCGCTCCCGCCAGAACCGGTGATCACAGTCTCACAAACGTTGCGGACCTCCTTGACCCAATCGAAGATTTCTTCCTCCAAGGCTGGGATATCAGCGAGGGAACGTCTCGTCTGTGCTGTCCATCTCGCGTAGATGGTCGTGTCTGCCGAAAATGTCGTGCCCGTCGCCCCGGAAAGCACGCGGTCACCTCCGGTCGCCTCGCTCGTCGTGAACCAGCCTCTGAAGTCGAAACCGTCCTGGGTGGGGGAGGGCAGGACCAACGGTGCGTTGGCCTCCTCGACCAGGCTGCCGTACGTGTCCGTCAGCACAACCATGTTTCCGGGTGCACCGGTGAAGTTCTGATCGAGGGTGATCCGGAATCGCCCGCTCGCATCACCGCCCTCACCACCAGCGCCACCAGTCGCGCCGCCTTCGCCGACGGTCGCGCCACCTTCGCCAACGGTCGCGCCGCCTTCGCCAACGGTCGCGCCACCTTCGCCGACGGTCGCGCCACCTTCGCCAACGGTCGCGCCGCCTTCGCCCACGGTCGCGCCGCCCTCGCCTACGGTCGCCCCGCCTTGGCCTACGGTTGCTCCGCCTTGGCCTAGGGTCGCGCCGCCTTGGCCTACGGTTGCTCCGCCTTGGCCTACGGTCGCCCCGCCTTGGCCTACGGTTGCTCCGCCTTGGCCTAGGGTCGCTCCGCCTTGGCCTAGGGTTGCTCCGCCTTGGCCTAGGGTTGCTCCGCCTTGGCCTACGGTCGCGCCGCCTTGGCCTACGGTTGCTCCGCCTTGGCCTACGGTTGCTCCGCCTTGGCCTACGGTTGCTCCGCCTTGGCCTA
>CAYNEY010000051.1:0-16595 GCA_964396375.1 uncultured Polyangiaceae bacterium | reverse complement strand
CGGTTGCTCCGCCGCTTCCCGGTGACCCACTAGAACCATTGGTCGTACCCCCCGCTGACGCCGTCGTTCCCCCTGTCGTCGTCGTGTCCCCATCAGGCGACGACGATTCCGAGCCGCAAGCTATGACCAGCGAAAGGAAGAGCGGCAACGAGTAGATCCTTGGGTTTTTCACTTTGACCTCATGGGCAGGATGGTTCGCCGTGTCCCGACGAGAAAGCCGGACAAAGGTATCCGACGAAAGGTGTTGACGTCGCACCACTTCCAAAACAGGCAGCGAAAGAGCCCGCCGATCCGGCAAACGGCGTGAATCAACGCCCGGTCGCCGAGTCGACGAGGGGTAGCTAGGGCTTTCTCATGGGTGGGAACCCAGCCGAAGGCAGATTCGAGACCGCAAGCGAGTCGCCGCTCCGGACGAGGCCAAGAGTGTTGCCTTTGAGACGCTGGCTAAAAGGAGCTTCGCGAAGTCGATTCCACCTGGGGCTTCGTGGCAGACCACCGCGAAACCACGGTGTCTGAGAGACCAGTGAGACGGGCCGCACCCCCAATTCCCTCGCAGAATCTAGTGTCCAGGGACGGAATCGAACTGCCCACACGTGGATGTTCGGTCCCGGTGCCGAAGGGCGCAAGGGCAGGGGACTGCAGGGAGAACCGCGAATTCTGAACGCCGTGTAGCGAGCCGTCGCGGGCTCTCTCGATCGTTTTGGCTTTGGCGGCGTGGTAACGGACAGGTCGCGGGTTGCGGGATCGGCGTCTAGGCCGTACCCAAAGAACATGTTCAGCGTCTTCGACGACCCGCGAGCTCGCAAGAGCGTTCCTCCGCCCGAGGACGATATCGAGCGGCAGATGGAAGCTCGTCGGGAGATCGACGCCTGGCTGTCCGAAGGTCGGCTCGAGCCCACTCAGGAACAACTCGATTCCGCGGTGTGCGAGTGGCAGGACTGACGCTCGACACGGGTGCACTGGTCGCCATCGAACGCCGCTCCGAACGGATATGGCTGTTGTGGCGCAGAGTGCTTCAGGAAAGGCGACGGGTGACCGTACCGTCGGTGGTCGTCGTTGAGTGGTGGCGCGGACAGCGCGGGCCGATCTCTCGGTTGCTCGAAGGCGTAACGGTCGAACCGCTGCAGTACGAACTGGCTCGAATCGCCGGCGAGGCACTAGCCAGCGTGCCTGGTGCCAGCGCCACGGATGCCGTCGTCATGGCCTCGGCGGCTCAGCGCGGCGATATCGTGTACACGACGGACTTGGACGACTTGGCGCGATTGGCCGCATACTTTCCGGGAGTCCGAGTGCTCGGGTTGTGACAGTCCGCTCGCGGGGTCAGCAACACCCGCGACAATCGGCAACCAAAACGACATCCGACGATTGGAGGCACCGTTCCAAAGTGTCCATGTCCAGGCTCAGCCAGACATCTATTTCGGACGACCTCTTCCCGCCTGAGTCGAGTTACAAAAAACCTGACACCCTCACTCACCGGATGGTGGAGCGCGTCTATGGACGGCTGCCGCCGGAGAGCCTCCGGCGCGCGCTCGAAAAGCGCACCGAGCGCTGTAGCGCATTTGGTGCAGACGACCCCTCAAACCAGAGAATTGAGAGACGTCAGAGACAACCTCTGCCCCCATTATCTTCGGGGAATCTAGTGCCCAGGGACGGAATCGAACCGCCCACACGTGGATTTTCAGTCCACTGCTCTACCAACTGAGCTACCTGGGCAAAATCCACCGGATTCGTCCGGCGGGGCGCGGTATGTAGCGCGGGACCGGGCCGGTATGCAACTGGATTTTGGCGTTCGGCCGGTGGGAATAATCGGTGTGGGGTGCTTAGGGCCGAAAACTTTCGGGCCGTGTTACCTTCACGTCGAAGGAGCCCGAAGGGGCCTGCGTTCGTGGACGATTTCAGCGCCGATCTCAATCTGAACCCGTTTCAATCGGAAGACTACCTCCGGCAGTTGCTCTTCAAGGCTGTGGCCGCGGGGGCGAGCGACGTGCATTTGAAGGTGGGGCAACCGCCGGGTGCGCGGGTCAACGGCAACCTCGTGTACTTTCGGCTCGAGCGGCTCACCCCTGAGTCCACCATAGCGGCGGCGGCGCATCTGTTGGTGGGTCGGGAGCAGAGCAACCAGCTCGACACTTTGTCTGAGGTGGACTGCTCGTACGAGGTGGAGGGTTGTGCGCGGTTTCGCGTCAACGTCTACCGCCAGCGGGGAGCGCTCTCCATCGTGATGCGCGTGGTGCCCTTCGATGTGCCCACGCTCGGTGATATCGGCGCGCCGCAGGTCTGCGAGACTCTGGCCGGGAAGGATAGAGGGCTGGTCTTGTGCGTGGGGGCAGCCGGCAACGGCAAGAGCACCACGCTGGCGGCCATGCTCGACCACATGAACCACAATTACTCCCGGCACATCATCACCATCGAAGATCCGATCGAATTCATGTACACCGACGACCAGTGCTCGATCAGCCAGCGGGAGATTGGGCTTGACACTGGCAGTTTCGCGGATGCGCTACGCGCCGCGCTCCGTCAGGATCCGGACGTGATCCAGGTGGGGGAAATCCGCGATCAAGAGACCATGGATATCGCGCTCAAAGCCGCGGAAACCGGGCATCTGGTGCTCTCGACCCTGCACACACCAGACGTGGTGCGCACCATGAACCGCATCATCTCGCTTTCCACGTCCTCGTCGGAGGACATCCGCGAACGCTTGGCAGACGCGATCCAGGGGGTGATAGCCCAGCGGCTGCTGCCGCGGGTCGGCGGGGGGCGGGTGCTCGCCGCCGAGGTTCTGATCGGCACCGGCAGCGTGCGGGAGAGCATCCGGCGCCCCCTAGGCAATCCGCCGCTCAAGGAGCTCATGGAGCAGGGGCACAGCCTGTATGGGATGCAGACCTTCGAGATGTGTCTAAAGCAGCTCCTGCGCGAGGGCGCGGTCGATCGGGAGACCGCGCGGGCTCACCTCGGGTTTTAGTCAGACTGTTTGGCGCGGCGGCGAACGGTCAACAACACAAGCAGAGCGGCTAGGCTCGCGCCGAGCGCGGTGCGCTTTTCGCGGGCGCCGGGGGCGACGGCGCAGCAGGCCTCATCGGGCGGCTCCGAGCACAGAGTAGTGAAACCGTGGCGCGGATCGGCGTCGCAGCTCTCCGGGATCTCTCGCGGGGGATAGACGGCACAGATCCCGGCGACGTCGTCGGCGTCGAGGGTGCGCATGGTGCTGCCGGTACCGTAGAAGGGGTACATGGTGGCCTCCGTCACGTTCGTGTGCGCGAGCCCCAGAACATGGCCAGATTCATGCTGGATCACGCTCATCAAGTCATCGCCCGATTCGGTGGTATCGAGGGCGAAATCACGCAAATATGAGTTGAAGATGACGTCCACGTCCATGATGTCCCCGGTTTCATAATTGAAGGTCACCATGGTAAGGGCGATGGTCCCATCTCCGGTGGTTCCGTAGGGCCATTCGTCGTCGGAGAAGGCCCAGAGATTCTGGTTTGGACCATCCACGTTGTAGGTGATCTCGCCGCACTCCACCTGAGGATAGGTCGAAACGGCGAGGCCCGGGGTCGACCCCTCACCGCAGTCGACCGTGAGCCAGGTGTCGAAGGCACGGGCGATCCTCGCCTCGAACTGGTTGGCCGTGATCCCTCGCCGGGGTGAGCCATCCTCCTGCACCGAGAAGGAGATACACGGAGAGGGCCAGGCGATCGGGATCCCTTCGAGCTGACAGCCGTCGACCACGGTGCCAGGCACACACTCGGCCGGAGGGTTCTTGCGCGCGCAGGTGGTGGTGCGGCAGTATCCGAAGGCATGGCTGGTCAACGAGAAGACCACCAGGGCGCCGCCCAAGGCAGAGAGCGAGCGAGTCATGAGCGGCTCGGGATGGTCGAGAGGATGGCGGAGAAGCTGGTGAGGCTCTGACCATGCAGGCGGCGCACGGCGCTGTCGTCGCGCCAGATGACGCCATCCAGCCCAGGGCTTGCGCTGAGGAAGTGTTCGGTGAGTTGGCTCTGGAGGGGGTAGTGACCCTGCGCCATCGCGCTTACGTGCAGGTGCCCGTCTCGCCCGCGTCCGAGGAAGAGGAGCTGAGGAGTGTCGAGGGTGAGGGGGGCTTCCCCCGGGACTACCTGGGCGATTTTGCCCACAGTGCCGCCCAGCGTGCGGACCATCAGTGTGGTGCCGACTCTGGCCGTCCCCCGGAATCCCTGCTCGATCTCCACCTCGATGTCCGAGACGATTCGTCGCGCGTTTCCGATTGTTTCAAAGTGGCAGCTCACCCGTCGCGGCACACCCAGCACCACGTGCTCACTCTGTGCGACCAAGTCGGGCAGCGAGACGGCCAGGACCATGGTGGACGAGGCGGGTTGAACGAACAGAGCCACCAAAAGGAAGGTGGCGGTGACGAAGGTTTTCAGAGGTCCCATGCGCCCCTCATGCTAGCACGGGTGGTGGGCGGTCGAACAAGACCAACCCATGCTCGAAAGGTAAGCCTGTGGCTCCCTATCCCTTCGTGCCGGTGTTCGACGAGAAGATGCAGCGCGCCGACCTGGTTCCGCTGATTCGAGCCTATGTGTGTGAGCTCCGCGAGGAAGCCGCGGGGCGGATCACCAGCCGGGCGACATCGGACGGGGAACGCATCGGTCCCTGGCTGGCAGGGCGATTCGACCGCTTGCTGGAGCGACTGTTCGTTTGGGCTGCGGGGCGGGTGAGCCGCGGCAGAGGTGGGCAACTCGAGGTCTCTATGGCTGCGGTGGGCAGCTACGGACGCCGCTCCCTCGCGTACCACAGCGATCTGGACGTTCGGTTGGTCACCGAGGACGAGAAGCTTGCCGCCGGATTGGCCGACGAAATCCTGTATCCACTGTGGGATGCTGGGGTCACCATCGGTCACCAGGTGGTGACGGTCGGTCAGGTGCTCGACACCGCTCGCGAGGATTTGGCCACCGCCACCAGCCTGCTCGATTGGCGGCCGATCGCCGGTGATCCGCGGAGCGCCCACAAGCTTGACGACAAAGCCTTCCGGACGCTGTTCGCCTTGGGGCGCGTCTCACATTTTCTAGAATCGCTGGGGCGGGGCGCGGACGAGCGGGTGGAGCGCTACGGCGAGAGCATCTACCTGCTCGAGCCTGACATCCGCAATGGCCCCGGGGGGCTCCGGGACTTCGACGCGGTGCACTGGACGGCCCGAGCCCGATGGCGCGTGCAGTGGCCCGAGGAGTTGGTGCGGATCGGCGTTCTTTTGGAGCGCGAGTGGGTGGCTATCGAGCACGCGTTTGAATTCATCTCTGAGGTGCGCAACCTGATCCACGTGCTTGGTCAGCGCCGTAACGATCGGTTGAGCTTCGACCGGCAGGAGCAGGTGGCACACACCCTAGGCTACGGCGACGACGGCCCAGGGGTGGAGCGCTTCATGAGCAATTACTACCGGCATGCGCGGGTGTTGGCCCAAGCTCGGGAAACGGTGGCGCTCCGTGCCCAGATCCCCCCGACCAAGAAGCCTCGGGAGCAGGACTTGGGACAAGGGCTAGTGCTCATCAACGGGCAGCTCTCCTGGCGTGGGGAGTTGGAGCGCGATCCGGTGGCGGCACTGCGGTTGTACGCCGAGGCGGTGCGCCGCCGGGTGCCAGTCCAACCGCTCACCCGCACCGAGATCAGCCGCGCCACCACCCTCTCGTCGTTCTGCCGGGAGCTGCGCCAAAGCCCCGAGGCTGCCAGCTTGTTCGTGGAACTCTTGACTGCCATCCCGAAGAGTCCTTGCTCCCACGATTCGATCGTGGGGGAGCTTCACGACGTGGGCTTGTTGACCGCGTTGATCCCCGAGTTTACCCCGCTGGTCGGGCGAGTTCATCACGACGTTTACCACGTGTACACGGTGGACGTTCACTCGCTCCGCGCGGTCGATCACCTGCGGGCGCTCTGCCGGGGTGAGCTCGCTGAGCAGTTTCCGATCGGATCTCTGGTGGCGGCGGAGCTGGCGCGGCCTCGGGTGCTGTTCTTCGCGGTCTTGCTGCATGATATCGGCAAAGACATCGGCGGCGAGACCCACTCCGAGCGCGGTGCACTCTTGGCTCGGTCGATTCTGGCGCGGTTCCCTCTCTCACCCGAGGAGATAAGTGAGATCGAGCACCTGATCCGTGAGCATCTCACCCTCTACCTGGTGGCGACGCGGAGGGATCTCGAAGAGCCGAGCACCATCCATGATTTCCGCGAGAAGGTGCAGGGGCTGGAGGGGCTGCGCGAGCTCTACTTGCTCACCTTGTGTGACGTGGGCACCACCAGCCCCGATTCCCTTACCACCTGGAAGGCTCGGATGATCGACGAGCTTTATCTTGGGGTGCGCCAGGCTCTCTTGGAGGAGCCTGAGAACCGCGAGCGTCTGACCCAGGCGCTTCGAACTCGGGTGATGGGACACTTCGAAGGTCCTGAGCGGGCGGCGGTGGCTTCACAGTTCCTCCTTGCCATGCCCGAACGCTATCTGGTGGGGCATCGGGAGGCCGAGCTGCTCGAGCACACGCACTTCGTGGTCGATGGAGAGAACCAGGCACTTCGCGTGGGGGTGGTCAGCCGCGCACCGCCGCTCGCCGAGCTGGCGGTGATGGCAAAAGACCGTCCTGGCCTACTGGCACTGTTCGCCGCCAGCATCGCGGCGGCTGGCCTCTCGGTGGTGCACGCCGAGGTCTACTCCTTCATCGATCATCGCGGTCGCCGGATGGCCTTCGACCTGTTCTGGATCGAGGCCGGGGAACGGGTGCGGACGGGGCGCACGGTGGCCGCTCGCGTCGAGAAGAATCTAGGTCGGCTGCTCTCGGGCGAGGTGACCAGCGAAGACCTGGTCAAGGGTTCGCGCTCGCCGAACCGCTGGGTGTCTCGGGTTGCACCCAAGGTTTCGACCCGGGTCAACGTCGAAAACCGCGGCGCCCGCGATGAGACGATTGTCGAGGTGATCACCCAAGACCGGCCCGGCCTGCTGTTCGAGCTCGCCGATACCCTCCAGCGGTCCCAGGTGGTGATCTCGCGAGCCAAGATCAATACCGAGGGAAATCAGGTGGCAGATGTGTTCTACGTGACCGACAAAGGTGGCGGAAAGCTGCTCGATCCATTGCGCGTGGCCACGTTAAAGGCGAACATCGAAGCCGCCGTCACGAACTTTGCGGCACCCGGAGGAAACCGAGGATGAAGCGCTCATCGGCCATTTGTATCTATCTGCTCTGTGGTTCGCTCTTCATGGCCTGTGGGGGAGGGCAGCATGCCCCTGCGAGCGCTGACGACGAGATCGTGCCCCTCGATGACGCTCCAGTTGCGGGAACCTCCGCCGCGTCGACGCCTGCCGAAGCGCCCGCGAGTCCTGAGGTGCGCCGTGGGATCGCCGCCCTGGAAAGCCGCGACTTTCGGGGTGCGGTGGAGATCTTGACCGCCGCCGAGAAGCAGGCGCCGAAGGATGCCCAGGCTGCCTACTACCTTGGGGTGGCCAAGTCCGAGCTGGGTGACAAAGCGGAGGCTGTGGCGGCCTTTGAACGCAGCATCAAGCTCGACCCGAAGTTGCTTGATGCCTACGTGAACCTCTCGGCGCTCGAGCTCGATCTCGAGCGTGCCGACCGCGCCGAAGACGCGGCCCGCCGTGGACTGGCGATCGCGCCGAAACACCCAGATCTAGCCCTGAATCGGGCGATTGCGCTGGAGGCGTTGGGTCGTGGCGAGGAGGCGCTCACCGCCTACGGGGTCGCGGTGGAGCTCGCCCCTCAGAACCTTACTCTGCGTGTCAGCTTCGCGCAGCTGCTCGCTCGCGCCAACCGGAAGCCGGAGGCATTGGCGCAGGTGGCGGCGGTGCGGGAGAGCGACGATCCGAAGCTGCTCACGGTGGCGGCGATCGTGGCCCGTCAGCTGGGAGCCTTTGCCGATTGCGTGGCAGTGCTCGATCGCGCCCAGAAGCTCGGTCCGAATCCCGGCGTGTTCGTGCGGCGGGGGATGTGCCGTGAAGATCTGAAGGATCTCCCTGGCGCGACCCGCGACTACCAGAAGGCCCTCGACCTTGACGCCAATTTTGCTCCCGCGCACTTCTACCTCGGACTACTGCTGCGAAGCACCGATAAGCCGAAGGCCTGCGAGAAGCTGGAGCGGGCGAAGAAGCTGGCTTTGGGGGAAGGGGTCGGACCCGAGGCAGAGAAGGCCCTCCGAGCGCTTGGCTGTCCCTAGAGTAGGATCTCGAGCAAGCGATCGAGCTCGTCCAGTGAGGCGTAGTCGATCACGATCTGGCCCTTGCCCTCTTTGTCGTGCACGGCCACCCGGGTTCCAAGGTGACGAGTCAGTCGGCTCTCCAGATCGCGGACGCTGGCGCTGCGCGAGGCCTGGGAGCCACCCGCGCCCCCGCCGCCTTTCTTGGACCCTTTTTCGGCGGGGCGGGTCTGGCGCACCAACTGCTCGGTCTGGCGCACGCTCAGGTGACCGCGGGTAACCTTGTCGGCGAGCTGGGCGAGCAGCTTCTCATCGCTGACGCCGAGCAGCGCTCGGGCGTGTCCCTCGGAGAGCTCACCCTCCACCACCTGCTGTCGGATCTTCGCGGGGAGCTTCAGCAGTCGGAGTGCGTTCGCGATGGTGGAGCGATCCCGGCCGACTCGCCGCGCCAGGGTCTCCTGGGTGTATCCGTGTTCGCGGAGCAGGCGGTCGAGCGCCTCCGCGAACTCGATCGGATCGAGATCTTCGCGCTGCACGTTCTCGACCAACGCCAGCTCGAAGGCATCGTTGGCCGAGACGTCCCGCACCACCACCAAGAGTTCTTTCAACCCTGCGCGCTGGGCGGCACGCCAGCGGCGCTCGCCGGCGATCAGCTCGAACATGTCGCTGCCAGGTCGCTTACGAACCACCAGTGGTTCGAGCACTCCATGCTGCTCGATGGAACGAGCCAGCTCGTCGAGCTTGTCGGAGTCGAAGTTCTGACGGGGCTGCCCACGCTGCGGAGCGATCTTCTCGATCGCACAGCGAAACACGTTGTTGTCGCCGTAGTTCGGCGCCTCGGTTCCCGCCCGCGGCGCCACCCGCGCTGGCAAGAGGGCATCCAAGCCTCGACCGAGGCCGCGCATCGGTGGCTTCTGGGGGGAGTCGGTCATGATGTGGCCTCGATGACTTCCCGAGCCAGGCTAAGGTAGCCCTGTGCTCCCTTGCTCTGCACGTCGTACAGCAAGGCTGGCAAACCATGCGAGGGTGCCTCGCTCAGCCGCACGTTGCGCGGGATCACCGAGTCGAACACGAAGAAGTGCTGGCGGACCTGCTCAGCGACTTGGTGGGCCAGTCGATTGCGTGGATCCCACATGGTAAGCACGATTCCCTGGACCAAGAGCTCGGGATTCAGCGCCTCCCGCACCCGATCGATGGTGGCCATCAAGTAGGTGATTCCTTCGAGCGCGTAGTATTCGGGCTGCAAGGGCACGATCACTCTGTGGGCGGCGCCGAGCACGTTCAGGGTGAGAACTCCCAGTGATGGCGGGGAGTCGATGATCACGAAATCATACTGGGCGAGGGTCGGATCCGCGAGGAGTCGGCGCAGATGTGTGCCGCGTTGCTCCTCGAACAGCTCGTACTCGACGGCGGTCAGATCCTGGGTTGCCGGCACCACATCCAAGGCCTGAAGACCAGTTTTTGCCACGCACTCCGAGAGTCGGCGACGGCCGATCAGGGCATCGTAGATGGTGTTCTCAGCCGAGCCTGGCGCGACGCCGACACCGCTCGATGCGTTAGCCTGCGGATCAAGGTCGACGAGCAGCGTGCGTCGCTCGGCGGCTGCCAGACTGGCGGCGAGATTGACAGCGGTGGTGGTCTTACCCACGCCGCCCTTCTGATTGGCGATAGCGATGATTTCGGGACGTCGGGCCATGGAATCTCGAGAGGGGCCCCTCCTTATTACTCAAGAGTGGTCGGCCGCGGCGGCCAACCTGCACCGAAATCTTGGAGTCTGGAGGTTCATGCCGTACATTGTATCCCGATGTAGGTGCACGTAGGTTCAAGTGAGTGATTATCCGTTCCTCTCCAGTCCACTCCGGTTCTATCCCAGAACTCAGGCTTTCTTCTGCAGCTTCAGCCGCTCGGCTGATTCGCTCGCGCGCTTGGACCGGCTCATGGCGGAGAGGTTCTGGTCGCCTCCCACCGGATCGACGGGCACCTCTGTCATCAACTTCCCCGACAAACCTCGCTCCTCGCTTCGAGGAAGGGCCGGCTCGGGCGATGGACAGCCGCACAGACAAGGAGCATGAACATGCCAGGTCCCCGTGGTTACAGCAGTTTCGCTGAATTCGAACGTGAGCTGATCCGCCCGAGCATGCGTGCCGGGTGGAGCGCCGATGAGCTCGAAGAGTCGACCGTAGACGGCCTCGACTTCGACCTCGATCCCTTCGAGGCGGCCATGCGCGCGGCCGAAGGGGACGATTGAAACAGTTTTTGGAGTAAGGGAGTCTGAAATTCCTTGCTCTGAAGGCCCTCCCGGGCAACTCGACCCTCGCGGAATGCCTGCCGCGGGGGTCGTTCCTTTTTGTGCGGCGCCTGGTCTTCGTCCCGCCAAACCGGCTCGTCGCAACAAAGTCCCACAACCCCCTCACTGGCTGCTTGACCCAGGCCCGGCTGGGTGGCAGAGAGGCCGTCCGCCATGCAGGTATCCGTCCAGAAACTCAGTCCCGTGCTTCTCGAGTTCGACGTGCAGATTGACGCAGACCGCGTCAGTGCGGAGCTCGAGAAGAGCTATCTCGAACTCGCCAAGAAGGCGAAAATTCGTGGCTTTCGCCCAGGTCATGCGCCGCGGCATGTGCTCACGCAGCTCTTCGGCGGGCGTGTCGCTGCGGATGTGGCTCAGCGCCTGGTCGATGAGACCTTCCAGGAGGCGGTCTCCGGGCAGAAGGTGCACCCGATCAGCGAGCCCGCCATCGAGGCCAATCGTGTGAGTCCGAACCAGGCCTTCACCTACAAGGCGCGGGTGGAGGTTCTTCCTGAGGTGACCGAGGTCAATTGGGAGGGGCTAACCGCGAAGCGGCCCAAGCTCGAGGTGACCGCCGAGGAGATCGACCAGCAACTAGAGCGGTTGCGGCAGCAGCAATCTACGCTTCAGCCGGTCACCGAAGCGCGTCCGCTTGCCGAACACGACATCATCACCATGGATTACACGGTGGAGGTCAACGGCCGCGTGATCGCGGACGCGGGGAGCACGGGGTTCGTGACCGAACTCGGCTCCGGTCGGCTCCTCCCGGAGCTGGAGGGCGGCCTCTTGGGGCGTGCTGCGGGAGAAGCGATCGCGGTCGAGGTCCCGATGCCCGCCAACCACAAGCACAAGAAGCTGAAGGGTAAGATCGCCACCTTCAAGGTCACGGTGACCGAGGTGAAGACCCGGGTTCTGCCGCAGCTCGATGACGAGTTCGCCAAGGATGTTGGGGAGTTCGAGACTCTGGGGGCGCTCCGCGATCGCATCAAAGAGGACATCGAGCGTGAGAAGAAGGAGCAGGCGGAGAACCAGGTCGCCGAGCAGCTGGTGGTGGAGCTGGTGAAGAAGAACACCCTGGAGGTGCCGCCTTCGCTGGTTCGGCAGCAGATGCAGCTCACCGAGCGCGAGATCATGGCGCGGGCCCGCAGCATGGGCGGGGGTGCCGAGAAGATCGGCGACGAGCTGCGCGCGCAGGTGCAGGCCGACAGCGAGATGAAGGTGCGCGCGGGCCTGTTGATGGCCGAGATCGCCAAGCGCAATCAGGTGCGGATCGGTGACAACGAGATCGAGGAGGCGCTCCGCGAACTGGCGGAGCAGAGTCGACAAGAGGTGACCCGTCTCCGAGCCGAGTACAAGGACCCGAAGAAGCGTGAGATGTTGATCGGAATGATCCTCGAGAACAAGGTGTTGGAGCTGATCCAGAGCAAGGCTGTGATCGAGGACCTCGAAGCAGTCCAAGCGTGAGGGAGTGAATCTATGACCAGACGTCCAGAAACGCGCGCACAAGCCCTCTCGATCCTCGAGCGGGTGAACCAAATGGACGCACCCAGCTTGGCGGCGGCCGGGATCATCTATCCGCATGTGGTCGAGACGACGCACCGCGGTGAGCGGACCTGGGACATCTTCAGTCGGCTGCTCAAGGATAGGATCGTGTTTCTGGGAAGCGGTGTCGATGATGACGTGGCCAACATCATCATCGCCCAGTTCCTGTTCCTCGAGAGCGAGGATCCGGACAAGGATATCCAGCTTTATATCAACTCGCCCGGCGGGGTGGTGACGGCGGGCCTCGCGATCTACGACACGCTCAGGTACGTGCGGTGCGTGGTCAGCACCATCTGCATCGGGCAAGCGGCGAGCATGGGGGCCCTGCTGCTTTGCGCAGGTCAGAAGGGGCGCCGCTATGCGCTCCCGCACTCTCGGATCATGATCCACCAGCCGCACGGCGGAACTCGCGGTTTCGCGAGCGACATCGAGATCCAGGCCCGAGAAATCCGACACCTGAAGGACGTCTGCATCGACATCCTGGTGTCCGCCACCAACAAGTCCCGCGAGGATATTACCCACGACATCGACCGGGACTTCTATATGGGCTCCGAGCAGGCCAAGGAGTACGGCCTCATCGACGAGGTGGTCGTCCAAAAGAAATCTGAACCGTAGCGGACCCGCAACTCGTACCGTTGGCCGGGTGGGGATTTTCCCATGTTTGCCCCCACCCCTCAACAATTGGTGAGAGTGTGCCGAATCCGTCTATGGCCTGTCGGTGCCCTTGCCCCCTTTGGGTGCGGGCTCTACAATGACTCGGCGATTTTGGTCTGACGGCAGCGCTCGAGAGGGCGCTGCCACGTGAGGTATCCGAAGTGGAGCGACGGCGAGACGAAACAAGTGGCAATCTGTGCTGCTCCTTCTGTGGCAAGTCGCAGAAGGAGGTAAAGAAGCTGATCGCAGGGCCCACGGTCTACATCTGTGATGAGTGCATCGCTCTTTGCAACGATATCATCGCCGAGGAGGGGGAGAAGGATGAACCGGTCGAGGGCCGGACACCTATCCCGAAGCCCGTCGAGATAAAGTCGGTGCTGGATGATTACGTGGTCGGGCAAGAACGCGCGAAGCGCATTCTCTCGGTGGCGGTTCACAACCACTACAAGCGCATCGACAGCAAGCTCGCTGCGGACGACGTAGAGCTCGGCAAGAGCAACATCCTTCTGCTCGGGCCGACGGGCAGCGGAAAGACCCTGCTGGCCCAGACCCTGGCCAAGATCCTGAAGGTTCCCTTCGCCATCGCCGACGCCACCACCCTCACCGAGGCGGGATATGTGGGCGAAGACGTCGAGAACATCATCATTCAGCTCCTGCAGAACGCCGATCATGACATTGAGCGCGCACAACGGGGGATCGTCTACATCGACGAGATCGACAAGATCAGCCGAAAGAGCGACAACCCTTCGATAACCCGGGATGTCTCCGGGGAGGGTGTGCAGCAGGCGCTGCTCAAGATCATCGAAGGAACCATCGCCAATGTGCCCCCGAAGGGCGGACGCAAGCACCCGCAACAGGATTTCCTTCAGGTCGACACCACCAATATTCTCTTCATCTGTGGTGGGGCGTTCGTCGGGCTGGAGCAGATCATTCAACGCCGGCTGGGTCAGTCACGGATCGGGTTTGGGGCGGACGTGAAGAGCAAGAAGGAACTGAAGCTCGGTGAGCTTCTGACCCGCGTCCAGCCGGAAGATCTCCTGAAGTTCGGACTGATTCCGGAGTTTATCGGTCGCTTGCCGGTGATAGCGACCTTGCATGAGCTGACCGAGGACGCGCTGGTGGATATCCTCACCAAGCCGAAGAACAGCCTGGTCAAGCAGTTTCAGAAGCTGTTTGATATGGATGGGGTGAAGGTCAAATTCCACAAAACCGCGCTGGTGGCGGTGGCGCAGCGCGCGATTGAGCGCGAGAGCGGAGCGCGTGGCCTTCGGGCGATCCTCGAAGAGGCGATGCTGGACATCATGTACGAGATCCCAAGCAAACAGGGGATCAAGGAAGTGGTGATCGGCGAGGACGTGATCACCAAAGGTGATCCACCGATCATCGTGTACCAGAAGGAAGCCGAGGTCGGGTAGCGCGTCGTTCGCCCAGCTGGGCCGGAGTGGGTCCACGAGGGTTGCGAGCGTGCTGCTCGAGAGAGTGGTGCCGAGGCAAGAAGCACATGTTTTTCAAGAACGACAACGACAAAAGTGCCCCTCGCCACGTGATCCCGCTGTTGCCGTTGCGCGACATCGTGGTCTTTCCCCACATGGTCTCCCAGCTCTTCGTGGGTCGGGAGCGCAGTATTGCGGCGCTGGATGCAGGGATGGCCAGCCAGAAAGAGATCTTTCTCGCCGCACAGAAGAACGCCAAGACCAACGATCCAACCCCCGACGACATCTTCCCGATGGGAACGGTGGGCGTGATAGTGCAGCTGCTCCGGCTTGCGGATGGCACGGTGAAGGTTCTGGTGGAGGGGCGGCGCCGAGCCAAGATCCGGCGCTACGCGGATGCGCGGGAACACTTCTTGGTGGAGGTGGAAGACGCTGCCGACACTCTGGAGGAGAACATCGAGGTCGAGGCCTTGATGCGCAGCGTGCAGAGTACCTTCGAGGTCTACGTCAAGCTAAACAAGAAGGTTCCTCCCGAGGTTCTGATGGCGGTGCAGGGGATCGACGACGCCTCCAAGCTGTCGGACACGATTGCGGCCAACCTCGCCACCATCAAACTCAGTGATCGGCAGAACGTCCTCGAAACGCTGGACGTCAAGGCCAGACTCGAGATGCTGTTCGGACTGATGCAGGCTGAGATTGAGATCCTGCAGGTTGAGAAGAAGATCCGCTCTCGCGTCAAAAAGCAGATGGAGAAGACGCAGAAGGAGTACTACCTCAACGAGCAGATGCAGGCCATCCAGCGCGAGCTCGGGGGTGAGCGTGATGAGCTGCGTAGCGAGATTGCCGAGGTCGAGGAGAAGATCGCCGAAAAGCGGCTGAGTGAGGAGGCGCAGGCCAAGGTCAAAAAGGAGCTGAAGAAGCTCAAGATGATGCACCCCACCAGCGCTGAGGCTACGGTGGTTCGCAACTACATCGACTGGATCCTGTGCTTGCCCTGGGGAGAGAAGACCGACGAGCGCTTCGACATCGCCGAGGCCGAGAAGATCCTGGAAGAGGATCACTATGGGCTGCGCAAGTGCAAGGAGCGGATCGTTGAGTATCTGGCGGTGCAGGCCCTCACTCGACAGTTGAAGGGCCCGATCCTGTGCTTCGTGGGTCCACCCGGCGTGGGCAAGACCAGCATTGCGCGCAGCATCGCCCGCGCCACCGGTCGGAAGTTTGTGCGCGTGTCGCTGGGTGGCGTGCGCGACGAGGCGGAGATCCGCGGACACCGGCGCACGTACATCGGTGCTTTGCCGGGTAAGGTGATTCAGAGTCTGAAGAAGGTAGCTACCAACAATCCCGTGTTCTTGCTGGATGAGATCGACAAGATGAGCACGGATTTTCGTGGAGATCCGGCGGCGGCGCTGCTCGAGGTGCTCGATCCCGAACAGAATCACACCTTCAACGACCACTACCTGGATCTCGACTACGATCTGTCAGACGTGATGTTCATCACCACGGCCAACACGCTGGGTGGCATCCCGCTGCCTCTGCAAGATCGCATGGAGATCATTCAGCTTACCAGCTACACGGAGTACGAGAAGCTGAACATCGCGGTGCGCTACCTGATCCCCCGGCAGGTCAATGAGTGTGGTCTTTCGGAGGTGAAGGTGGACATCACCGAGCAGGCGATCCGAACGGTGATCCACCATTATACCAAAGAGGCGGGGGTTCGCTCGCTGGAGCGTGAGGTGGCCAGCTTGTGCCGCAAGATCGCGCTTTCGGTGGTCAAGGAGGGTCAGAAGAAGGTCTACGAGATCCGCGGGACGGATGTGCCCATGTATCTCGGGGTGCCCAAGTACCGCCTCGGCAAGACCGAGGAGACCGACGCCCCAGGTCTGACTCACGGTTTGTCGGTGTCGGATTACGGTGGGGATATTCTCGACTGCGAGGTGAGTGTGGTGCCGGGCAAGGGCAAGCTGGTCATCACCGGTCTGCTCGAGAAGGGGATGGAGGAGAGCGCTCAAGCGGCCATGAGCTACATCCGCTCGCGTGCTGCCCGCCTCGGGCTCAGCTCCGATTTCTATCAGAACGTAGACGTTCACGTGCATTTCCCGGACTTCGTGAGAAAAGATGGTCCGAGTGCGGGCGTGACCATGGCGACGAGTATAGCCAGCGCCTTGCTCCAAGTGCCGGTGCGGGCCGAGGTGGCGATGACCGGGGAGATCACCCTGCGTGGCCGGGTGATGCCGATTGGGGGGCTGAAGGAGAAGCTTCTGGCTGCCCACCGCAACCGAATCGAGACCGTGCTCATTCCGAAGGAGAACCGCAAGGATCTGAAAGAGATCCCGAGGCGAGTGCTCCGAGCGCTCCGGATTGTGCTGGTCGATCACATGGACGACGTGCTGCGGGAGGCGCTGGTGCTGCCGGATCCGGACCGGATGCTGGGGCCGCGGCGGCTGATCCTGGAGTATCGGGCGGGCGAGTTGTTCGAGGAGAAGTCCCCGGCACCCGCTCTGGTCGGCTCAGGCACCGAG
>CAYNEY010000050.1:0-41187 GCA_964396375.1 uncultured Polyangiaceae bacterium | reverse complement strand
TGTCAAACTTCGGATGCCTCCCCAGCAAAGCTGGGGGGACTCCTGCTTACGCTAGACCGCTGTCGCCTCGGTTGTCCGTAGTGAGCAAGGCGAAGGGACCATGTCGCGGTTCGGCGCCGATAACGGCGGTGAGCTCCGCTCCAGTACCATACCAGAATTCCGTGAAGGAACCGTCGGGTGCTTGGCTCCCCCGTGGCCTACCCGCCCAATCGAAACTCCACTGGTAGTCGATGCCATTGGGGTCTCGAACCATCAGCACCTGACCCGTCGATGGATGCGGAACGAGGATCGTCACCTGACCGAGCGCATTCGTCAGTCGCGTTGGGAACGTTCGATGGGACTCGTACTCGATCAGCTCGGCGCGTTCATTGCCGAACGCATCGCTTCGCGCGACACCGATGATCATGCCTGTCGCGTCGCGATCGTAGGACGTTACGAGTTCAACGTCCTCGGTGTCATCCGCTCTGCGCACGGTCAGAGAACTCACTGACAGTGTATTTGGCACGTAGTCGTAGTCGGTGACCCGCTTCTGCATCTGCTCCCCCGCACGAATGGTCTGGATATCCACCGAGAGCAAACGCGCAATGAGCCACCGCTCCATGTCGTGAGCCATCCATTGATTGAACCGCCGTGTCTCGAAGTCCGCCGTGGTCCGGTTTCCCCGGTACACGCGTGCGGTTTGCTCCCGAAGGTTTCCGAACGCATCGAACGTGTTCTCCACGCGCTGTCGGAGTCGGATCATCTCGCTGCCGGGCCCAACCAGCGCGTCCCTCGGTCCCTCCGCTACCCACTGGTTCATGGCACGCTGGGAGACACGGTAGGTGTGCCCCGGCCCCCACACGGGCGGAGTGTCGTACTCGAAAGACGTCGACGTGAATCGGTAGAGAGCTCCGGCAACGTGCTGCTTGATCGACACTGACGTCGGCAGACCCGCGTAGGGATAGGCGTAGCCGGGACAGGCCTTCTTGAGCGGGATGTCCCAGGCGTCGTGTTGACGGTAGCACGTCTTGATCTCTTTGTTACGCGGGAGTTCCGTGGAGGTCACGCATCGGAAGCCCAAGAAACCACGACCACGGATGTCCGTACGGGCATCTTCGTATTTGTAGTACACATCCCGATCGCCCTCGACGGGATTGCCCGCATTGAACTGCTTCAAACTCTCGACCACCGTAAGCCCATTTCGAAGGCAGCGCTGGGGAAGCGTGCAGCCTGTGCCGGGAGTATACACCGAATCTTTGGTGAGCGGGGCATAGGTGACCCTCTGGAAGAGGCCCATTCCATCGCGCACCTCGGTGATGTGCTGCGCGACCGGAGGCTTGTCGGGCGTCGTCGGTGAGCGGAGGGTGTACACAACCACCTCGAAGGGATGCTCCCACTGCACCCACGGCGCATCCTCCGCTAAGCCCCGTATCTCTGGCTGCGCGAGCTCAGGGAAACCGTCCCCATCGACGTCTCCCATGGTGGTCCCGCTCCAGGGCGCACTTTGAGATTGGCAACTGGCGTGTTCGGCGGGAGTGTGGGGTCATAGGCACGGTGGTAGACGAGGTCGTCGCGACCGTCCCCGTCAATGTCGACCAAATCAAGCTTGAGCCATGCGTAGTTTTCCACGAACACGGGCTCGGGCATACGCCACATTTCCACGTACTTCGGCTCGGCTGGCTTCTCCTCTACCTCGGACTGTCGCAGCCCGTCCCCATGCCACTGTGCCGCGCCCCAGTCGAACTCGGTCCGCGGGAGGCACCCTCCTTCGGCATCACACCACTCGACACTGCTCAGCCGTGATTGAAGGAGCATCTCACCAGTGGGGTGATACGCTAGATGATAGCGCCAGAGAGTCTTCGGTTCACCGTTCGGAGTCTTGGGCCCCAACACCTCCACTTGAGCTAGACGTTCGGGAAGTCGGACGCTGACCCCGGAGGTGTTGTGTTCCACCAAGTCTGGACGGATCTCGTAGTGGAAGCGGACGATGCGCGATGCCTCGAGTCCGGCCGCGTCGTTCTCAGTGTATGTGACCTCCGTGAGTTTGCGGCCCGCATTCCAATTTCCGGCTACGACCCCTTCGAACGAGTCGTAACGGAAGAGCATCGCGTTTCCGAACCGATCAGAGACGGAATCCAACAACCAACCCAGGGTTCCCTCCGCAGTGACAGTCAGCTCGCTTCTATCTGGATAGTAGAGGGCCCGGTTGAGGGCCTCGCTGGTCTTGCCATAGGTGAGAATTCGACCATTGCCGAGGCGGACCTCGAACCATCCGGGCTCCCCTACCTGCGCACCTTGACCGTAGGAGCGGATGCGGGAACCCGTGAAGCGCTCTGTCGCGTACACCGCCCCGTCGCCGCCATAGGACCCAGACAGGATCTCGAGCTTCTGTCCGTCCAGACAGAACCGATCAGTAGCATCGAGGAGGATCCCCTCAGCCATCTCTTCATGTGCCAGTGTCTTGCGGCACCGAGAGATGGTTGACAACCCAGAGATGCTCCATCCAACGCCGAGCGGCCCGTTCGCCGCGCGACTCGAGTACGAGAGCGCGAGAGTTGGCTCCATTCCGTTGCGTCCCGGTGGCACTCGAATCGGGATCTGATAGGTGAACGCTCCGTCTTGGGTGACTGAACTGGCACCAGGGAGAGCGCCCACGGGGTCGGTCGGCAGCATCTTGCCAGCCGACGCAGCGTACCAGTCGGGCTCCTCGGGAACCGGGAACGGTCCCTCGTCGGAGCCTTGAACGAGTTCGAGACCGAGTTCGCCGCCAGATGGCTCGCCAACACTCGACTCTCCGTCGTCGTCACCGGGTTCGGGTTCGGGCTCGGCACCCGAATCCGCACCTTCCGCCTGTACTCTGCGCACCACCGGCACCGACGGGCCGTTCGACACCGCAGCCACGAAACCAAAGGACACACTACTTTCAGGGCTGATGCTACCGTTGTATGCCTCGTTGGTGAATCGGACCAAGCCCGCCGACAGCTCGGAGTGTCGGGCATTCCACGGGCTTCCGCTCACGGTCGAGCCCTCCAGCACGAGTTCCACCGTCCAAGCCGTCGTGGCCGTGTCTCCCTGGTTCTGCACAGTGACTTCAGCCACGTACCCGCTTCCCCAGTCAGATTGGAGAGCAACCTGCGCAGTGAGGTGCGCGCCCACCACGGCTTGGGCGGCGCGACCGAGCGGAGGAGACGAACCCTGCCGCGTCTCGTCGCACGCTGCGGCCATCAGGATCAGCCACGCAAGAAGCGCATTCGCCGCACAGGTCCCGATCTTCTGCCAGGTTCCAAGAGAACGTTTGGTCATGTGAGCCCGCCTATCAACGACACAAGCTGTCCCAAGGAGAGCTACGCCGGACCACACCGCCGCGCCCGAGACGAGGCATCGTCGCATACCCCCCCCTCGTCAATGGAAACTAGCGAGGCACACCGCGACGTGCGCTGACGTCAAGCACACTCAGAAATACCGCACGTTGGTCGGCGCGGGCACAGCACCGGTCACCGCGAAGGCATAGCCGAACCGCTCATCGGGGTTCCAGCCGTAGTCTTCAGGGTTCGCGTAGCCGTCGAGCTTGACGCTGGTGACCACCAAGATCACCACGCCGTCACGCGGAGCCTGGGCGAGTTCGAGGGTGCTCGTGCCAGCAGAAATCATCTCGCCGAACACTGGCGTGCCGTCCTCGACTCGGTACACCAGCTGGGCACGGAGCTCACTCGGGCTGCCATCGCTCCCGGTCGGCTCGGGCGTGAAGGTCACGGTGAGCGAGCTTGCCCCGGACTGTACGGCGAGCGGCACATTGTTGCGGCCGGTGTGGCGTGGCAAACGCACCGGATCCGCTGGCACGAACGCGCCATCCTGTTCACGCACCTCGGTGTAGAACCAGCTCCCCGCACCGACGCTGGTCTGGTCGCGGAGGCTCTCGGAGAACTCCTCGAAATCCACCAAGGCCGCCCGGGCACCGTACTCGGTCAGCATGCATTTGACCCGGGCCTGGTCGAGGAGCTTCACCATGGTCTGCAAGATCGAATCCTGCCCGTCGTTCTGTTCCCAGATGGCATTGAAGAAGAAGCGCCCCACCCGCTGTGACACGAACAGCGGGAAGACTGCGCTGTAGCGGTAGCCCCCGTACTCGCCTTCCCAATCGGAGTTCATGTAATCACCGGGGCCCACTGCGGCGCCGCTCGAGGTCATGCCGCAACTCTCGATGGGCAGATACGCTCCCTCGAGCACCAAAGGATCGAGCCAACCAGCAACCGCTCCTTCGGTTTCTGTTCCCTCGATATGCTGGCGGAGTCGCATGCCCACATAGTCGTTGTGGGCCTCGTGGATCCAGGAGGTTCGCCGGCCGCTGACCGTTGCATAGCCGTTTTGCAGCACGTGCACGAACTCGTGGGTGATGTTCCAACGGTTGGCGCTGCGGGTCAGCCCATGGTGGGTGGTCTCGACGTCGGGGATCCCCCCTTGCCAGCCGGAGTAGCCAGATTCAGGCGTGTCCGTGGTCGGCGTGTCGTCGCCAGGGAGGCCCGAGCCGAGCAAGAAGTAGTCGAGGAAGTGTCCGTCTTCGGTCACGAAATCCGGCAAGTGGACGCCGAGAGTTTCCACCAGGTACCGGAGATCGGAGTTGATACGCTCGAGCCCTTCGAGGATCGTGGCGTCGGGCAGCTCGGCGGGTTGGTTCGGGCCCATCTGCATCGCGAGATAGCCGAAGGAGACGGTCTTCGCGGTACCGCCAGGCCAGGTTCCCGACTCCGTGAGAGACGGTTGGTCGAGGAAGGGCGACGAGGGCGTTCCCGTGGGGACCTCGCCATAGTCGCAGAAGGTGTCAAGGACAACGGCGCCGCCCTCACCCACGGCCCCGCCCTCACCCACGACGCCACCGGCGGCAGCGCCACCCTCACCCAGCGCGCCGCCCTCACCCAGCGCGCCGCCCTCGCCCACGACGCCACCGGCGGCAGCCCCACCCTCACCCAACGCGCCACCCTCACCCAGCGCGCCGCCCTCGCCCAGCGCGCCGCCCGCACCGGGAGCACCACCCACACCGGGAGCACCGCCTTGCGCAACACCACCCACACCGGGAGCACCGCCTTGCGCAACACCGCCCGCACCGGGAGCACCGCCTTGCGCAACACCGCCCGCACCGGGAGCACCGCCTTGGCCATCTCGAGCCTCCGAGGTGGGGCTCTCACCACCACAGGCCGCGGCAGACAGTGCCAATCCGAGCATCACCCAGGGGAAGAGCTGTTTCATGTATCAGAACAGACGGGCGAGCCGCCGTTCATCAGGCGAGCATGATGAGCGCAGGTCGAGGGAACTGCTCAGTCGAGGTCCCGACAGCAGACCGTCACGGCGTCTGCGCCTTCGGCTGCGCCCTCGGGCTCGACACTTCCCGTCTCGCAGGTGCCTGAATCCTCCACGTAGCTGAGGGAGAACATCCGATAGCTGAGCGTACCCGCATCCGCAGCCACGTTGCGGCAATACGGGACATCGGTGCTTGCCCCCGCCGACACCTGAGGCATCGTACAGGAGGAGTCGCCGTTGGGCTGCACTCCGGCCTGGCAGTTCCCCTCGCCGCCGCAGGTGCACGCCGCGCCATCGTTGCAATTCCGCCCATCGTAGGTGCGTCGGTATACGGTGCTACCCTGGGGGTAGTCGCTCGGGCAGCTGGTCTCGATGGTGCTGTAGATGCAGGTGCGTCGCTCGTAGTCTCCCGTCGGCAGCGGCAGGCATTGCATGTCGGCGTCGTCGCAGGTGCCCGCCACCGGCGCTCCGGTGCACCCGGCAACCAGATCGATCAATCCCATTCCAGCGAGATTGGCAACCACAGTACCCGTGCAGGTCAGCTCCGCAGGCTCCGGAGCGATCTGATAGCTGGATTCGTAGGAGAATGCATCCAAGACGGAACAGGAGCCCTCGAGAGGTCGACCCACGGAAGAGATGGGACTGCCAGTGCAACCCGAACCTTCGAACTGAGCGAAGGTGATCCCCGCGTTGCAGGTGCCGGTCTTGGTGCCCGACGAGCAGTCGCAATCACAGCCGCCATAGGCCTCGACGCTCAGGCCGCCGTAGAGACTCTTGGTCGGAAATTCCGAAGTTTCCGCGCAGTTCAGGTCCCCCGAATCAGCAGAGCGGATGATCATCGGTCCGTACCAGTTGTCGGGCACGGGCGGAACACACTGCGCGGTGGAAGGACAATCCGGATTGGAACCACCGACGCCCGAACCTCCTTGGGCGGGGGCACCGCCTTCACCGGGGGCACCGCCTTCACCGGGGGCACCGCCTTCACCGGGGGCACCGCCTTCACCGGGCGCACCGCCTTCACTCGGCGCACCACCCTGACCTGGCGCACCACCCTGACCTGGCGCACCACCCTGACCGGGCGCACCCCCCTCGCCGGGTTCGCCACCCTCGCCGGGTTCACCGCCGGCAGAACGCCCACCCGTCTGCGGTGCACCACCTTCGTCGACGGCCTCGCCGCCTTCACCTTGACCACCCTCGCCATCGTCTTCCCCGCCCGAGCCACCCTGGCTCGCGCGCCCGCCAACCCCTGTCCGCCCGCCGCTTGGAGCACCACCCTCCGCATCCTCGCCTCCCGCGCCACTGCCCGCACCGCCCTCGTCGGAGGCGCCTCCTCCAGCCTCTCCGCCTTCCTCACCAGCGCCTGCCGTATTCGAGCGGCCGCCGTGGCTGGCACCACCTATCGAGGAAGCAACCTCGCTAGACCCGCTTTCACCCTGAACGGAACCAGCGCTCGCTCCAAGCCCCGTCACTCCCCCTTGGGCCGCCCCGGAGCCTGGAGTCATGCTGCTGCTGGTACAGCCACAAACCCCTGAAATCGCCAAACCCAAAGCCCACAACCCAAATTCGACCCTTCTCATGGTGCTCGGAAGAGTCGACGGAGGTACCTCCCCCCAGGCACAAATGTGATGTCACGCCCCAGGCCTGCGAATTCGTATTCTAATTCTATCTGATACTTTGGGATATCTAACTGATATTCGAAAATAGGAAGGGAATTCGTATACAGGTTGTATTCTGAGATTGGTCCACATGCCTTGCCCGGAGACGTGGGCGGGCCAGAATGGACAGCGATGGCAGCCCCTCGGCCCTCCCCCAACGCTCAGGCATCGAAGCTCTCTGTCTTCGACTTCCTGGACTACCGGGCCTTCCTGCGGGCCTACTACGCTCAGGCCAAACAGAGCCGGGCCGGCTTCTCGTTCAGGACTTTCTCGAAGCGCGCAGGTCTCCGCTCGCCGAATTTTCTCAAACTGGTGATCGACGGCGAGCGCAATCTCGGCCGCGATACCAGCCCAAAGTTCGCCGACGCGCTTGGCCTGGTCGGTGCTGAGCGGGACTTTTTTCTCGATCTCGTCGCCTTCGACCAAGCTGCCGACGTCGCGGAGAAGAACCGCGTGTTCGAGCGCTTGGCCGCCTGCCGTCGCTTCCGTGAAGCGCGCCGCATCGACAGGTTGGTCCATGAGTATCTCTCGCATTGGTACCACCCTGCGATCCGAGAACTGGTGAGCTCACCGGACTTCCAGGAGCAGCCGCGGTGGATCGCCCGGCGCCTTTCCCCGCCGCTCAAGGAGCGACAAGCCGAACAATCCCTCGCGCTCTTGCTCGAGCTCGGTCTGGTGGTCCGCGATCCCGCCACGAAGAAGCTTGGCCTCGGTGAACCCACCCTCACCACCGAACACGAGGTCTCGAGCTTGGGCGTCGCGAATTTCCACCGGCAGATGATGGAGCGGGCGAGCGAGAGCATCGACCGCATCCCGCCCGCCGAGCGCGATCTCGCAGCGCTGACGGTCCGAGTCAGCCCGCGCCTGGTCACGGAAGTCAAGGAGCGGCTGCATCGCTTCCGCGAATCTTTGGCCGAGCTCTGCGACAGCGCACCCGAAGGAACCATGGTCTACCAGTTGAACCTCCAGTGGTTCCCCCTGACCACCACCGAGGAAGAGCGATGATAACCTGGCTTGGTACCACCGCACTGTCTCTCTTTATCCTCGTAACCTTCGGGTGCACGTCGACGGGAGTCGGCAATCCTGGCACCGCGAGCCAAGCTCTGGTGATCACCGAAGACTCCGAGCTCGAGCCGGGTGCAGACGAAGCGGAGCCGCAGCTCGCGGAAGGACAGCTCACCCACGCCGTGTTGATCTTCGAGCAGTTCCGGTTCGTGCCCTGCGACGCCGAGGAGGAACCTTCTGTCTTGCAGGGTCCGTTCGTCGTCGACCTGGTCACCCACAGCGTCACCCCTGAACTTGGAACGTTCACCGTGCCGGAGTCCGGGCTGTGCGGGATCGATGCCGTGCTCGGCGCGGCCGAACGGCCCCCGCGGCTGGTCGGGCGCTCCATCCTGTTTCAGGGAGTCCGCAGCGATGGGATCACGTTCCTATTCTACACCGCACTCTCCGGCACGTTGAAGCTCCGACCCCTGGCGGGCACGAGCTTCGCCGAGGCTGACTCCCACGGGTTGCTCTGGGCGTTCCGCCCTCGACGCTGGCTTTTGCCCTCGGAGCTCGACGCCGAGCAGCCCGAGCCACTCGACGACACTCCTTCGGTGCTGGTGATCGACGTGGATCGTCACCCAGCACTGTTCCAGCTGGTGCGCTCCCGCCTGGCCGCGCGGAGCACGTTGCACCTCGATTTGAACGACAACCGTGAGCTCGACGAAGACGAGCGCGCGGGCGAGGCTCTGATCGGTCAGGGTCTCGGTGAGCTCGACTAGACCGTCTACACACATAGGAGAAACATCATGTTTGCGATTCGCCACAAGAAGATGGCTTGCCTCAGCTTTGTCCTTTCGCTGGTCGCCTGCCAAGAACAAGAATCCTCATCCGGCGATCTCAGCGGAGCGCCCGAGCTCGCGAGCGTCGAACTCTCGTTGACCGGCGCCCCCGAGAGCGAGGGCGTCTCGAGCACCGAAGATGGCGTCGAGGCCACCGAGCTCGCCAGCGACGAACTCTCGGCGCTCGAGGTTCCCGAAGAGAGCGATGCCGTCGATCTCGGCCAGGCGCGTGAACGGATCCGCGCACTCAACCAGGCGCTGCGCAGCTTCCTTTTGCCGGTGGTGGCGATGGTGCGTGACGTCGAGCCGAGCTACGAGCGCGGCGCCCTCCGCATGTGGGGACCGGTCACCCGCGGTCTCACCGAGTATCGCTTCTTCCTCCGTAGCGCCGCGAAGAAGCAGTGGGGCTGGCGCCTCGAGGCGCGCATGGCCGACTCCGAAGACGCCTTCACGCGGGTGGCAGCCGGAAACATCGTGGTCGGTGCCGCCGCGCGCCGCGGCGTGGGCATGATGGGCTTCGATCTCGACGCGCTAGCGTCACTCGATCCGACGGTGCAGGGGGAAGGCCAACTGCTCCTCGGTTTCCAGCACGGACCAGCGGGGACCACCGTGGGCTACGCGCTCCGGGACTTCACCCTCGATCCCGAACAGCACCCGGCGTTCGATGCCAGGCTCCGGATGGTGCATCTCGAAAACGGCACCAACCGGCTGCGCCTCGCCTACCACGGTGACGTCGAGGGCACAGCGACCGAAGCCGAGGAGCTGGTGCTCGGCCGTTTCCGCCATCGCCATGACGTAGGGGGCCGCAGCGATCTGCTCGTGCTCGGCGGTGACGTACCCTCCGACCGCGTATGGGTCATAAGTCAATGCTGGAACGGCGAGCTCGAGAGCCAGTTCCGCCGGATCAGCGATTGCCCGGTGGAAGAACCCCTCGGCGGCGACTGCAGCGAGCTCGAAACCGAGGGTGATCCCGCCGCCTGTGCGGCGCCCTTCGCAGAGCCGGAGCTGGCCACGAGCGACCCGGACGCCGAAGACACGGATCCGGAGGATCCCAACCCCGGCGTCGAGCTGCCGGACCAAGTGCCCGAGGTGGCCGGCGCCGAGGACTGACGGAAACCAGTCGGGAGGTGGCGCCCGAGCGCACGCGGCGTCACCTCCACACCGACCGTCACAACTCGAGGAGTCGCGTGAGCGCCAGCTTCGGACGATGACCGCGATCGAGCAGGAGCGGGTAGTTCTTGCGCCCGATCGGCCAACCATTGAGCCAGGTGTGGTCGTCGGAAAGCCCCCAGAGCATCACGCTGGTCAGGCTCTGTGACTTATCCAGAAAGAGGCGGAAGAGTTCGACGTAGCGTGCCGCAAGGCGCTCCTCGAGCGCCGGATCGTAGACACGCTCCTTCTCATACTTCTTCCGATCGTAGTCGTCACCGGGATAGACGGAGACGTCGAGCTCACTTATCTTGACCAGGAGCCCCTCGGCGGAAAACTCGTCGATGGCCTTGGCAAACTCGTCGAGCTTCGGCCACTCGAGGTTGACATGGCCCTGGATGCCAACCCCATCCACGCGCAGCCCTCGACCCCTCAACCAGCGGATCATCTCCAGGGTCTTCTTCCGCTTCTCCGGGTTCTCGATGCTGTAGTCGTTGTAGTAGAGCTTGGTACCTTTGGCGTGTTTGTCGACTGCCTCGGCCGCCAGCGAGAAGGCCACCGCCACGTACTCTTCCCCACCGAAGGCCTCATACCAGCGTGACTGCTCGGGGAGCTGTCGCCACATGCGCTCCGGGCGATCGCTGATGGCTTCGTTCACCACGTCCCAGTTGTCGACCACGTCCGCGTAGCGCTCGACCATGGCCATGATGTGGGAGCGCATCCGCTCCACCAAGAGCTCCTTCGAGGCGTCTTGCTTGCCATCGCGAAACACCCAGCCCGGATACATCTGATGCCAGATCAAGGGATGCCCGGTCATCTTCATGCCGTGCTTTCTGGCGAAATTCGCCAGCGTATCGGCGCGGGTGTAATCACAGCGCCCCTCCAAACGGCAGACCTCGCCCCACTTCATGCTATTTTCCGCCACCAAACGACGGAAGTGATGGGCGATCACCGGGCCTTGCTCGTCGAGGAGATACGGCTCGGCAGCCACACCGAGAGCGAGCTTGCCTTCGAACTTGGCACCGAGGGAGGGCAAGGCGAGAGCCTCGGTGCTCGATTTGGTTTCGACTGCGGTGGGAATGGCAGCTGGACTCTTTGGCGTGGGCGACATGTTCGCGGTGCGGGCGCTCGGCGTGCAGTTGAGCAACGCTATCAGGGGGACCGTCATGAGGAATCGATTCCAGAGGCGCATAGGCCGAGATCTTACAGCCTTCCGGCCGCTGCGCTCACCGGAATCGAACGCGCATTTATGCTCACCAGGAAGGATTCTAGCGGCTCCTCGGCCCCACTACCTCCGAGTGGCCACCGTGACCGCACCTGAATCTGGGTCCTCCAGATAGAGGGTGTCGCCGTCTACGCAGTAGGGGCTGATGCTGGTCCCACCCTCCGCAGTGGTGATGACGACCACCTCGCCCTCGATGCTGTACGTGAACGGCACTCGACTGCTCACAGGCTCCATCACCATCTCACACGCGCAACTTTGGCCGCTCATCTGACAATTTCCCACCACGCCTTCCGACGCGCCAAGCTCGACGGTGAGGCCGTCACACAGCACAGCTAGATCGGCCTGGGTGTAGGGAGCGCCGTAGGTCGCCGACACGCAATCCTGCGTGTAGATCTGGGTGAGTTCTCGCTGCGTGGCCTCGACATTCAACTCACCGTGTCCCTCCCGACCAAAGGTGATGATGCTGGTCGTGGACCCCGCGTGGACGACCGTAGCGCCTTGGCACTCGGGGAGCACAGAGGGCCCTTCACCACAGCTTCCGGTGCTCGTCCAACTCCCGAGCAGGTCGCCGCCACAGGGGGTGTAGCCGTCACAGGACAGCGTCCCCGACGAGGATGGCTCCGTACCTTCGGGGGTGTCCACTGCCTCCTCCATCGGGACACAGCTCAGAGCTAGTACGAGCAGGGGCAAGGTTTTCGCGTGTCGGGCGCTCATCATCGTCTCGGCCGCGCGCAGCATGCCAGATGGGATGCTGGGTGACCAGGCACCCCGAGTTCCCACGTGTCTCCTCGGCTCCAGATCACCGCCCACCTGTGGTGATTCTGCGTCACCTCCCCCCGGGATTGGCCGTTTCCGGGCCGGCACACATCCTGCTTGAGGCAACCCACGCACCTCATGTCCTCGCGACTCACCTGCCACACCAGTCTCGTCATCGCTCTCATCGGATGCTCCATCCTCACAGCACTCAGTTCTGGCACCGCCCTCGCCGGCAAGCTCGATCGGATCCGTGACGAAACCTCGGATTCCCGCGACGACGACGACAATGACGACGACAGCGACGACAACGATGACGAAGGTGAGGGCGCCCTGAATCTGTTCGGGGCTCTCTTGCAGCTCTTCGCCGAGAGTCGGGCTCCTGGCGACACCGAGCCCTCGGAGCCGCCCACTCCGGGTCGGCTCACGCCGCCTTCACCCACGCCCATGTACCTGCCCTATCCCTACTTCCGCGGACAGACGGGCAATCTCCGGATGATCCCGCCGTTTTTGCCTCCGCGGATGGAAGTGGTGACCTGCCCGGCCGAGGATCCCGAGTGTGCTGGGATGGCGGGTGTCACGGACTGCTCGGCGGGTCGCTGCCAACGGGTGGTGACGCCCGCGGCACGCCGGAGTGTATTTGGTCTACGCCGGGGTCGCGCCCAGCTCATCGGTGAAGGCGGCTACGATTGGGACGGCCTCTATCGAGGAACGGTGGGGCTGGGGGGACAGATTGCCGGTGGCTTTGGCTTCGAGACCCGCGGCAACCTGTGGATCGAGCCGCAGCCGGGCGCCAACGACCAGCTCTTCTTCTGGGACACCAGCCTCCTCATCGAGTTTCCCTCCGAGAGGATGCAGACCTACGTTGGCGCGGGCCTGCGTCTGCTCTTCGATCCGAGCGGCGAGAGCACCTCGACGGGAGGTGGCTTCGGGCTCTTGCGCTTCGAACTCTATCCTGCACGCCCCGCCGTACTGCGCTTCGAAACGGCGGTGGGCGCTCTCAACCAGGCCTTGACGCTCGAAGGCAGAGCCACCCTGGGCGCCCAACTCGGGCGCGCTGAACTCTACGGCGGATACAGCGGCTTTTCCATCGGCGAGGTGGTGCTGCACGGACCTGTCGCGGGGCTCCGTCTCACACTGTAGCGGGACCAGGCTCTCGAGCGAGGGCGCGCCCCACCTCGAGCGACAACTCCGCGAGGCGCACCGGCTTGGGAACGAAGCCGAGAGCCCCTTCATCGAGCAAGGCGCGCGCTTCGGCGTCCGGACTGTAGCCCGAGAACAGCAGGACCCGCTGCTCGGGGTTCTGCGCGCGGATCCTTCGGAACACGGCAGCACCGCCCAACGACGGAAGGACCATGTCGAGCAAGATCAGATCGAAGGCGTGAGGCTGAAGAGCGAAGGTGTCGACGGCAGCCTGGCCATCCGCGCAGGTGGTGACTCGATAGCCGAGCAACGACAGGTATCGATGGGTTGCCTCCCGCACCGAGGGCTCGTCATCGACCAAGAGAATGTGCCCTCGCCCCCCGATGCCCGGCCCGGGCTCACCCGACACACGAGGAACTTCAGTGCCCGAGGCCAACGGAAAGCGGAGAGTCACGGTCGTCCCCATGCCGGGCGAGGACAGAAGTTCGACGCTGCCACCGTGCCGCAGCATGGTGCCGTGAACCGCGGGGAGACCCATGCCCGTGCCGCGACCCAGCGCCTTGGTGGTGAAGAACGGCTCAAAGACGTGGCGCAGGGTCTCGGGTGCCATGCCGGCGCCACTGTCGACCACCCGCAGCACCAGCCATTCACCCTCCACTTCTGTCGTAAAACTGAGGGTTCCGCCGCTCGGCATCGCGTCGCGCGCGTTCAGGGCAACATTCAGCACCGCGCTCTGAAGGAGCGACGGATCGCCGAGGACCAGGGACCGCGACGCGCTGAGTTCGAGCTCGAGGGTGATGGTCTTGTCGATACTGCGCTCGAGGATCGAGCGCACCTCGTGGACCAATCCGTGCACATCCACCAGCTCCTTTTTGTACTGGCCGCGGCGGGCGAACAAAAGGAGCTTCTGGGTGAGCTCGGCAGCGCGGCGTGCCGGAGCCAGGATCGCCTGGGCGTGACTCTGCACGACGGGATCGTCGCGCCGCTCGCGTTCAAGAAGCTCGGCATAGCCCATGATCCCAGCAAGCTGGTTGTTGAAGTCGTGGGCTATCCCTCCTGCGAGCTGGCCGATGGCCTGCAGCTTGTCCGCTTGCCGGAGCTGTTCCTCGAGGTCCAGACGGCGCGACTCTTCCCGCCGACGCTCGAGGATTTCGCGCTCCAGCGCCTGGGTGCGTTCCCGGAGGTATTCTGTGGTGCGAAACAGGGTCTTGTGCACGACCGAGAGCACCAGCACCGAGCCTGCCACCAACCCAACGAAGGCGCTGCCCTGAGCGATCCACTCGGCGCTGGTGCGGAGGCGAGGTTCGGGGCTGCCCAAACCAGGCACGAGTTCGAACACGGTCGCGAGCCCCACCACCGCGAAGAGCGCGGTGCTCATGCCGAGCGCCAAGAGCGCCGCGCGAACCCCATAGAGGACGACGGCGAGGGCACAGGCCGAGCTCAGGAAGAGCGGTCCGGTGCCGGCCAAGCCCTGCAACGCCAGGTTGGCAGCACCATTCAGCCAGAGCGGCAAGATCAGCAGAACCGCTCGCGCCCGCCGCGAGAGCCGCCGACGGAGCACGAACCCTGAGAGGAGCGACAGGTAAACGACCAGGTGCACTCCGTGCTGCACATGCCAACCGTGCTGTCGCCAGCGGTTCAGCGAGCCGAGCACCACCACGAAGCCGAGCACCGCCACCGTGGCCAGCATCACGTCGAGCAGTCGCTCGAGCACCTGCTCGTGATCGGAGGGCCCCTCGCCGGCCGGTTCCGGTGGAAGAGGAGCGGTGGGGGGAGCCGATTCCAATCTGCAACCTCGGGGGAGGTACGGCCCAACGGGAGCGCGGGCCCTTCCGTGAAGAACCGTAACCGATCGGGGAGCCCGCCACAACGGAGACGGCGAACCCCGCCTGGGCCAGAAACCCAGACGGGGTCCACGCGAGGACGCAGATTTTCAGCTCATTGTCCCACGTACACGATGCCGTAGGTGGCCACCTCGCTAGTGAAGCCTGGAGTGAGATCGAAGCCCAGCGAAGGCTCATCGGTCACGTCACCGGCCCAGAAGCGATACCAGTCCGTCCCTTGATCTCCCGGGAACAGGATGGCCTGACCGGCGGACATACTCACCACCTGGAGGTTCGAGCCCTTGCCGAGCCCGCTTACCCCAGGCACACCGCTCCCGCGCATCCAGAGCGAGTTCTCGGTCACGGCGAAGGTGGGACCGATCGGCAGCGCCGAGGATTGGAAAGTGGAACCAGCCGAATGGGACCAGCCGAGCTGGTAGACTACATAGGCCGCGTAGTCGAGATCGAGCCCCGGATCGATCTCCGGGGTGATGTAGGCGTTCATGGCGGTTCCGGAGAAGCCGTCGAGATCCCGGGTGGCGTAGGTGGACGAGATCGCCGGGTTCGCCCCCGTGCCAAGCTCGATGGGCATGGCCATCATCCGGTTGAAGGTCTGCCGGTTGCCCGTGGCCTGGGTGAGGATATTGAACATCACTCCTGACTTCCACTGCGGGATCACCCACAGCGTCTCCCCATCCGGAGAGAGCTGCATCACGTTGAGATCCTGACCGAAGTGGGCTCCGCTCAGCGCATCCGGCAAGGTGGGGATGGCGTTCAGGTTCACGGCGGTGTCGTCCGCCGTGTCGTACACATAGACCTGGGTGCAGGCTCCGACGAAGAGGAGCTCTCGCCCGTCGTGGAAGGGGGCGATGGTGACACCGGCGTTTGGAGAGGACTCGTTGCAGGCCACACTTTGAGACATCGAGGCCGGATTGTAGGAATCTGCCCCTTGATCGTCGACGATGATGGCATCGTAAGCCTCTTCGGCCGTGCCCTCGCCGAGGGTGAAATCGATGGCACCGTCTTCCGCCACTGCGGCTTTCAGCACCACATGCTTGGCCCGGAACGCCTCGGGCACCGCGGTGTTGGTGTCGGTCGGCGAGATGCTGAGATAGAGAGTGCTACTTTCCTCCACGTTGGCCAGAGACGAAACTCCAGCCGAGAGCATGATCTCGTCATCGTCGGTGTATTGGAGAGCGGTAACGTCCCCCGTGACACGCTCATCGATGACCGCGCTCCAGAAGCCCACTTCAGGCACCGCCAGGCCCGAGGGGCCGCGGTTGGTGACGAAGAGGTACTCGTGGCCGTCGATCTCGCGGTACCAACCGGTGCAGGGACGTTCGGTGCCGCTGCCCGGCAGCTCGATGCGCCGGGTTGGGTTCACTTGGGTCGCCGTGGCCACGTCGAACTCGAGGGCGAACCCCGCCGTTCCCGAGCCACCACCTTCATACAGAGCAAATATGCTGGTGCCAGGGCCGCGAACCAGGCCGCACAGGGCACCATCGTCAGCGTTCTCGAGGGCGTAGTAATAGAACCCGGAACCCTCTCCGTAGGCCTCCTCGAGCGCGCCGGTCTCGAGATCGACCAGGGCTATGCCGTCATCGGTCGCCACGGCAACATGGCCGCTCTCGGGCTCGAGGGGCGGCGAGATGTTGCGCTCGTGGTAGTGTTCGAGCAAAAGGACGTCGAGCGCCGTGGTCTCGCCATCCACCAGGGTGATGGGGAGGGATTTCGGCGGCGGGTTCTCGTCGGTCGAGTCAGGGTCGGAGAGCATGGCGTCGGTCTCGCTGACGCGGCCGCCCCAGGCGGTCTCTACGGTCTCGAACTCATCGTCCCAAGCGTAACCGATCTCGCGCGAGACTTCGGAATCCGCGAAGACCATCAGGTTGAACTCGCCCGCAGGCAAGTCGGGCACAGCGATCGAGGGCCCGAAGCTGTATTGGATGGGATCGCCGTCGGTCTCGGAGTCGGTCACCTCATGCACGTACAACGGCGTCTCGCAGGTAGGATCGTCGGTGGCGCAGAGCATCACCACCGTGACACCAATCGTGGGAGAAGGCGCCTGCCTTGTAGCGCCAGGGATCTCGAGGCCACCAAACCTGGGTTGGAAGGTCAAGGTGGCATTTCCCAGCGGATCGCCGCCCTCACCGCCAGCACCCGCGTCACCGGTCGAGCCAGCTTCACCCGTCGAACCCCCTTCGCCCGTTGAGCCAGCTTCGCCCGTCGAACCCGCAGCGCTCGTCGAGCCAGCTTCGCCCGTCGAGCCAGCTTCGCCCGTTGAGCCAGCTTCGCCCGTTGAGCCAGCTTCGCCCGTCGAACCCGCAGCGCTCGTCGAGCCAGCTTCGCCCGTCGAGCCGGCTTCACCCGTGGAACCCGCCGCACTGGTCGAGCCAGCTTCACTCGTCGAGCCAGCCATACCGGCCTCATCCCCAGACACTCCCGCCGTCCCCTCGTCACCCGCGGCGCCACCACGGGCCTCCGCTTCGGGTTCGTCCGAGTCACTGCTGCTCCCACAGGCGGAAGCGGCCAGAATTACTGCCAACGCGGATACCATTGCGAATTGAAGCCGTACCATCTCATACCTCCCCGGGTCGCTTGGGCACCTGAACGCGGTGCCAAGAACCCATGTTTGCTCGATTGTTGCCTCGCACAGGCGAGGCTCACACGACGGAACTCCGTCGCGAACGCCAACGGTCGCCCCCACCGCGATCATTAGCCCCTTTCTCGGTTTTTTTACGGGAGCTCCTGACCAAGAGTCAGAACACGGAACTCCGTCCGCTAGTTCAGGCTGGTCTCGACGGCGAGAGCAAGGGAGAACACGGGCGATGCCCACTCCGCGCGCACGGCGTCGCCGAGCTTGATCTGGAGTCGCGAGCTGGTCACACCCACACCCTGTCCGAAACCCAACCTGGTGCTCGAGCCAAGTTGTAACCTGACACGGCTCTCGATCCAGCCCGATCCGAGAAAATGACTCTGCTCTGTGCCACGGTAACCCGGGTTGGCCGACCCACGCACCGTGACGAGATGCCCGGCGGCACTGACACCACCTAGCACCGCGAACGCCCGCGTGGAAAAGACACGGTGAAAGGTGCCGACCATCAGAGTGTGGATCCGAACTTCCGCCGAGCCCTCGGCTCCGTCAACGCGCACGGGTACGAGCTGATAGCTGCCGGTCACCTGCACCCCAAAGCGGCTTTGCCATTCGGTGTCGAGCCGGGCCAGCACGGACCAGCTGGGCTCCCTATCCGCTGGACCGACCAGCGCACCAAGCCCCATCCCTCCCCACCAGGAGTGATGGGGAGGCGTCGCAGCCACAGTAACCGCACCAGCTTTGGGCACGATTACCACAGAGGATGTCGCACTCATGGCCGCTGCCACCAGAGCTTCGGGCACGGCGTGCATGACGGTGGGCAAGGGATCGAGATCGAGCCCATGAGCGCGGAGCGCTTCGGTGATGCGTAAGGCCTCGATCCGCGGCTCGACCACCCCACCCTCGCGATACAAGAGGTCCTCGATCTCGCTCTCGTTACGCTGGATCCACAGCTCGATGGTTCCCCGTCGCGCTCGACAACGCACAGCCGCCGAAGCCTTCTGTTCGCGCCCCAAACTGGCGAGCGAGTGTCCCTCTTGTACTCTGGCATCCAATCGAAGCTCGATCAGTCGATACCGGGAGTTCTGGAGCTCACTGCGCAACTCGGCCAGCAGCATCTCGTCTCCCTCGGCGCGCACCAGAAGCAGGATCGGCGCCTGCTCGAGTTCCTCGACCGAGGCTCCCCCTTCCTTCCCATCGAAGACTGGAACGTCTGCTAGAGAGGCACCTCCGCCGCCGAACCACCACCCCGACACGAGGCCCCAAATCACCCACCGGGAGTCCCGCGCGCGCTTCATCGACTCTGACTATGGCTGCGCGAGGATCCGTCGTGCAAGTTCCGCGTGTGGCCCTCTCGGGCTTCGCTCGAGATAGGCCCTCGCCGCCGCTGCTGCCTCCGGATCCGAGGAGCGAAACAGCGCCTCCATCAAGCGCCCGCGCGCTTCACGCGAAAGTGCTCCCTCGGGCTGCTCCGCGAGATAGCGGCGGAACCAGGTGGCCGCGGCGCCAAAGGCGCCGAAGCCGTCGAACTCGATCAAGCCCAGTCTGAACGCTGCGGTGCCAGCCTCGCTGGAACCGGGGAAACTCCGGCGCAACTCGAGCAGAAGCTCCCGAGCACCACGCAGATTGCCTTCGTGTCGCAGCTCATTGGCGCGGTTCGCGAGCTCGGGGGCGGTTGGTGTGAGCGCCGAGACGGTAGGTTTGTTGGGGGTAGCTTCGCGAGCTTTCTCTCTCGACTGGGGCAGACCTGCGTGACCGGCTCTCGCCACAACGTCCGAAGCGCTCGGCACCGCGGCATCCAAAGCCACCTGGTCTTGGCCCACGGCAGCCACAGGTGCCGCAGCACTCTGACACGAGGCCACGATTCGCTCGCCACTTCGAACCACCCGCCCCTTACCAAAACCACAGCCCCGCACCACCACACTTCCATCCTCGAGGTGAAGCTCGAAGCGATCCTCGACGGGCTCGTAGCCCACGTCGAAGCGTGTCCCCGTCACCTCGACGGTGAAGGGACCTGCGCTGAGTTCCCACCTGACCTTCGGCCTATGCACCACCAAGACTCGAGCCTGTCCTGACACGAGCGACACATGCGCACCGGTAGCACCAAGCCGCACCACCCGGGCCTCAGAGGCCGGAGCGAGAATTATCGACGACCCGTCGGAGAAGCGCAACCCGTGGTCCTCGTCGCGGGAGGACACGAGCCACGCACCCTCGAGCACCGGTCCGTGATGATCCCGAGCCAGAAGAGCAGGTGGCGACCAGGGCTCGTACCAGGCAATGAGACCAAGGGTGGCAGCCACGGCTGCTGCAGCAACCCCGGCAATCATCCAGTTCATGCGGCGGGGCGTCTCTCGACCGAACCCTCCCTCGCTCAACCGCTCACGAACCTGGTCACGCACGGAACTGGTCCGGAGGAGCTCATCCTCCTCACGCGCGATGGTCTGAAGGAGCTGGTCCAAATTGGTCATCAGGTCAGCGTTCCTCCCTCGAGCCACTCATCGAGCAGCTCGTTTTTGCGTGCTTCCGCAACGAAGGCAGCCTGCGCGCGAGTCACGCGACGTTTCACGGTGGCGAGCGAGACCCCTGTCACTTCTGCTACCTCACCGAGCGACATGCCGTCGATGCACCGCAACGAGAAGGCAATGCGATCGTCGGCGGGGAGGCGCTCGAGGATCGCGTAGCTGGCGCGCAGAGCGTGCGTGACCTCGGCGGAGGCAGAGCTTGCCGCTTGGGCCGGGAGATCCTGCGGAGCCACCAAGCTCTGGAAGCCCCGTATCAATCGTCGCCGCCGGATCAGCTTGCGCCCGTGGTGCACCGCCACACCGATCAAGAAACTCCGGAGCTTGCTCGGCTCACGGAGCCGCTCGAGGCCTCGAAATGTGCTCAGAAACACCTCGTGAACCAGATCGGCGATGTCCGGATCGGGCCCGAGGAGCCGATGGAGGATCCGCTCGACGTCCCCCACATATTTCTCGAAGATGGCTGCCTGAGCGCGGCGAGGTGCCTCGAGAGAGAGCTCGACGAGCTCCTCGTCAGTGTCGCGAATCACCAAACGCACGACCTTGCCGGATGCCTGGGCAGAGTGAGCGGGGTGAGAGCTAGCGGGGCGCATGGTCAGACTCTCCAAAGTAGTCCCTCGAGGTGCACGAAGTGGCTCACCCAACTCCCCTAAAGTGCTCCTGGAACGGCGAGATCGATGGTCCAGACCCCCTCTACCAGACCGATCCCTACATGGATCAGCCCGGGATCGAGCAGCTTTTCGCAGTCGAGCCCGGCTGGCTCGACCAGCGCGGCAAGCACCATGTACGGTCTGGTTCCCGGCATACTTTCCGCTATGACCTCGACGGCCACGTAGGGCACATACCCTGCCATGGTCACGCGATCCAGCGGCGTCGCTCCCCAGGGGGAAACCTCATCCCGAAACCCGAGGCTTACCATGTCGAGGGCATGGAGCCGGGCCGAGCAACGCAGTTCCGGCGACATCACGAGGGAGGGGACCGGAAAGGGACTCACGCCCTCACCGCACAGTCCATCCGTGGAGCGGATGGCATTGAGACTGTTGAGGAGCCCCTCCTCATCCATCGAGTCCATGAACAGCCACTCGTTGACCGGGGCGCAGTGCTCAATTTCGGGCACGGCACCCTCGACGGTGATGAACGGATCCTCGAAGATGGGCTCACCGTAGCCTCCGACACCGCCAAACTCGGGCGCCCCTCCTCCCGAACCCAGAGTTGAGCGGCCTCCGACCGCCGCGGACGTACCACCGGCCTCCCCCGTATCTCCCTCGGGCACGATGGGTTGACTTACGATGTCTCCGCAACTCACCGAGGCGGCGCCGACCAGCGCGAGCGCGAGACTCCACTGGCGAGGAACTGCGGCTGTGATGCTCATGGCCCCAAGATCGATAGTATCGCTCCCCTTCTAGTGCGAACGGGACCACAAATCGGCTCACTCCCCGGTCACGGCCGGTCGCGACCCACCACGAAGCCGACCGACCAATCCGCCGCTAACCTTCGACACGAAATCGTCACCTGAACGTCACGTCCGTGAGCCGATCGGAACGAGCCGAGGAACTGTCCTCGGCTGCGGTTCATGGCGGACGCGGTGTCCATTTCTCAAATTTGTTCACGAAACGGAAGAAAAGAGGAATCACGTGGCGGGATCGCTTGGAATGAACCTGAAGGGGTTGATGGGACTTGGGCTCTGCGCGGTCGCGCTCACGGCAATAGGCTGTTCGGAGTCCGGAGGTGACGAGACTGGGGTCGGAGGAACCACCGGAAACGCCGGGGCCGACTCCGGGGCCGAAGGGGGGTCGCCGTCGGCAGGGGGAAGCACCAGCACCCCGCAGACACCCACGGTTGGAAGCTTCGCGGTGGTGCTGAACCCGGCCATCGACGCCACCGGGCCCTACACGTCGATCTTCGGCACGGTCTACTCCCACCCGTATCCATCGGACGTGATCGAAACGGAGGTCCTCGCCGGCACTGATTGCACGGTGTACGCCTTCTCTCGCCACACCTGCACCAATCCGACCTGCACCACGTCGCAAGCCTGTGTGGACACGAACGTGTGCGCCGACATCCCCGCCCTGGTCAGCGTCGGGGACGTGACTCTCTCGGGGATCGGCGACAGCGAGTTCCGGCTGTCTGCCATCAACAACAACTACCAGTTCGCCGGGGAAATCGCCTTTCCGGGCTTCTCGGAGACGGACACCATCACGCTCAGCGCATCCGGAGACTTCTATCCAGCCTTCGAGATCTCAGCGACCGGGATCGCTCCGCTCGAACTTGCAGCCACGAGCTACATGCTGATCGACGGCTCTCCACTCGAACTCTCCTGGACCAGAGGCGCCTCTTCCGATACGCGAATCTCGATCGTGCTCAACATCAGCAAGCACGGTGGGAGCGCTGGCTACCTTGCGTGTGAGGTCGCGGACACAGGGTCGCTCACCATTCCTGCCGAACAGATCTCGGCCTTGATCGGCCTCGGCGTAGCCGGTTTCCCCCAACTCACGGTCAAGCGCTTCCACCGCGGCCAAGAGACGGTGTCGACGGGAGAGATCCTCCTCGACATCGCGGCCCTCTCGTCCCCGGAGCTCAGTGTCGAAGGCTACTGTTCGTGCTTCGATAGCTCAGACTGCGGCTCGTGTTCGGATTCGACCAAGACCACTTGCGATACCGTGAGAAAGCTCTGCTACGCCCCTTGAGTTTCTGATTTCGGTCGTGGCCCCGTGCTCCTTTCGTCTTGCGAGGGCCACGACCACCGAGCAAAAGTTCCTGTTTCATCCGCTGGTTGCTCGCTTCACCACAGACCCGGGCGACGCAACACGTGGTTCAACCAGGACTCTTGCTCGGACGTTTCTTCGACTCGCTTGCTTCCTCAGAAAGGCTCCAAACGATGACGCCCCGAGCAGCCCTACCCCTGATGCGTTCCGTGATCCCCACTCTCTTATTCTTGCTCGGCTGCGGCTCGGAGGATACCGATGAGCCGGGGAAGACTGAGTCAACGCAGGGTGGGGTATCGGGCGTTTCCGGGGCCACCGGCAGCTCTACCGCAGGCGGTGCCGGACTAGGCGGTGCCGGACTAGGCGGTGCCGGACTAGGCGGTGCCGGACTAGGCGGCACAGGACAAGGCGGCACAGGACAAGGCGGCACAGGACTAGGCGGCACAGGACTAGGCGGCACAGGACAAGGCGGCACAGGACAAGGCGGCACAGGACAAGGCGCGGGTGGGGTAACGGGCGAGTCCACCTGTGTTGCGGGGGTCGACACCGGAGATCCTTGCAATCCAGCGGTGGACATAACGGCCTGCGTCCGTTCCACGCGCACCTGTACCTGCGATCCTAATGCGGCGGTCTGGTCTTGTGTGGACAACCAAGGCCAAGGCGGCGCAGGGCAAGGCGGCGCGGGACAAGGAGGCGCAGGGCAAGGCGGCACAGGGCAAGGCGGCGCGGGACAAGGAGGCGCAGGGCAAGGCGGCGCAGCAGAAGGCGGCACAGGGCAAGGCGGCGCAGCAGAAGGCGGCGCCACCTCGGTTTGCTCATCGGTGCTCCCTATTCCGTCGTCCACCTGTACGGTGGGGGAGTCAAACTGCTTCTCGTTCTTCGTGGCCAGTCGAGCGCGCATGTTCGCCGCCGCTCAGGCCTTCAACGGCAGCACCTCAGGCTGGGGTGGAGACTTCCGCTACGGCACCGGGGATGGTCTCGCGGGCGCTGACAAACTCTGCACCGAGATCGCCGAAGCCTCACTCCCGAACAACTGCCGCACCTGGAAAGCGTTCCTTAGCACCTCGAGTGTGGACGCGATCGATCGGGTAGGGCAAGGCCCTTGGTACGATCGCCTAAATAGGATCATCGCCAACAGTCCGACAGAACTGGTCGACACCCGTCCGGGCGGCATCACCAACGCAACCATCCGCAACAACCTCCCGAACGAAGACGGCACCCCGCACCACAATGAGGAAGTGGGATGCAGCAATCTCGATCAGTGCGCCGACAATCACGACGTTTTGACCGGCTCCAACAGTGAGGGCCGGCTTTGCGAGGCGGACTCCTGCGAGGATTGGGGTGGGTTTCCCGGCGGAGGAACCATCACCGACTACACCTGTCAGAACTGGACACTCGGCACCTCAGTCACTGGCATTGCGCCACGTGTGGGCCACACCTGGCCCACCATGTCAGAGATGGAGGACCACTGGATCAGTCAACTCACCGAGTCGGGCTGCGCTCCAGGTTACAACCTCGTGCAAGACGGGGCACCCATGGGTGATGGGAATGGTTCGGTCGGCGACGGTGGTGGCTACGGCGCCATCTACTGCCTTGCGGTGAGTCCATGACCCCGACCAGTACGCTGGCGATCATCCTTTCCTTGAGCGTGCTGCTCGGCAATATGGCCTGCTCCAGCGGCGACTCAGGAGACAGCGACGCGACGGGAGGCTCTTCGGCGCTGGGTGCCGGCGGAGCCTCGGGGGGTCCGTCAGGGGTGAGCGGAGCGGGCGGTGGGGCAACAGGGGCAGGAGGCACGGCAGGGGCAGGAGGCGCAGCAGGACCCCTCAGTTGCGAGACCGGAGGCTCGAATTGCTTCTCCTTCTTCGTCACCAGCCGAGCACGTCTGTTCGCTCTCGCCGAGGCGTTCTCCGGCGGAACCTCGGGGTGGGGCGGTGATTTGCGCTACGGCACCGGAGATGGCTTGGCCGGGGCCGACAAGATCTGCACGGAGATCGCCGAGGCTTCACTCCCAGGCAATGGTCGCACCTGGCGAGCCTTCCTCAGCACTTCGCAGGTCGACGCCATCGATCGGGTGGGACCGGGTCCTTGGTACGACCGGCTCAATCGGTTGATCGCGCGTGACCTGACCGAGCTGGTCGAGACGCGACCCGGCGGCATCGACAACGCCACCATCCGCAACAATCTCCCCAACGAGGACGGCACACCTCATCACAACGAGGAGGTCGGCTGCAACAACCTGGACAGCTGCGCTGACAATCATGACGTCCTCACCGGCTCCGACTCCGACGGCCGGCGCTGCACCGCAGACACCTGTTCAGGCATGATGGGAGGTGGCTGGGGCATGGGTGATTTCGAGATCAGCGATTACACCTGCCAGGATTGGACGCTCGGCAGCTCTATCGAGGGTATCGCACCCCGAGTCGGTCACACCTGGCCGACCATGACCGGCATGGAAGACGACTGGATCAGCCAGCTCACGGAAGCCGGCTGCGCCCCCGGCTACAACCTGGTCCAGATCTCGGCACCCATCGGCGACGGCAACGGTACGGTTGGCGACGGCGGCGGCTATGGCGCCCTCTACTGCTTTGGCCTAAGTGGGTGATGCCATGCTGAGCCTTCGAGACCGCACAGCCTTGCTCTCCGTGCTTGCGGCACTCTCCGCCTGCCAGGAGGCGACCACCACGAGCGGCGATCGAGCCACGCCTGGGGCCATCAGCGAGCGCCCTTGTCTGCTCGATACCACGATCGAAGACAGTGATGATGAACTCCGGTATCTGCCCAGCATCGAGTGTCAGACTGACTTCGACGCCCTCGCCTCACTGCCAATCGATGTGACCATCCCCGGAGTACGCTCCGCCAAGTTCGTGATCGACCGCTTCGACACCTCCGAGGGCAATCTCGGTCGCCTCTACTTCCAAAACAGCACACTCTACCCGATTCACTACGACTTTGTGAGCGCCAATATCAAGCGCACCTTCGATGCCACCAACTTCACCCGCAACTACTACGGTGCCGATGACACCCGCGAGTTCTATCTCGGCAGCATCTCCCATTATGAAGAACACGGGCTGTTCGCGCTCGAGCTCGCGGCCTACGACACCGCGACCACGGACATGGTCGAGCGCATGTTCGACGTGCTCAGCGAGGAGCGCGCCTACTTCGCCCCCGCCCTCAGCTTCCATCCCATGTCGGAGCCGCAGCTCGCCGTGGCCGCCGCGCTGCCGGCACGGATCCCTGTGGTTACCACCGAAGATATCTTTGCCAAGACCGACTACCAGCCGCTGACGCGTGCTACGGCGATGGGGGTCGTCACCTTCATGACAGCGGCGCAGATCGCCGCTGGAGAGTTCGTTCCCTACTATTCCATCGTGGTCCTGGATCAGGCCCCGAACGACATCAGCGTGGTGTCAGGAATCATCACCGATGAGTTTCAGTCGGTTCTCTCCCATGTCAACGTACTGTCCACCAACCGGGGGACGCCGAACATGGGGCTGCGTGGCGCGCTGTCAAACCCGGTGCTGCGCGAGCACGAGGGCAAGTGGGTGGAGCTGACCGTCGCCGCCGACCGGTGGGAGATGCGCCCGGTCAGCGCCGAGGAGGGGATGGCGTTCTACGAGGCACACAAGCCTGAGCCACCCATCCTACCGCCCATGGATTTCTCGGCGCGTGAACTGAAGGATGCGGCCAGCATCGTCCCCGACTATCTGACGCTGAACCGTGACCCTCTGAGCCGCCGCGAGGATGTACGTGCCGCGATCCTGAACGCAGTCTACGCCTACGGTGGGAAGACCGCCAACTACGCCATCCTCGCTCAGCTCCCGGAACTCCCGGTGCCCAGGGCCTTCGGCATCCCCGTCTACTACTACGACAAGTTCATGCGCGACAACGGCTTCTACGATTGGGTAGCAGCCTTGCTCGACGATCGCGATCCCGAGAGCGGGGAGCCGCTCGCTTTCAACGAGGATCCCGAGATTCGCCAAGAGGCGCTCCGTGATCTCAGGAACGCGATGATGGAAGGAGAGCTCGATCCCGAGCTGCTCAGCATGCTTCGCGAGAAGCTGAACCGCGAGTATTTGGGGCCGGACGGAGTGCCAACGAAGATGCGCTTTCGGACCAGCACCAACAGCGAAGACTTGGACGGCTTCCCCTGTGCCGGGTGCTACGAATCCCACACGGGGGATCCTGCCAACTGGCAGAGCGTCCTCGACGCCATCCGCTTGACCTACACCAGCACCTGGCTCTTTCGGACCTTCGAGGAACGCAGTTATTACGGGGTGGAGCACATGACGGTGGGCATGGCCCTGCTCGTGCATGGCCATTTCCCGAACGAAACCGCGAATGGCGTGGCCATCACGGCCAATCCGTACGACCTGACCCAGGCCAACGCCGACGCTTACTACGTCAACGTGGCCTACGGGGGCGATGCGGAGGTGGTGCATCTCCCCGAGGGGGTCACGACCGACCAGTTTCTCTATTACGTCGGCGCCTCGGGCAGCAACGCCGTGTACATCTCCCGCAGCAATCAAGAACTCCCCTCAGATCGAGACCATGTGCTCTCGGAGGCCGAGGTGGGAGAACTCGTGCTTTCGCTCACCACCATCAAGGATACCTTCAAGAAGGCCTACACACTCGATTCTGGCTGGTATGCCATGGACGTCGAGTTCAAGTTTGCCCCCCAGGACGCCTGGGGGATCCAGAACAGGACGCCGACACTGTGGATCAAACAGGCTCGACCCTACCCCGATCCCACACGTTGAACGGACGGCGCGTCCGTTGCCCGACCTCACAGAGGACCCTGACACCGATGTTCCACCGCCTCTCAGTCTCACTTTTCGTGTTCATTCTGAGCACGGGCTTCTCTACCGCTTCCCGCGCGCAACCAAGCTCAGCCAGTGATCGGAACACCCCCACCGAGTCTCTTGTCCCACCCGACACGGCCCCGCCGGCGAGTTCCCCCGGGGAAGCTCACCTGACCCCGACTGCCGGAGCGCCTTCCGCGACACCCTCGGTCGCACCCTCCCCGACCGAGAGTGTTCTGGTCGCCAGCCCTCCGTCCCCGCCGCGTCCCGTCCCTCCCTCCCCCCAGGAGCGCGCAGAATCGCCGGATACCCAGGGCCACGGCCACATCGGAGACGAACTCGGTGATGAGGGAACTTCCCCACAGTTCCTCGGATTTTCCCTGCGCTTGCTGCTCCAGACCGAGTACCGGCACACATTCGGGGTAACCAGCAGAAACTCAAATCTCGCCTATCGAGAACCCGAAGAAATCCTGGCGCGCGATGGTGACGGATGGGCGCTCGAGCGCCTGACAGTCCGACTGCTCGCCAAACCCACTCGAAGACTCACCCTCAAGCTTACAGCCGACTTCGCCGAGCTGGCTCGGGGCAAGCCCAAGAAATCCCTCAAGCAAGGGTACCTGGAGGCAACCCTGCTCCGTCGGCATCTGCATGCCTTCGCCGGGCTCATGAAGTTGCCTTACTCCATCCATGAACTGGACGCGACAGCCACCTATCCGCTCATCGATGATGGTGAAGTCAACGCACTGGTCTCCGATCTCGGGTTTGCTGGGCGTGACCTGGGGGCCCAGGTGATGCTCATGCCCCTCGGAAAACCCCGCTACCTCCGGCTCTTCGCTGGGGCGTTCCGCGGTCATGCCAACGACGAGAACGCCTCGCCAGTCGGCGCGGTGGCGGGACGTGCCGAGACTGAACCCCTCCGCTGGCTTCGGCTCGGGGTGGGGATGGTGCGGCACCCCGAAACCACTATTCGACCGAATCCGTTCGAGACCGGGGGCCGCGAGGTGCTCCCCGATCCAGAGGACCCGGCCTATCCGCGCGCCGAAACCTGGTCGAAAGGCAGCGCTTACGGAGCCGATCTCTCCTTGGCCCATGCCGGATTGTCGCTCCGAGCCGAAGGGCTCACCGGCGCTCGCGTGGACCATGATACACGTTACGCTGCGCGACGCTTCGCTGCTGGTTGGGCGCTCTTGGCCTATCGCTTCGACGCGGGACCGGTGGAGCTCGAACCGGCGGTGCGCGGGGAGCTCCTCGACACCGACACCAAACACGCGGGCGGCTTGATTCGACAACTGGGGCTCGGACTCGGCTGTTATCTCGACAAAGAGGTGCGGGTGCTTGCGGAGGTGACCCAACGCGACGTCGAGGACCAAACACCCGTCCCCGATCAGCCCCGGCCGCTCCGCGCCGTACCCTACCTTGCCCTCGACTCCACGAGGGTGAGCGCTCAGTTGCAGGTGGTTTACTAGGTCCCCATGCGCCTCGACTCACGACACGCGCCTCCCTTCTGGTGGTTGTTCTTGCTCTTCTGCACAGGCTGCGGAGAGGAGTTTGCTCCAAAAGACCAGTCACCACTCCGCATCAACGAGGCTGCCCCCAGCAACCACGCGTACCAGGACATGCGGGGTGATACCGATGACTGGTTCGAACTCTACAATCTCGGCAGCGAGGAGCTCTCACTGTCAGGATACTGTCTGAGTGACGACGACGACAGTTGCTTCCGAGACGTGGTAGAGGGTGACTTCAGGGTACCCGCCCACGGGGTGTTGCTCGTGTTCGCCGATGGTGAGCCGGCACAGAGCAGCGAAGCAACTCAGCAGCTTCACGTGAGCTTCCAACTCTCCTCGGGCGGCGATGGGATCTGGTTGCGTGACCGAGACGGATACGTCGTAGATGCCGTGGAATGGAGCGAGCTGCCTCGTCCTCTCCTTCTCGGCCAACGCGCCTCTTTCGCGCGATTCCCTGACGGTGATGGGGCGTTTGGGTGGTGTTCACGCTGGACACCCGAGGCGAACAACGGCGAGCGTTGCGCAGGGGACATGTGGTAATCATGGTGCGCTTGCAACCAGGCCCAATCGGGTGCGACGCCGCGTAAGACTCGTGCTCGCGGCTCTGCCAGCCGTCGGTCTGCTGCTCGCCCTCGCGCGTTGGTGGACCATGGAGCGCGCACTCGATGAGTTCACTGCCCGGTGTCAACAGGCGGGACTCACTGTGGCCTTTGAGGTCCGCCGGCGTAACTGGATGGCGGTCGAGCTCTCCGGGTTCACTCTCGGCGCTCCCCCCAGCGCGCGGGTCGAAGTCAAAGCGGCCACGCTCCATCTCCCGTTGTTCGGCACCCCGAACCTCGAACTTGGCACATCCCAGCTTCGCCTTGCCGGTGCCCCCGAGCAGCTGCACACGCTCTTCACCCTCTTGTCGGAGTCACCCGATACGCCTCTCACATCCTCGCCCCTCGAAATCGCCTATCGCGATCCGAGCGTCGGTGAGCTTGTCCTGCAGGGCGCCCACGCCCGGCGTGATGAGTCTCGTTTCATCGTCTCCGCGCGTCACCTCGAAGCCAATGACAAACACTTCACAGACGTTCGTCTGGTGATAGCACGACCCAAGTCCGTGCTCCTGCTCAGTTTGGACGACAAACATGGGCACCCGGCCCCCTTTGAGCTGCGCTATGTCCCAGCGCATCCTGAGCTGGGTGAGTGGGTTCTGACAGTCCCGAGTCAACCCGCTCCAGCCTTCTTCGAACGGCTGGGCGTGCAAGCCCCTTTGGTCGGTCCTTCGTCGCGGATCTCGGGACTGGTGAGCATGTTCTCACCGCGCGATGGCGAGACGGAAGCCCGCGGCGAGCTGAGAGTGGTCTGGGATGACTGGGTGCTCCCGGATTGGGCCGAAGCCAACACGCTGCTCGGCTCCTCCGGCGCGCTCTCGGCTCGACTCAGCCGCGGTGAGAAAGGCAACCTCCAACTCGATCGGGTTGAAGTCAGCGCGGCTCTCTTCTCGCTCACCGGTTCGGGCTCGCTGCGTTGGGGAAACCCGGCGGAGCTCCGCCTCGACGCCGCGGGTTCTCTGAGCTGTCTCGCGCTCTCCGAGCAGCTCCCGCCGTCCACCTATCGAACGCGGGTGCGGGCCTTTCTGGCCGCATCAACCCCCGCCGAGAGGCGGGTTCGCCACTCGGAAACCGTGACGTTACGGACTCGCTTCGTGATGCAGGACGGGCAGAACAGTCAGCTTTCCGCCTCATTCTGGCTCTCGGCGGGCTGCGGCCTCACGGCGCTCACCTCAGACATGGGCTCCTGAGCACACCGCTGGTCGGGGACCCCAGGTTTGAACCGAGGGGTCCCCGTGGCAGCCGAGGCCTACGCCGCCGGCTTCCACTTGCAGTTGACCATGCAACCGATCTGTCCGTCGCATTGCTCACCGTGCTCAGCCTGCACCCGCTCGTCCCCACAGAAGGGCGCAATCTCACAATTGCGCGAGCACAGATCGGGTCCGTAGGGATCGACTGGAGCCTCAGGACCAGCATCGCAAGCCTCCGGACCATTCACCATACCGTCACCACAGTACGCGCCGAGCGAGCAATCCGGCAGGCAGGTGCCGTAGCTGCCATCATTGATCCCATCGTCACAAGTCTCGCCGTGATCCACCATGCCGTTGCCGCAGTTCCACTGGCAGCGAAGATCGCAGAGGCTATCCGCGGTGCCGTTCTGCTCGGCGCCATCGTCGCATTGCTCGCCAGCATCCAACGTCCCGTTGCCGCAGGTGACGGGGGGCTCGTTGTATCCTGAGCAGTCCGTCTTGCAGGCGCTGGCGATGGTGTCGCTGTTGTTGGGACCGTCGTCGCAGCGCTCGCCGTATTCGGCGCTCACCGCGCTATCACCGCAGAATGGTGCGGCAAGGCAACGGATGGTGCAGGCCCCCACCCCGTAAGCATCGACCGCGTTACTGGAGCCGAGATCACACTCCTCACCGACGTCCAACGTCGCATCACCGCAGTAGGGAGCGAGCTCACACTCGGGAGTGCAGGTCCCGTAGCTGCCGTCGTTCTTGCCGTCGTCACAAGCTTCGGTTCCATTCTTGGCACCGTCGCCGCAGTACGGTCCGAGCTGACAATTGGAGCGGCAGCCGCCGTATTCTCCGGTGTTGCCATCGACGCCGAGGTCACACTGCTCACCTGCATCCAAGACCGCATTGCCGCACTTGATGAGACAGTCGAGGCCGCAGGGCGAATCCACCAAGCCATTCTGGTCGCCGTCGTCACACTGCTCCGGACCATTGGTCAGGCCATCGCCGCACCAGCCCACGTGTTGGCAGTCCGCGGTGCATCCCTCGTAGGCCCCGTCGTTGACGCCGTCGTCGCAGGTCTCCCCGAAAAGGGTCTGGACCACGGAGTCACCGCACCGCGGCGGCGTCACACAACCGGGAGCGCAGCCCTCGGTGCCGTAGGCGCTGGTATTCTGTCCGTTGTCGCAGGCCTCGAAATCCTCCTGCAACAGGCCATCTCCACAGTAAGGACCGCGCACGCACCCCGGCTCGCATTGGCCGTAGCCACCCGCGTTGACGCCATCGTCGCACTGCTCACCGGGAGCCAAGATCCCATCTCCGCAGATTGGACCACAGTCACTCGGCGCGGCATTGAAGCCACTCAAGGTCAGCTTGTAGGTGGAGGCCTCCTTCTTGCGCTCGGCCTGAAAGACCACGATCTCGTAGACCTGTCCATCGAGCAGCCCAAGATCGACGGTCTGCACCGTGGAGGCAGGTGGAGGATCGGGCTCGGTCTGCGTGATGGTGGTGGTCCCGGTCCCGTTCGCGTTCAGAGTGATGGTGCCATTGACCGGGGTGTGGATCCCGCCGAGATCGACGGCCAGCCGCTTGTTGATGAAGACCCACACGTCGTCGTCACCGGTGAAATCGAGCACGAAGGTCTGCCCGGCCACGTACGTAAACCAGTAGCGCACCTCACTGGTGAAATGGAAGTTGTGCAAGGCCCCGCCGGGCTCCGCCTGCCAGCCGCCTCCGAAGGCCGGAGGGATCAGGGCCGTCGAGAGTTCCGCGGCCGTGGTGACCGACCCGGGGATTCCATCCACGGGGAAGAACACCGGATTGCCGTCGTAGGCCGCAACCACGAACACACCCATCCATTGGGTTCCTTCTTGCACGCACTCGAGCATGCTGTCAGCGCGGGTCTGGCACGGCGTGTCCCCGAACTGGAAGGTGCACGGCTCTCCCGCCACCTCGTCGCCCACGTTGCCGCACCACTCGCGGGCGGTGGTCGTCCACTGTTCTCCGTTTTCGCCCCAGCGGTTCACGTAACCGCCCGCACCGTTGGCCCACAGCGTCATGGTGCCGGACCGGGTGGCGTTCAACCCGGTCACGTCCCGGTACCACTGGGAGAAGCTGGTGGCACTGGTGATGTAACCTGCCCCTGGGGTCCCCACGAACACCGGCTTGCCGTCGTCATCCAAGCTGGCGCTCACCAATCCCGTGACCGCAACGTTCTGCCCGGTCGCGTTCTCGGGCTCGAAATCGCTCCCGGAGGGAAAATCTCGGTAGACGGCGGGCACCAGCATCCGATCCCCGAGGGCGGGCTGCTCGCACTCGTAGCCCGATTCAACGGTGCAGGTGGCGGAGCAACCATCGCCGCCGACGGTGTTTCCGTCGTCGCATTCTTCGCCAACGCTCGCCAGCACCAGTCCATCGCCGCACACCGAGAGACAGGATGGACCGGAGCAATCCGGCTCGAGCTGACAGAGCGGCGTGCAGCCGTCCCCCATATCATTGTCGAGCTCATCACAGCCCTCGGTTCCTTCCGCCACACCGTCGCCGCAAGTAGTTTCATGACAGGTGTAGTCTCCCGGTGCTCCGGTGCAGGCCCAGCCATCTTCCCACTCGCACTCGTCCGAGCAGCCATCGCCGTTCTCGGTGTTTCCGTCATCGCAACGTTCGTTCAGCAGAAGCACCCCATCTCCGCAGAGAGGGAGGCATTTGGCACCCGGGAAGGGACAATCATAGCCGGGCTGCTTCACACAGGCATCACAACCGTCCGTACCGTCGGTGTTGGCGTCGTCGCAGGTCTCGGCACCGGTGACGCGACCATCACCGCATACGTTCATGTTGACGCAGGGCTCGCCGGGGGTGGGGCACTCCCAGCCGGACTCGATGAACTTGCAGTCACCCGAGCAGCCGTCCTCACCCACCAGGTTGGCGTCATCGCACAGCTCACCACGCCGGGTGCTCAGGATTCCATCGCCACAGACCTCGAGGGTCTGACAATCCTCACCGACCGTGGGGCAAATGTATCCAGGCTCGACCTCGCAATTCGCCGAACACCCATCACCGGAGTTTCCGTTGAAGTCGTCGCATTCCTCCACCAGATCGAACTGGCCGTTGCCACACAGGCCCTCCACCGGACTACAGACCCCTCCGGTCTCAGGGCAACTGAAGCCATTTTCCACGTTGGCACAATTCGCGCTGCAACCATCGCCTCCGACCGTATTTCCGTCGTCGCAAGACTCGCCGGCACCCACCACGCCGTCCCCACAATTGACGGTCGATACGCAGATCTGGCGCGGCGGGGAGAGTGGTGGCACGGGTGTCTCGCAGGCGCAGTTGCTCTCGAGCTGGCAGGTTCCGCTGCAGCAATCACCAGGCGTGAGGTTTCCGTCGTCACAACCCTCGGTGCCATTCAGCACGCCATCGCCACAGTACTCGTTCGGTTCGCACGCCAGTCCGGGCTGTGGGCACACCCACCCAGCCTCCAGCGCGCAGGCGGCGGAACAACCGTCTCCGGCGGTGGCATTGCCATCGTCACAGGTCTCACCGAACTCGACCGCGCCGTTGCCACACTCCGGCGGCACCTCGGTCTGTTGGCAAGGCACGCCGAAGTCGGGGCAGGTGTAACCGGTTTCGACCTGACAGCTCTCAGTGCAGCCGTCCCCTGCCACCGTGTTGCCGTCATCGCAGGCCTCACCGGTACCGGGTAAGCCATCGCCACAGACATAATTGGTGGTGCAGGGCGTGCCGGGCGGATCACAGACATAACCCGCCTCCAGCCGACAGATACCGGAACAGCCGTCACCCGGTGTCGAGTTCCCGTCGTCGCAGCTCTCGTCCGGATCGATGATGGAGTTGCCGCAGCCTTCGGCGACCGCACCCCCTGCACCGTCGTTGCCACTCGAGCCGCCATTCAGCGTTATCACCGGATCCGTGCTGGAGCTGCCACCTGCCGAGCTGGATGTGCCGGTTGCGCCTCCCGCGTCAGCGTTCTCGGCGCCTCCTGTCTCAGTCATGGCGTCACCGCCAGACCCCACACCACCACATCCGATCCAGAACAGAGTCGACCCGATCGCAAGGAAGAATGACGGCGCGCGCATCTTATAAGAGTACCACGGCCATTTGTGGTCGCGCTCCTTTTCCCGAGTGTCCCCACCTTCTGGGTGCGGCGAGTCGACAGAGCTTCCTACCTTGAGCCACACGCACAGCGGATGTCTCACCTTGGCTCGGCCGATGTGGTTGCTCTTGGCTGCTCCGCCCAGCTCCCCTGTCCTCGCGAACCCAAGCGCATGCTCGAGGCTCGAACGACCCCGTGCCCCGCGCCCGTCGGTGCTGCCGAAAGCCTCACTTTGCCCAAGGAAGTCCGTGGCTTCGCACGGTAGAGGGGAGCTCGTGCCACCCCTTCGGGCCAGCTTCGGGAGCAACGGCCTGGCATTGTCCGCTTTGGCTTTCGGCCGGTTCGTGTCAGATAGAGGGGTTTCCATGCTGATGCGACGATTGGCCCTCGGGGTCACCTCAGGGATGCTCTTCGGATGCAGCCTTATTGCCCGTGTCGACCGCACCGACATCGTGCCCGCCGAGGCTGGGGGAGCAGCCGGAACGAGCGCAGGCTCGGGTGGGGAGGCTGGCGAGGCTGAGGCCGGGTCAGGCGGTTACGGCCTGGGTGGAAGCACCGAGCACGCCGGAAGCGCCGGCGAGGCCGGGCTCGACACCGGAGGTCGAGGGGGCGAGGCGGGCGAAGGCACCAGTGGCGAAGCGGGCTCGGGCGGCGGCGGCGCAACCGGGGCCCCCCCGGAGACGCTCTGGGTCCTCGAGGGAATCGTGGCCAACGCCCGCGATCTCGCCCATGTTCCGGTGGGAGGGGCGAGAAGAGTGGCTCCTGGGAGACTCTACCGAGGCCCGGCCCTCGCCAACCTCTCCGCCGCCGAGTGCAGCGCGGCGGCAGGGCTCGACTTCATGACCCTGGTCGATCTGCGCACGGAAGAAGAGCGCCTGGCGGCCCCCGACATGTCCTGCGCGATGGCCCGGGGTGGGCAGCTCATCGAGGCTCCCATGCCCCTCCCCGTCACGGTGAGCGCCGAAGAGTACCTAGCTGCGCTCTACAGCTTCGAGTCGGTCGCGCTGGTGTTCGACCTGCTCGCGACCGAGGCCGCCTACCCACTTTACCTGCACTGCACCTTCGGGCGCGATCGCTCTGGCGTGCTCGCCGCGATCGTCCTTTTGGCACTCGGCGCCGAGCCTTTGGTGGTCCTCGACGAGTATCTGTTGTCGCGTGAGGCTGGAGTGGGAGCCGTCCCCGACAGCCTCTCGGCGGTGCTCGACGAAATCGAGAGGCTGGGGGGAATTGAGAGCTATCTCGAGCTCGCGGGCGTTACCACCGACGAAGTGGCGCGATTGAACCAGCTCGCCGTCTCTTCTGCCGGGTGATGGGGCACTTGGACCGGTGAGCTGCTCGAGGCCGCACACCAGGGGAAGTAGTCGCGATCCGCGTTGACGAGATGCGCCGCGATCAACTCCTCTGCCACGAACCCGGTGAGCTGACCGATGGTGATCACGCTCTCCTTCGCGTCACGGCTCAACTGCTCAGCCTTTCCTAGCAACGCGCGATGCAGCTTCTGGTGCTCAGCGAGCCGCGGATACCCACGCTCCACCAAGACCAGCTCCTCGTGCTCGAAGTGCGCGCGCACCAGGCCGATGAACTTTTCACACTCAGCGTGGTAGCGTTCGAGGTCGGTGTTCGGGAGGGTAGCCAGTCCAAACAAACGCGCTGCGCCCTCGAAGAGCGCGCGGTGCTCCTGATCGATCAGGGCGTTGCCCGAGAAGTGTGCGGGCTCGAACTCGAGCGATGACGGCACCTGGACTACCAGTCGCCCCGGATCGAGCAAGAACACGCAGTCGCGCCCACCGCGCTTCGCGTGATACATCGCCTGATCGGCGACGTGGAGGAGCGAGCGCTCGTCAGTGGCATGATCGGGAAAGAGCGCGACCCCGATGCTGGACGACACGCGCAGCTGATGGCCATCACCGGACTCGATCGGACGGCTGAGCGCGCACCGGACACGCTCCGCGACCACCAGCGCATCCTCACTCCGGGCGATGTCGGGCAGCAGAAGCACAAACTCGTCTCCGCCGAAACGGGCCGCCGTATCCACGGCGCGCAGGCACCCCCGGATGCGATCTGCCACGGAAACCAGAACCAAATCACCCATCCTGTGTCCGAGGCGATCATTGATGGGTTTGAACTCATCGAGATCGACGAAGCAGAGGGCCATTTTCTTGTTTCCGCGGCGCGCCCGATGAAGCTCCTGGGTCAGACGGTCGACGAAGAGCCGACGATTCGGCAGGCCCGTGAGCGCATCCATGAAAGCCAGCTGGTGGACCTGCGCCTCCGCATCTTTGCGCTCCGTGATGTCGCGGAGCACTCCGAGCACGCGCGGCGACCGCCCTTGGTCCTCTTTTTCATGAACGCTGAGATACACCTCGAGCACGCGGGCGCGCTCAGCACCACGGTCAAGGAACAGCTCGAGCCGTCGTGGCGCAGTCTCCGCCAGGCCTTTCTGACAGGCAACCTGCAGCGCGTCGAGCGTGGCATCCACGGAGCGCGCAGCCCCCTCCGAAAAGAGCACCTCCAAGCGCTGGTGAAGATAGGTCTCGACAGGCAAAGGAAAGAGGCGCCGGCCCGACGGGCTCAGATAGACGAGGCGCTTGCTCTCGAGCTCGAGAACCAACACGACGTCTTCTAGATGCTCGACGACGAACCGAAAGATGCGCTCCCCACGCTCGTCCTCGGGTGCGGGCACCGGCGTTCTTCGAGCACAGGGCACCGGCACACTCTCACCGGTTCGCCCTCGCCGCGCTCCCCGGCGCCGCAAGCTGGGCAGGGTGGCGCACGCAGCCAGTACGACCGCCCCAGCGCCGAGACCGAGGCCGAGCCGGACCGTGAGTTCAAGGGCAGTCTCTACCAAGAGTGCCCCGACCATGCCCCCGGCGAGCCAGGCACAAGCAAGGCCGACTCCGCACCAGAGCCGGCTTGGCTCCCGAGAATTCTCCGTCACGCCGCCGGCACGAGGCAAAGTGGCGGGTGGGGGCGGAGGGGTGGCGGCAACAATCACCGGAGGCGGCTACGGCAACCTTGGGCGCTTTCAGAAGGGCGAACCCAGCCAGCCTTGCAACTTGGGACAAATCGCTCCACAGAAGGGATTCGGCCAGTTGTCCTGCCGCAGATCTTCTCTCAAAACGCCGCCCGGTGCAAATAATGATAAATTGCCTCCAAAATACGACTGAAAGTAAGAAGATGGTGCGACTGTAGATTGTGTTCTCTTCCCGCCGTCACCCTGAGGCTGCTATGATAAGAGTTTTTGTCTCCCCGCGCTCCCTTGCCCTGCTCGCCGTGATTGCGCTCCCCTTTTCCTGTGGGGGCACGCCAAGCACGGATGAACCTGAAGCCCAGGCTGGTTCGAGTGGTGAGGCATCGGGTGTTGGCGGAAGCGTCGAGCAGTCCCTTGGGGGCTCTCACCAAGGTGGTGCGCCGATCATCGACATGACCGGAGGAACGGCCGGAGCTGCGGGAGGCACCGAGGAGCCCCTCGCCTTCTGCGGCGATGGCCTCATCAACCAGCCGACAGAGCTCTGCGATGACGGCAATGTGCTGGCTGGCGACGGGTGCACGGCCGCCTGCGATCAGGTCGAGGCCTTCTGGGTTTGCCCAACCCCTGGCTTGCCCTGCGTGTACACGGTGGAGTGCGGTGACGGCAAGATCGGTGGCACCGAAACCTGCGACGACGCCAATCTGGTCTCGGGGGATGGCTGCGATGCGACCTGCACCACGGAGCCTGGCTACACCTGTCCCACACCCGGCGCTGCCTGCCGCCCGGTGTGCGGCGATGGTCTGGTGCGTGGCCGCGAAGAGTGCGACAACGGCCTCGATGCGAGCGGGGTGCCGGCTAGCGGTGATGGCTGCGACACGACCTGCATGCTCGAGGACGGTTGGGTCTGTCCGGATGGAGTGACCTGCCGTCCCACTGTCTGCGGTGATCTGGTGGTGGAGGGCTCGGAGCAGTGCGACGACGGCAATGCCCTGCCCTACGATGGCTGCACCAAGGATTGCGTGAAAGAGCCCTTGTGTGGCCAAGCGGACAGCCCCGTTGGCACCTGCGTCTCGGACTGCGGGGACGGGATCTTGCTCGAGAGCGACGGCGAGGCCTGTGACGACGGCAACATTGTGGATGGGGATGGCTGTTCGGCAACCTGTCAGGTCGAGCTCGGGTTCTCGTGCACCACCGTGGTCGAGATTCCTCCCGAGAGTCTCGAGCTACCGATCGTGATCCGGGATTTTCGCCCCGTCTCGGCCACCACCGGGGGACACCCCGACTTCGAGAACGGTGAGCTGGGCAACAACTGCTGCGTCAACCCGGCCTCCCTCGGCATCGTGAGCCCACTGCTCGGCCTCGACCGAAAGCCCGTCTTCTCCGGCGCGGATCTCCTCTCGGACCAAGCAGTGACCACCAGCGCTGCCAACTTCGACCAGTGGTATCGCGATGTTCCAGAGGTAAACCAGCGGTTCGACATGACACTCACGCTGTTGAGGAATGCCAGCGGCGCGTACGAGATGAACAGCGCCACCCATGAGCCCTACAGCACACTCGGAGGGTTCTTCCCGATCGATGGACTGGGCTTTGGCGATGTGACCGACATCGAGCCCGCTCACAACTTCCACTTCACGAGCGAGCTCCGCTACTGGTTCGAGTACAAGGGAGGAGAAACGCTGACCTTCAGCGGCGACGACGACGTCTTCGTCTTCGTCAATGGCCACCTCGCGGTCGACATCGGGGGCATCCATTGGCCTACCACTGGCAAGGTGGTGCTCGACGATGCCGGTCACGGCCAGAGCTGCACCGAGACCGACAACGACAACGATAACCTGGCGGGTGACTGCACGGTGAGTGGGGACATCGACTTCGGGATGACCCTCGGGAATGTCTACGAAGTGGTGGTGTTCCAGGCCGAACGGCACACGCGGGACTCCAACTACTGGCTCACACTCACCAATTTTCTGGCAGGTGAGAGCACCTGCACCCCGGAGTGTGGAGATGGGATCGTGACCGCCAACGAGGCCTGCGATCTGGGCGCGGCCCTGAACACCGGTGAGCACGGTGGCTGCAACCCTGACTGCACCTTGGCACCGTTCTGCGGGGATGGTCGCATCGACACCGCGATGGGTGAAGAGTGCGACGATGGGGTCAACGCGAGCCTGTACGGTGGGTGCGCCCCGGGTTGCGTGCTCGGACCGATCTGTGGTGACGGAGTGGTTCAGGCACCCTTCGAGCAGTGCGACGACAGCGAGAATCTGGGTGGGTATGGCGAGTGCGCTCCGGGCTGCGTGTATGGCCCGCGATGCGGAGATGGCGTTCGCGATGAGCCCGAAGAGCAGTGCGACAACGGCCCAGAGAACGGCCACAGCGACTGCCTGGTGAACTGCACCCTCGACATCCCGAAGTGAGGCCGCAGAGATGTTTCGCTGCGCCCACCAAAGGCCGGCTGTTTTCGGTGGGACACCGAAGAAACCTGGGCCACCTCCTTTTGAGATCCCGAGGAAACACCCCCACCGGTGACAGTCTCGCTCGATAGTCGGGCCGGATAGAGATCGTTCTTGATGCTGGTCCCTCGCGGAAACGGCGGGTGCCGCTGAGGATCCCAGTCGGGACTCTGGTCTGCACAAATTCGCAACGTGGTTCTGGTTGCGCCACCCTTCCCCGATCGGTCGTTCGATCGGGGAACTTGCCGCGCTGCGCGGCTCCGTGCCGGAGCTGGGGCACCCCACGCGTCACCGTCGTTGCCGGCACGGCCCGGACTCGAGAGCATCATCGGTTCAGAAGGCGACCGTGAGATGTCGCTCAACGATGGTGCCGATGACGCTCTCTCGTCCGGTATTTCTGGAAGAGAAGGGCACGGGAGATGGTGATGGGAGCTCGACGGACATCGCTTCGTCTTGCTAGCTCCCATCACCATCGAGCGGGCGACGCGCGGCAAATGAGCTATTCGCGAAGGACAACGCTCATGCCGCGCGTATTTGGGAGCAACGTCACCGGTCGCAAGATAGTCCTCGTGACGTCGCAGCGATTGTGATCGATTGCGGGTGCTCAAACCAAACCCCACGAGGTGTGAAGTGGACCCCAAAATTCGGACCAGGGGTTAAGGTAGTGTAGGAAGAGCTTGCTCCCCCAGAAACGGAGCAAGAACGATGAAAAACACCCGGACGAAACACACCCCCGCCTTCAAGGCCAAGGTTGCCCTTGCAGCCATCCGTGAGCAAGAAACCGTCGCCCAGCTTTCCCGACGGTTTGGGGTCCATGCCAGTCAGATACATAAGTGGAAGAAGCAGTTTCTTGACCAGGCCGCCAGCGTGTGCGGAAATCGGACCATCGTGAACATCCAAATCGGCACATCGTGAACACCGAAA
>CAYNEY010000049.1:34144-42540 GCA_964396375.1 uncultured Polyangiaceae bacterium | reverse complement strand
AAGGCGGCGCACCGGGACAAGGCGGCGCACCGGGACAAGGCGGCGCACCGGGACAAGGCGGTGCACCGGGAAAGGGCGGCGCGGCTGGCGGTGTGCCAGCAAGTGGGGGGGATATCGCCACTGGCGGTTCAGGAACTGGCGGGGCGATCGATCAGGGGGGGGCCGGTTTGCCTGTGGCGACCAGCGGGGCGGCGGGCTCCGGTGGAGTTTCAGCGGCCGGTGGCCTCTCACTTCCCTCTGGTGGCAACCTCACCGGTACTAGTTCCGACAACGATGGAACTCCGCCCAACGAAGATGCAGGGTGCGGTTGCCGTGTTGGCCCTGAATCGTCACGCGGCTTCGGGATCTTCGTATCGCTCGCGCTCGGTCTGGTCGGTGGCACCTGGTGGCGCCGGTTGGCCATGCGGCGTCGGGCAGCCCCACCCCGCCGAGGGTAGGGGTGGCCCTGCACCACGTCCAGAAGGGGCGGTCGGTCAGTCGACATGAATGCAGGGTGCTGGGAAGAGGCCGCCGACGCATCCCGAGGGTGAGCGCGCTAGGGTGACCTCGGGTGCGTCGCTGCGTGCCCGAATCCTGGCGAAGTCCCCATGACCCTATTTCTGATAAGTCTGGTCTCGGCACTGGTTATCTCCGCGCTGTGCTCTCTTCTCGAGGCGACGCTGCTCAGCGTGACCCCGAGTCAGGTGGCGGAGCTGAGCCAGCGCCAGCCCCGGTTGGGCGCGCTTTGGCAGGGCTTCAAAGCCAACATCGAGCGGCCCATTGCCGTCATCCTCCTGCTCAACACAGCGGCTCACACCATCGGTGCGACCATCGCTGGAGCACAGTTCGAGGAAGTGTTTGGGGCCGGAGGTTTGTTCTGGTTTTCCATCGTCTTTACCTACTTGATGCTGCAATTCACCGAGATCCTCCCGAAGACTCTCGGTGTTAGGAACAACAGTCGCCTTGCGGCCGTGATCGCCCTCCCGCTGGCTTTTCTGGTGCGTGTGCTCGGTCCCATCGTCAGTGTTCTCAACCTCATCAATCGTCCTTTCGAAGGCCGGGGCCCTGCCGTGAAGTCCTCCCCGCTGCAGGAGATCTGGGCACTGGCTGGGATGGCTCGCCTCTCGCGGTACATAGGGCCGTATCAGGAGCGTGTGATTCAGGGGGCAACGCAGCTTTCGGGTAAGCTGGTCCGCGACGTCATGATCCCCGTCGATCAGATCACCTTCCTTAGTACTGCACTTCTGCCAAGCGAGGCGTTGGTGGCAGCCCACCTCGACCCCCACACACGCTTTCCGATCACTGAGGGCGAGGACAGAAACCAGGTGCTCGGGTACGTGAACCTGAAGGAGCTGGTGTACCTCCTTCACACCAATCCCACGGATGGCACGCTCCGAGGGATCATCCGGCCCGTGCACTTCGTAGCGCCGGATCGCCCCGCCAACGAGCTGATGAGCGTATTCATCGAGCGGCACGAACACATGGCGATTGTCCGCGACGACCAGCAAAGAACGCTCGGCTTGGTGACATTCGAAGATGTGGTAGAAGAGCTGGTTGGTGAACTCGAGGACGAGTTCGATCGGCTCCCGCGCCATGTCCATGCACTCACGCAGGGTCTGTGGATGATAGGCGGAGGGCTGCCGGTAGTGGAGCTGGCGGCTAAGACCGGCATGAGCCTTCCGGACGCCCATCAGGGGAGCCTCTCGGCCTGGATTCTCCGGCGTCTGGGGCGAACTCCGAGGCCCAATGAGTCACTCCGGGTTGGCGATACGGATCTGATCGTACGGCGCGTCCGCCGCGGTTGTGTGTTCGAGGTTACACTTGCGCCGAGCGCCCCTGAGCGCCTCCCGTCGCGGCCGTGAGACGAGAGGGTCGCGCCTTGCTTCAGCTAGGCCGCGCGGGCTGAGTGTGCGACAATCCACCCGCCATGCATGGGCTCGAACTCACCACCCCCGCACTGCTCTTCTCGGCCATCTCGCTTCTGTTCTTGGCCTACACGAATCGCTTCTTGGTTCTTGCCCAGTTGATTCGACAGCTGCACGGCAACAATCGCGCTCTGGTGCGCGAGGTCGTGAAGCGGCAGATCGACAACCTGCGGCGGCGGATCTCCTTGATGAAGCTCATGCAACTGCTCGGCGTCATCAGCTTCATCCTGTGCACGCTCTCGATGTTCGCGGAGTTCTTCCACCTCGGCGTGGTGGGCGAGTTGCTGTTTGGAACCAGCCTCCTCACGCTGGTTGGCTCGTTGGTGGTCTCGCTCTACGAGGTGTGGATCTCTACCGGCGCCATTGAACTCGAGCTGGGAGATCTAGACCAATAGCTCATTTGGGAGATGAGGGGGAACAGCGCGCTCGCTTTTCAACGAAGCGTTCCAGCTTCGAGAGCAGTGTCTTGGCCTCGGCGTTTCTGCCAAGCGTTGCCCGGAGCAGCTCCAGGTGCTGTCGAACCAAGGGTTCGCGAGGGGTACAGGCGGAGTAGTATGACCAGAGCCCCTGCTTACGATCCGTAACCAGCTCTGCATGCCGTAGCGTTGCGAGGTGCCGTGAGGCTTTGGATTGACTGATCCCCAGCGCCGCCATGATGTCGCAGACGCAGAGCTCTGGGTAATGAAAGAGTAGCCAGAGGATCTTCAGTCGAGATTCATCGGCAAGGATCTTGAAGAACTGGGCGACGTCTCTCACAGACTGTACAGTATAGCATATGAGGAGCCGCATGCACGAATGTGAAGACCAGGGCCGGTGACCCCATCGAGGTGGGTCTCGACATTTCCTGTCCGGTCACTTCGTGGAAACGCGCGGCAGGTTTGCGACGATGCTTTCAATCCGGTACCAGTCGTCGCGCGATCAGAACCAACTACCATCGAATCGATCGTAATGATTCACACCCACGCGAAGATGCCGTGGTGTTGCGATCGGTGCCGCGTGGGTCGTCAAGCATTGCTAAGCTAGCCTTACTATGGTGATGCACTTGGCCCGCGCTTTGGGTTCGCTTGGTCTCATCTTTTCGCTTGGCTGCTCCTCTTCGGAGGGTGGCACGAAGGAGGGACAACCCGAAGCCACGGGTGGAGCGTCGGGTGCCACCGCCATCAGCGGTTCGGGCGGCGCTCTCGGTGGCCTGGCGGGCTTGGGAGGTGCGGTTGCAGGCAGCCCAGGAGTCGGCGGCATGCTGGGCAACGGCGGCATGCTGGGTAACGGCGGCATGCTGGGCAACGGTGGCATGCTGGGCAACGGCGGCATGCTGGGTAACGGCGGTATGCCTGGGAACGGCGGTTCGGGCACTGGGGGCTCGGGCACTGGGGGCTCGGGCACTGGCGGTTCGGGCACTGGCGGTTCGGGCACTGGGGGCAGCGGTGGCTTCCTGGGAGAGGGTGGTAGCGGTGTTGGAGGGGCAGGGGGCAGTGAGACTGGGGGTGCAGCCTCTTTGGGTGGCGAAACCAGCTCTGGAGGGACAAGCAACAACCTCGGTGGCGCCGCGGGCGACACCCAAGTGGGCGGTTCGGGGACGGGCGGCAGTACATCCTTGACCGCTGGTACCTGCACGATCGGTGCAGGGACCCAGACCGGTTCGGGACAGACTACCGAGCAGTACTTTGGCGCTGATGTCGCCCGCGACGGCAAGAACTACCGGATGATCACCAACGGTTGGGGCGACGGCTGGAGGAGCCACGACATCTCCTGGTTGGGCACCAGCCTCCTCATCCATGGCTATGAAGGTAGCCGCCAGCCCAATGGGGCTCCCGCCGGTTATCCTACCGTGTTCTGCGGTCGCTACTCGGACACCTCCCTCGAATGTGGACTCCCGCGCGCGCGCTCGCAGATCACCCGGATGAACACCGTGGCGAGCTGGAGCCACGCTGCCGGTGATGGCACCTACAACGTTGCGTACGACGTCTGGTTGGGCGATCCGAACGCCATGTTCCGGGGCCTGCAGAGCTACTTCATGGTGTGGTTGCACGATCCGATCGGAGAAGGTCCGGCGGGGATGTTGCAAGAAGAAGGGATCGCCGTCCCGAACGTGCCGGGGGTATGGAATATCGTGGCAGGCGAGGTCAATGGTCTTCCGATCGTGAACTACGTGCGCGCTGAGGGCGATCACATCTACGACATGGCCTTCGACATCATGGACTTCATGCGCGACGCCGAGGGCAAGGGCTACGAGATGCCCGGGGACGCCGTGTTGGCGGTCGCCATCGGTTTCGAGATCTGGCAGGGCCCGGTCACTGATCTCTCGCTGAACGACTTCTGTCTCGATATCTCCTGAACCGGGGCCGAATCAACCGCGAGCCCGCACGGCTCTGCGGAGCGTCCGCGACGCTCGGGCCTCCTCAGGTGGCGGGCAGGGGCCTGGCATCGCTCGGTTCCGTGGCTGGCACGTACTCGAACCAGTCGAAGTCGGCAGGTCGTTGGCAAGCGGCCCCGTTGCCCGTGGCGTATGCCGCGAAGTACACCCCAGTGAAACCACCTGCCACTTCCGTCGAGAGGTAGCGAGTCTCGCCTTCAGCCAAGTCCTCCAGCCGATCCTCGGCGCTGCCGAAGGACATGGTGTAGGTGTCCCGAGTCGCCGAAATCTGCAAGATGAACCGGCGGGTACCGGGTGGCATGGCGCTCCGTGCTACCTCGGCCCGAAGTGACCCGATGCGGCGCCGCACCACGACGCTGGTCGCGCCGTCTCGTCGGGTAACGAACAGCTCATAGTGGTGACGCTCATTCATGCGCACCGTGAGGCCAGCCTCGTCGCCCTCGACGGCGGGGTCGAACTCGAGACACACGGTAGCCTTGGTTGCGAAGTGGCGCTGCCGTTGTCCCACCCACGCTGGGGAGGCATCGTCGTCGAGGCTCTCCGGGCCACCCCACAGCCTGAGGAAACCTGGCCGCTCGAGCAGCGTGACGCGGCCTGGGACGGGATTCCTCAATTGCTCGAAGCCGACCGCGAGCCTTGACGTGTCGAAATCATCCCTCGGAGGCGCGGCCGCGAACGGCCAGGCATCGAGTGGCGTCGAGCCCTGTTCTGGCAGGCGTCCCTGCTCGCCCAGGATCGGGAAACCGTCGGAGTGCCAGCTCACCGGACACAAGAAGGTCTCGCGTCCAAGATGGTAACAGGGTGGATAGCCGTGGGGGCGGAAGCCCAGGCACAGGGCGAACCAGTTCCCGTCCGGCGCGTCCACCAGATCGGCGTGGCCGACGCCCTGGATCGGGCTTCGAAGACTCCGGTGGGACAGCAGCGGATTGCGTGGGCAGGGCTCGAACGGACCGAAGGGATCGGGACTCCGGGCGATGGTGAGCATGTGACCGTACTCGGTGCCGCCCTCGGACAGGAGCAGATAGTAGAGGCCATCCTTCTTGTACAGATGTGGCCCTTCCGGATATTGCCCGCCGGTCCCGGTCCAGACCAACGTCGGCTCGGAGAGGAGCTGACCGGTGGCGATGTCGATGCGGCTCTGTAGGGCTCCGCCATGCGAAGTGGTGAAGATGACGCTTCCATCGTCGTCGAAGAACAGCGACGGATCGATGCCCGGTTGGGCGATCGATATCGGCTCGGACCACGGCCCCTCGGGAGTGTCGGCGCTCACGATGAAGTTGCCGAAAGACGAGACGTTGGTCGTCGTCATGTAGAAGCGTCCGCGGTGGTGGCGGATGGTGGGGGCGAAGATGCCCGACGACGCCGGGGCTCGCTCCAGGGGAAGCTGACTCGGCCGGGTGAGACAGTGCCCCAGCTGGCGGAAGTGCACCAGATCCCGACTGTGGAACACCGGCACGCCCGGGAAGTACTCGAAGCTGCTGGTGACCAAATAGAAGTCGGCACCCACACGGCACACGCTGGGATCGGGGTAGAAACCTGGGAGGACCGGGTTCGAATAGGGAGGCATTGGCTGCCTCTGCCATAGCCGACCAACTCCGTGGCATCAATCCTCTCCAGCGAAAGGTGCTCCGGCCTGGGCCAAGGGAAGGCTCCTCGAGGCGTCGATCGTCTTCTGGATGACTGGCACCAACCAGTACGTGGCGCAGATCGAGGCCTTCGATCAAATCTCGAACAACCACCGCTGCTTTCCCCCCGGGATTGCCGATGATCTGGCGGGTCCTTGCCAACCGCGCTCAGTCTCGGCGAGATCGCCCAGCAAAGTGGCTTCTCCAATGCCTCGCTGCTCAGCGTGGCGTGCCGTCGTGAGCTGGGGATGCCACCTGGAATCTACCGCCGCCGCACCCAGACTGGTCGGAGCGATCTCGATGAGACGTAACTGCGCGGGCCATCTAGGAGAGTCCAGGCGCTTCACGACCGGTGCTCGCTACATACTCCGCGTAACCCCCTCCGTAGACGTGAGGTTCCGAACCTGAGAGTTCGAGCACCCGGTTCGAGAGCGTTTGGAGGAAACGTCGGTCGTGGGAGACGAAGAGCAACGTCCCCTCGAACCCCAACAGTGCCTGGACTAGCGTCTCCTTGGTGTCGAGATCCAGATGGTTGGTGGGTTCGTCGAGCACCAGAAAATTCGGTGGATCGTAGAGCATGCGCGCCAACACCACCCGCGCCTTCTCGCCGCCGGACAGGATCCGGCAGGGCTTGTCCACGTCATCTCCCGAAAAATTGAAGGCCCCCAGAAGATTCCGGAGTGATCCAGGTGAGGCGCGCGGAAAAGCTGCCTCCAGTGTCTCGAGCACTGTCATGCCTGGCTCCAGGAGTTCCATCGAGTGTTGTGCGAAATAGCCGAGCCGAACGCTCGCACCCAACGTGACCGAGCCCCGGTCGGGCTCCGCTTCTCCCGCGATTAGCTTGAGCAACGTAGATTTTCCGGCACCGTTGACCCCAAGCACGCACCAGCGCTCATGGCGCCGAATCAAGAGATCCAAGCCTGTGTACACGACCTGGCTACCGTAAGACTTATCAACGCTGATGAGCTTTGCCACGTCTTCGCCAGAGCGCGCAGGGACAGGAAAGTCGAACGCCACGACCCGTCGTCGTCGTGGCGGCTCGAATTTCTCGATCTTCTCCAGCTTCTTGACTCGTGATTGCACTTGAGCCGCATGGCTGGCGCGGGCCTTGAATCGGTCGATGAAGGCCTGCTCCTTGGCCAACATCGCCTGCTGTCGCTCGAACTGCGCGGTCTGCTGGGCCAACAACAGCTCCCGCTGTGCGACATAGAACTCGTAGTTACCGGAGTAGGTGGTGAGGTCACCACCGTCGATCTCGACAATCTTTCCCACCAGACGATTCAGAAACTCACGATCGTGCGAGGTCATGAGGATGGCCCCGCGATACTCCCGCAGGAACTGTTCGAGCCACAGGATCGACTCGAGATCGAGGTGGTTGGTGGGCTCATCCAGCAGCAAGAGTTCGGGCAGCATGAGCAGGATCTTGGCCAGGGCAATGCGCATCTTCCAGCCACCCGACAAGGTGGCCACGTCGGCATCGAGCCGCGATGGCGAGAAGCCGAGCCCTGCCAGAATCTCCCGTGCCCGCGCCTCGAGCCCATAGCCACCGAGTTCGTCATAGCGGCTTTGAACCTCGCCGAAGCGTTCGACTAGAGCTTCCAGCCGCTCGGCACAGGCTGGATCGGCCATGTCGGTCTCCAGCCTCGCGAGTTCGAGCCCAAGGTCGGAGACCTCGCCGGCACCAGCCATGGTCTCGGCGAGCACGGAACGACCGCTCATTTCGCCCACGTCCTGACTGAAGTAACCGACGGTGGTGCCGCGATCGAGGATCACCTGGCCGCCGTCTGGGTGCTCCTCACCGACGACCAGGCGAAACAGCGTGCTTTTACCGGCGCCGTTCGGCCCAACGAGGCCGACCTTCTCACCACGATTGATACTCGCGGACGCCTCGAGGAAGAGGATCTGTCGCCCATGGTTCTTGCTGATGGAATCGAAGCGCAGCACGGCGGCCAAAGAGTGTCGGCGGCGGCTTGCGTCGGCAAGGTTCGGGTCTCGAGAACGGCCGCAAAGCCGTCCTGGTAGGCATCCCGAAGTGGGCTTTCTTACCGGAAAAGTACTGATCTTGGAGGGCAGGGGCGCTCGCCGAAAGCGCCGAGGACTGGCCTTTGGGATGAGAAAAACCACACCAGTGCCCTGGCTGCACCTCGACATGGTGGCTCTGCTCGGCGTGGTCGTGATCACGTTCGATGGTCGCGGGCATCTCGGTGACGGGGTGTTCGGTCGTCCCCGATTCAACGATAAGCTAGGGCTCGTCCCGAGCCAGGCACTGTGCCGAACGAAGTGGTGAAACCCCAATGATGCGTATCCATTCTCGAATCCCGCTGCTCGTCCTTTGCCTGGGCCTTGCTGCCTGTGGAGCCGATGACGGCGCAACGGGCGACACCTCCAGTGCCGGCGGTCAGGCACCAGCCGAAGGCGGCGCAACACAAGGCATCGGGGGTCAGGCACCAGCCGAAGGCGGCGCAACACAAGGCATCGGGGGTCAGGCACCAG
>CAYNEY010000049.1:30215-34044 GCA_964396375.1 uncultured Polyangiaceae bacterium | reverse complement strand
CCGAAGGCGGGCAATCGTCGGGGCTCGGCGGGCAAATGCAGGGTACCGGTGGGTCGGCACCACCAGAGGGTGGCTATCCGGAGAACACCGGTGCGGGTTGTGATGTGGAGGCTGGAGAGCTCCTGCCGAACGATACGCTCCCGAACCCCTTCGCGATGAACGACGGCACGATCATCGCCTCCCAGAGCGAGTGGGCCTGTCGCCGCAACGAGATCAAAAAGGATCTCGAACGCTACGAGATCGGCACCAAGCCAGAGCCTCCCACCGTAGAAGCTAGCATGGTCGGCGGTACGCTGAATGTGGTTGTGACGACCAACGCAGGAAGCCTCACTCTGACCTCAGAGGTGGAATCGGCCTCGGGCACTGGACCCCACTGCGTCGCGATTGGAATGAACGCACCCTCGGGCATGATCTCGGGCTGCACTCAGGTGCCCTTCATGCATGACCAGGTGGTCACCAACGACCACTCGAGCAGCACGCAGTGGCAGACCGACGGCTTCTATCGGGTGTACCCGGAACTCTATGGTCAGATCGGCAACTACGCGGCATGGGCCTGGGGCATCAGTCGCCTGATCGACGGCCTCGAGCAGGTGGCTGATGAGCTCGACATCGACAGGAATCGGATCGGCGTGCATGGCTGTTCCTACGCTGGAAAGATGGCGCTGTTTGCCGGTGCGCTGGATGAGCGTGTGGCACTCACCATCGCTCAGGAGTCAGGCGGGGGAGGCATCACCTCTTGGCGCCTCTCTCAGGATTTCACCGATCGCACCGGCGTCAACGTGGAGAAGATTGACAACACCAATTACGCCTGGTTCCTCTCCAGTATGCGGCAGCTCGATCCGTACAGTCTCCCGCACGACCACCACGAGCTGATCGCCATGATCGCACCGCGTGCCGTGGTGGCCTTCGGAAACCCGCCATGGGAGTGGATGGGCGACGAGTCGGGCTACAAGTCTCTGATGGCTGCCCGGGAGGTCTGGGTGGCCATGGGGCTCCAGGATCACCTCGGGTTCGACTTCGTCGGTGGGTCGACCCACTGCTCTCCTTCTGCCAGTCAGGTGAGCACGGCCAACGCCTTCGTCGATCGGTTCCTCAAGGGTCAGAACGTCAGCACCGATATCACTATCGCTCCGAGTCAAGCCGGTTTCGATCTCGACTATGCGGCAGCCATCGGCTGGACGACGCCGAGCTTCGAGTAGATCGCTCGCGTCGTTGGTGCCCCGCGCCGGCATCGCGCAAGCGAGAAGACAGAACGGCACCTGCGCCCTTTTGGGCGCAGGTGACACCATCAAGCCACGAGAATGCTGCCTCGGCTACTCGATCGAGAGCGTAACGTCGGCGCTGCCGCTGCTCTGGTAGCCTTCGACCACGAACGAGACCTCATAGAAGGTGCCCATGGTAAGGTCGTAGGAAGCCCAGGCATCGAAGTGCGCGCCCACCGACACTGATCCACTGTCGCGCTTGTTGCGGCGCACGCTCCAGAACTGGGTGAAGTCGGTGGTGGGGCCATCGATGGACGGCATGCCCCGGCGCTCGGTCTTGTACACGTCGTACGTGTCCCCATCGACGACGACCGACCCCACGGAGTTTCCCCCTGGCGGACGCCAATTGCCCCAACTCTCGACGATGTAGTACTCGATCAACGGGTTTCTGGTCCAGCCGTAGACGGCTAGGTAGGAATTCCCGTTGGGATTGTAGTTCGCGCTGAAGTGGACGGTCAAATCCCCCGAGCCGGGGCGGATCCCCTTGCGGCCGAGCACGTTGTTCGTGCTGGTGTTCCAGTTCATCGTGAGGCCGTCAGCGGTGTTGGTCATGCAACAGTTCCCCGTGTCGCACCACATCTCATAGGTGTAGCCGCAGTGGGTGCCGACGTTGCTGTTGTTGTCGCTCGCGCAGGCCTCACGCGGTCCCTCCGAACAAGCGCTGACTGCGCCGCCTTGACCTGCGCCGCCTTGACCTGCGCCGCCCTGACCCGCGCCGCCCTGACCCGCGCCGCCCTGACCTGCGCCGCCCTGACCTGCGCCGCCTTGACCTGCGCCACCCTGACCTGCGCCGCCCTGACCTGCGCCGCCCTGACCTGCGCCGCCCTGACCTGCGCCGCCCTCGCCGGCGTTGGGCACACAGCTCCAGGCCGTTCCTGAACAAGTGCAGGTACGTGTGCTCCGAACGCACTCGTCAACGTCGATGGCTGGGTCACATGTGTCACCCGTGTCGACTCCGGGAACGCAACTGCTGGTGCCGGTCGTTCCTCCTTCCCCGAAGGTTGTTCCACCATCGCCAAGGGTTGCGCCACCCTGACCTGCGCCGCCCTGCCCGACGGTCGCGCCGCCCTGCCCGACGGTCGCGCCGCCCTGTCCGACCGTCGCGCCGCCCTGCCCGACGGTCGCGCCGCCCTGTCCGACGGTGGCACCACCTTGTCCGACACCACCCTGTCCGAAGGGTGCGCCACCCTGAACGATGGCCGATCCACCCGAAGCCAGGCGGGTTCCCGAGCCGCCGCCAATCCCCAACTCGGTGCCTCCCATCCCCGCGGAGGCGCTCACATTGCCGGGTGAATCCTCCCCGGCGGAACAGCTGAGCGAGATCATTCCAAGAACGAGGCTAAGAGTCTTCAGTGGGGATAGTCGCACGGTGGCACTCCTTGTACACAGGAAACCATTCCCGAAAACGATTCCTGTGATCACCCAGTGGTGCTGACCCCATCAGATAACGGCCACCTGCTCATCAGCTTAACGTACCGGCGATCCGGCCGCTCCTTCCGCTGTGGCAAGCGGGTCCTCTCAGCCAATGGTAGCTCTAACGCCTTCTCCGGCCCATCGAGAGGTGATTGTGCGAGGGAGTGGGAGCGAGCTTCGGGAGACCGAAGTGCGCGGGTTTGTCGGGGGCTAGGGCAGTGCGTGCCGCTGAAACGTTTCCCAAGCGAGCGAGACGATGCCGAACGTCTGGTAGCTCCCACAGTGGGTTCCGCCTTGGATCGTACACAGTGTCGTCTCTGCGCCGTCGGAGCAGTTCTGAAAGCTCTGGCAGGTGGAGTGCTCCGGGAGCGGCGCAGGTGAGCCCGTGCATTGGTTGATCTCGCCCCAGTCGGAGAAGTTGGCTTCTGCACCTGGGAAGTCCATGCCCTGTGGGATCGGTGCCGGTCCCCCCTCGTAGACCACCGCGAAGTCATTGGTGCCACGGAACTGGATCTCGGAGATCCCCCGCGACGGCTCGCAGCCGCCGCAAGAGGGCACGTTGCTCGGTCCCACGACGCAGTCGAAATCGACCGGCGCCGCTGCTGCGATGACGTCCGCTGCCTCGCAAGCCACCTTGTAGGTCATTCCGCCACCGTTGGAGCATCCGGTCGCGTAGACGCGTCGCGTGTCGATGCAAGCCTCGGTCGAAAGCAGGTCGATGATGGCCCTCACGAAGGCCACGTCATCCACCCCCTGGTCCATCGCGGGCGGACAACATCGCCCCACGTTCCAGGAGTTCCCTACTCCGTCCGGCCACACCATGATGATGTCGTGCTCGTCCGCGAAGCTGCTCCAGCCTGTCGAGTTCTTCCACGTCGAGCCGGCGCCACCGAGGGGATGAAAGTCGATCACGACCGGAAGAGGAGTCTCTCCCGTGTAGCCAGGAGGAACGTGGAGCACGAAGGTTCGATTCTGCCCATTCACCGAGACGGATTCCGTGCTCTCGCCGGGAGACGCCGTGGCTGTCTCTGGGCATTGGGGTACATCCCCGGTGTCACCACCCAGTCCGACGTCGCCACCCGCGCCGAGACCGCCTTGGGCGATGGCGCCGCCTTGACCTGCGCCGCCTTGGGCGATGGCGCCGCCTTGACCTG
>CAYNEY010000049.1:0-30115 GCA_964396375.1 uncultured Polyangiaceae bacterium | reverse complement strand
GCCGCCTTGGGCGATGGCGCCGCCTTGACCTGCGCCGCCTTGGGCGATGGCGCCGCCTTGGGAGACCATCCCTCCCGAGGAGACGAACCCTCCATCCGAAGCGCTCGAGCCACCGGTTGCTCCAGCGTGCGACCCACTGTTCTCACTGCTCTCACCACCGCAGGCCGAGAGCCCCGTCGCGCTGATCCCCAGCAGAAACGCAAGAAGGTCGCGATTCAGACTCGAAGAGCGGCAGCGATGGACACGGGATTCGCGGTCGTTCCTGGTCATGGTTGGCATCGAGGCACCTCGCGGACGAGACCTTGCCATGCCCAGATCACTGGGAATAGTGACGCATTCCCCTGCTGACGGCATGGTCAGCGACAAAATGGTCACCCCCTCGGGGCCAAGCGCGTGGATGCGCCGTCCACCTTTTCTTGTTGCCGAAGGGGTCGTTTCTTCCACCATGTTTCCTATCCGAGGCCGATGACGATTGAGCTCCTGATTCAGGCTGTGGTGCGCCAGACCACGGTGCTGATCGCGCAGTTGGCGACGGCAGGCGGTGCGCGGGCGCCGCTGGCTCAGATCGCGAACCAGGTGTTCCTCGATCTCGCCAACGAACTTGGTCGACAAGGTGTCAGTCGCAAGGTCAGTGCCGACATGTTCGGGCTCGGGCTGCGCACCTACCAGCGCAAGATCCGCAGGCTGCTCGAGAGCGCCACCGAGCACGGGCGACCGCTTTGGGAGGCGATCCTCGAACTCATTCGCGAGAAGGGGATCGCGACGCGCGCTGGGATCGAGGCTCAACTCTCGAACGACGACATCGCTCAGGTTCGGGGGATCCTGCGCGATCTCTGCGAGAGCGGCCTGATTTTTGCCTCGGGCCAGGGTCCGGACACCATGTACCGCGCGGTGTCGGAGGACGAGCTTCGCCGCACCCAGCAGTTTCGTTCACGGGACGGCCTCGACGAGTTGGTGTGGGCCATGATCTTCCATGCGGGGTGCCTTTCGGTCCCCGCCCTCGCGGAGCTGACGCGCCTCGATGCGACGGAGCTTCAAGCCTCCCTCGAGCGGCTGCTGCGCGCCGGGCGGGTGACGCAAGGTGGCGCTCGAGAGCGCCCCACCTACACGGCCGGCAATTTGTACATCCCTCTCGGGGCACCCACTGGCTGGGAGGCGGCGGTCTTCGATCATTTTCAGGCGATGGTGAAGACCATTTGCTGCCGTCTCCGTGAGTCGGGTGATGAAGCCGCCCGCGACACGGTGGGAGGCAGCACCTACACCTTGGATCTGTGGGAGGGCCATCCCCTGGAGGATGAGGTGCGCTTGGCGCTTTCCCGCGCCCGCGCCATGATGGTCGACCTGCGCGAACGCGTGGAGAAGATCAACACTGAGCAGGGACTCCCCGAACGGTTCCATCAAGTGTTGCTCTACGTTGGCCAATGCTCCATCAAGGAGGAACCGGATGAGGTCGAGTGAGGCTGTCCACCGGCGGTGCTCTTGTCTGTGGCTCGTCACCCTGCTCTTCGGGTCGGTGAGCTGCCGTGCCGATGAGGAGTCGCCCCAAGTTGGTGGAGAGACCAATTTTCTTCGGTACTGCGAGGTCGATTGTGGTGATGGGCTCACCTGTTCTTGCGGGAGGTGCACCCGCCCTTGCGATGCGGCGTCCGACTGCGCACGGCTAGGGGATGCCGCACAGTGTGCCGTGCTCACGGGCTCGAGCACGGATTCGTGCCCGCCGACTGGATTCTGCGACGTCGCGTGCCAGAGCCACGCCGACTGTGCTGCCCTTGGTCCCGCCCACCGGTGTGAGCTCGGCTTCTGTCGCCAGGGCGACGTGGTGTGCCCTTCGGTGGTGGAGCCTCCCGGTGAGCAGCTCCGCGAGCTCGTGGTCGACGGCGTCACGCGTCGATACCTCCTCCGGGTTCCAAGCGCCCACACGGGAGGGGACCCCTCACCGCTCGTGCTCGATTTTCATCCCATGGCTGCTCTGCCAGAGTGGCAGCGCGACAATTCGGGATTCGCCGAACTCGGGGAGGAGCAAGGGTTCATCGCTGCGTGGCCCGAGGGGTTCGAGCAAACCTGGAACCTGGGGCCCTGTTGTGCGCTCACCGAAATGGTGGACGATTTCGGCTTCGTGATGGCGCTGCTCGCGGACATCTCGCGGCGGGTGTGCATCGATCCCCGACGGGTCTACGCCACCGGCTTCTCGCTCGGCGGCGGGATGGCGTACTACCTTGGGTGCAAGCACGCCGAGACCTTCGCGGCCATCGCGTCGAGCAGCATGGATCTCTTCGCTGATTCGGAGACTGGGTGCGAGCCAACGCGCCCCGTGAGTGTGCTGTCCTTCCGGGGAGCACTCGACACTGTGGTCCCCTACGCTGGCGGCGCGAGCAGCCCCCCAGGCTACCCGGAAATGGTGAACCAGCGCCTGGGCGCTGTGCAAACCTTCGAGAAGTGGGCCGCGCTCGACGGCTGCACGGGGAGCCCGAGCCAGGCCGACGCGGCGGGTTGCACCTCGCACACGACCTGCGAGTCCAACGTGGAGGTTACTCTGTGCACCAGTGCCGAAGGCGGTCAGATCATGGGAGAGGCCGCGATGATCTGGCAGATGTTCGACAGACAAACACTGCCCTGACCCGGGCTCACTTGGGGATGTCGAGGGTGCAGTTCACCAGGCAATTCACCGTGCCATTCAGCGGCCCCGCATCGCACTGCTCTTCGGGCTGATCGACCACTCCATCACCGCAGCGGGGTCCGTACACGCAGCCGGGTGCGCAGGCTCCATAGCCACCCAGATTCTGGCCGTCGTCGCACTGCTCGTAGGGAGCCTGCACCTGTCCGTCCCCGCAACTCGGTCCCGGCACGCAGCCGGGCGCGCAGCCGCCGTACAAGCTAACGTTCACGCCGTCGTCGCACAGCTCGCCGAACGCGGCGTCGACCCTACCGTCCCCACAGTAGGGAGCCAGTGTGCAGTCGGGGTTGCAGCCACCGTGGGCGCCCGTGTTGTTGGCCTCCCCCAGATCACAGGCTTCGTTGGCGGTGAGGATCCCGTCGCCGCAGTCCGGCTCGCAGGTGCTCTCCCCGGCGAGGAAGTTGGTCAAAGTGAGCCAGTAGTTTGAATCTCGCACGTGGCGCTCAGCCTGGAAGACCACCACCTCGTACACACCCCCCGGGGCCATGGCGAAGTCGATGTCCCCCGCCACCGTGCAGTCCCCCACCTCGCCGTCGGCATCGTTGTCTTCCTCGGTGCAGGTTTGACCGTGACCGTCTGTGCCGAGCACCACCTTGCCGGTGGTGGTGTTGTGGACTCCGCCCAGATCGACCGCCAGCGTGCCGTTGATGAAGACGAAGACGTCGTCGTCGCCGCTGAAGGTCAACGTCTCCCCGCCCTGGTATTCGAACCAGTAGCGGAGCTCGCTCGTGAAATGGAAGTTGTGCTCCGGATTCGACTCGAGATAGTTGCCGAAGCCAAGACCATCTATCGGGAAGAAGCCGCCGAGCTCGCTGTAGGGCGTGTCGGTGGCGCTGTTCATCGAGTAGGAGCCATCCGGGTTGCGCCGCAGGGTAAGGAAGAGATCGATGCGTTGGTTGACACCGGGCACATCCCGGTACCACTGATCGAAATTGGCGGCCCCGGTGGTGACGGGGTACTCCGCCAGCAGGTCATCCCCCGAATAGAGCGGCTTTTTATCGAGTCCGAGCAGGGGAGCCACGATCCCCGGTGACGAGGGGTTGACACAGCATCCCTGGCCGAGCTCGAGATTCTCGAAATCGATGTGCCCCCCCGGTGATACCGAGGAAGGTTGAAAATCTCGGATCACGATCGGAAGCTCGAGCTTTTCGGGAGGAGCATCGACTACGGTCGTGCACACGAACCCGAGTTCGAGCTGGCAGGCCGCGGAGCACCCATCGCCGTCCAGGTTGTTGCCATCATCGCAGCTCTCGCCAGCGCTCGCGAGCAGCAGGCCATCACCACAGGAGGAGGCGCAGGCACCTGCCGGACCATCGCCGCTGCCGCAGACCGGCTCCCGCACGCAGTCCTTCGTGCACCCATCGAAGGGCAGGGCATTGCCGTCATCGCACTGCTCTGAGCCCTCTATGATCAAGTCTCCGCACACGGTGGGCCGGCATGTCACTCCATCGGGACACACCCAGCCATCTTCTCTCATGCAGGTGGTGTCGCAGCCATCTCCCGCGACTGGGAGTGCGGTCGTGGGATCGATCCCGTTGTCACACTCTTCACGGCCTCTAACCAGGCCGTCGCCACAAATTGGGCGACATGCAGCACCCGGACTCGGGCAGGCGTAGCCGGGCTCGAGCTGGCAGTTTACGTCGCATCCGTCACCCGCCACTGGAACATTCAGCGTTCGATCCAGCCCATCGTCACAGGTCTCGGTGCCGCCCACCTTGCCGTCGCCGCACACCACCGCATAGATGCATGGTTGCCCTGGCGTCGGACATACCCAGTTGGCCTCGATCTGATCACAGGCGGCGGTGCAGCCATCACCGCCCAGGTTGTTCCCATCGTCACACTGCTCGATGTCTTGGTTGATCAACCCGTCGCCGCAGTAGCGGAGCTCTTCCGTAGACGATGTGCCCGCCGTTCCGCCAAGTGTGCCATCTGTGATGTCGATGATCGGAACGCCACCGCTGCCCGAGCCGCCTTGGGTAGTCGAGGTGCCACCCCCAAGGCTCAATCCCGCTGCGGCGGCGCTCCCGTCCGTCGTGCCAGCGCTCCCCTGTTCTGCGTCATCCCGAGGAGTTCCGCCGCAGGCGGCCGTCAGCCAGAGTGGGGCAACGAGCCAAGCGACAGCTAAACCAAGATACCTAGCACACCCGATTTTCTGCGCAAAAAAAGAGGGCGGGGGCAGCCAATCCTTGGTCAGGCACGTGGGAGCACTTTCTTTTTTGGGGGAAGCGGATGACATGCCGAACACTCCTTGGCAGAATTTGAGATAAAACAGGCGGCCGGCCGCTTCTTTCGTGATGGTCAGCGCGTCATCTGCTCATTCCCGTCGGCTCCGGTACGGATCGTCGCCGCTGCGTATTTGGCGAAATCCGGAGCGCTTTTCGCCCTGCTGAGACAGCTATTTGCCTGGTCGGCGGGTGCTTGAGCGTCAGCTTCCTTTAGTTCCGCCTGTTGACTGAGGATTTCCCCATGACGCGACGCATTGCTATCCAGCTCCCCGCCCTTTCCGCCATCCTCCTTCTTGCGCTCGGAGGTTGTGGCGGCTCCGAGTCCGGTCCGGCAAACGAGGAAGGGGCCTCAGGCACTCCCGGAATCGGTGGCAATGAGGCCGTTGGTGGCGGGTTCACGCAGCAGAGTGGTGGGGCGACATCTCCCACCTCCGGAGGCACGGTGGGGTTGGGTGGTGCCGCGCCTGGCGCGGGTGGTGTCAACCCAGGAGCCGGTGGAGTGACCGCGGGTCTCGGGGGGGCTGTGGTGGGGACGGGTGGCGGTGGTCTTGGGGGAGCCTCAGTGGGCGCGGGCGGCTCGAGTCCGGGGACTGGTGGAAGTCTGCCGGGCCAGGGCGGCTCTTCGCCCGGTGTTGGGGGCGAGGCTGTGGGGACCGGCGGTGCTGAGCCGGGAGCAGGAGGCAGCCTGGTGGGTGTGGGCGGCGCGGCGCCGGAAGGGGGCGCAGAGAACGGTTCCGGTGGAATGGTGGTGGGAAATGGGGGGCAGCTTGGTTTCGGCGGAGAGCAACCAGGAACGGGTGGAGCGGATTTGGGAAGCGGCGGCACCGTGGATCCGTCTGGAGGTGCCGGACAGGGTGGAGCCACCGGTGTGGGGGGAGCCACCGAGGTTGAACCGAGCTGCACGCTCCCACCTCCGAGCGATTTCGAACTCAATCTGGAGGTTGGAGGAGGCGGCGCGGACTACGTGGAGTCCGACCACTTCTTGGTCTTTGGAGCCGAGGATCCCGCCAGGGTCATCAATTTCATGGAAGCCGCACACCAGTGTTTCGTCGAGGACTGGTGCTGGCGCTCGCCGGGCCTTTCGATCAGGACCGGTGACGACACCTTCTACAAGTTCAACATCTACGCGATCGCGAATCTCAGTGCCGGTGGCTACATGGGCTACGACGGGGGGGCCGGACTGTCCTATATCCAAGTGTTGCTCGGACTCGAGGACGTTCCATCGGTGACGGTCCATGAGTTTGGCCACGCCCTGACACTCACCGCCGAGGGTTGGGTCGATCAGTCGAATACCGGTTTTTGGTGGGAATCGGTGGCCAATTTCGTTGCCGACACCTTCATCACCCATGAACTTTGCGAGCCGGCGCGCAGCGCAGCTGGACTCACAGTCGGAAACAGCATCATCGAGCTCGATCGGACCATCAGCAACGCCCATTGGGCGATCTGCATGAACCAGAACTACTACCAGGCCTGGCCCTTCCTCACCTACCTCACCAACAATCCGGACGGATACTCTGGCCTTGGTAAGATGATTCTGCCTGACCTGTTCGAGTACCACCTCCGTAACAATGAGACCCCGCTGCATGTGCTCGAGCGGCTGGCGGCACCTGTGTCGGTCCAGACCATCCTTGGTCGCTACTGGGCGCGCATGGCCTACCTCGACATCGAGCATCCGCGCGCCCAGAGCGCGTTCATGGACGCTCGTGCGCGCCTCGAGTTCACGAATCTGAGCTCGGTCAGCGACGGTGTCTACCAGGTTCTTCCTAGTCGGAGGCCCCAGTACGGAGGGGCGAACATCATCCCCCTCACGGTCACTTCGGGAGGGGAAGTCAGTGTGACGGTGACGAACCGCGGAAATGGCCAGGATGACAGCAACTTCACGGCCACCCTGTCGATCCGTGCCAGTGACGGTACTGTCCGCTATGTGGATCTCCCGGCAGGAACCGGGACGGCATCGATCGCGGCCGGTGAAGAGGTGAGCCTGGTGGTGGTCAACACCCCAGATGTCCTGTACATGTACAATCCGCAGGATATTGGCACCGACGAGACCTCCGAGCCGGCAAGTGTGGGTCTCGACTATCAGGTCGAACTGGTGGGGGCTGCCCCGCGTGATCTGGGCTGAGCCCCGCGCTCACCTGGATAGGCCGCACGGCCATGCTCGGAGCCCCAGGCGCAGCGGGAGGCTTCCGAAGGCGAAATCTAGCTCCACATTCTACCCAGCCATGAGCGACCCTGTCCTGATCTACACGACGAAGATCTGCCCGTACTGCATTCGTGCCAAGGGCTTCCTGTCTGGGAAGGGGATTGCCTTTCGGGAGATCGACGTCAGCAACGACACGGAGACGCGAAAGAGACTGGTCGAGTTGACCGGGCAGCGCACCGTGCCGCAAATCTTCGTGTGGGGCCGCTCGATCGGCGGCTGTGACGACATGGTGGCACTCGACCGAGAGGGACGGTTCTTGCCTCTGCTGTCCGAGCCGCGCTGAATCGTGACCGCCTGGTAACATGGGGCCGCAGGGTTTTCTGACGCGGTTTCTTCACCCATTCGCCGAGCATCGAGAGAGTAGGAGCTTTCGGCGAAAATTGCCTGTACGGTTCCGATCTGAACGTCATGCTGTGCATGTCCGAGATGCGTCTTCTGTTCCGGTTCCTCCTTGGTGCGCTGACCGTTGCCATGCCGGCAACAGGGACCGAGACCATTTTCGACGATCCGGAGTCGATATTTCGTTCTATCGTGACGAGTGACATCGATGTCACGGCCGAACTCGGATTGCCGATCGGACCGGAAGAAGACGTGACGGTGGTCGTCGAAACGTTCAGCTTTCACGATGACCAGTTCTCGCTGTCTGGGAGAGTGGTGGATGCGACTGATGCTCACTTCATGCTGAAGGGGCGACGCGAGCGGCTCTCGGGATGGATCGCCTATCCGTCCGAAGATTTCGGCTACCGTTACAGCACTTCGGATGGACGCGTCACGGTCGCACGAGTGCCGTTTTCGCGGATCTGCCCCGGCTGTCGTGAGCCCATGCCCCGCAGGGTGAACCCCCTTGGGACGGCGATCGACGCGCGGATGTGGGCACCCCTGCACACCTCGCTGGCCACCTGGCGACCCGAGGAACCTCACATCGGAGACTACACCGGCGCCGACCTGCTCACCCTCGAGAGCCGACCGTCCGCCACGAAGATCCTCTACATGGAGATCGAGTCGGTACTCGACAGCAGCGGGACCCCTTTCAACTTCTCGAAGGCCGAGATGTGGAAGGCTTGGCAGACGGTAGCCGCGGCGTACTCACCTTTCGACGTCAATGTCACGACCAGCCCAGCGGTGTGGAATGCGACGTCGACTCCGAACCGTGGTCACGCCAACTTCACCAACTCGAACGATCGTGCCTATTGCTACGAAGGTGTGTATGGCACGGAAGGGGCCTATTCAGCGTGTGAGGTCTTCACGGGAGCCGATGCCGAGCCCTATCTGGGGTGGGGAGTTGGAGCGACCACCGCCCATGAGCTCGGCCACATGATGGGCATGCTCGACGTAGGGACCGATCCGAACAGCTACGACTACTACGAAGGCAATGAGGATTTTGCCTGGTACGTTCGGATGGGTAACTACTACTACGCGTACTACGACACCGAGAACGCAGTGGTACAGTGGAGTCGCGGCGAGTATGCGAATGCGGACGACACCGAGGATATGCTGCTTACCATCAGCAGTCAGCTCGGTTATCGTCCAGACGATATTCCCACCGCGAAGCCTCTCGAAATCACCGAGGGCGAGCGGGTATCGTCTGACACGAATCGTGGCATCATTGAACAGAACACCGACACTGACAGCTTTACGTTCGAAATCGGTACCTCGGGTGGGAATGTTGCGCTCACCGTCGATCGGATCGAGTTTTCGGCGGGTGCGGCGTTGGATGTGCTCGCGACCCTGCTCAATAGCAGCGGCACGACGCTGGTGGCCGACAATCCGACGCGGCAACGGAGCGCGCGCATCGAGTCCGCGCTGGTCCCCGGCACCTACACTCTGCGGATCCAAGGGGGATTCGAGGGGACACCGAGCGACGGGTTCTCGAACTATGGCTCACTCGGCTTCTACGGGATCGACGGGACGATCACCGGAGCCTTGGTGTCCGGTGCCGGCGGTGCACCCGGCGAAGGCGGTGCACCCGGCGAAGGTGGCGCACCCGGCGAAGGTGGCGCACCGGGCGAGGGTGGCGCACCGGGCGAGGGTGGAGCACCGGGTGAGGGTGGAGCACCGGGTGAGGGTGGCGCACCCGGCGAGGGTGGCGCACCCGGCGAGGGTGGCGCACCGGGCGAGGGTGGCGCACCGAGTGAGGGTGGAGCACCGGGCGAGGGTGGAGCACCGGGCGAGGGTGGAGGAGGCGGTTCTGGTGACAGTGCTGGTGGCGGCAGCGGTCAGGGTGGGCGAGGCGAAGGCGGCCGAGCCGAAGGCGGCCGAGCCGAAGGCGGCCGAGCCGAGCTGGGAGGAGCGCCTGCGAGTGGTGGGCTGACATCCGAGGGAGGAGCCGCGGTGAGCGGTGGTGCCGAAGGAGCAGGTGGGCTTCTTTCGGTCGGGGGTAGAGTGAACCCGAGCGGTGGAGCAAGTGGTGATCCTGGTGGTGCGGCAAGTTCGGGTGCGACCGGCGTGGCTGCGGGCGGGCTCGGAACAGCGACCGGCGGTACGATGCCGAATGCTGGAGGGGTGGGAGTGTCAGCAGGCACGGGAACTCTCGGGGGACAGCCTGCAGCCGCTCGCTCGGAGACCTCACCCGACGACGGTGGCTGCGGCTGCGCTGTGCCCGGATCTCGAGATACGGGTCTAGGTGGGCTGGTGGTGGCTGCTGCCTTGCTCTGCTTCGGGCGGCGCCGACGGCTGCGCTGACTCAGGGCTTCCCAACCGCGTGGCAGCCCGACTCGGTCAGGGCACTGAGTGTGCGCGCGTGTCCCCTGATCACATCGATGGTCGAGCCGTCGCAGTCAAAGATCGAGTTTAGTCCTTGCGGCTCTTGGGGTGGATCCCCGGTGAAGGAGCTGTCCCCGCGCCGAAAGAGGCCATCTTCGTGCTCGGCGCGGCCCTGGCCGCCCCAGCTCCACACGTTCGAGCCGAAGAGCGGACCTCCTCGCGCCAGGCTGGCTTCCACCTCACCGAACAAGAATCGGAAGTAGCGATCTCGGACAGTTGTCGGTGTTCCTGGCAGGAGCGCTCCCTGATCGCGACACAGTCCGAACTCCTCGAGCACCAGGGGTTTGTCCAGGGCTTCCGCCACCGCCAGGTGTCGCTTCAGGTACTCGCGGGTCTTCTGTTCTGCGTCTGCGTATCCCAAAGACATGTTCTCATCCTCGAGCCAGCCCCAGTTGCGCGGCCAGATGTGCACGGTGAGGTAGTTTACGTGCTCTGAGGCATGCGCCTCACGCAGGCAGTCCTCGTCGCCCACGCAGCCGGCGAGACCCTCGCTCCCCGTCGAGACCAGCTGCTCGCTTGTGAGCGACTTGATGAATCCCGCCGTCTCGTGCACCCAGCGCACGAACTCCGGGATCACATGGTGACCGGGGAGGATGCTGCTCCCGGCGCGGGGCTCGTTGGCGAGCTGCCAGGCCATGACCGTGGGATCTTGGTTGTAGGTGAGGCCGGTGACGGAGTTGGTCCGAGTGACGAGGGAGCGCACATAGTCGCGGTACAGGCCGTTGGCCTCGCGGTTCGCGTAGAAGCGAGCCGTCGCCTCTGGGTAGCTTGGCCAGGGATGGGCGGGATCATTCATATCCACGTGCTGCCCACCGTTCACCCAAGAGAGGTAGGTCCCCATCCCTCCCGACCACTCCCAGAAGTTGGTGAGGCAGATCACCGCATACATCTCCCGGGCCGCCAGCTCCGCGAGCAGACGGTCGAGGCCGCGGAGCAGCGGCTCGTGGTAATCCGTTCCCGGACCGCGAAAGGCTGGGGTGATCGAGCGGCGCATCGGCCCGCTCTCCGTGCCTCCCATGACACGCAGGTTGGTGACCCCGAGCTCTGCCAGTTGGTTGAGCTCAGCGCGGAGTCTTGGGAGGTTACCGTAGGGTGCGTCGGCGGCGAGGTACGCGCCGTACCAGAGATTCACGCCCAAAAAGGCGTGGGGACGGTCAGCCAGACGGAGCTGACGCCCCCGGGCCCGAATGAAGTGGCTCACGATGGCTCGAGTGTGGGTGGGGAGGGGGCACTACATCTTGAGGTCGACGCGGAGAATCGACATGGGTGCCACCTCGAGCTTGAGGCTCTGTCCGTTCACCTCGAGAGGTGGCAGCTCCCCGATCGCCTTCTTGTTGGCCCGGCTGTACTCATAGCGAGCAGCCTTCTGTGCCGGCACGGCGAGGCCGAGGTCGAGCGTCACACGGGCCCCCTTCCGGGCTCGCTTGTTGAGGACGATCAATGAGGTCAGCTTCGTCTGCGGATCTTTGAACGCGTACACGCTCAGGCTATCTGTGTCACTGACCTCGGCCAACGTGAACTGGCTTCCCACGGCGGTCCGCTTGCCGTCAGGATTGCGGAACATCTTGAACGCGAAGTAGACCGGTCCGTGCTTCCGTGGATCGGCCCAGTACATGGCATGCGAGACATTGGAGCGCGCGAAGGCTGCGAAGCTCTCGGCCTGGGCCACCGCCGCCGAGATCTCCTCTCCTCCCTCCGGTCCCGAGTAGTCATACTCGCCGATCGCGATCGGCACCTCCCAACCAGCCTCCTTCATCCAGCGCCGCATCAGGGGCACGTAGGCGATGTTGCCTTGGGACCACTCCTCCTTGCCCATCCAGGTATCGGGATCACGGTAGCTCTCGTCCCAGAACTTGCGGACGTCGCGCACCCGGAACTCCTGGAGTTCGGGGGAGGGGTTGGCGAACTCGGCGCGATTGCCCCAATCCAGCTTGGGCGTCATGGGGTAGCCGTGGAACACGAAGATGTCGACCAGATCGCGGCCGGTCTGCTGCTTGTACTCCGCGCAGCGACGCATGAAGTCGCGGGCGAAGAAGCCATGCTTCTTGAAGTCCGGGAACTCGCCGACTTTGTCCCAGCCGAGTCCGTTCTTTTCGCGGTAGTCGAGATCTCCGGAACTCAGCGAATAGGCGGTCCAGCCCCAGAGCGCCGGTCCTGCAATCTTCACACTGGGATCGACCTGGCGCAGCAACTCGGCCGCCTTGCGCGTTCTCTCCCAGTATTCGTCAGCCGAGAAGCCCTTGCACCAGAGATCGCGGTGGGTGCTGCGGTACAGCATCGGCTCATTGTCGAGGGCGATGATGTCGATGCCGCCGCGGTCAGCGCGGCCGAACCCGGCGTCCTTCACCGCATACTTCAGTAGCTCCACGTTGTACTCGATGCCAACGTACTTGCCGTTCTGGGTCGGGTGCTCGCCGCAGCGGAGCTCGATGGGCTTGCCTTCAGCGTCCTTCTTCTTGGATTTGCCGTTGCAGGCGCCGTCCCGATCGGGTGCATACTCCTCGCAGTCCGGGTAGAGGTCTCGGGGGAATCCGACCGATTTGTCGTCTTTGGCCACCCACTCCGAGGGCAGAGTGAAGAAGCTCTTCATGCCGTGCTGCTTGTTCTCTCGGTGCATCACCACCCACCAGTTCTCCTCGGGGTGAGGGGTGTCCATGAACTTTCGGTTCTCGAAGAACCAGTCGGCACCCGCTGAGGTGAAGCCGGTGCGCCAGTCGTAGACACTGGAGAGGTTGCCTCCCTGGCGTCGGACGGTGACGCCCATCTCGTGCATGGCCTCGACGTCCCCGTGGCTGACCCCGTAGATGTAGGGGCTCACCGGGACGCCCGCTGCCACAAGATCGAGCTTGGCCGTGATCTCGAGCACCTCCGGGCCGAGCGCCGCTGGCTCACGCTTTTCTGGCAGGCTGATCAACGAGACCAGCTTTCGGTTGTCGAACCCGATGTTGTCCACGAAGAGTTTGAAGTCCTCTTCGGACATCGAGTACTCGCTGAAGCGAAATTCCCAGACTCGAGTCAGATCGAAGTTCTTGCCCTTACCCTTGGTGAACTCAGAAAGTGGGATCACGATTTCGTGCCATTTGCTGTCGGCCAGGCTGTCGATGTAGCCGATCAGTGGCACCTCGGCTGACTCGATTCGGCCCTTGGTCGAGCTCGCCAGCACCACCTTGAGATCGCCGAGTGACGGCCCCTTCTTCGCATCCTGTGCCTCCAAACGGACGAAGAAGCTGAGATTCTTGAATCCGGTTACATCCGTACCGGCGCTCTCCGGCCACCAGCCGAACCAGTTCCAGCCGAAGCCCTTCCAGTCCTTGCCCTTGACCTGCCACTCCAGGCCCACCGAGTCGTTGATCCCGATCAGCGGAGCGACGCGGAGCGCGCTCTGGCACTTGTCTTTGAGGTTGCAGTTGGCCCATTCTTTGGCGTTACCTCCCGTCTGATCGCCATCCCAAACCAGCGTGACCTCTTCGGTGGTCTCGATATTGGTTTGTCCAGCTTGTGTGGGATCGTACGGTGGGGGTCGGACGCAGCTCGGCGCTGCGACGACGGCAAGAACGGTGAGAGAGGTGGCGGAGAGGAGGGTGGAGGAGAGCGAGCGAGCCATGAGGTCCTTCGGTGGGGGAGAGCAGGCAGCGGGATCCCGAGCCCAGGATTCCGAGCGGCTTCGGGCGTTTCCCTAGCGCCGGAAATATACCCCAAAAGCGCCTTATAAAAAACGTTTTAGTTCTTGCCTTTGGGGGGAAGTCCGGTCAGACTGCCGAGCGCCCGGAAAAGGTACCCCATGGTGGACCTCCGCCTTCCCCTCCTCACCTGTGCCGTCTTGCTTGCCTGTGCCACGACGCAGAGTGGGGTGAGCGAGCAGAGCCTTGGCCGTGCACGGGGGACGGTACCTGAGGGGTCCCGGCTCTTCGAGCAGAAGTGTGCCGGATGCCATGGCGCTCGTGGTGAAGGTGGCGTGCGGGCGCCTACCATCCTTGGCGAGCGAGGGCTTCCCGAGTATCCGCGTCCCCAGAGTGCGGTGGGCGATCCCGCCACAGGTGATCCAGAGGCGCTCAGGCTCGAGGCCCGGTCGCGCCCCGCCGGCGCGCCCTCACGCGATCCCTTCCGTACCGCGGAGGATCTCGAGCGGTTCGTGGTGCAGAACATGCCTCCGCCCGAAGATGACGAACCTCGGCTCTCCCCCGGAGAGGGGCGGTCACTGGTCCATTTCATGCTGGTGGCGCATGGCGTGGCCGTTCCACCCGAGGGTGTGACGGACCAAAACGCGAAGTCCGTGAAGCTGCAGGTGGTGCGTCCGTGACAATCTCGAACACTAAGTATAGAGCGCGCTTAGAGAGGAAGCTCTCCCTAGGGTCGATCCTCGCCGCCTGCATCGGTTGTCCATCCGTTGCCGCGGCAGAAGCCACTGCGGTGGATGGTCTGCCAGGTTCTCCGCGGCCCGAAGGGGTCTCCTTGTCGCCGGAGGCGCCGCCCACTCCGCCATCGCCGGGGGGGCGCGCACCATCTTTCGGTGCGCCCACCGATCCCGACGCCTGGGTGTTCCGCTTGGGCGGTCGCTTTTCGGCCTGGGGTCAGGTGGGGCTTGGGCGCAGCCCGCGTGGCAATGAACCCGACCGCGACGGCACGGCATTTCACACGCCCCCGCGTGTGGTTGGGCATGGCCCTGTCTATGCCGGCACTGCCGCCAAGCTCGACTTCTCTTACGGCAACCAGTTGCTCATGGCGTTCGCTTCGTATGAAGCGGCGCTGCAAGGCACCGAGTGGGAGGGCCATCACCGTGCCGAGACAGGGCCGCGGTTGCGCACCGCCTACGTCACCCTGACCCCTCCACCGATGGGGAGCCTGCGACTCAAGTTCCAGGTTGGTGCGTTCCCCTCGCACTACGGTGCGCCTGGGCCCTGGGGCTGGGGCACCTTCGGGCCAGTGTTGGCCGTGCACGGCTACGGGGGTGTGGCGGCAGCGGACTACGAGCTCTCGAAGGACCAGGTCGTGTCTTTGGAGTCGGGTGTCACCGCCGTCTCCGAGGTGCCGGAGAACTTCGTGCGCGGGACCTACACCGAGTGGCCAGAGACCGGCCTCTCCAGCGTCGTCTATCATGGCCACCTCGGCTACGGGTACAAGAACCAGTACTTCGCCAAGGGTCACTTCGCGTACGCAGACGGTCGCAATCTGCGGACCTACTTGGATGACGACGCAGACACGGCGGACGTGGTGGAGCGGAAGCCGGACGGCAGAATGGTGGTGGCCGCCCTCGAACTCAGGTGGCTCGCCGATCCCTATGGTCAAATCGGCGTGACCCCGGTGTTGTGGAGCTTCCGCAACGCGACTCAGGTGCACGACGGGATCTGGTGGGGGATCGACTGGACCGCGGGTGGCCGCGAGATGAGTCGTCGCTACCTCGGGCCGGACAGTCGGGGAACTGGACGGATCTTCGCCATCAGCGCCGAGTATGGAATGAGCCTGATGCGGATGCTGGCCCACCCGGAGCCCTTCGACGGTAATGGCCCCGATCTGCGCGTGGCCATCGCGTTCATGCCCCACTTCACCTTGAAGACTCGGGACCCAAGCTATCGCGGCGCCGACGGTTACCTGCTCGGAGCCACCTTCGAGCACGTGTTGACCTCTTGGTTTAGCACCACCTACCGCGTCTTCGGCGAGAGCCGGGACTCCACGGTGATCGACATCCGAGAGCAGCCAGTGCGCGGCCGTTGGGTGGCGTACAACGGTTCGGTCGGGCTCGCGCTGCATTCGGACTGGCAGAGTCGCGACCGGATGGAGCTTCTCTACTCCCGCTACTTCTATTCCGACTTCACGGACAACAACCCGGCCCAGCCCCTGGACCACCAAGTGTTGACCCTCGGCGCCAGCATGGCCTTCTAGGGAGAGGAATCATGGTGTTCGTGAGCTCAGACGTTCGAACCGGGAAAAATCTAGGAAGGTGTTCCATGCGACGCGATCTTGCGTGGTGGTTGGCCCTGTCAGCGTTGACCTTTGCCGCGCCGACCCTGGCTGAACCGAAGGAGAAGGAACCCGAGCTGCCCCGCTTGGGACTCGACCCCGCCGAGCCGAAGGTGCGGAGCGCACCGCCCGCCGTGCCGTTTGGGATCCCGCCGGCCACCTCGAAAGAGTACGTGCTGGACTTCCACGGGTACATGCTGCTTCCACTCAAGCTCGGGATCCATGAGCGGGAAGACGCAGGGCCAAATCAGAGCGAGACGGTGCTGCACGCACCCGCGCTCGTGCCGCAAGATTACCGGCGTTTCCAGTACACCGGGGTGGTGCCCGATCCCTGGGTGCAGCTCAACTTCACCTACGGTAACTCCACGGTCTCGGGGACGGCCATCCTCGCCGCCCAGACCGCCACCGAAGCCGAGGCCGTCTATGATCCGGTGCGCCAGCTCGGCGTGAGTGACGCGTACGTCACGCTCAACCTCACCAAGCCGGTGGGGACGCCGCTGCAGCTCCGGATGGGTGCCATGAGCCACCGCTATGGTTCGATGGGCGCGTTTGACGCCGGCCGCTATGCGACGCCGCTCATTGCCCGCGTGAATGCGGTCGGAGAGACCCTCACCGCTGGGTTCAAGACGGGTTCTGTGATGCTGGTCTTCGAGCAGGGGATTGGCGGCCAATTGGGGCGCACCCCCGCCGGCACCATCTCGAGCGGCTGGAATGATTTCGCCGATCAGGAGGTGGGGGCAAGCTTCGTCACTCATTTCCACGCTGGCGTGGGGGTATCGCAGCTCCTCCAGTTTGGCCTTCACTACGTCACCGCCTTCAGCCAAGACGACCAAAGCCTCGGTGCCGAGCTCGAGGATGGCCGGATCAGCGTGGCAGGTGTGGATGCGCGCTTCACCGCCGGTAGGCTGGGGCACCTGTACCTCGGTCTCGCGCACACCAGCGCCTCCAATGCGGGCGTGGTGGGAGGAGTGGTCGAGGTCCTGAACGCACGGGGTGGTCCGGATCTGGTGAGCGAGTACCTGGGACCGGACAGTGACGGCAATGGCTCGCTGACCACGGTGGGCCTCCAGTACGACATGAGCCTCTCCAGGATGGCCTTCGGGGAGCAGTACCGCGGGAAAAATCCCGATGTGCTCTTCAGCTTGTTTGGCATCGCCACCCAGGTCACAAGCGACGATGAAGCCTACGACGACGTGCTCAAGCTGAAGGGTGGCGCTGAGGTCACCTACAACCTGCTCTCATGGTTTGGAACCTCTGCCCGCTTCGACCACGTGCGGCTGGATCATGAGTTCAACCGCCGCTCGTTCAACATCATGACCGGCAGGCTGCTCTTTCACACGGATTGGATGAGCCGCGACGAGTTTGCGCTCCAGTACTCCCATTTTGCCTACGGTGAAGAGGTGTACGTGGCCCGGGGTTATCCCCCAGTCGACGATCCCGGTGTCAACCCCGACCGACACGTGCTCTCGCTGTCGGCAAACTTCTGGTGGTGAGACCCATGATGCGCAAAGGTCGATTCTGCTTTGCATGCGCACTGTTCGGAGCGGTCGGCTGCGGTGAAGGCGAGCGGGAGCCGCTCGGCACCGTGGACTGCTCGATCGAAGACGCCTACGAGTTCAAGAACATCGCGAATTTCAACACGGCTGAACAATCGGGGTGGTTCCGCTATGCGGATCCCACCCCCGGTGGCGTGCCGGATCTGCTCACCGTCGACGAGAAGGGAATACTTCCTGACTCCAATGTGCCATTCTCAAACCTCGAGGGTTCGGGGCGCTGCGGTGACACGCGATTCATCAAGCTCGAGGCCGACGGCCATAACTTCTGGGGCGTGGGGTACGGGGATTGGGAGCACAATGGGCTGGGTTTACGCGCCGATGGCACGGGTTTCGACGGTATCAGCTTCTGGGCACGGAGCGCTGCGGATGCTGAGAAGCAGTTCCTGCTCCACATCGACGAGGGCCGTACCATGGTGCTCGGCGAAGACGCGCGAGCGAAGGTGGACACTGACCAAGATGGCGTCCCCGACACCCTGCCTGGCCAAGATCTGGATGGCGATGGAGTCATCGGGCCCGGCGACATCGTGAACGACACGCAGTGTCGGCTCCCCCCGTCCGAAGAGGTGGCTGATGTCTCCTGCTACAATGGTGGTGTTGACTCCGCGGCGAGCGGAGGCAACCGCGTGCCCGAGGTCGATGAATGCGGCAACGCCTTTCACACTCGGATCACCACCACCGAGCAGTGGCAGCTCTTCTTCATCCCCTGGAAAGACCTCGTGCAGTGGCCGTGCCCGAACCGCCTCGAGGACGGCCTGAACGTGGCGGACATCGCCAAGTTCGAGATCAAGCTCACTCAGGGGATGCGCTACGAGATCTGGCTGGATAACCTCAGTTTCTACCGAGCGCGTTGACTCACGCCTCCCGCGATTTTGCCACGGAGACCATCATGAACACCAAGCTTTCTCAGATCTGGACCCTCATCCCGGCAGCCTCCCTCATGCTTCTGGCAGCGGCCTTCACGGGTTGCCTCGGCGACGACAAGAAATCCGATCCGGCCGAGGAGAACAGCGGCGGAAGTGGCAACGGCGGCGAGGCTGGCGCCGACCAAGGAGCAGCTGGTGACGGCAATGAAGCAGGCCAAGGCAACGTGGAGCCCAACAGTGGGGTATGCGCCGTATCGACGGTATTGCCGGAAGGGACCCCCGGCATCGCCGACTTCGACCTCTACGACGGCGCGAGCGATCTCACCACCTGGTCGTTTGCCTTGGGTGGTGACTCATCGACGGGCGTCTATGCGGGACCCTTCGCCTACGGCGACGAGGCGGACGGCTTCCCGGAACTGTTCACCATGGTTGACGGTGACGATTCGACCTACGCCTTCAGCATTTCGGACACCCTGGCCGAGGAGTACGGTGGGGGCATGGGCCTCTGGTTGAGCGGCTGCATCGATGCCTCGGTGTTCTCGGGGATCGCGTTTGCGGTGCGCGGGGTTGCACCGATCGGCACGGCCAAGCTCAGCCTGGTGATGAGCGACACCACCTCGGCCACTGAAGGGGATACCCGAGGCACCTGCTCGGGCGCGACTGCGGACTGCATCCATCCCTATGTCGAGTTCCCAGTGACGGAGGAATGGACGGTCATCGAGGCGACCTGGGATCAGTTCAGCCCGGGAAGTGCTGCCGGCACAGTGGTGAGCGTGGACGGCAGCAATATCTGGCAGCTTCAGGTGGATGTGGGGGTGGAGTGGATTGCCGACGCCAGCGGAACCTATGTCGGAACGCCGGCACCCTATGAGTTCGTGATCGACTCCATCACGTTCTTCTGACATTCGAAGGGAAAGTCCCGATGCATCGCCGAAGCGGATTGTGTCTCAGTGTCATGGCTCTCTGTTTCGGCGGCTGTGCCGCGCCGAAGCCAGTGTCAGAAGCCCCAGCCAGCGCGCCTGCGGTCGCAAGTGAGCCGAAGAGCGGCGATGAGGTGCCGGAGTCCCGGTACCTCGTCGTCGACCAGTTTGGCTACCGCCCGGAGCTGGCCAAGGTCGCGGTCTTGGTCGATCCGGTGGTGGGGTGGAACGCCGCGGACGAGTACCGCCCGGGTGAGGTGCTGGAGATCCGGCGGTATCACGATGGCAAGAAGGTGATGAGCGGCGCTCCTCAGGCCTGGCAAAACGGCCTGGTGCAGCCGAACGCGGGTGATCGCGGGTGGTGGTTCGACTTCTCGGAGGTCAAGGAACCAGGCTCGTATTTTGTCTTCGATCCCAAGAATCGGGTGCGGTCTTATCGCTTCGAGATCGGACAGGGGGTCTACCGCGAGGTGCTCAAGGCCGCGGTGCGCATGTTCTACTTCAACCGTGCCAACGTGAAGAAGGAGAAGCCCTATGCTTGCGTCGGTCAGAAGTGCTGGTTGGCCGAACGTGACACGATGGGTCCGGGTCAGGACAGCGAGGCTCGCAGCGTGCGTGACCGTGACAACCCGAAGACGGCTCGGGATCTGAGCGGGGGTTGGTGGGATGCGGGTGACACCAACAAGTACACCACCTTCACCTATTCGGTGTTGCACCAACTGCTTACCGCCTTCACCCAGAACCCGAGGCCGTTCACGGATGATTACAACATCCCAGAGTCTGGCAATGGGTTACCGGATCTGATCGACGAGCTCAAGGTCGAGCTCGACTTTTTGAAGAAGATGCAGGCTCCGGATCTTGGTGGCGGAGCCCTGCTCAAGATGGGAAATGTCGAGTATGGCGATCCGATCCCGGAGTTGTCGAAGTTCCCGCGGTACTACTACCCCGAGCCCTGCTCTTCTGCGACCATCACCATCGCTGGCATGTTCGCTCACGCTGCCCTGGTTCTAAGGCAGTTTCCAACGCTCAGCGACTATGCTCGGGATCTCGAGACGCGTGCCAAGGCGGCGTGGGAGCACTACCAGACCCATCCGAAGAGCGATAGCTGCGACGACGGCACTATCAAGTCGGGGGACGCCGACGTGAGCCTCCCCGAGCAAGACGCCCGTGCCGTGGTGGCGGCCGTGTACCTCTTTGCTCTCACCGGCGAGCCCAGCTACACCGAGTTCATGAAGAAGCATCGGGGTCTCACCCGGCCCTTCAAGGAAGACCGGTTCGGGATCTATGAAGCGCCGGAGAGCGATGCCTTCCTCTTGTACACCACCCTCCCCAACGCCGATCCCGAGTTTCGGCGCGACATCCTGGAACGTAAGCTCTCAGGTTGGAGGGTGGCGGATTACTACGGCATGAAACCAGAGAAGGATCTCTATCGAGCCTTCATGCGCGAGGATTCCTACCACTGGGGCAGCAACAATCCGCGCGCCAATTTCGGGAGCACGAACCACGATCTCGTCCAGTACGGTCTGGTGCAGGGACCAGAGCTAGTGAGCGCTCGCGACCGTGCCGCCGGGATGCTCCACTCCTTCCACGGGGTGAACCCGATGCAGCTCGTGTACCTGTCGCAGATGGAGGCCTACGGGGCCGAGCGCAGCGCGACCGAAATCTACCACACCTGGTTTCGCGATGGTGAGCCGCGCTACGACAGCTCGAAGACCTCGAGCCTGGGCCCCGCGCCGGGCTATGTCACCGGAGGCCCGAACAAGACCTACTGCGAGAACGACAAGGATCACGGCTGCTACGAATCGGAATTCCGCAAGCAACCGGCGCAGAAGGCCTACATCGATTTCAACACCTCGTGGGAGCCGAAGGCGCCCTACGACATGTCCTGGGCGCTCACCGAGCCGGCGATCTACTATCAGGCTGCGTACATCAAGTTGCTCAGCAAGTTCGTGGATTGAGCGTCGAGGTGGCGACTTCTACGAGGTGCGAGGCCGGGCTCCTCGGTTGGTCCGCTCGAGCCACAAGCGCCCGACAGCTATCGGTGCATGTCCTCGGCAGAGTCGGTGTCGGAGGGCGAGGACTCCGGGGGAATTCTGGACGATGGAGTATCGCTCTTCGACAGGATCTGGATCAGTAGCTTGTCGATGCGATTGCCGTCCATGTCCACGACCTCGAAGCGCGCACCACCGTGGGTGAAGCTGACCCCGGCTTGGGGGATGCGATCCAGGTGCTCCAGCACGAAGCCGGCCAGCATCTCGACATCCTCACCCATGTCGACACCGGTCACGGCCTCGACCACGTCGGTGGGTACGGTTCCGTCTGCGAGCCACGAGCCGTCGTCTCGTTGGTCTATTTGCGGGCCGTCTTCCTCCGTACCTTCCGGGAGATCTCCAGCGATGGCTTCGATCACGTCGGTGAGCGTTACCAGTCCCGCCGTGGTGCCATACTCGTCCACCACCACGGCCAAGTGTACTTTGTCCTTCTTGAAGCGGTTCAGCAGGTTGAGAACCGTGGTGCGGTCCGGGACGTAGGAGATGGGTGTGACCAACTCAGAGAGAGCGACCTCGGCACAACCGAGTGCTTCGGGCAGAAGGTTTTTGGTGTGAACGAAACCGACGGGACGATCCACCGTCTCGTCGCAGACCAGAAGTCGAGAAAAGCGGTGTTCTCTCACCGTCTCGATGATGAGATTCCGGTCGGATTTCACGTCCACCCAGACGATCTTGGTCCGGGGCGTCATGATGAGCCGGACTGAGCGGTCCGCCAATCTGAGGACGCCCTCGATCATCTCCTGCTCTTGGGGGACGAAGACGCCGGCCTGAGTTCCCTCGGCGATCAGCGATTTTACCTCATCTTCGGTGACGGCCGCCTCGCGCGCGCCGTCGAGACCGAGAAGGCGCACGACTCGCTCGGTCGAGGCGTGTAGCACCCAAACGGCTGGTGCCGCGATCAGCGACAGTCCGCGCATCGGTCCTGCCACCAAGGATGCAACGCGCTCGGGGTGCGTCAACGCGATCCGCTTTGGCACCAGTTCTCCCACTATCAGGGAGAGATAGGTGATGCTGATGATGGTGATCGCGATCCCCACGGAATGACCGTGCGGCGAAATCTCCGGAAAGCCATCGAGCCAACTTCCGAGCCGCTCACCGAGGGTTGCGCCGCTGAACGCTCCAGCCACGATGCCCACCAGCGTGATGCCGATCTGGACCGTAGACAAGAATCGGCTGGGATCGTCCACGAGCCGCAGCGCCAGGCGGGCTCCGAGGCTACCTTGAGTGGCCAGATGCTCGAGGCGACTCCGCCGGGATGAAACCACGGCGAGCTCGGACATGGCGAGCAGACCGTTGCTCACGGTAAGCAGGACGACGACGAGTAGCTCGATGTAGAGCATGACGGATTCCCTCGGCCCAAAGCATCAGGTGCGCTTCATGGCACCAACGTGACCGCCCAGCCAAACGAATCACAATACCGAGGGACAACGGAAAGAAGGCGAGGAACTTCGTAGAGTTTCATCGTGCGCGGACGGGAACCACTTGCCCGATGCGGCTAGAGTGTGTCGGAGGCGATTCCTTCGCAAGTCTGGAGATGACCAGCCGATGCCCTCAAGGCCGCGTTTGTGGAGCGCTTCGCGGAGAATAAAGCCGTTTGTGCCCACCCCCCGAGCCTTCGGAGCCGTGTTTGCCCAAGCTCTCTTCCGGGCCGGCGAAGGTCGACAACGACGGCTTACCCAGCCTTCGCACCTGCCAAACCCCTTGGTGAGACTCGGCTCGCGCGCCGACCGTGGGCTATGGGAGGGAGCGGCCAAGTGGATGGTGACGCCTTCCCGCGACCATCGAATTGAAGATTCGGGCGTCGCTGTGCGACGGCGCGCGTTCAGCCTCCTGTGTGCTTCTCTCGCAGTCCCACCCTCGAGCGGAGGACCGTGCCGGTGTGCTGGGCGGTGCGCTCTCCGCTTTGCCTTCGAATCCTGGTCCTCTGTGACCGAGATCCGTGCCTTCGCTCGTCTGGTGTGAAGGTTCTCACCGGGACTCGCAAAGCTTCACTGCGGGCACCCGAAGAGAGCGTTTGAGCGAGACACCCCAAGTGCGTCCCCGAGCCCGGTTGGAAGGCCCCTGATCCTTGTGGGATGCTCCGACTCGTCCCGGCGAGAGGCGCATGAGGCAGCTCGGCGTCCCGCCATCCTCGCTGGTTGCCGTAAGAAGAGGAGTCGTCCGATGATCTCTCCGCGCATTTCGTCGATCGTGGTGCTGGTGCTCTCGCTGGTTGCTTGGCCCCTCTCCGTGCGCGCCGCCGATGGCACCTGTTACGTTGACAGTGTGTCGGGCGACGATGGCAACGATGGACAGACCGAGGACAGTGCCTGGGCCAGCACGGAAGCCATCGAGTCCTCGTGCACGACTGTCCGCTTCAAGCGTGGTAGCGAGTTTGCCGTGCCCTTCGGGGAATATGCCATCGATCTGATGCAGAACTCCCAGCTCCGGATGCTGGGCAATTACGGTGACCCGAACCTTCCGTTGCCCCGGTTCACCAAGCAGCGGCAGGCGAGCAGCGGGGGCATGCTGGCCTCCTACATGGGAGACATCACCATCGATGGTCTCTATCTCTCCGGATCCCAGAGCGATGCCAGTATGAGCAACCTGGGAGAGGGGATCTGTGTCATGCTGGGGCAGAACAGCACGCTCATCAACAGTGAGATCACCCTGTGCGACATCGGCATCATGACCATGGGGGACAACGTGGTCGTGCGCGATAATTACATCCACGACTTATTCATCAGCGTCGATGGGGATCCTGGAATCGATCCGAACGCGGTGGGCGGTGCTGAGGGGATCTTCGTCAATAGCTCGCATGTGGAGGTGGCCTATAATCGGTTCGTCAACTGCACAATCCCGGCGCGCTGGGTGAGCGACGGGTCCACGCGCTGCGATGGTGGGGCCACTGAGGTCACGGTGCCGTATGGGGAGGAAGTGACGAATGTGCGGATTCATCACAACTTCTCGTACAACAGCTGTGGGTTCTTCGAGGTGGCGAGCATGTTCCAATCGGCGGAGGACCAAGCGGCTGGGCTGCCCTATCAGAAGGGCCTATTTTCGGACTCAGTATTCCATAACAACGTGATGGTCGACAGTGGGTGGGTTGGTTTGCTTCAAATCAACAACACCAAGCTCTCGAACGTGCGCTGGGAGAATAACACCATCGTGCACCACGATCTCGGGGTCGATGAGAACGGAGTCGATCTCAATGACTACAGCAGCTCCAGGATGATGGCGATCGCCTTCAATGCTACCTCCTCGGGTGTTACCGGTGGTGGTGAGATCAGTCCCGGAGATATCGCTTGGACCAACAATCTTTGGTACTTCGATCCCACGGTCGCGCCCTTCTCCCTCGACTCGGATGAGTTCCTGAGTCAGATAGTTCGGACCACGGATCTGGTCTTCACTGAAGATCCAGGGTTCGTTGATGTGAACGGAACCACTGATCCGTTGGCATTTGACCTAAGCGCGGGAAGTGCGGCAATTGATGTCGGCACAGCACTCGCGGAGCTCACGTTGGACTACCTCGATCGACCAGCGCCAGTGAACCAGAGGGATGTGGGAGCGTTCGAGTGGCAAGGCGCGAGCGCGGGAGGAGCACCAGGTGCCGGCGGGATCGAGGGCACTGGGGGGACACCCCTGGGAGAGGGAGGGGATTGGGGCACGGGTGGCGCGGTGAGCGGCGCCGGTGGTGACGGCGCAGGCGTTGCTGGTGCGGGTGGGGCTGGTGCGGGTGGGGCACCGGAACAAGGAGGTAGCGTGGAAGGTGGGGAGAACGGACAGGGTGGGGAAGTTGTGGCTGGTGGCGGACCAGGGCAAGGAGGCGATCCAGCGGGGGGCGGACTGGCAACAACCGGCTCAAACGCGAACGGGGGGGCGCTTCTGGGTGACGCGGGCACATCCGAGAGTGCTCCCGCTCTCGGTGGGGCCGAGGCAACGGGTGTGGCGGGTGTGCCCTCGACAGCGGGCGCTGGTTTCAGCGCGGAGGCAGACTCGTACGGTCTAGAAAACGGCTGCGGCTGTCGAATCAACGGTGTTCGGACACCCTGGAGAGGGGCTCTCGGTGCGCTCCTTCTGGCGGCGTTTGGCCTTGGTCGGCTTCGGCGCCGGTAGTGGGATGGGGGAACACCGAGCCTCACGGTCAAGCCATTGTGGCGTGTTGCCATCAGGTTGCGCATGCCCTGGATGCGTTCCAAGTTCCCGATCCGGTCATGCGTACCTATCTTTCCACCCGTGGTCGAAGTCGGGCCTTGATATGCTGTTCTTGGTCGCTTGGGCTAAGTGTGTTGCTCCCGGGTGTGGTCACGCTCGGCTGCGCAGGTTCGAAGCAGCCTGTGCCGGAAGACTCGGCCCGAGCTTCTGGTGGGCAGGCTGGCGGTGATGCGAACGATGCCGGCACTGCCGGACACGAGACCTCCGGCCAAGCAGGTGCGGCCGGAGCAGGCCAGGTGCCAATCGACCCCGACTTGTATGGGGGCGTTGAGCGCGTCACGGCGTCGGGAGTGCGAGCCTGTAAGCTGCCGCCCGCGCTTGCCCACGATGATGACGTAGCGCGCCCGGCTGGGACACCAGGCAATCTGCGCGTTCTCGACTGGGCTGGGTACCAGGCGGCCGTCAGTTACACCTTCGACGACGCCAATGCCTCGCAGATTGCCCACTATGACGCGCTCAACGCCTTGGGTGTACCGATGACGTTCTATCTGCTCACGGGTAAGGCACAGGCCTCCGATCCGATCTGGGCTCAGGCGGTGCTCGATGGTCATGAGCTCGGCAACCACACCAAGAGCCACCAAAACCAAGCGACCGCGGCGGACATCGACGCGGCCACGTCATTTCTGAGGGAGACGTACGGTGTGCGACCGTACACGATGGCAGCCCCTTACGGTGACTCGAGCTACGCCGACTTCGCACCGGGAAGGTTCCTCATCAATCGCGGAGTGGCCAATGGCCTGGTGCTCCCAAATGGTAACGCGAATCCTTTCAACTTGTCCTGTTTCATCCCATCGGGGGGAGCTGACAGAACTGCCTTGGATGCCCAGGTTGACGCCGCATTCGAAGGGGGCGGCTGGCGGCTTGTTCTAATTCATGGTTTTGCGGGCGGCAATGATGGCGCGTATCAGCCGATCGCCTGGGAGGAATTCGCGGCCAGCGTCGAGCATGCCAAGTCCCTGGGTACGGTTTGGATCGACTCGGTGGTTCACGTGGGTGGCTATTGGCTCGGCCAGAAGCTGTTGTCCGAGCTGGAACCCACGGTGCAGAGCGAGATGACCACCTGGCGCTGGACGCTGCCCAACTCCTTTCCTCCAGGGCAGTGTCTGCGTGTGACCGTCGACGGCGGAACATTGGCCCAGAACGGGCAAACCCTCGCCTGGGATCCACGCGGTTTCTACGAGATCTCGCTCGACTACCAGGAACTCACGCTGGCTCCGTGAGTGGTACACGAGAGGGTGAGCGATGAGCGCTTCCACAGCGATTCCCCCACACGCCCGCGACCGCGCGTTGTGTGAGCATGAACGCGGTTTTGTGACCGAGCAGATGCGGCGCAGCGAGCGCAGAACCAAAGTTGTCATCGCTCTCACCCTGGTCGTCATGGTCGCTGAAATCGCGGCCGGGACCTACTACGGATCGATGGCGCTGCTCGCGGATGGGTGGCACATGGGAACCCACGCTGCGGCGCTCAGCGTGGCGGTGTTTGCCTACGCCTACATGCGGCGTCACGCTCACGATCCGCGGTTCACGTTCGGTACTGGCAAGGTTGGTGCTCTGTCGGGTTTTGGTAGTGCTGCAGGTCTCGCGGTGGTAGCCGTGGTGCTGTTCGTGGAGAGCGGACAACGGCTGATCTCGCCCGTGCCCATTCGTTTCACCGAGGCGCTCGGAGTGGCCATCCTGGGGCTGCTGATCAATCTGCTCTCGGCTGCGCTGCTGGGGAGCGGGCAGCACCACGATCATGCGCACGACCCCTCCGAACACCACCGCGTCTACCATGACCACAACCTGAGGGGAGCGTATCTCCATGTGCTCGCTGATGCGCTGACGTCGGTTCTAGCGATTGTTGCGCTGCTGCTAGGGATGGGACTCGGATGGTCGTTCCTCGATCCTGCGATGGGGATGGTTGGTGCCACGGTGATCGCTCGATGGTCCTTTGGCCTTCTGCGCGAGACCGGTCGAGTGCTGCTCGACGCCGAGGTCCCGCTGTCCCTTCAACGTGCCATTCGCGATAAGCTCGAGGGAGATGGTGACTGCCGCGTCATCGATCTGCACGTTTGGAGGATTGGTCCGGAGCAATTCGCCGTGATTGTCCGTGTGCTGACCCGCGTGGAGCAGCCCGCCGAGCACTACCGGCAACGGCTCGCGGAGTGGCCGGAGTTCACCCACGTGACGGTGGAGACAACGCTCGATTTGACCTTGGGTGAGCGCGGGTTTGCCTCGGCTGATTAGCCCAGAAAGGGAAGAACCCCGCACCCCGCTGTGGTGGCACGACGGGGACTTGGGCGTCAGGCCGAGGTTACCCAGTGAAGGTTTCCGCTGGCTTCGAACCTTATGGCGTCGGCGCGTGCGCATTGAATAATGGATGAATGCGGTTTGTTTCGTGCGGCGCGCACGGTGTGACGAATAGGAGTGCCAAACAGTGAAGTCTTCTCAGAGTCGCTTTCTTAAACAGGGCCTGTCGATTCTTGGAGCATGCGCCATCGTTGCTGGGGTGCCAGCCTGCGGTGGTGAGGGTAGTGACGAGGAAGGAAATCTCGCGAGTGCGGGCGGTGAGTCGGCGGCTACGGGAGGGCGATCGGTAGGTGAATTGGAAGGCCTAGGGGGAGAGGGGGGAGAGGGTGATCATGCGAGCGGCGGGCAACCCGGCAGTGGCGGGCAACCCGGCAGCGGCGGGCAACCCGGCAGCGGCGGGCAACCCGGCAGCGGTGGGCAACCCGGCAGCGGCGGGCAACCCGGCAGCGGCGGAGGCTGTGGCATCGACGAGTGCCCCATGCCGACTGGGCTCACCCATAACTGCATGAAGCGCTTTGCTCTCGGCATCAACTACGCGTGGCACGGCTTCGCCGGGGACTTTGGGGGGATTTCTGCCTGGAGCCAGCGAGGGGTGAGTGGCGACGCCTCGACCTACTCGAATGAGATGTCCCAGATGGCGGAAAATGGTGTCTCGGTGATCCGATGGTGGATGTTTCCGGACTTTCGCGGTGATGGTGTGGTGTTCGACGGCAGTGGCGATGCTTCGGGCCTGTCTGCGACCGCCCAAGCCGACATCGAAAAGGCGCTCGAGCTTGCCGACCAGCATGGGCTCCACCTGGTGCTCACGTTGTTCTCCTTCGACAACTTCCGACCCACGCGTACGGAGTCTGGGATCACTATCCGCGGTATGTCGCCGATGCTCACGAGTGCGGAGCGCCGCACGGCGCTCATCGACAATGTAGTGCGCCAGGCGGCGCGGGCGGTGGCGAGGAGCCCCTACGCACATCGTCTGCTCGGTTGGGACATCATCAATGAGCCGGAATGGGCGATCGAGCCTGGTGGCAATGCGCCCAATGGTGGTGAGTTCACGCCCAACGACGAACTTGATGCTGTCCCGCTCGCCACCATGGTCACCTTCATCAACGAGGCCAGCGCAGCGCTCCGCCAGGAAACTCCAGACGCCAGTGTCAGTGTGGGGTGGGCTGCGGCCAAGTGGGCGTGGGCGTTTGGGGACGTCGACATAGACTTCCACCAGCCACACATTTATGCATGGGTGAACGACTACTGGCCCTACACTACTCCAGCGGCTGAGCTTGGTTACTCCAACAAGCCCATCGTCATGGGGGAGTTTCACCTGGGGCAAATGCCTTTCGATACGGAAGATACCTTCCAGCAGATCCTCACTTCTTGGTGGAACAACGGCTACGCAGGCGCTTGGCCTTGGCAGTTCATTGAACAGCAGAGTAGCCTGTCGTTGATTCGGGCGTTTGCCGATGAGAAGGGATGCAGCGCGGGGTTCTGATGAGGCGCGTTGGAACTGCCCTTTTTGTCATGGCGCTGTTGCTGGCGGCATCGTTCGCATGGCGTGCCGGACGTCCCGCAAAGACGCCCGTGACGTCCCCCTCGGAGCCGCACGAGCGCGCGCGTGCGCCGCGTGTGCCGGCTCAACCTCTCGAGCTACCGTTGCCGGATGAGATTGGGGTACCATCGGTCCGGAGTGTGCGCTCCAGTTCTCCCTTCGCCAGTGAGGATGACTATCTGCGTGAGCTCGAGCGTCTCAACGCCGTCAACAAGCCGGCCGCGCTCGAGCTGGTTGAACAGGGTGCACAGTGGTACCGAGGCTCCGGTGTTCGGCAGGAAGCGCGCGAGGCGATGGGGATCACTCTCCTCGTCGATCTTGGACAGATTGACGAGGCGAGGGCTCGTACGCGACGTTTCATCGTTGAGCACCCGACCAGTCGTTATCGCCCCCTCGTTCAGGGTAAGACTGGAGTTCATCCACGACCGCTGGGGCCGTTTGCGTCGTCCCGCGCAGGGGGAGGTGGTGGTTGAGGTACAAGGACTTCGTTTTCGGGTGAGGCAAACCCAGAAAAAGCGTCATTCCTTCTGGAGTCGAACGTGTCGAGAGCCCGATGACAGGCGTTGCTCAGCATCCCAGGACTGCGCTAGCCTAGGATTGTGTAGAGATGTCGCCATGAAATGCTCTCTTCTTTCTCTTGTGCTTGGTGTTCTGGTCTTCACTTCAGCGTGTTCGTCCGATTCAGGGTCGGGCGGTGACGAGAGTACGTCCGGTTCTGGTGGGGTAGACATTGCAGGAGGGATGGGAAACGTGAGTGGCGGCATGGCGAGTGGTGGCGCGGCGAGTGGCGGCATGGCGAGTGGCGGCATGGCGAGTGGCGGCGCGGCGAGTGGCGGCATGGCGAGTGGCGGCATGGCGAGTGGCGGCATGGCGAGTGGC
>CAYNEY010000048.1:0-43984 GCA_964396375.1 uncultured Polyangiaceae bacterium | reverse complement strand
GCCCCCGCCGCACGAGTCGTCGGTGCGCGCACTTCGCCGAGCGCCGTGAACGCGCCGCTCAGACCCCCAAAATCCGGATCCGCTTCCGAGCAGAAACTCGGCTGAATGACCTTGGGAGAAGGGAGCTCCGTTCCGGCCCATGTGACAAGAGCCTCGACCTCGAGTAGAACGGGGAGCCTGAGCCCATGGCCGTGCTGGAAGATGGTCGAGGGGCGAGATTCACGCTCGCTCCGCAATCTCTGGTGGGACGTGCCCCCCAGAGTTGTCTGCGTCTCGAAGACGCGCGGGTCTCGTGGGACCACGCGCGGATCGTCTGGATCCGCGACAAGTGGTGGCTGCGTGATTTGAACAGCACCAACGGCACCTGGGTGGATGGGCGACGGCTTTTGGCGAGCGATCGGATCGAGCTCGTGATCGGGCAACGCCTGGCCTTCGGCAACCCGCAGACCGCTTACCGAGTGGTCTCCATCGACTCACCCCAGTTTCGCCTGCACTGCCTGGCAGATGGTCGGATTGTGGCACCAACGCATGCGCTGGTGGGCTTGCCCTCGGACAATGAACCCTTGGCGACCCTCTGTCTCGCGCCTACGGGGTGGAGCATCGAAGAGAGTGGGAACCTCCGGACCCTGCGGGATCAGGAGATCATCACGGTGGGGGAGGGGCAGTGGCGCGTGGAGCGTCCCTCGTGCCTGGATGAGTTCGCCGAGACCGGTCGACAGCAACCATTCCCACTGGCTGACGTGAAGGAGATGGAGCTAGCTCTCAGCGTGAGCGCGGATCGCGAGACGGTCACGGTATGGACGACCGTCGACGGTCGTCGTCACGAGCTGCCGAGCCGCGCGCACCACGAGCTACTTCTGGTCCTGGCCGAAGCGCGTCTGAACGAGTTTCGTGAGGGTGTGGCCGATAGCCAAGCAGGTTGGCTCGACGTCGAAGAGGCTGCCCGCCATACCGCCGCTGGTCTCGCCAAGCTGAACCTCGATATCTTCCGGATCCGGCGCGCGTTCGAGAACATGGGATTGAGGGAGCCTCATGAGATCATCGAACGGCGAGCCTCCCGCCGCCAGATCCGGATCGGCACCGGGCGGATCCAGATCCAGTATCGGAGCTGATTCCTGGAATTGGGCCGGACAGTCGGCGCTTCCCGTTCACTATCTCTATTAATATGGGGCACCCTGTTCCTTGAATTGGGCGGCCAGTCAGTTTCTTTCTGCAGTTCGACTGGACCCTGGCCCCGCCTCTACGTTACGGTAGCCTGGACGCCGCGTCGCTGGCCACCCTGCGCCGGCGAAATCTAGGGAGACTACCATGCAGCTTTCGGCCCGAACGTTCGCTCTCGCTGGTTTGACAATGGTTCTTCCGCTCGGATGCGGCGGAGGCAGCGAAGAGACGGCGCAACCCAACACCCAACAGAACGCCTACGCCCAGCAGTACCCGCAGCAGCAGTACCCGCAGCAGCAGTACCCGCAACAGCAGTACCCGCAGCAGCAGGTCCCGCAGCAGCAGGTCCCGCAGCAGCAGGTCCCGCAGCAGCCAGCTGCCCAGCAGCCAGCTCCGCAGCAGCCAGCTCCGCAGCAGCCGGCTGCGGCCCAGGCGGTGGATGTATCCATGGCTGCCGCCATCCAACCCGTCGTGCAGCAGCTCGGTGCTTCTCAGGCACCCGCTGGCGCCAAGCCCCTCGGTGGGATCATCGCCGTGAACTTCTCGGCTCCCGGTCAGACCTTCGAGCAGCAGCTCCAGCTCACCGCCAACAAGTGTTACACCGTGGTCGCGGTGGGTGGACCGGGCGTGGGTGAGGTCAACATCAAGTTCGCTCCGCCCATTCCGCTGGCAGTGCCGGTGGCAGAGGACAAGAGCACCGGGCCCCAGGCTGTCCTCGGCGCAAGCAATGCGTGCTGGAAGCAGATCATGATCTCGGGTCCGATGCGGATGATGCTCGAGGTCCCACAGGGACAGGGGATCGTGGCCGCTCAGGTCTACGAGAAGTAGGGCACAAGCCCGCGTGTCAATGACTGTGTTCGCGCAGAAGGGGACCGCGTCATGCTGGTCCCTTCTGGCTATTTTCGCCATGACGCTGGTCGGGTGCAAGAAGGAGGTCCCGAGCGGGACCTCCTCGGTGCAGAAGGTCGACCCGCCGCGGCTGGCCGAGCTCTCCCGGATCGAAGGCCGCCGCGATCCCGGTGCGATCACTCTTCCTGATCTCACCGAGCGCGATCTGCGGGTGCGTCGGCGCGCGGTGCGAGCCTTGTCGCGGATTGCCGACCGGCGGCACGAGACCGAACTCGTCCGTGCGCTTTCGGACGAGGACGAGGAGGTGGTGAGCTGGGCCGCGTTCGGCCTGGGGAGGCTCTGCGAACTCGGCGCCGGGCATGAGCTCGTCGAGCGGTTGGCGATCCGCGCGGCTACCCTGCCGAACACCGGACGTTCAACACCAAGTGGTGCTCAGCGCTTCGTCCTCGATCCCTTCGTGTCGATCGGCGAGGCGTTGGGTCGATGCGGCACGGAGAAGGGAGAACACACCCTGCGGGCGTGGCTTCGCCTCGAGCCGCCCGTCAACACCGCCGCGGTTCTCGGGTTGGGTCGTCTTGCCGGGCGTACCCGGCGCTTGCTCACTCCCTCCCTCACCAACCTGCTCGAGCGCGTGGAGGGTTCGGGTCGTCTCGCCTTGGGCCTCTATCCGCTGTCGCGACTGGTGACTCTGGACGATGCGGTGGCTGCCCGTCTGCTGGCCGTGGCTCCTCAGGCTCTCGAGCGAGGGGGCGATGAACGTACCTTTGCTCTTCGCGCGCTTGCCGCCACCAGTCCGGCGGCTGTCCCCATGCTGGAGAAGCTGGTGCTGTCGAACGGCGAGTCGAGCGATCGCACCGACGCGGCACGCGCGCTTGGCCGACTTGGGGATGAGGGGCAGCGCGGTCTTGGACGAGCGTTGTCGCGTCTTGCCTGGACCAGCGAGCAGCTCAGCTTGGCGCGTGTTCTCTCCCCTGAGTACGCGGTGCTTCAGACCATCGTGGCTCAGCTCTGGCCGCTGGTGCCGCGCGAGGCAGAAAGTGGCCTCGCGAAGCTCGCCCAGCTAAGCCCGCCGGATGGTGCGCCACCATCGTTGCTCCGGCGCATGGCAGCTCTTCGGTGTGGGGCGATTGCACGGCTGAAGAACGCTCATTCCGAGAGCCGTGCGGTGCGCGAGTGTGATCTTGGCCACGCACCGCGGACGGCCAAGCAGACCGAGCTCGAACTCCTCGATCGCGAGAAACTCACGCATGCGCGGGCACGGCGCTTCGTGGAGCTCGCCTCCGATCCCGACCCCCGGATTGCGCTCCTGGCGCTCGAGCTGCTCGGACGTCACCCGGAGTTTCGAGGGGTGCCACGGCTGCTCGTTTCAGCCCTCGAGCGCCAGGAACTGGGCGTGGTGGCCACCGCGGCACGCCTCTTGTTCCACAATTCCAGCTGGACCAGCGGACCCCAAGCGTTCGATGGGGCGGACTTGCGCAAGATCCACGCGGCGCTCGAGGCGGCCTTGGCGCGGTCACGGCCCGCCGATGCGCTCGAGGTTGAAGGTGATCTCCTGGAAGCAGCGGCGGCTCTTGGAATGCTGAACCTGCGGCCGCGGCTCGACAAGGCGTGTAAGGATGCGCACCCCTACCGAAGGCACCGTGCCGAACGCGCTCTGGCTCGATTGGGCGAGAAGCAACCGCGGTGCACCACACCACTCGAGCTCCGCGATTTCCCCGAGGAGCCCCCAGTCAAGACCCTCAAGCTTCGGGTGGTGACCGACATCGGACCGGTTAGTCTAGAGCTCGATCCCAGCTTGGCGCCGCTCGCGGTGGCGCGCATCGCCGAGCTGATCAAGTCCGGCTTCTACGACGGAGTGAGCATCCACCGCGTGGTACCGGGTGCGATAGTCCAACTCGGCGACCGGGGGGGTGATGGCTTCGGTGGTGCTGGGCGAGATCCTCTCCCGTCGGAGCTGTCCCCGGTACCCTTCCAGGAGCGCTTCGTGGGTGTGGCGGTGTACGGACCCGACACAGGGTCGTCTCAGTTCTTCGTCTCGCTCGGTAAGAGTCCCCAGTTTTCTGGAGAATATGCCCTGATCGGCGTGGCCGAGCTGGGCTTCGAGAGGTTGGCCGAAGGAGATGTGATCGAGCGCATAGAGATCGTGCGCTGAGGCGGCGTGCTACGGTGAGGATGCCATGCTGCTGGTCGTCGATATCGGAAACACCAACATCGTGCTCGGGCTCTACCAGTCCTCGACGCTCCTTCATACCTTTCGGATCTCAACGGTACGGACCACCACCACCGATGAGCACCAGGTGTTGCTGGAGCAACTGCTGCGGAGGAAAGGCATAGAGCTCAGCGAAATCAGTGGCGCGATCGTCGCGAGCGTGGTCCCGTTCGTTACCGAGCCCGTGACCCAGGCGATCCGCGCCACCTTTGGACTGGACCCGCTGGTGGTTGGTCCGGGCCTCCGTACCGGGATGTCCGTTCTGTACGAGAACCCGAAGGAGGTTGGGGCGGATCGCATCGTGAACGCCGTGGCGGCGTTCGAACGGTTGCAGGCGGCCCTGATCGTGGTGGATTTTGGAACCGCCACCACCTTCGACTGCGTCTCGGCTCAAGGAGAGTACTTGGGTGGGGTGATTGTCCCAGGGATTCTGGTCAGCTTGGATGGACTCTTCGCGCGGGCTGCCAAGCTGTCGCGTATCGAGGTGGTGGAGCCTCCTCGCGTTCTTGGTCGCAACACGACCCACGCCCTCCAGTCGGGGGTGATCTACGGCTACGCATCTCTCGTTGACGGCCTCGTCGAGCGGCTCAACCGTGAACTCGAGGTACAGGCACGGGTTCTGGCCACAGGTGGCCTGGCGAGTCTGGTGGCCAAGCACACTCGAAGCATCGAACTCGTGGAACCAAACCTCACCCTAGAGGGCTTGCGCCTGATCCACGAGCGCAACCGGCCGAAGCCTGGCGCCCAGCCATCGAGCCCGAAGCGTCCGTGAACTGGCTGTACTCGTCGGTAGGCCAGCGCAGCTCATGGCCCTTCTGCAAGCGTGTGCTCGCTTCAGGTTGTATCATCGCGTGTCTGCTGTTCGGGTGTGTGGAGAAGCCTTCGCGCAGCCAGACACACCGTTTGGTCAGCCTGACGCCGGCCATCACCGCCACCCTGGTCGAGTTCGGCCTTGCCGGTCACCTGGTGGGGATCAGCGACCACTGCGTGCTTGGCGGGGGCTTGCCCGCGCCGGCGCGGGTGGGTTCAGCGATGAAGCCGAACTTGGAAAGCATCGCACGGCTCTCTCCCAGTTTGATCCTAAGTGAGGGACAGAGTGGGCTCTCCGATCAGCGATTGGGCAGCATCGCCCCAATCCGGGTGCTCCCCTGGTTGAGCTACGAGGATCTGCTCGGCTCGACCCGGATTCTGGGGCGAGAGCTGGGTCACCAAGCTGCCGCGGAAGCGCTGATCGGGCGCTATCAAGCCGGGCTCGCCTCGCGCATTTCGTCGACGTCGCCGCGGGTGCTTCTTGCCCTCTCGCATCCGAAGGGGCGCTTGAGCCCCATATGGTACGTGGCCGGCCACACCTTGCACGGTCGCTTGCTCGAGGCTGCGGGTGGCAAGAACGCGGTACAAGTCCGCAGGGCTGGGGCACCGCGTCTGAGCCTCGAGGAGGTGTTCGCGGTGGATCCCGACGTGGTGTTGATCCTCGATCCCTCGGGACGGAACGACGCGGCGCTCCTCCGCGATTGGCAACGTCTCTCGGCCTTGCGGGCCGTGACCCAGGGAAAACTTGGGCTCTGTTCGGATCCGCGAGCCCAGGCAACCGGGCCGGCCATCCTCGCTATGCTGCCGATCCTGCGAGCGTGTCTGGCGCAGGCCTGGGGGTCCGGGTGACCAGCGTGGTCGTCGAACACCTCTCGGTGGAGCGTCGTGGTCGGCGCGTGCTGTCGGACATATCGCTCACCCTCGAGCCGGAGCGCCCGGTGGTCTTGGTTGGGCCGAATGGAGCTGGCAAGAGTACCCTGCTCGCGTGCATTCTTGGCCTCGTGACCCCGACCGAAGGCTCCGTTCGACTCGCGGGGCAGGAGGTGCGCGGGCTTCCGGCTGCCGAGCGTGCTCGGTTGGTGGCGTGGCTCCCTCAGAGGAATGAATTCGAGGAGCCCATCACCGTGGCCGATTACGTCGGGACTGCGCGGTATCGTTTTCGCGAAACCAAAAACCTGCGTGATCGTCGCGTGGCCGCATATCTGAGCCGCAGCGGAGCCGAAGCCCTCTCCCTTCGAGAACTGGGATCGCTCTCTGGAGGCGAAAGACAGCGGGTGGAGCTGGCCGCGCTGCTCGCGCAGGAGGCCAGCCTCCTCTTGCTCGACGAACCAGCCAATCACTTGGATCCCCTCGGCCGTGCGCAGAGCTATCGCCTCCTGTTCGACGCGCTCCCGCTCGGCACCGCAGTGCTCATGGTCAGCCATGATCTCAATCTCTTCGGGGCGCTGTGTGCGAACCAGAAGCTGAGGGTCATGGGCTTGCGTGACGGACGGCTGGTCTTCGATTCCGAGATTGACTCGCCTGCGCTTGGTGAAGAGCTGACCGAGTTGTACGGCGTGCCGATGGCCGTCTTCGACTGGCAGGGTCAGCGCGTGGTGGTTCCCCGAATCGAGGGTGATGCTCGGAACGGACAGGGAGCGTGACCTACCCCCGATGGCTCTTCGTCTCGCTTGGCCTGCTCTTCTTGGTCGGGGCGGTGCTCGGGGTGTTCTGGCCAGCGGTTCCGGCTCACGCGGGGGCGTTCATCGTGCTAGAACTCCGGATCCCGCGGCTGTTGCTGGGACTCTTGGTGGGCGGCACGCTGGGATTGTGCGGTGCAGCCTACCAAGGGCTGTTCCAGAACCCGCTCGCCACCCCCAGCACCACCGGCACTCTGGCAGGCGCGACCTTAGGCGCGCTGGTGGCACTTCTGGCTGGCTTCGAGCAATCGGTTCAGGGCCTCCCATGGGTGACGGCGCTGTCGTTGCTCGGTGGGCTCCTTGCCAGCGCGCTGGTCGTTTTCGCCGCGGTCACCAAGCGGGCGCGGCTCAACGACGTCCTACTCATCGGCGTGGCCGTCACGTTGGCGACCAGCGCCCTCTCCACCGCGCTACAGGATTGGGCCGAGGGCCATGTGCTGGTTGCGCTCGGGCGTTGGTCGCTAGGGAGCCTCGCGCAGGTTGGCTACCGGGAGCTTCTGCTGGCAGCACCGGTGCTCGTGCTGGTGTGGTTGGTCCTGCTCCTGCAGGCGCGGCCCTTGCAAGTGCTGGTGCTGGGTGAGGATCTGGCCCGTACCCGTGGGGTCAGGGTGGTCGCGGTGCGCACCACTATCCTTGCCGCCTCCGCGGTGGGTGTGGCGGTGGCGGTGGCCCTCACGGGTCCTATCGCCTTCGTCGGACTGATCGTCCCGCAACTGGTGCGTTTGGGCTTGGGCTCGCGGCAGTCGCGGTTGCTGAGCGGATCGTGGGGCTTGGGCGCGTTATTTCTGGCCTTTGCCGATCTGGTAGGGAGGCTCGTGCCCCGTGAACTCCCGGTGGGCGTGGTGACCGCGGTGATCGGTGCTCCCGTCCTCGCCCTGATGGTGTTGTCCCGCGCCCGACGCGCTTGAGGTGGGCAAGGGCGGCATCTCATCGCGGGCCATGGTAGATGGTAGGTCGTGGCCGACAGTCCCCTGCCTCCCCGCCCCAACGCAAGTTCACGCCCTTCCTCGGAGCCCACGCCGGTCACCTCGAAGACCGAGGGGGAGGTGTCGAGTGGAGCAGAAGACCGTCCAACTGGGTTGGGCATCGAAGTCCTCGACGCGCGACCACGGCCTTTGGAGGCGAGCCCGGTCACCAGCGGTCCCCCCAAAGACGTGGTGCTCCTTACTCACCCAACCGAGGATGGGCGTGGAGTGCATGTGTTGAGACAGCGCGCCGAGCAGCTCGAGGTTGGAATCGTGCGGCCCTTGGTGTCAGGAAAGCCCATCGTAGGTGAGGTGGTGCGCCTCGAGCCACGTCCGGAGGCGCCACGGCTCTGCGACGTCCACGTCGAAGTTGCAGCGCCTCTGCCCTCACGCCCTACCTCGAAGGGGCCTGCACAGGTGGCCTCGGCCGCGTACAGGGCGAACTGGGACCAGATTTGGAGTCGCCCGACCAGAGAGGGTGACGAGCGTCCGAACTGATTGTCGCAGAAGACAAGGGAGCCAAAGAAGCGGGCTCGAGGCTCTCGAACGCGTGCAGGAACGTCTCGAGTTCTTCTGCGACTGCGGGAGGGAGGGTGATGGTGACCCCGTCGTCTAGCCGACAGATGAGCCGCGTCCCGTCTTCGGAGCGAGCACGGACAAGCAGCGTCTCGAGGGTGCTGTCCGCGAGCCCGAGCCCAACCCCGTGGATCATGAGACGCGTCGTGTCGCGGTACTCGTAGGATTCTCCATCACAGCGATTCTTACCGAGCTCACCCGCGAGCGACCAGAGCTGCACGAGGAGCTGGTTGCCGTCCGCCAGCGCTATCTCATGCTCGCTCGCACCGGAGAAAACCAGGGCGGTCGAGCGGCGACTCAGGGTGAGGCGCCGCGCCCCGTGAACCAAGGTGACTCGCTCAATCTCGTCCGGCTTGGCGAACAGAAGCCGTGAATCTTGCAGGTGTTCGGGGAGACGGGACAGACCTTCCTCGGCAATTTCGCTGATCTGGGCCAAAAATCGCGGAGCTTGGCTCATCACCACCACTCTGTGTGGTGATGAGCCAGGCACTGAGAACCAACGGAGCGCGAGCTGCCGAGGCTGATGCTCGGTCGTGGCGCGGAGGCGGATCTGGAGCCGACGGCGCTCGACCGAGCGCTGTGTTGGATCATCAGCCAGGAAGCGCTCGGCACGGAGTGTGGTCAGAAGAAGGAGCCATGGTTCCAGCCGAGTGCGATCGGCGCGCAGCGGATACTCTGCGTCGAGATACCAGTGTCCGGTCTCGGAATCGCGATGCAAAAGTTGGCGTCTTGGACCGATATCAACCTCGACCGACGCCATTTCAGAGGGAAGAACGGGGACTAGCCGTGTGTCGAGCAGGGCCTCCGGCTCGAGCTCGAGGCTGGCCGAAAGCTCGGGTGCCAACACCAGGAGCTGTGCCAACTCCTTTCCCTCCGTGACCCGGGCGTACCGCGCGCCGGCTGGGGTCGGAGCAGGATGGCCGAGCTCGATTGTTCGCAGCATCCCTCCCTGGGTGACCGACCAGCGGAGATTTGGTGCGTCGAGACCCAGCCGAGCCAGGGGCAAGTTGGCCGCGGTCACGTCGCGCACCAGCGCCGCCTCCGAGCCAAGTGCCCTGCCCAAGCTGTCGACGGTCGCGATCTCACCGGGGCGCTCAAACTCTCCGTGCTGACGATACTCGCGCGGCCCGAGCTCAGGTCGCCGTTCGAGCGTCACCACCCGACCATCGCGCGCGAGTTCGAGGCGGTCGATGGGGTGGGTCTCGGTATCCAGGAGCAGCGCGCCGTAGGGAGGGCGTTCCCGGTACTTGCCTGGCCCATAGAGGGCGAGCAGAGCAGCTGCCCCCACCAGCACCAAGAGAGCGCCGTTCACCCAGAGCGCCCGGGAGGTGCGGTTCACGACCGAGTGCCCCGCAGAGGCCTCGTGATCTGACGGGCGGTGCGACGGCGATAGGTGAGGATGAGCGCGCCGAGCAGGGCCAGCACACCAGGCATGATCACCACCACATAGCGCACGATCCGTGACAGATCGGCGTCCGAGAGCAGGAGTCTGGTCGGGCGCGGCGCGGACTTGGCGAGTTCCGGATCGACACGGGGCCGACGTAGAAGCCAGCTGGTGACACTGTCGACGAAGGCACGGGCGCCCATCTCTTCGGGTCCGGTCAAAAACCGGTTGGTGACGAGGCTCACGGGCATCACGATCAGACGGGATTCCGGCGGTCCGAGGGTGTTTTGTTTCTCTGAGCCTGGCCTTGGCTCGGCGGCGACCGCGACCACCGGACCCGTCGCGGGAGCCTGCCCCGCATGGTCACCTTTCACGAGGGGCGAAGCCGCCGGATCGGGGCGCTCGACGAGGCGCTCCACCGTGGTCGCGTGCGGGCTGGCCACGAGCAGCGGATGGGCCGCCGCCCCGGGGTCGACAGACAGTGCTTGAGCCATCGAGACCACCACGTCAAGGCCACGTGTTGCTTCGCGCAACAGACCCTCGGTGAGCGGATGCTTGCGTGCCGTTGCGATGAAGGTCTCCCCGTCCAGACCGGGCAAGAGACGTTCTTCATCGTGCTCCTTGATCAGACGATGAGTCAAGCTCACCCCGAAGCGCTGGGCGAGCTCGTCAAACCCAGCTGAGCCGAGCGTTTGGGATTCGTCCACCACCAGGCCTCCGAGTAGAAGCAGACTGGCTCCAGCGTCCGAGAGTGCGATCAGCTGCTGGCGCGCTCGCACTCCGAGCGGGATTTCGGGACCGGCCACCACCACCAGTCGACAATCCGGGTTCTTCGCGGAACCGGCCTCTAGCGGCAAGGCCTCCACAACCAGGTCATTGCGTCGCAGACGCTCACCAAACTCGAACAGACCATCTGCGCTCCGATCCTCCAGTGCTATCTCGCGCTGGCCCGTCGAAAAACACACCCTCAGACGCTCTGGATCCGTAACCCGGCGGATCCCCAAGCTGAGCGCGGGCTCGAGGTGCAAATGGAGAGTGCCTTGCTCGGCGTGCACGTGCCCCAGATCATCGGTCGTGATGTAGTAGTGTCGACTCTGACTGCTGACGACGATCACCGAGTCGGTCACCACTCGGTCGTCTTCGGTTCGGCCCGCGGTAATCCCGAGTTCCGACTGCCGAGCTGCGAAGCGGGCGGGATCACGATCGGGATCGACCCAATCAACCTCGAGCGCATTCGAAGTCCTTCGGAACATCTCGAGCAGCGGCTCGAGTTCGGCGGCCAGGGGCTCACTGCGCGCGATGAGCACGGTGAGCGTGACCGGAGTCTTCAAGCTTTCGAGCAGACCGCGGGTGCTCGGGTCCAGGGTGTTGCGGCGGTCCGCGGTCAGATCGATGCTGAGTGTGGTCCGTGCGAAAAACAGGTTCACCAAGAACGCGAGGATCAGCAGCAGCACCATGCTCAGGCCACGGAGTGAGCCCGGTGCGCGCCAGTTCGGGCGGGGTGAGGTGGCGTTCGTGGGGGGCGTCATCGGTTCCTCCCCTGCGCAAGCGTGAGGGTGGTGGCGGTGAGCGCCAGCGCGGAAAGGCAGATATCGAAGACTACGCGCTTGAGCGAGAGGATGCCCTGGGAGGCCTCCCGAAGCTGTGCCTGAATCGATAGGTGATTGAGCAGTGGGGCAAACGCGGAGTCGAGGGTGAACTGTTCGAGGACCGAGACCAGGAGAAACCCGAGCACCATCAGCATGGAGAGGACAAGCGCCACCACTTGACTCGAGACCAGGGCGCTCAGCCACATCCCAAGGGCCAGAAAGACCGAACCGATCAGCAAGACCATGCCGGTACACCCCAGCCACACCAAGAGCTCCACCTGTCCGGTGCGTGCGAGGATGGCGTAGTAAAATAGGGTGGGCAGCCAGAACAGCGCGAAGGCGCCGAGCAGAGCCGAGAACTTGGCGAGCACCAAGGTGACGGTCCCCACCGGGGACGCGAGCAACGTGTCGAGGGTGCCGACGCGTCGCTCCTCAGCGAAGGAGCGCATGCTCAGCGCCGGACACAAGAACAAAAGGGCGAGCGGGACGAACACGCTGTGTCCAAACAGTGCCTGAGTGATGCTAAATTCCAGGCTCGGTTCGGCGACGTCCGATCCGGCCAGCAGCACCATCACGAAAGTAATGCCGCTGAACAGAAGGAAGCTCGTGAACAGCACCCACCCGAGCGTCGTCGAGAAGAGCCGGAGCAGCTCGCGCTCTGCGATACCGAAATAGGCCCTCATGAGGCGCGACCATCCTCGCGAGTCAGCTGTTCGAAGACCTCCTCCAACGAACTTGGCAGAAGCTTCGCCTCACTTACCCGAAGCCCCTGGGACAGCAACCTTTGCAGGAGAGTCTCGACCAATCTCTCGGTGTCTGCTTCGGTTTCCTGCCAGAAGATTGTGGCCGAATCTGCTGGGCTCGACTCCGAGCGTTCGCCCTCCGGAGGGCCCTTCAGTTCGCCACCGAGCTCCTCCGTTACCTGACGCAGGAGCTGTACCGAGCCACGAAAGCGCAAGACCAAGCGAGCGCGGCCGCGGTCGCGGCCAAGGGTGTGAAGTGGCCCCTCAGCCACCACCCGACCCTCCGAGAGCACGATCGCCGTGTCGCAGAGCTCCTCGATCTCGGAGAGCACATGCGACGAGATGACCACGGTTTGGTCGGGAACCAGACGGCGGAGTAATTGGCGAAACTCGACGATCTGGTTCGGATCGAGCCCGGCCGTGGGTTCGTCGAGGAGGAGGAGTTTTGGGGAGCCGACGAGGGCACAGGCGATGCCGACCCGCTGCCGCGTTCCCCGTGACAGTGTGCCGATCAGTCGCCGACGGCTGTCGGCGAGGCCGAGTGTCGCGCACCAACGGTCGAGCTCCCCGCGCGCCTTCTTCCGCGGCAGCCCGCGCAAAGCGGCGGCGAACATCAGTTGTTCTTCGACACGGAGTTCGGCTGTGAGCGGGGTTTGCTCTGGCAGATATCCGAAGAGTCGTCGGGTCGCGAGCGGGTGCTCGGCGAGCGACATCCCACCGATCTCGACCTCACCTGAGCTCGGACGTATCAAACCGGAAAGCACACGCAAAAAGCTAGTCTTGCCGGCACCATTGGGACCGAGCAGCCCAACCATCGTGCCCGGCGCGACCGTCAATGTCACGTCGGTGAGGGCCCGCGTTCCAGCGTACTTCACCGAGAGGTTCGCGACGCGGATCATGGTGCCGAACTCAGTCGTCGTCGCTCGACTCTCCGTCGATGGCGCCGTGACACTTCTTGAACTTCTTGCCTGAACCACAGGGACATGGGTCGTTGCGATTGATCTTCGGGGCGCTCGGCGCCGGGCGGCGAGGAGGGGGGGCAGACGACACGCGGTTGCGCATTTCGGCAAGGATAGCCTCCGGACTCGGCTCTTCCTGGTCGGTTGGGTGGCGTGCCACGGCCTGGTCGAGGTGGGCGTGATGCCGTGCCTCGGCTTCTGCCTCGAGCTCGGCAATCTCATCCTGCCGTTGGATCTGCACGGCGAAGAACTTGGAGAGGACGTTGCTGCTGACCCTCGCCATCATGTTGACGAACAGGTTGAAGCCCTCCTTCTTGTACTCATTTTTCGGGTCGCGTTGGCCATAGCCACGCAGCCCGATCCCATCGCGCAAATGCTCCATGTTCGTGAGGTGCTCGACCCAAGCCTCGTCAATGGTCTCCAGGTACACATGACGGAAGACGCGGAGGGCGAGATCGACACCGAGTTCAGCCTGCTTGGCGAGGTAGGCGGCCTCGGCTCGCTGATACAGGTAACGCACCACGCGGTGCGGCTCACCGAGCTGCTCCACCTCGCTCGAGAGTGTCAGGCGGAAGTGTTCGCGGAACCCATCCTGTACCCCCACCCAGTCCCAGTCTTCCGGGGGACGCTTCTCGGGGCAGCACTCCTCGACGATCGCGGCGCACACGCGATCAATCAGGTCAAGCATGCGATCGAGTTGTTCGGAGAGCCCACGTGCCACCAAATCGCGGAGCGTATCGTAGGCGGTGACCGGGACCCCAAGTTGCCGAATCTCGTCTGGTAGCCGCACCCCCCACAGGTGATAGACCTCCTGTGCGAGCTGGTCGATGTCCGCCAGGCGTTCACTCGGGAGGAGTTCCTCGCGGCTGGGTGCGCGAGGCCGACCGTCCGCGTCCCGCGGTGTGACCGGAGGATCGGCAAACATGCCGATCAGCTGCGCCACCAGCGGAGTTACCCGGTCCTCGATGGTCGTGTCGACCGCGATGGTGCGTAGCTTCCCAGTGGCGGTGCCGAGCTCATCCAGCTCCTCCGGCAGGTAACGGCCCTCGAGCAGCTGCTGACGCAGGGTATAGACGGTGCGCCGCTGCGCGTTCATCACGTCGTCGTACTCGAGCAGGTGCTTCCGAATATCGAAGTTGCGCTCCTCCACCTTGCGTTGGGCGTTCTCGATGCTCTTGGTGACCCAGGGGTGCTCGATGGGTTCGTCGTCGGGCATGCCCATCCGGTCCATCAGGTTCTTTACCCGATCTCCGGCGAAGATGCGCATCAGGTCGTCTTCCAGCGAAAGGTAGAAGCGGCTGGAGCCAGGGTCTCCTTGGCGACCGGCGCGGCCACGGAGCTGGTTATCGATGCGGCGTGACTCGTGGCGCTCGGTGCCGACGATGTGAAGCCCTCCTAGCTCCACGACCTCGTCGTGCTCGGACTGACAGAGTGATTCGTACTTGGCCAACAACTCAGCGAAGGCTTCGGGATCCGCCTCTACGGTCTTGCCCGATTTCTGCAGCTCCCATTTGGCGAGCATCTCCGGGTTACCACCCAGCTTGATGTCGGTGCCGCGACCCGCCATGTTGGTCGAAACTGTGATCGCCCCCTTGCGGCCCGCCTGCGCCACCACGAACGCCTCGTTCTCATGGTGCTTGGCGTTGAGGACATGGTGAGCCACCCCCTTCTTCTCGAGGATTCGGCTGATGGCTCCGCTCTTCTCGACGCTGGTGGTGCCGACCAAAACAGGTCGTCCGATCTGGTTCTGCTCCAGGATCTCCCGAATCACCGCGGTGAACTTCTCGCGCTCGGTCTTGAAGACGATATCGTGGTGGTCGGCGCGAACCATCGGTTGGTTGGTGGGGATCACGTTCACGTCCAGCTTGTACGTCGAGCTGAACTCCTGGGCTTCGGTCTCCGCGGTGCCCGTCATGCCGCCGAGCTTCTTGTAGAGCCGGAACAGGTTCTGGAACGTGATGGTGGCCATGGTGCGGCTCTCCTCTTGGATCCGCACGTTCTCCTTGGCTTCGACGGCCTGGTGTAGACCGTCGCTCCAGCGGCGACCGGGGAGCACGCGCCCCGTGAACTCATCGATGATCAGGATCTTACCATCGGGAGAGACCATGTAGTGCTGGTCACGCTTGTAGAGCGCGTGAGCCCGCAGCAGTTGGTTCAGGATGTGCAGGGTGGAGATATGGGCCGGATCGTAGAGATTCGAGACCCCAGCCAACCGTTGCACCGTGTCCACACCTTCGTCGGTGAGGGTCGCGCTGTGTCCTTTCTCGTCCACCGTGTAGTGTTCGTCCTTGCGCAGCTTGGTCACGACCTCGTTCAAGAGGCGATATTTCTCGCTGGCTGCGTCGGCGGCGCCACTGATGATGAGGGGGGTGCGCGCTTCGTCGATCAGGATCGAGTCCACCTCGTCGACGATCGCGTAGTTGAGCGGTCGCTGGACGTAATCGAGCGCGGAGAACTTCATGTTGTCGCGCAAATAGTCGAAGCCAAACTCGTTATTTTGGCCGTAACAGATGTCCGAGAGATACGAGCTCCGCTTCTCCGCGTCCGACTGGCCGTTGACGATCACCCCGATGCTCAGCCCAAGCCAGGTGTAGAGCCGTCCCATCCACTCCGCGTCACGCCGCGCCAGGTAGTCGTTGACGGTGACCAGATGAACACCCTTGCCTTCCAGGGCGTTGAGGTAGATGGGCAGGGTGGCGACCAGGGTCTTACCTTCTCCGGTTCGCATCTCCGCGATCCGGCCCCGATGCAGGACCACGCCACCCATCAACTGGACGTCGAAGTGCCGCATCTTGAGCACACGCCAGCTCGCCTCGCGGCAGACCGCGAAAGCCTCGGGGAGCAGGTCGTCGAGCTTGGCGCCGTTGTCGAGCCGCTGTCGGAACTCGGCAGTCTTGGCTTTGAGAGCGGCATCCGAGAGCTTCTGCATCTCTGGCTCGAACCGCCCGATCTGCGCCACCAAGGGCTGGATGCGCCGGATGGCACGTTCATTACTGGTTCCGAAGAGCTTCTTTGCGATCCAAGTCAGCATGATGGACTCACGACGGGGTCTTTGGAGGGCTCGTGCAAAAGGGCGCCTGGTCCTTCGACCTCGGGCGGGGAGGCTAGTACGGGATGGGCAATTGTCTGCCACTATCTCAGCCGACCGCTCGGCGGGCCCAGCAGAACACCTGGCCGGAGCTCCATTTCATCGGAATTTCTAAGGCTCGTTGGACTCCCCTTCCGAGACACCCAAGAACCGCGATACGCTCATCAGATCTCATGACCGTGTCGGTTGTCACCGGACGGACCGAAGAGGGTGACCGCAGGCGGGAAGCGCGCAAGCGCGCACGCCACGCGGAGCGGCGCCACTTCATCATGCGAGCCGCGCGCCAGCTCTTGGTCACCGAGGGTATCGAGCACTTCACGGTGGCTCGGGTCGCCAAGTCCGCCCGCGTCAGCAAACCCGGCGTCTACTACTACTTCGACTCGAAGGAGGACCTCGTGTACGCCCTCGCGATCGAGGTGCAGGAAGAGGAGACGCGGCAGTTGAGCGATGCGGTCGGCGAGGAACGGCGCGCGGTCGACGCGGTGATCACCCTGGTGCGACGACGCGTCGACTACTACCTCGACGATCGGGACAGCTCGCGCATTTTGCACGTGTGGGCACGGATGCTCGGTCTCGAGTCGCGACTCGAGACGAGCCCCGCTTGGCACCGCGCCAGCGAGCTGCGTCAGGGGCTGACCCGGCGGTTGCTCGAAGAACTCGGCCGCGAGCGTGTTCCGCCGCGGCTCGCTCTCGAGCGGATCGTGGACCTGGCCGTGGCCTTGTCGCAGGGGATCATCGCTACAGCGGCGCTCGATGCGAGTCCCCTGGACGCGCGCGCCCGCACCGATGCTCTCTGTGACGATGCTTGCTCGTGGTTGCTCGATGCGCTGATTGGATCAGGTCGCGGCTAGCCGCGTGGTTCCTCGACACGGCGGAACAGCTCCATGTAGCGGAGGATCTGGCTTTGGGTGAGTTCTCCCAGGGCCTCCCCGCGCGTGTGAGCACGGTACCAGCTGGCTGTCCACTCGAGGGTTGTCAGAAGGTCGAGCGTCGGGCGCCAGCCAAGGAGGGCCTGAGCCTTTTCGCAGCTCAGCTTCAGCAGGCCCGCTTCGTGGGGCTCGGTCTGTGCCTGCTCGGTGGACAGAGTGGTGGTGCGGGCCTCGGGAAAATGGCGTGCGAAGGCCTGGGCCACCTCGCTCACGCAGACGAAGGCGTCGGGTGCCGGACCAAAATTGAAACCTTCGCCGTGCACTCCCGGCCGTTCCTCGAGCAGGGCGCGCGCCAGCACCAGGTAGCCCGAGAGTGGTTCGAGGACATGTTGGAAAGGGCGCACCGAGCGCGGATTGCGCAGCACGACCGTTTCCCCTCGCGACCAGGCTCGCACGCAGTCGGGCACCAGGCGATCCCGGGCCCAGTCACCGCCACCGATCACATTGCCGGCCCGCGCCGAGGCGACCCGACAAGACCCGTTACGGTAGAAGCTCCTCGCATAGGAGGCGAAGACCAGCTCGGCGGCGCCCTTGGAGGCGCTGTAGGGATCCGCTCCGCCCATCGCGTCGCTCTCGCGGTACGCGAAGCACCATTCACGGTTCTCGTAGCACTTGTCGGAAGTGATGTTGACCAAGGCGCGTAGGCGCGGCAGTGCGCGGCACGCCTCGAGCACATGTACTGTGCCGAGCACGTTGGTCGCAAAGGTCTCTACCGGATCACGGTACGAGTCGCGCACCAGGGCCTGCGCCGCGAGGTGGATGACCAGCTCTGGGTCGAAGGCTTCGAGGGCACGGCGTAGGCCGGAAAGGTCGCGGATGTCGCCCAGAGTGTGGTGCATGCGCTCTTCGAGGCCCAGGCTCTCGAACAGGGCCGGCGTGGTGGGGATATCCTTCGAGAAGCCTCCCACCTCGGCGCCCAGCTCGAGCAACCAGGCGCTGAGCCACGACCCTTTGAACCCGGTGTGTCCGGTGATGAAGACTCGCTTGCCGCGCAAGGTGCCGAAGGGCATCGGATCAGCCTCCCTCCTCAGACCAGACGCGCCAGGGCGGAGCGCCCGAGGCCCAGAGCTCTTCGAGCAGGTTCTTCTCGCGGATCGTATCCATGCACTGCCAGAAGCCCTCGTGCCGATAGGTCATCAGCTCTTGGTCTTGCACCAGCGCTTCCATCGGATCGCGCTCGAGGATGGTGGTGTCGTCCTTCAGGTAATCGAAGATGCGGCGGTTGAACACGAAGAAGCCCCCATTGATCCAGCCCTCATAGAGCTGCGCCTTCTCGAGGAAGGAGGTCACCCGATCCCCATCCAGAAGGATGCCGCCGAACCGCGCCGAAGGTCGCACGGCGGTGACCGTGGCCAGTTTCCCGTGAGCGCGGTGGAAAGCGACCAGTTGGCCGATGTCGACGTTCGCCAGGCCGTCACCGTAGGTGAGCAGGAAGGTGTCGTCGTCGTGCAGGAAGGGTTTCAGGCGGAGCAGTCGCCCCCCCGTCATCGTGTGCTCTCCGGTGTCGAGCAGGTGCACCTTCCAGTCGAGCGGGGCCTTGCGGTAGATGGTGCGATCTCCCGTCCCGAGGTCCACGCAGAAATTGCTGGAGAGCAGGGGATAGTCCAAGAAATAGCGCTTGATTTGCTCGCCCTTGTAGCCGAGCGCCAGCACGAACTCGGAGAATCCGTGATGCGCGTAGATGCGCATGAGATGCTGGAGGATGGGGCGGGTGCCGATCTCGACCATGGGTTTGGGGCGGACGGTGGTCTCCTCCGCCAGTCGCGTTCCCATCCCCCCACATAGAATCACGGTTTTCACGATGGACTTGCCTCCGGCGCCGAGCCTAGCATGCCCGCGTGGCGGTGGAGCCCGTGTTGCCCCACCTCGGCCCATCCTTTCTGGAGTGTTCCGTGCCCGAATCCCCTCGACGAATCGAAGCTGACCGGTGCCTGCATGGCGTCATCATCACCACCAAGCGAAAGCTCTTTGACGATCGCGGCGCGGTCTTTCACATGCTGCGGTGTGATGAGCCTGCTTTCGAGAAATTTGGGGAGATCTACTTTAGTCAGATCTACCCGGGGATGACCAAGGCCTGGCACCACCACCGCTCGATGAAGCTCAACTACTACCTTGTGACCGGCGCCGTTCGGTTCGCGCTGTTCGACGACCGCGAGGACTCGCCGACGCGGGGCTACTTCCAGGAGGTGTTCCTTCATCCCGAGGATCCGAAGCTCATCACCGTCCCGAGCCGCGTCTGGAACGGTTTTCGCGGGCTCGGACAGGTCCCCTCGCTGATCGCCAACTGCGCGACGGAACCGCACTCGCGGGAAGAGATCAGCTACCGACCCCATGATGACCCGTATTTTGGCTACGACTGGGCCCCGCGCCACGGGTGAGGCATAGCCCTCACCCCAGAATCCAGGCACTCTTGTCTTGCCATTCGCGGGCGTAGCGGGTGCCGACCCGAGGCCAGTCGATGATGAGCCGCTCGGCAGGTGAGTTCTCGAAGTGGGCCTGTTCTATCCGTGAATCGGGGGACGTGATTGTGAGTTGATGGCGGGGACCGAGTCCGAGAGGCAAAAGGACATGCTGGTGCACCCAGGCGATCCACTCCTCCACGGTCACTGCCCACCCCGAGGGGCGGAGCACCCGCACCGGCGCCGAGAGCCCCGAACGCTCCGTGAGGGCCGCCCGCACATAGACCTCGGCCAGGCTCTCACCGGGCACCACATCCATCACCGCCTTCGGGGCGCCGAGCACGAAGGGCTGGCCGCTCTCCGCCGCGCGGATCAGCTGTGGGGTGAGTCGATCCTCATTCTCGAGGGCGCCGATCGGCGCGGGGATGACGATCTTGGTGAGCGCGAGACCACGCTCTTCACAGGCCGCCTCGACCGCGCGGAAGGTGCGCGCCTTGTGCTCGGCGTAGGGGGTCGGCGGCGAGGTCCGGAGCGGTCCGCCTTCCCCGGGCTCGAAGTAGGTTCCGGAGTGGAGCACCTGCCGCACCCCAGCCTGAGTCAGCGCCTCGAACAGGGCAGGTAAGGGCAGGAGAGCCACCTGCTCGGCCGCCTCCACCCGATAATCTCGAGCGCGGAAATCCTCCATGAAGTGGTGGTGGTGGATCCACACATCTAACCGCTCGGCGCGCACCCAGGCAGCGAGTCGTCCATCTTCGGCCGAGAGTTCCCCCACCAGGGTTGCCCCGGCCTCCGCGACGCGCCGAAGTCGGAGCGCCTTCACACCTTGGTAGGACGAGGGTGCCCGATGGCACAGCGCGAACACCTGGGCACCGGCACGCGAAAGCGCCTCGCCGATGCAGGCCCCCGTGTACGAGCTTGCGCCAGTCAGCGCGACTCTGAGCTTTGTCATCCGTCGGATCGAGAGCCGGGAAGAATGCCGTCGAGGATCCGACCCCAGTTGCGCGAGCGCCGCAGTCCTCGGCGGTGAAGGGCGTAACTGGCGGTGGTCACCAGAACCTGGATCCCATACTTCCAGATGTTGACGTAGTTCTTCTCCTCGCCGTAAAAGGTGGGGATGGGCAGCTCGCGGATCCGCAGCCCCTTGTGCACGAACAGGATCAGGATCTCGGTGTCGAAGTGGTAGTCGGAAGACAGCCGCTCGAAGGGGACCTTCTTGAGCGCGTCTACCGAGTACACGCGGTACCCAGAGTGAAACTCGCTGATCGAGGTGCCGAGCAGCAGGTTCTGGATGGTGGTAAGAAACCGGTTCCCGAGGTAGCGGATGAGCGGCATGCCGCCGGCGCGTGGATCCCCCGCCATCCGTGAGCCAAACACCATGTCGGCCTCCCCTGTCAGGATCGGCGTCAGCAGCTTGCCGATCAGCTCGGGCGCGTACTGGGCGTCCCCGTGCAGCATCGCCACACCCTTCTGATTGGCCTCGATGGCTCGGCTGTACGCGACCTTCTGACTGCCCCCGTAGCCCAGGTTCTCCGGGTTCTGGATCACCCGCAGGTTGAAGAGCGAATTTTGCTCACGGTAGCCTACCGCCACCAGGTACGTGCTGTCCTCACTGTGATTGTCCACCACCAAGATCTCGGAGACCTTCTCGCGTACCTCCGGGGGGATGCGATCCAGAACCCGCGGCAAGGTGGCCGCCGCGTTGTAGGCGGGGACGTAGATGATGACCTGCTCGAGGCCGGCTTCACTGGTCGAGGATGGGTGGTCCTTCTTGTCCGTCGCTGTCTCCGTCACCATGTCAGCCTCCGCGCTTGCACGTTCCCGCCATCTTCGAGCCGAGCGGAGAAGGAACCTCCGAACCAGCCTCGTTTCCGGTACGCCATACTCGCCGGCCGTCATCTAGCACGGTTTTGTGGGCGAAACCATGGCGGAGCGGGGAACGCCCGGGCCGCTCTGTCGCGCGCCGCATCCGGTTTCGGCGAGCCGCGGGCCAGGGTCGGCGTCCACTTAACCTGTGCGAGCGACGGTGCGCCGAGCTAGAACCGGTGGCCATGGCAGGCCGTGACCCGAAGGGACAACCAGGTGGAGCCGACTCCGAGCGGTCCGGCATGGTTATGCCCGAGCCTCTGCCGAGTCAGGGGTTGGTCGAGGTCGAGGGTGGGTTCGGCGCCTGGCTCCGGAAGAGGTGGGCGCTCTTGCTGGCATCCGTGCTGCTCGGGCTCGGTCTCGCCTATCTCCTGCATCGCGGGGCGCTGCCCATGTTCCCGGCTCGCGAGGCCTTCGCGAAGACCACCGTCCTGCCCTTGATCGGGTACACCGTGCTCTGGGTGGGCCTGCAGTTTCTGCGAGGTCTGAGGTGGAAGCTCCTCTTGGCTCCGCTCGGTCGGGTCTCGCTGGGACGGGTGATGAGGATCCTCCTCATCGGGTACGCGGCGCTGGTGATCCTGCCGTTTCGGATGGGGGAGGTGGTGCGCCCGGGGTTGATGCGGCTTCGAGGAGGGATGAGCCTCTTGGCCACCACCGGTACCCTGGGCGCCGAGCGGATCATCGACGGGCTGCTCTTGAGTGGGCTTCTGATCGCGTCGCTCTGGATGAGCACGCCGCTCTCTCCGCTCCCTGATCGTATTGGCGCCCTGCCGATCCCGGCGCGCATCATCCCGCAGGCGGCCATCACCACCGGCCTCGCGTTTCTGGTTCTGTTCGTGGGGATGTTGGTCTTCTACCGCTTTCGAGAGCTCTTCCAGCGGCTGGTCCAGCGCTTGTTCGGACGCACGGCACCCCGCTTCGCCGAGCGCTCCGCGGCGGCCTTGTCACGCCTGGGTGAGGGGTTGCAGTTCCTCCGGGCTCCCCGCACCGCGCTGCCCTTCCTCGTCACCACCCTGCTCTTCTGGTTCGGCAACGCGCTCGCAACCTGGCTCCTTATGTGGGGCACCGGGCTCACCAACCTCGGATTCGTCGAGGTCATGGCGATCTGTGGTGTCCTGTCGATCGGCGTGATCGTGCCGAGTGCACCGGGTTTCTTCGGATCTTTTCAGATCTCGGCCTACGCTGGCATGATCATGTTCGTTCCCATGCAACAGCTGGTGCGCGAGGGTTCGGCTTTCGTGTTCATCTTGTACGTGATCCAGATCGGTACCACCCTGCTGCTCGGTCTCGGCGCGGCGTTGCTCGAGTTTCGAACCCGCCCTGCTGTTCAAGTGTCCGACGGTGTGTGACCGAAGCCCGGAGCACGATTGAGCAGGCGGAGCGCACGACGCGAGACCGCCTCTTGCCAGGCGCGACGATCCTGCTCGGTTTCGAGGAGCAACGGTGGGACAGCCGTAGGTTGCCCGGCGGCGTCGAGGGCCACGTACACCAGGAACGCCGAGTTGGTGGCGGTGATGGTCTGATGCACGCAGTCTTCGGCATCGACCTCGACCGCAACCTCGATCGAGGTCCGACCGACCCAGGTCACCCGCGCTTTGCATCTCACGAGTTCACCGACGTGGACCGGGGACAGAAAGCACATGGAGTCGACGGCGACGGTCACGCAGGTCGCGTGCGCGTGGCGCATGGCGCACAAGGCACCGGCCTCATCCACCATCTTCATCAGCACTCCACCGTGCACGTTGCCGTGTGGATTGGCATCGTAAAGGAGCATCAGGTGGCTCAGAATCACCTCTGACTCGTGGGCGCTTCTGGGAGGGAGCACGGACATGGGTGGGATGCTAGCTGCCTTTGGGTCGCCCATGCTAGGCTGGACCGCCCATTTGGCCGGTCAGTTAGCCCTCGAATGGACCTGCTCTACTTCATCGTCCTGATCGGCTCGCTCATTTTCGTGCACGAGCTCGGTCACTTCTTGGTCGCCAAGGCCTTCGGCGTCAAGGTGTTGACCTTCTCCCTTGGCTTTGGCCCGAAGCTGCTCAGACTGCGCGGTCGGGAGACGGAGTACTGCGTCGCGTTGGTGCCGCTCGGGGGCTACGTACGGATGCTCGAGTCGAACAAGACCGACATCGTGCTGCCCGAGGACCGTCGTCGAACCTTCGAGTCGTTGTCGATAGCGAAGCGCGTGATCGTGATCGTGGCAGGACCGGTCATGAACCTGATCTTCCCGATCCTGCTTTACTTCGCGGTGTTCGTGAGTGAGGGTCCGCTCTTGCCGCCGACGGTTGGGGTTGTCTTGCCGGGGCATCCCGCGGACGGAAAGCTGCGTCCCGGCGATCGGATCATGAGTATCGACGGCGAGGACGTCGGCACCTTCGACGAGGTGAAGCGGATCGTCGCGCGCAGTCCTGGTCGCACCCTGCGGCTCAAGGTGTTCCGAGAGAATCGCCATTTCGAGGTGGAGTTGGTGGCTACCGACACCACTCAGAAGCACGAGCTCGACATCGTGGAACGTGTGGGCACGATTGGGATCCAACCGAGCGCTCCGGCAGCGGTGATTGGTGTCGTGGATCCCGAGTCGCCGGCCTACCGTGCCGGACTCCGCACCTTCGATGTGGTGACTCAGGTGAATGGTGAACCCGTGCGGCGCTACATCGACCTCGAGCGGATCCTCCTCGACAACCGCGGAGAGACAGTGCCTGTCTCCTACCTCAGGCCGATCGAGCTCGACGACGCTCTCGGGGGCTTGGCAGCGATGGCAGTCTTCGAGGCTGGCGTGGTGGCGCTCACGCCCGATCCGGCGACGCAAGATCTGGTCTCGCGGACCGGGATCGAACTCGCGGATCTGTATGCAGCCATCGTCCCCGAGGAATCCTACTTGTACCGCGCGGGACTCCGCCCTGGGGACCGCATCTTGCGGCTCGACGACGAGCCGATGCCGGCTTGGTCGACCTTCATCGAACGCGTCAAGCGCACTCCGGATCGCCCACACCGCATCGACTATCTCGCGGGGCGCGATGGCCGTGTGCGCTCGGGCACCTTCCAGGTGCGTCGCGAAGACTTCGTCGATGATCAGGGTCAGATCGCCAAAAAGTACGTACTCAGGGTCGAGCACTGGATTCCGCTCGCTCCTGAGGAGCGAGTCGAGCATCCTTCACCGGTGCTGTACTCGGCACAACGCGCCATCGAAGAGACCTTCGATGTCTCGCGGTTGATTGCGGTTGCCTTCGTGCGCCTGGTTCAAGGTCGCCTGAGCTGGGATTCTTTCTCGGGACCGATCACCATCTATGAGGTTGCGGGCGAGGAAGGGCGGAAGGGTCCCGGCTTCTTCATTTGGGTGATGGCCCTACTCAGCATCAATCTTGGCCTTCTGAATCTGCTGCCGGTCCCGGTTTTGGACGGTGGACAGCTGGCATTTCTCGGGCTAGAGGCGGTGATGCGCCGGCCCCTGCCGCTTCGGATTCGTGAGATCGCGCATTTGGTCGGGATGGTGGTGCTCTTGGTGTTGATGGCCCTCGCCTTCAAAAACGACGTGCAGAGCCGTTGGGACGTGATCATGGAGCAACTGAAGGAGCTGCGAGGATGACGCCGGTTTCGCAGAAAAAGCAGAGCGCGCCGCGCCGTGCAGATGCTTCCTTGTCGGCGCGAGTGCTGGCGGCGCGCGTGGTCGAGCGAGTCGAGACCCGTGGGGCGTTTGCGGCGGCAGCGCTCGATGCCCTGCTCGCGCGATACCCGGATCTCGACGGTTCGACGCGCGCCCGCACCACGGAGTTGGTCTACACCACGCTGCGCTTGCTCGGAGGGATCCGTGACGAGCTGGCGCGGCACGCGCCGCGCGGGCTCCCCGACGATCCTCGGGTCAACGCGCTGCTGGAGGTGGCCGCCGCGGAGCTCCTCTCCATGGACCACTGCGTGGTGCCGGTGGTGGTCGACGCGGCCGTGAGCCAGATCCGTACGCTGCGTGGGGCGGCGGTTGCGGGTTTCGCGAACGCCGTGCTGCGGCGAGTCAGTGAGGCGCGTGGCCGCTTCGACCTCTCCGCTGCCATTCGGCGGAGCTGTCCCAAGTGGCTCCACGAGCGTCTGGTGGCGGCGGTTGGCGAGGAGCAGACCGACGCACTCCTCGGCCGCGCCCCGGCCGCAGACAGTCATCACTATGGGCCGTCCGAGCCCTGGGTGTCGGTTCGGTTGCGCGCGGGTCGGGCCGTGCCTGCCGAGCTCGCAGACGCCCAGATCGGGCGCTGGTCGCCGGTGTGTCGCCGGGTGATGCATCTCGGAGATCTCCGACGACTCCCCGGCTGGGAACGGGGTGACTTCGTGATCGAGGAAGAGGGGGCGCAGCTGATCGCCCTCGCGGTCGGTGCAGCACCTGGTGAGGTCGTGCTCGACGCCTGCGCGGGGCGCGGCCAGAAGACCTCGCTCTTGCTGGAACGCGTGCTCCCTCTCGGTCGAGTGATTGCGACCGATCTTTACCCGAAGAAGCTGGCCGCGTTGCGTCTCGAGATGGAGCGGTTGGGCCTTGCGGGCTTCGTGACCGAGGTGAGGGATTGGAGCCAGCCCGAGGCGCGCTGGTCAGAGCCTGTCGATCGGGTGCTGGTCGACGCGCCTTGCACGGGCACCGGGACGCTGTGGCGCCGTCCCGAGCTCCTGCTTCGGCTGGCGCCCGAGGATCCCGAACGCCTCGGGCGCCTTGCCGCCGCGATCCTCCGGCAGGCCTCGCGAACAGTGCGGCCCTCGGGGCGCGTGGTGTACGCGGTGTGCAGCGTGCTCGAGGAGGAGGCGGAGCGGGTGTTGGAGGCAGTGGCGGACTGCCTCACACCGGTGCCCTTTGAGGAGCCGGCCATCGTTGCGGCCCTCGGACCCGGCGTGTCCTCGGGCCGGCTCTTGCCCCGCACGCACGGCACCTTGGGCTATTTTTTGGCCTCGCTCGCGCCGCGTGGGCGTGACTCTTAGGCTGGGCAGGTTGCTTTTCGTGGCGGTTTTTGCAAAAACCCGGGGACCCCGATGTCCTCTCTAGCCCTGCGTGGCGCCTTCACGGCCTTGGTCACCCCCTTCCTCCCCGAAGGAGCCATCGACTGGCCTGCCTTCGAGCGCCTCATCGAACACCAGCTGAAGGGAGGGGTCAGCGGGTTGGTGCCCTGCGGCACGACTGGCGAGTGCCCGACGCTGACCGCGACCGAGCAGTTCGAGCTCGTGCGTCGCACTGTGGATCTTGCCGGGGGTGAGGTCAGCGTTCTCGCCGGTGCCGGCTCCAACTCGACGGCACATGCCCTCGAGCTCGCGCGCGCCGCGGAGCGTGCAGGTGCCGATGGCGTGATGGTGGTCATGCCGTATTACAATCGCCCGAGCCAAGAGGGCATGCTGCGGCACGTGCGGGCCATCGCCGAGGGTGTGGGGATTCCGGTGGTCATCTACAACGTGCCCGCGCGAACGGCCGTAGATCTCAAGGTCGATACCACCCTGCGCATGCTGGAGCTGTGCCCCAACCTGGTTGGCGTCAAGGATGCCTCCGGAAACGTGCTCTACTGCCAGGATCTGGTGGGTCGAGCCAAAGACCGGGTGCGGGTGATGTGTGGAGATGATGCGCTCACCCTGCCGTTGATGGCGGTGGGGGCGAGCGGCGTGATCAGCGTCACCAGCAACGTGTATCCGAAGCAGGTCGAGGAGGTGACCAAGCTGGTCGAGGTTGGTAACCTCACGCTCGCCCGCGCGCGCCACCTCCGGTTGGTCCCGGTCCATCGCGTGCTCTTCATCGAGCCGAGCCCGCAGGCCACCAAGGGGATCCTGTCCGCCCGTCAGATGATGCATCCGACGGTTCGCCTCCCGCTCATCGACGCCGAACCTTCCACCATTGAACGCGTGAGCGCTGTTTGTCGAGACTGTCTGGAGGCTTCGTGAAGATCGCATTGCATGGGGCCACTGGGCGCATGGGGCAGGCGATCACCCGCTTGATCGGCCAAAGTCAAGGCGCATTGGTCTTGGTTGGCGGGAGCTGCGCCCCAGGCGATCCGCTCAAAGACGCCGATCTGGGCTTGGTGGCAGGGATGGGTCCCATCGGGGTCTTCGCGAGTGATGACCTCTCCGCCGCCTTGACTGGGGCGGACCTGGTCATTGATTTTTCGGCGGCCGCGGCGGTGCCCCGCCTGCTCTCGGTCATCGAACGGTTGCGTCTGCCGCTGGTGAGCGGCACGACGGCGCTCGATGGTGCGACCATCGCCGCCATGGAGCGGCTTTCGCGCGAGGTGCCGGTGCTTTGGGCTCCCAACACCAGTCTCGGGATTCAGGTGCTCGCCGAAGCCGTGGAACACGCCGTGCGTCGTTTGGGTGACGGGTTCGACGTCGAGATCGTCGAGGTGCACCATCGCAAGAAGGCCGACGCACCGAGCGGCACCGCCAAGCGTCTGGCAGAGGCGGTGCGTGCCGGGCGGCCCAAGCTGCGCGATCTGTGTGCTCGGGAGGGCATGGTTGGGGCGCGCGGTGACCAGGAACTCGGGATCCTGGCGGTGCGCGGTGGTGACGTGATCGGCGATCATAGCGTCCACATCCTCGGGATGGGTGAGCGTCTCGAGCTCACCCATCGGGTCACCAGCCGTGAGCTCCTCGCCCATGGGGCACTCCGCGCCGCCGAGTTCCTGTCTCGAGCGGCACCCGGGCGGCTGTACCGGATCGCTGACGTCCTCGGCGGCTAGCTCTCCTTGCCCGGGGCGACGGAGTGCGGTTTCGGTACACTCCTGACCCGAAAATCTCCAAAAGGACTCGCGCACACAAAAATGCGCTCTCCGAATCTGCAATTCTGCTCAAATCCTCGCATTTCGGTGGTTGCCGGTCAGACTAGCGTTGGAAGACTCCCAACCTATGGCGCACCATCAAACCTCGCTCGTTCTCACCGCGGCACTCCTCTCCCTGGTTGCCTCCCAAAGCTCTTGCGGTGATTCTCCGCAGAACGAATCGATCGTGCCGGGCTCGGTGGGCGGTGCGCCGGGTGCGGTCGCGGAAGGTGGTGGTAGGAGCGCTCCCCTGGGTTGCACTCCGGATGGTGGGTGTGAGCCGGCGGGCGCCACCTGTGTCACCGAACTCGGCACCAGCTGCGTGTGCAGCGCCCGCACCCAATCGTGGAGCTGCCAGGTTGCCGCTGGTGGCTCGGGTAGTGGTGGTGCGGAGAGCTTGCCCTGTGTGAGCGGTGGCGACTGCGAGACGAGTGGCGCAAGCTGTACGCTTGCCTCGGGCCTGCCCTGCATCTGCAGCGCAGTGACAGGTACTTGGAGCTGTTCGGCGGGGATAGGCGGGGCGGCGGGCAGCCCCAGCACCGGGATCGGCGGAGCGATCGTGATTGGCAGCGGCGGATCCACCGCGACCGGGCTCACCCCCTGCCAGCCTGGTGCCGAGGCCAATCGCGGCTGCACGAGTGGGCACACCCTGATGTTCGATCCCCTGTGGGTATGGAACAACCAGTGGGGCGACCAGAGCGCCACTGACCAGTGTGTCTTTAGCACCTGCAGCAGTGGCAGCATGATTGGTTGGGGGACGAGTTTCGCCAAGACCGGAGCCCCGAACACCGTCAAGTCCTTTAGCAGTGCGGTGCTCGGCTGGCACTGGGGGTGGAAGGTCCCGCCGGAACGCACCGGGTTGCCTCTGAGGATCTCCGAGGATCACAGCATCACTTGCGATTGGGACTACACGGTGACCCGGGAGGGGACCGTGACCATGAATGTCGTGTACGATCTGTGGGTCCACTCCGTGGAACTCACGGGTGCGAGCAACGAATGGGACACCGACGGTGTGCCAGAATTTCGACCGACCGACGAGATCATGATCTGGTTGTATCGCTCGAACGGAGCGGGGCCAATCTCCCGCACCGGCTCCCCGGTGGCGGAGTTCACCATCGCAGGGGAAGATTTCGAGCTGCACGAAGGCGCGGTCACCGGTCAGGATCAGAGCGGCGCCACCATCACCTACTGGAACGTCTACTCGTTCGTCAAAAAGGAGAACGCAGAGACGGGGATGCGCCTCGACCTCAAGGACTTCTTCGGCGCACTCGCCACCCGGGGGTTTTCGACCAGCAAGTACCTGAGTAGCATCGAGGCCGGCACCGAGGTCTTCCTCGGTACCGGCCGACTCGACACCAGCTCGTTTGGCTGCCTGATCGAGTAACTATCGTACGCGCATCGGGCCATGGGCAGCGCGGCTCCGCCCAATCAACTCCGAGAGCTCGGCGCGACGACCGTCCGGATCGGAGACGCGACCTTTGTCCGCCAAGCGATGTGCCATGCCGAGCGATGCCAGGCCGCGATCCGGCGAGCCTCGCAGCACCATCCCGAAGGTGGCGACCGCTGCAGCGGTGCTCTGATCGGCGCTCAGGCTGGTCGAGTAGGCATTCCGAGTTACGATATGATCGAAGGGCTGGCTGCGGTCTTCGGTCGGCAACTTGTAGCGCACGTGCACGATCGCAAGCTCGCGGTCCCGCCTGGAGCTGGGTGAGGTGCGACTCCCGTACCGGAGCTCGGGCTCGAGTGTGCCGGTGTTCGGGACCAGTTCGAAGAGAGCGGTTGTGGCTTGCCCCGCGCCCATTTCCCCGGCATCCTTCCGATCGTTCGAGAAATCTCGATCGGCGAGCGCGCGGTTCTCATAGCCGATCAGCCTGAAGGCAGCCACGGCCTCGGGGTTCATCTCGATCTGGATCTTGACGTCTTTGGCCACCGGGACCAGCGTGCCGCGGAGCTGCTCGACCAGCACGCGCTTCGCCTCTCGCAAGGAGTCGATGTAGGCGTAGCTGCCGTTGCCGTGGTCGGCCAGCTTTTCCATCATCTGGTCGTTCAGGTTACCGCGACCGAACCCAAGCACGGTGAGGAAGACCCCAGACTTGCGCTCGGTTTCGATCAACCGAGTGAGCTCATGATCCTGACTCACCCCCACGTTGAAGTCACCGTCGGTCGCCAAAATCACGCGGTTGACCGCAGTTTTGTCGAAGTTCTTTCGCACCGTCGAGTACGCCAAGCTGATGCCTGAGGCCCCGTTGGTGGAGCCACCGGCAGTCAGGCGCTCGAGCGCGCGCAAAATGGTCTGCTTTTCGGTACCGCTGGTGGGCGCGAGCACGAGCCCGCTGCTTCCCGCGTAGGTCACGAGGGAGACGCGATCCTCTGGTCCAAGTTGCGCTGTGAGCAGGCGCAGCCCATCGATCAGCAGCGGGAGTTTGTCGGGTGAGTTCATCGAACCCGAGACATCGACCAGAAAGGCGAGATTGAGCGGCGGACGGCGGGCGGAGCTGATGTCCTTGCCCTTCACGCCGATTCGGAGCAACTGGTGGGCGCTGTTCCACGGACAACTGGTGAGTTCTGTGTGCACCGCGAGTGGGTGTTGACCCGTGGGCTCGGGATACTGGTAGGTGAAGTAGTTGAGCATCTCCTCGATGCGCACGGCGCCGACGGGCGGATTCTGTCCTTCCACGAGGAAGCGTCGCACATTGGCGTAGGAAGCCGTGTCCACGTCGATCGAGAACGTCGACAGCGGGTGGGTGGTGACCGACAAAAAGCTGCTGTCCTTGCGGTGCTCGTAGCGATCGTGGTGCTCGGTAGGCAAAAGGGGAACCTGACCCGCCCCGAGCGCGATGGCCTCCTGGGTGAGCGCTTTCTTGCGTCCCTTCGCGGTTTCAGCGGGCGCCTGTGCGAAAGTGGTCGACTTCTGTTCCCGCGGTTTTGAGGCCATGGCTGGGGGCCCACCGAGCACGGGAGCTGGGGGCCCACCGAGCACGGGAGCCGAGGGCGTGCCGCTCGTCGTGAGCGGGTTCTGGTCCAAAACTCGTGCGTTCATCTCGCCCTTGTCTGCCGCAGGGCTGGTGCGGGCCTCTTCGGGGGCGTTGAGGTCGTGATGAGGCTCCCTTGTCGAAGGAGAGCTGGTGACTTGCTCCGTCCCGGGGGAGGTGGCGCAAGCGAGAGTGAAGAGGGCGAGCCAGGAGAAGGCGAGGGAGGCGGTGCGCTTCGAGCGTGTCATGCCCGAAGAACGCAGGACTCGGCGGGCGCTTACAGCGCAACCGCGCTCGAGTTGGATTATGCCCTCATTGAAACGTCCCGGAGCGAGCGCCGACCGACCACCACCGAAATTATCGGCTCTTCGTGGGGCGGTCGGCTCCCCTCGCCCCCTGAACTCGCAAATCTGATATGCTGGGCGTCCCTGCCTAGGCGCGGAAGGACGGGACGGTATGAACACAAAATCCAACGGTACTCTCCTTTGCTCACTTGCGTTTCTTCTCCTCGCGTTGGGCTGTTCGAGCGCCGAGGAAGACACCTCAGGCGATGAAGGGGGTCTCGGCGGCGCGGGAACGTCCGGCGGCGGAACCGGGAGCGGTGGGCCTGGGAGCGGCAGCTTCGGTGGAGAACCTGGGGGGATCGACGTAAACAACGTGGGGGGCTCGACGGGGCTACCCCCGGGCGCCAGCCTGGAGATCTGCAACGGCATCGACGACGATCTGAACGGGATCATCGACGATCTGGATGCGGCAGGAGACGGTGTTTGCGACTGCTTGTCCATTGGAACGCTGGGCATTCCTGGTACTTGGGGAGAGGGTGACGTCTTTGACACGTGGCTGAACGCCCGTGCCTCGTCGGGAGCGGTCGCCTTGGGCTCGCAGGTTCTGACCGCTGAGTTGCTCGCGCCGTTCCAGATCATCGTCGCCCAGAACCTGTACCAAAACGATCACGAGTACAGTGAAGCCGAGGTTGCGGCGCTCAGCACCTGGATTCAAGCAGGTGGTGGCTTCATCACGTTGATTGGCTTCGCGGATGCCAATGAGCGAGCTCAAATCAACGCTCTTCTTTCGCCCTTCGGTGTCAGTTACGCGAGCACCCAGATCCTTCAGAAGGGTGGAGATGAGAGCACGGTGCCCGTCACCACCTTCTACCCCCATCCCACCACGGAGAACATCACGCGGATCGGCGTGGACAATGGCTATCCGGTGGAAGGTGCAGGGACGCTGGTGGCAGCCGAAGGTGGCCACGACGTGGGGCGGGCAGTAGAAGCCGGCGCGGGACGGATCTTCGTGTGGGGTGACGAATGGATCACTTACAACAGCGAGTGGATCGACCACCCCGACTACCAGGTGGAGCGCTTCTGGCTGAACGTTCTCAAATGGGTGACGCCAACCCTGGAGTGTCAGGTGCCGCTCCCACCTTGGGACCCACCAGCCTGAACCGGTCTCACATCAGTTCATGCTCGGCGAAACACAGGGTTTCGTAGCAAGAACTCAGCGTCTCGGGTGTCCACCTCCGTGTCTGGACGGCGGGGCTCGAAGGTGTAGAAGCGTCCTGTCACCGGACCGCGGGCGCGGATTCCATGCGGGCCCAGGTAACGCAGCCGCAGCAGCCCAAGAAGCTCCGGCGGCTCTCGCGACGAAGCCTCGGTGAACCCGCGGATCGCGGCATCTTTCGTGGTGCAACAGGCCATGGTTCAAGATCTCCTCTCGGTCACAGTGGCATCGTCCGTAGCTGGGCGCTCGCTTTCGTCAGGCAAGGGCTGTGCAACAAAGGGCACAGCTCCGAAGCGGTCGAGCAGGCAGGCACCACCGCTTACGGCGAGCCACGTCATCAATCCCTCGGCGATCCCGGCTGTGACTGGCAATGCTCGCCACACCAGGTAGCCAAATGGTATCGCCACCCAAACGCTCGCGCAGGTCAGGCAGTCGAGTGCCCCGGAAAGCCGGTGGCGCCGCAGCATCGAACGGAGGCGAGCGAAACCTGCGAAGGGGCCATCCTCGCGCACGAGCAGGTGTGCGACCCGAAACGTGGCGAGGACGGCCAAGATCAGAGATAGCGTAGTGTTCACAGCCCTCTTCAGACGTCTACCACAGCGAACTGCCGGTGCCACTCGGTGAAGCGGTACGAACCGGGATCATAGAACCACTCGCTGGCACCAAACCCCCCGTCGCCGCCCGCCGGATTGAACGCGCGGCTCCGGCTCACCGCGCGGAAACCGTAGACACCAGGCTCGGCGAGTCCGGGCAGCACGAACCGCACATTCTCGGAGACATGGGTCTCGGTGACATGGGTGTGGAAGCGTTGGAGTGTCCCGTCGTCGGCGTCGGGAGACTCCCATTGCTCGGGGAGCGCCGAGGTGCGAGCCGCACGGATGCCACCGCAGGCGGTGGCGGCGAGCGTCACCGATCTCAAGAAGCTACAGCTGGTAACGAGATCCACCGAGAACTCGAGGGGTTGCGAGGCGCGGCGCCTCAACACGGCGCAGCCTGAGGGCACAGGTTCGAAGCTCCCGTGACCGAGCGGTCGCCATGCCACACGCGGCGTGAGAATGGGGCGCCGATTGTCGACACGCAGCCGACGTTCCGGGGAGAACCCCAGCGAATGGCGGCTCGCGTCGGCAAACTCCAGCCGTAGCTCGTACAGACCGTTGCCGTAGCTGGTGGTTGGCCAGTTGAGCAGCAGATGAGGATCGAGCCATCCCTCACTAGCATCCAGGATCTGGTACCAACCTTGCTCGTCGGAGACGATGTGCCTACGTTCGACGCGGGGAGGGCTTCCCACCCAACGGATCTGCTGCCAGCTCTCGCCAACCCAAGGACGTTCGAGACCGAACCCGAGCTCACCTTCGGCGCGAAGGCGCCCAAGCACACGGTAGTATCGAGCGCCGTCCCGACGGTTACAGCCGCGCAGCTGCAGCGTCGAGCAGAAGGGTGACCGCCCTAGAATCGACTCATCGACGGCTTCCCCAAAATGCCCCGTGACATGGGGACGGTTCACCCGGGTTGCCGTCCCGCGACTTGGCTCCAGATAGGGTGGCTCAGGTGCTGGCTCGTTCTGAATCGGCATGAGGCCGGCCATGACCAGGCCTGGCTCCGCGCAGGGTACGTCGGGCAGTCGACACAAGGCCGGTGGGATCGAGATTGCGTTCGATTGGGCACGCAGCACCACGTTCATGGGTAGTGTTGCGTTCACCCGCACGTCACCTAGCCCCTCTGTGTAGATGAGTTCCTCGTGGCCATCGCCGTCGACATCCTGGCTCACACGGAAGGTGATGTCAGGGACGTCGAGGAGCGGCATCCACACCGGGAACCGAACATCGATACATCTCCGGAACGGACCGTAGACCCGGCGTGGACTCAACTCCTCGAGCCCTTTGCCTGGTCGCAGCGTCTTGGGTAGGCGGATCTTGAGTGCCTGAGCGAGCTCCGTGGCGCCACCTTTCTCGTGGAGCCGTTGCAGTTCCTCACCGAGGGGTGGAGCAAGCTCGACGCGCCCGGCTCCGAGTCGCAACAGCTCGCCGAGCTCGTCCAGCGGTCGCTCGAGCTTCGGCAGCTGTGTGGCGCCGAGCAGCTCACCGAGCAGCTCGGGCCCCAGGCGATCCTGCCAGTCTTCAATCACTGGTCCTGGACCGAAATCCCAATCCGGGACCTCCCTCAAGCCTTCGCACAACCAGGGTTTGATGTCGCAGAGATCCAGGGGCTCGAAGGGTCCTGGCAGGCACAGGGTGAGCCTGTACCAACGGCGGATCCAGTCCAGTTCGAAGCGCGGTACACGCACACAGAAGCGGCCGCATCGGTCGGTCCGCACGGTGGCGAGCAGCTCGAGCCGACGCGCCAGGGGGAAGAACCAACCAAAGGGCCAGTGGTCGGGGAAGTGCCCCAAGAGACTCCAATCCACATCGAATACCCGCACCAGGGCGTAAGGCACCGGTTCCAACACATGCGTGGCAGGGTTCTCCTTGACCACCTGACCGCAAACGCGGTTTGGGCTCAGCCACCCGGGTTCGATCCAGCGGAAGTGTTCGGTCAGTTCGAGGAGACCGCGACCCTCGAGCTCAGCCTTCGGTACTTCGGCCAGCGCAGCCAACCTCTCGACCTGAATTGGATTCAACGAACGCTTCTCGAATGACTCGTCCCACCCGACAGCATAGGGTTCTTTCATCACTGTTCCCTCCTTCAATAACCTGTGTAGCAGTCTCGACACGATACCCCCGGCGAAGCATGTCGGCGTCGCCGGGGGGGCGTTGTGTCACTTGTTCGAGATGCTCGAATCGCTTCCAGCATCTGACCTGGGACTCTATCCCAGAAGCTCACACTGAAATCGAGTGAAATCGTACCGTGTGTCTAGCGTGTGTAAAGTGTGTAAACACACAGTCGGGTCTGCGGTGCAGGGTGCCCGGGTGAGGCGCCCCAGGTCATACGGACAGCAGCGGGCACTTATGAGGCAAGACCCCCCCAAGGTAACGCTCTGTACCGGCCAGAAGGCCATGCGAGAGCGCCTTTGGAGATAAGGGATCGCGTCGGGAGCATTCCGGGCTGACAATCCTGCCACCGCCGGGGTTGACATGAGCGACTCTGTCCCAAGGAAAAGGTCCGGAACTATTCTGATCTAGGAATTCTTGGGATGTTGGACGACTTGGAGCTGGCACACCGGCTGGAGAGGTTCGAGAGGGCCTGCCAGAGTGCCGGCATCAAGCTGACCTTCCAGCGTCGGGAGGTGCTGCGGGAGGTTGCTCGAGCCAAGGGTCATCCGAGTGCTGAGCAGGTCATGGACGGGCTCCGGGCTCGTCTCCCCACCGTATCCCTCGACACGGTGTACCGAACGCTGTGGCTGCTCACTGAGCTTGGCCTGCTCACCACCCTCGGGTCGCGAAGGTCTGCGGTGCGGTTCGACACCAACCTCTCGGCTCACCATCACTTCGTCTGTCGGAGCTGTGGCGCCACGTTCGACGTGGATCTGCCGGAGCTCGAGTCCCTCGGCATGGTTGAACGGTGGCACCAGCTTGGGACTGTAGAGTCTTGTCATCTGGAGCTGCGCGGGCGCTGCAGCGTCTGCCAAGCTACCCCCGATGAGCAGGCAGCTCTTGCCACGGGGCGCGCCTAGCATTCACGACGCTTCAAACAAAGAAGGAACGATACGAGCCATGTCATCGATCATCAATAGCAACGTCGTCGAGTTCAAGGTGGAAGCCTTTCACGATGGAGAGTTCAAGAGCATTTCGAACGCCGATTTCAAAGGGAAATGGGCGGTGTTCTTCTTCTATCCAGCGGATTTCACCTTCGTTTGTCCGACCGAGCTCGGAGATCTGGCGGACAAGTACCAGCAGCTGAAGCAAATGGGAGTCGAGGTCTACTCGGTGAGCACGGACACGCACTTCGTGCACAAGGCCTGGCACGATGCCTCGGAGACCATCAAAAAGATCAAATTCCCCATGCTCGCCGACCCTACCGGGCATCTCAGCCGCGCGTTTGGTGTCCACATCGAAGAGGCCGGTCTGGCCTATCGCGGAACGTTTCTGGTCGATCCGGCAGGCCTGATCAAGCTGGCCGAGATCCAGGACAACTCGATTGGGCGAAACGCTGATGAGTTGGTGAGGAAAATCCAAGCCGCACAGTTCGTGGCCACCCATCCCGGGGAGGTGTGCCCAGCCAAGTGGAAGCCAGGTGCCGCCACCCTGAAGCCCGGCTTGGATTTGGTGGGCAAGATCTGACGGAGTCTCTCTCTTCACCTGAAAGAAAAGCGAAGGGTCGAGCGGGTGTGCAGGTGCTCCGGTTCCTTTACCCCGCTCGTCCGCAGATCGGGCCGTGCCATGCTGGATGAAGCCATCCTAGAGCAGTTGACGGGGCATTTCTCCGGGCTATCGTCGGATTTTACCTTGGCGTTGTCGCCGAGTCGGCATAGAAAGCAGAGCGAGCTTCGAGAGCTTCTGTCGGCATTGGTCAGCACCAGCCCGAAGCTTACGCTTCGGGAGCAGGGACCAGAGGTGAGGGACGTCCGCTTCGACATCCTGAAGGATGGCGTCCCGACCGGCATTCGCTTTCGGGCGGTTCCGGGGGGACACGAGTTCAGCTCCCTTGTGCTCGCGATCCTCAACGCGGACCAGAAGGGAAAGCTGCCCGATCCAGACATCACGGAGCGTATCCGAGCGTTGCGTGGGCCGATCGAGGTGCGTACCTATGTGTCGCTCTCGTGCACCAATTGCCCGGATGTGGTTCAGGCGCTCAATGTGATGGCCTTGCTGCACGGCGATCTCGAGCACGAGACCATCGATGGCGAACTCTGCGAAGACGAGGTAAGACGGTTGGGGATCCAGGGGGTGCCGAGCGTGGTGGTCCTCGACCGAGTGATCCACGTCGGCCGGGCAAGCCTCGGAGATTTGCTGGAGGCCCTGGAGGAGCGTTTTCCAGGTGGCGAACCGGAGGCTGTGCCCGAGCCTCACACCGCGCCCACCGCCCACTACGACGTCGCGGTGTTGGGAGGCGGCCCAGCGGGGATTTCTGCGGCCATCTACAGCGCGCGCAAGGGCCTGGTAACCGCGTTGGTTGGCCAACAGCTGGGAGGCCAGGTCAAGGAGACGAGCGGTATCGAGAATTTGATCTCGGTGCCGTACACCGAGGGGCCGAAGCTCAGCGCTGACCTGGAGCTGCATCTCCGCGCCTATCCGGTCACGGTTCTCGAGCACCGTCGCGTGGAGACCATCGAGCTCTCTCAGAAGAAGGTGATTCGGCTCAAAGGCGGCGAGAGTCTGACGGCGGATGCGCTGATCGTGGCCACGGGTGCCAAATGGCGGGAACTCGGGATCCCGGGCGAGAAGGAGTATCAAGGCCGTGGTGTCGCGTTCTGCCCGCATTGCGACGGGCCGTTTTACAGAAATCGTCCGGTGGTGGTCGTGGGTGGTGGCAACTCGGGGGTGGAGGCGGCCATCGACTTGGCAGGGATCTGCTCGAAAGTGACGTTGGTTGAGTATCTCGAGGGTCTCAAGGCCGATGAGGTGCTGGTGCGCCGTCTGAAGTCGTTGCCCAACGTGACCATCGTGACTCATGCGCGCTCCACGGAGGTGCTCGGCGATGGCGCTCGCGTGACCGGCCTGCGCTATCAGGATCGAACCAGCGAGGCCCTTTTGGACATCGCTGCCGACGGGGTGTTCATCCAGATCGGTCTTGTCCCCAACAGCAGTGTGGTTCGCGAGCTCGTCGATACCAACCGTTTCGGCGAAATCATGATCGATGCCCACAACCGCACCAGCGCGCCCGGCGTGTATGCAGCGGGGGACGTGACGACGGTTCCCTGGAAGCAAATCGTGGTCGCGATGGGCGAAGGTGCGAAGGCGGCGCTCTCCGCCTTCGAGGACCGAATCCGGTCCGCACCCACCACTCACGCAGACTCTCCCTTCGAGGACCGAATCCAGGCGGCGCCTACCACCGAAGCGGCGATCTGAACCGAGAGCTTTCGGTGGCGCCGACAGGCTATCTGGGTTCGGTCGCGGCTCAGCCGAGGCCGAGCTGCGCGAGCATGGCGAGCAGACGACCCTTGTCGACCGGCGCCGACAGGCTATCTGGGTTCGGTCGCGGCTCAGCCGAGGCCGAGCTGCGCGAGCATGGCGAGCAGACGACCCTTGTCGATCGGCTTCACCAGATAGCCGTCGCAGGCGTCGCGGAAAGCCGACATCACGTGATCTTTGTCGCCGAGAACGGTGCTCATCACCACTTTGGCACCCTGCCCCACCATGATGCCACGCTTCTCCTCCAGATTGCGGATCGCGACCAGCGCCTCGTGACCATCCATCTCAGGCATCATGATATCGAGCACAATCAGATCGAACGGCTGCTGTTGTTCGAGAGCCAGTTGCACCGCCTCGACCGCCAGAGCGCCGTTGACTGAAATGTGTACCTCCCCAAGAGCGGAGAGAAACCCCTCTAGCATCAGGCGACTGGTGAAATCATCCTCTACGATGAGTGTTTTCATGGCATGCTCCCGTTCACGGCAAGTTGAGTCGAGACGCGTGGATCGCGTCTCGAAGCAGCTCGAATTCTTGCGCGACCGAGTGGACGCGCGACGTCAGGTGTTCTGAAGTCAACGTGGGTGCCAACTCCTCCAGGGCCTCGGCCTCCTCCGCCAAGAGCAGACCGCCCACCGTGGCCGCTGCTCCTCGGATGCTGTGGGCGAACCTGCTGGTGCCTTCGCGATCGCAGCCTTGTGCACTGCTCTCCAGTCTGAGTAGTTGCTGTGGAATATCTTGGAGAAAGCCATGGAGCACGCGCCGTATCAAGGCGCGGTCACCTGTGGTGCGTTGGAGCAGTCCGGTGGCATCGAAGCGCCGTGGGGTGTCGCTCGCCGCCGGCGCGAGCTCTGGCGCAATCTCGGGTCCTTTGGCAGATTGCTTGGTTTCGGACCAGAAGCTGGCGCCGAGCCAGCGCGTGAGGGCGCTCGCGAACGCATTCACCGTGATCGGTTTGGGTAGATGGTCGTCCATGCCCGCCGCGAGACATCGCTCTCGATCCTCGGGTCGTGCGTAGGCAGTCATGGCCAGAACCGGTGTCCGGTTCTGGTGTTTCTCTGCCTCGAGCTTTCGGAGCATGCGTGTCGCCTCCAGACCATCGAGCTCTGGCATCTGCACATCCATGAGGACAAGATCGAACGACTCCAGAGTCAATCGTTCCAGCGCGAGCCTCCCGTTTTCTGCCAGCTCCACCAGCGTGCCGAAGTGACTCAGCATGTCCGCCACGATCTCGCGGTTGGTGGGGTTGTCCTCAGCCACCAACACCCGAGGCTGATGGGGTGAACGGAACAGGGGATGTGGCACGGTGACTGCCGTGCGGTGGTCGATGTGAGGAACGAAGGACAGATCACCGACCGTGCGATGGCGAAGACTCAGCTTGCGCAGCGGGACCGAGAACCAGAAGCTCGAGCCATGGCCCTCTTGGCTCACCACGCCGATCCCTCCCCCCATCAGCTCCGCGAGCTCCTTCGAGATTGCGAGCCCAAGCCCGGTTCCTCCGAAGCGGCGCGTGGTCGATGCCTCGAGTTGGCCGAACTTCTCGAATAGCATCTGCTGCTTGTCGGCGGCGATGCCGATCCCGGTGTCTTCGACCGAAAACTTCAGGGTCGTTTCGGTCGAGCAATCCGCCATCACCTCCACCCGGACCGTAACCTGCCCGTGCTCGGTGAACTTGATGGCGTTGTGGACCAGGTTGGCCAGGATCTGCCGGAGCCGGGTGGCATCGCCTCCCAGACGGCTTGGCAGCTTCGGATCGAAGGTTGCTGTCAAGGAGAGTCCCTTATTTTCAGCATCGGGCGAAAGCGTACCGAGGGTATTGCCCACCAGCTCCACGACGTCGAACTCCAGCTCTTCGAGTTCGATCCGGTGCGCCTCGAGCTTCGAGTAGTCCAAGATGTCGTTGATCAGAGTGAGCAGAGTCTCGCTGCTCTTCTGGATGGCCTGCACGTATCGGAGTTGCTGGTCGCTCAGAGCCGTGGCCAGAAGAAGACCCGTCATGCCAACGACGCCGTTCAGCGGCGTCCTGATCTCGTGGCTCATGTTGGCCAAGAACTCGCTCTTGATCAGGTTGGCGGTCTTGGCCTGTTCGGCGAGTGTCTGGGCATTCTCGGTGGCTTCCCGGAGCTTGTCATTGGCCTCTTCGAGCGCCAACCGAGCCTGCTTCTGCTCGGTGATATCGAGCATGACGGTGAGAAGAAAGCCCTGACCATGGCTATTTACGACCTCTCCAGAGAACAGACCGTAAAGGAGCGTGCCGTCTTTTCGCCGGACGGCGAGTTCGACGTTCGAAAGCGGCTCACCTCGTGTCAGCTGATCTGCGAGAGCCCGTTGTTGGACGAGATCGGGAAACAGCTCGAGCTCGGCCGAGGTTCTTTCGAGCACCTCCTCCCGCGAGAAGCCGAGGGTAGTCAGAAACGCTTGGTTTACGTCGGCGAAGCGCTGCTCGGGAAGCCGAGTAAGCGCCATTGGGGCCGGACTATTCCGGAACATGCCCTCGAAGTGTGGCTGGGCCTCGATGTCGACGGTGGGGTCTGGGGAGGCCATCGGGGGTGGTGCCGTCCTGATGGGCCCGCCATCGAGCCGGGCGGGGACTGCGGTGCAGGTGGCCGCCTGGGCGTTGCTGCTCCCAGCGGACAGAGATTCGCACCGAGCCGAGGACATGGCTTTCGACTGCATGAGACAACGACCCGTGTCGGTGGAGGCTTAAGTGTTTGAGGAAATAAGGGGGAGGTTGGAGTGGTGTTGCTCGGGTCGCTCACCCGGTCCGCGTGGAGCTGACGGGGTCTGCTGGGTCGGCCCGCTCCAGGATCTCACGCACTTTGCCCACCAGCTCGCTCCGTGCGAAGGGCTTCTGGATGAAGTCACGGTGCAGGCCAGCGCCTGGCGGCTTATCGCCGTCTGTGGGAGTCGCGTAGCCTGACATGAAGAGATGCTTCATTCGAGGCTGGATGTTCGCAAGCTGAAGAGCCAGATCAAAACCATCTTGCCCAGGCATGACCACATCCGTGAGCAGAAGATCGATGGGTCGTGTGTGGGAACTGGCAAGCTCGACAGCTTCGCTCGGACTGCTCGCCGTGAGCACGGCGTAGCCTTCGGTCGTGAGGATGCGTGCTGCAATCTTCAGCATGGCCGGTTCATCCTCGACCAGCAGAATCGTCTCACCCAAGGACCTGGAGGGGAAAGGGGGAGCGCTCTTGCCCTCGCTCATGACTGTGCCCGAGGCGCGGGGAAAATGGACCGAGACACAGGTACCCTGCCCCGGCTCGCTCCACACATCCACGTAGCCCCCCATTTGCGCGACCATCCCGTAGACCATGGGGAGCCCGAGTCCAGTGCCCTGTCCGACCGCCTTGGTCGTGAAAAATGGTTCGAAGGCCCGGGCCAGGGTGTTCTGATCCATGCCGTGACCCGTGTCCCTCACCTCGAGCACAACGTAGTCCCCGGGGCTGTGGTTGCCTCCTTCAGTTTGGGATACCGCTCCGAGTGAGCGGTTCTCTGCACGCAGGGCGACAGTGCCCGTGCCGGCGATCGCGTCGCGGGCATTGACACAGAGATTGGTGAGGATCTGATCGAGCTGGGCCGGATCGAACAGGACGGGCCACACTTCCGAAGTGGGCTGAAACTCGAGTTCAATCGCCTCTCCGATCAGACGCCTCAACATCTTGAGTGCATCGGTGATCGCATGATTGAGATTGACCAGCCGAGCACGCTTCGGAGTCTGGCGCGCAAAGGCGAGCAGCCGCTCGGTGAGCGCGGCTGAGCGCTCCGCCGCCCGCCTGATCTCCGTCAGATCTTCGGAGAGCGTCGAGCCGGGGTCGAGCTCGGCCGCCATGAGATCCGCGTTGCCCAGGATCACCCCGAGCATGGTGTTGAAGTCATGAGCGATGCCTCCCGCCAGGCGGCCCAACGACTCGAGCTTCTGTGCTTGATGCAGCTGTGACTCGAGCTCTGCGCGTTCGGTCTCAGCACGGTGGCGCGCCGTCACGTCCACGAAGATGCACACAAACTGCAGGGGACGCGGCCGGAACGCGGTGACTTGGAAGTGTCGGCCGAGGCCAGCCGAGTAGGACTCGAAGGAGACCGGAGTTCCGGTCAGCGCGACCTGTCCGTAGCGCTCGATCCAGTGCTGCTCGAGGTGTGGGACAACCTCGAGCGCGGTGCGGCCTAGGATCTCTGTGGCACGAAGGCCGGTGAGACGCTCGAACGCTGGGTTTACGGCCAGAAAGCGATAGTCGACGGGATGATTCTCGGCGTCGCACACGATCTCGTGCACCGCGATCCCGTCGAGCATCTCGTGAAACAGCATCTGGTAATCGAGCTCAGCCCGCCGTTGCAGGGTGATATCGCGGCTGATCGACAGCACCGAAGACACGGCACCGGCGCCGTCGAACTCGGGGACCAGCCGCCAATTGAACACCACGGGCCCTTTTTTTCCGTCGAACTCGAACTCGGTTTCGAAAGGGGTCTTCTCCGAGAGCACGCGTTGGATGGCGCTCTCCCACATCGCACACTGGTCGGGGGCGAACCCGAGCTCGCGGTGGCTGCGCTGAAGGAAGCGCTCCGCCGGGATTCCGGTGACGGAGGCGATGTTCTCAGAGACGAAGAGGTGCCGGTGCGAACGGTCGAAACGCATGATGATGTCAGGCAACCCGTGAACCAGCGCGAGGTAGCTCGCCGGAACACGATCAGCTAGGCCGGGTTCAGTGGGGCTCTCGGCTGGCGACCTGCGGGCACGCAGGCAAGATCTGGCCTTGTGTGCGCCATACGCCTTCGATGATTTTCTGTGACGCATCATCCCCTCCCTGCAATCTGCGAGACAGCGCAAAGCCTCGGGTCGACCAGCAAGCCTTTTTCTATCAGTTGCGCCGTCGGGTCAGTTCGGCCACGGCAGCCAAGAGTGCATCCACCCGAAACGGTTTGGAGAAGACCCGGTTCGCTCCCATCGCCTCCGCCAAGGAAAGGTAGCTCTCGGGGCCACAGCGTCCGCCGCCAGAGATCGCGATCAGGGGCATTTGTGGCGCGCGTTCCCGAAAGGTGCGAATGGTCTCGAGCCCCTCACGCTCAGGCATGATCAAATCCGTGATCACCAGGCCTGGGCGATTCTCGGAGAAACGGTGCAAGGCGTGGAGGCCATCCACCGCTTCGTCCACCTCGTACCCCTGACGCACCAGGGCCTCTCGGAGCAGGCGCCGCATCTGGGCGTCATCATCGATGATCAGAACTCTTACCATGGCTCATGGCCTGCCCAACTGATTGCTCTTATGAGCCTAGCAGATCTCGTGTGAGTGGTGTGGGTGTTGTTGGCGCACAAGGCATGGACGCACAAGGCTGGGCGAGGCGATCTCGCGCAGGTCTGGGCTGCTTGGAACCTGCGCGTCCAGCACCTGGGTCGAGGACAATAGCCTGGTCATATGGTCAGGGGTCGGAGTGTTTCCTGTTCTTCAGGGGACTCAAGCCACCTCGGCGCTCCGTTCCGAGTGCTGCCGCGGCAAACGACGCAAGACCAGTTGGACGGCTTCCAGCAGTTCAGTGCGTCGATAGGG
>CAYNEY010000047.1:0-44674 GCA_964396375.1 uncultured Polyangiaceae bacterium | reverse complement strand
CTGGTACCTCTGTCCTGAACCTGACATTGGACAGCGAGGCGTCTGCCCTCGCACAGGCTGGCGACTACCACGCTTGGGATTGCCTGAACGAGGGCTACGGGCCGGCATCGATGGATTCCGTCCTGCTCTCTCCAGGTACGTTGTTGGTGGATATTACGTTCGCGGGACGCTATTCGATGGATGAGATTGCGCTCCAGTATGGTGCTCTTCCTGGCATGGTGGGCGCCGGTGCCCATTATCCGACCCGACCACCGCAGGGATTCCCAACTGACATCTGCTTGTCGAAGAATGGGCCGACGTGGAGCTACGTTTTCGTGGAGCAGTATGCAGACGAGTCGAATCCCGAGGATTTAGTGGTCTACTACTTCATGGTGGATGCCGATGGGAATGTGACTGGCTCGGATGTCTACTACGAGGCAGAAGACACCGTGGGCGTGCCAGAGTGGTTCGCGGACTTCGTCGACTGCCCGCATCTGGAGTACCTAAGCGAGTAGGCACCCTGAGCCGGATCGAGTGTGTGGGTCCTCTCTCAGCGTGAACTACCTGGCCGAAGCGCTGTTCGGGCGTCTGACGCGGGCAAGGGACCACGGTGGGACCTCCGCTCTGCCACGACCCTGATGCGGGCCCCCCGGCCATGATAAGCTGGACCCGTGCACCCAGCGCGTCTTCTCCTCGCCACTCTGATCATTTCGCTGACTGCCTGCGAAGACAAGCCTTCGAAGGATTGCCATCGGCAGATGGCCGCGGCCCAGGCGGTGGTGGATGCCGTCGATCAAGAATCGCCCACCAGCGTCGAGGAGAGCCTCGCCGCGCTGTCTTCGGCACATCGCGTCTGCTCCGGGGCTGGGCTCAGCTCTGAGGCCGCGCAGCTCAAGACCGCCAGTGAACGCTTCACCGGTCACCTCGCGCGCCTGCGCGAACGCGAGGAGAAGCGCGCCGCCCGCGACAACATCAACCCCGAGCGCCTGAAGGAGCTGCTGCGGAGCGGCGATCCGGACTGCCCGAAGGGCCAGGGGTATTTGCACAAGGCTTCGGGTAAGGAGATCCGCTGCACTGGCCCGGTCCTCGTGGAGATGCCGCGCGCTGACGCCGAACGGCAACTGTCGCGACGCGGCTTGCGGCCGGTTCCCACGGCGCCAGCCCATGTGCTTCAGATGGAGCTTGGCGCTGAGCGGATCACCCTGCACTATCCGCCCGGGGATGCGAGCGCGCCACCGACTTGCGTGGTGTTGCACCCCCTGCCCGGACGAAGCTGGCAGGAGGTGACCGCGGCAGCCACCGGCATCACTCCCGACAAGCTGAAGCTGGGGCGCCCGTTGACCACCGGCCGCGGGGAACTCGCCCTCACTGTGGACGAGAAGAACGTGATCGTGACGCTGGGCACCTGTCCCCGGTAGGCGCCGCTACCAGGGCAACCGGTCTTGCATGTGGAAGAACTGTCCGGAGGGGCCGTCCGCGGGCAGTGTGGCCAGGCGTACGGCGGTCTTCGCGCCCTCCACCACGTCCATCGGGGCATGCGGCCCGCCCAGGGCCGTCTTGACCCAGCCTGGATGGGCGGCGTTCACCTTGATGCTGGTCTTCCTCAGCCGATGGGCGAGGGCCACCGTGTAGCCGTTTAGCGCAGCCTTCGAGGATGTGTACGGGCCGTTGACGAAATCGCCGAACATCTCCGGGGACTTCTCGATGGACCCGAGGGAGCCGAGCACGCTCGAGTGGTTGACGATCCGCCCAGCTTCACTCTTCTGAATGAGAGGCAGCAAAGCCTCGGTCACGGCCACCACGCCGAAGAAGTTCGCCTCGAAGGTCTCACGGTACGCCTCGAACGTCTCGCTCTCCCACAAGGCCACTCCGGCGTTGTTGACCAGGACGTCGAGCCGTCCGAACTCTCGCTCGAGTTGCTCTGCGAGTGCCGTGACTGAGGCGGACTCTCCCACGTCGAGCACCACACTCTTGGCTTCGAGCCCCTGATTCTTGAGTTCGGCTACCGCGGCCTGGCCTTTTTGGGCGTCACGAGCCCCGAGGAGCACGGTCAGCCCTCGCGCGGCGAGCTGACGGCAGATTTCGAGGCCAAGTCCACGGTTGGCTCCGGTCACGAGAGCGATGATGTTTTGACTCATGGGAGATGATTCCTTCGGGCAGCAGAACCCCCCCTAGGAGATGCGAACGGGGCCCGGGGTTGTCAATCCCCCTCGTACCGAGGCGGACAGGTGACCTGACAGCGGGGCGAGGACAACTGTCCGCTCGGGGCTCTCCATCTGGGATTCCGCGGTCTTTCCGGCACAGGGAGAGATTGGCACGGACCTGGCAAGGGGGGCGGCATCGGAGGCTTACCACCATGCAGATCGTTGAGAAGATGAAGGCGTTGATGATGGACACCGGCTCGGAGTGGGTCATGTGGCTGCTGATCGGGCTCAGCGTGCTCTCGATCGCGGTGATCGTGGAACGCCTGTTCACGCTGCGTTCGCTGCGCGGCGATGTGGACACGCTCCGTCGCGACCTAGTCGCCGGACTGCGCGAGGGTGGCTTCGCGAAGGCGCTGGCCAAGCTGGAGCCGTATCGACACCCGGCCGCCGCCGTGGCCCGCATCGGGCTCCGGGGCGACCAAGCCGAGACCACGGTCGCGCAAGCCAAGGACGCGATGGCCGCAGAGATGGTCGCGCAACGCCGCCTGCTCGAGCGTCGCTTCGCCTACCTTGCCACCCTGGGCGCGAACGCGCCCTTCATCGGCTTGTTCGGGACGGTGGTCGGGATCCTCCAGGCCTTCGATGCCCTCGGTCAGGGAGGCGTGGGCGCACCCGGACAACTGGCACCTCAAGCCATCATGGGGAGCATCTCGGAGGCGCTGGTGGCCACCGCCATCGGTCTTCTGGTGGCGATCCCCGCGGTGTTCGCCTTCAACATGTTCGAACGGACCGTGAAGTCTGCGCTCGACGACGCGGAGATCTTGTCGCTCGAGGTCCTCTCCTTCCTCGGTGCGGCGCGCCCTACCGGTGAACCCCGCCCGGTCGAGGCACCGCTCGCACGCCCACGCACCGCCCTCGGTCAGCGCGGGGCCGCGGCGGTCAGCTGAACCCACCTACCTCTCCCCCATTATTTTGAGGCTCTCCCATGGCAAGCGCATCCCAAAGCAGTTCGTCAGGCATGTTCTCTGGCATCAACGTCACGCCGCTCGTCGACATCATGCTGGTGCTGTTGATCATCTTCATGGTCACGGCCAAGCTGATCGTCTCCCAGACGCTCCCCATGGATCTGCCGAAGGCGGCGACCGGCGGTGAGCAACAAACCGTCTTCTCGGTGACGGTGGGCGCCGATCAGAACATGACGGTCGACTCACGCCCTGTCACCTCGGACGCTGAGCTGCTGGGGCTGGCGAAGACGGCACGCGCCACCAACCCCGAGCTGCGCGCGGTGATCCGCGCCGATGCGGCGCTCAGCCACGGGCGAGTGGTTCGGATCATGGATCTTCTCAAGCAAGGTGGGATCGGCAAGATCGCCTTCGGCGTCGAGCCCACGGCGCTCGAGCCCGAGGTTCGGTGAAGGTGCCATGGCCAACCGATTCTTCTCCAAAGAGTTGTGGCTCGCGCTCACCGCCAGTGTCGGACTCCACGCGCTCTGGATGGCAAAAGACGCGACCGCGAAGAACCTGCCTGTGAGCGCGCCTGCCGAGGTGCTGCTCGAGACCATCCAGCCGCCCCCACCCCCGCCGATCCCTGAGCCACCCGCAGCGCGCGAAGCACCGAATGAGAATCCCCGAACGGCGACCGCTCCCAGCAAGAGTCAACCGGCTCCCGCGGCGCCCGTGGCGGCCCAGGCCGGAAAGACCCTGACCGCACCCGCGGATGCCGAACCCGGGCTCGCCGATTTCACGCTGGTGCAGGGTGTGGGCACGGAGTACAGCGGCGGCACCACCAGCTCGCTCGGCACCTCGCGCACCGCCGTGCGCGGTCCGGTGGCGGCAAGCAGCGCAGAGCCGGCTAAACCCACCATCACTCGGACCGCGCTCCGCGACAGCAGCCAAGATTTGAGTGAGCGACCGCGGCCGGTGATGCACGACTGGAATTGCTCCCGGCTCTTCCCGAGTGACCCCGAAGCACCGAACACGGCCGCCGTGAGCCTGGTGGTCACGGTGGGCCTCGACGGGCGGGCCGTCGCGGTGACCGTGGTGCGAGATCCCGGTCACGGCTTCGGTGCCGCGGCGCGCAGCTGCGCCCTATCACAACGCTTCTCGGTCGGACGCGGCATGGACGGCCAACCCACGGTCGCCACCACTCCCCCCATCACCGTCCGCTTCAGCCGCTGATCTGAACCACCCCGTTTCGGAGCGCGTTCTTCCCGCGCACAGGATGATTTTATCATGAGAACGCCACCCCCGCATTTTCCCTGGATCTTCGCTAGCTTGTCGCTTCTGGGGCTCGAGCCAGCCCTGGCCCAGACGATCCCGCAAGAAGCCAGCTCTGAGTCCGTCGACACGGCCACCGCTTCGCTCGTGCCCCCCGAACTGGTCGAGTTCGTGTCGGCGCAGTATCCCGAGCAGGCCTTGGCTGAACAGCTCACCGCACAGGTGATGCTCGAGGTGCACATCGACGCGACGGGCAAGGTCACAACAGCCAAGGTGCTCGAGCCCGCGGGCCATGGTTTCGATGAGGCCGCGGAGCAGGCGGTGCGGTCGTTCTTGTTTCGTCCGGCACAGAAGGACGGACAACCGATCGCCGCGCGCATCCTGTACCGCTACGACTTCACGCTGAGCGACCAGCCCGCCCCGGTAGCAGACACCGAGCCAGCCCTACCTCCTCCTTCTGTGCTGCGCGGCCGCCTGGAGACGACGCTGACCAAGGAGCCCCTGCCGAACGCCAAGATCACGCTTCGCCTGGCGGATGGCACGGAGCAGACGCTCACCACAGATGCCACGGGCAACTTCGAATTCGCACTGTCGAGCGCGGGGCCAGTAAAAGTGCTGATCGAGGCCGACGGCCATCAACCGTATCGGGTCACGGAGACAGTGAAGAGCGGTGAGCTGCTCGAGGCGGTGTACCGGGTGCAGGCCCTTCCGAGCGAGTACGAGGTCACGGTGCTCGGTGAGCGGGAGGAACGTGAGGTGACACGCCGCACGCTGGAACGCGACAAGCTGGCGCTGATCCCGGGCACCGGCGGCGATGCCTTGGCGGCGATTCAAACTCTGCCTGGTGTGGCACGGAGCCCAGGCTTCTCCGGCATGATCATCTCGCGAGGTTCGGGGCCGCAGGGCACCGCCACGTTGGTCGATGGGCTGTACGTTCCGCAGATTTACCATTTTGGCGGCTTGACCAGCATCGTGCCGACCGAGATGATCGAATCGATCGACTTCTTTCCTGGCAACTTCGGCGCAAAATACGGGAGGGTGGCCGGCGGGTTCATCGATGTCAAACTGCGCGAACTCGAGGATGACGGCCAGTATCATGGGCTAGCGCAGGTCGATCTGATCGACGGCCGCCTGATGCTGCGCGGCCCTGTCCCCTACCTCAAGGACTGGAACTTCGTGGTGGCGGCGCGGCGCAGCCACCTTGACGCCTGGCTCACCCCCTTGCTCGAAGACGGGGTGGGCGTGCGCACCGCACCCGTCTACTATGATTGGCAAGGTTTCGTCGAGACTCGGCCGAGCCCCAAGACCCTAGTTCGCCTCGGCGCCTTCGGCTCTCAGGATCGGCTGTCGTTGATCATGAAGGACGCGGACGCGGACGACCCAGGCTTCGCCAATAGTCTCTCGAGTAAGGCGGGAATGACACACTTCTCTGCGCTGGTGAAGAGTGAGCTTTCCCGTGTCACCCGACTCCAGGCGAACGCCTCGGTGGGGCGCGACTTCGAGCGCTTCGCGGTGGGCTCGCTCCTGATCGACCAGAAGTACGTGCCGGTGGTGGCCCGCGCCGAGCTCACCACCGAATTCGGCAAGGCGCTTACCCTGCGCGCGGGCCCCGACTTCATCTACTACTACATCGACGCCGAGATCCGCGCTCCGCAGCCGCCTCGCGAAGGGGTACCGGAGCCTGGTCCCTACTCGACGCAACCGATGCTGCATTTCGACGACGCGCTGCACCTGTATGGTCCGGCGGTCTACGCCGAGCTCGAAGCCCGACCAGTCGAGCGCCTGACGCTGCTCTTCGGGCACCGCCTCGACTACTACAATCTGGTGGACGAGCTCACGTACAGTCCACGCCTCAACGCCCGAGTCGAACTCACCCGTGGGCGGTATCGCACCACGCTCAAGGCGGGGGCCGGCCGCTACTACGAGATGCCGGACGTGGCCCAGTTGGTGGACGTGTTCGGCACGCCCGGTCTCAAGTGGAACCGCTCCGAGCACTACACGGTGGGTTTCGAGCAGACGTTCACCGAACACGTGGAGCTCTCGGTCGATGCCTTCTACAAGGATCTCTCGGACTTCGCCATCAACGTGGCGCGCCCCGATGGCTCCACTGGCTTCGCCAACCTGGGTGAAGGCGAGGTGGTCGGCCTCGAGACCCTGCTCCGCCTCAAGCCAAGCGAGCATTTCTTCGGTTGGGTCGCCTACACCTGGTCACGCTCGACCCGCACCGATGGTCCCGGAGCCGAGGAGCGGCTCTTCGAGTACGATCAACCGCACAACCTGACGGTGGTGGCGAGCAGCAAGCTCGGCCGCGGATGGCAACTCGGGGGAAGGTTCCGCTACGTGTCCGGCAACCCCACCACGCCCTGCGTCGGTGGGATCGTTCAGGCGAGCGCCGGAACCTACACCTGCCAGAGTGGCGACACCTTCAGTGAACGACTGCCTGCCTTTCACCAATTGGATCTGCGCGTGGACAAAACCTTCACATTTACCAGTTGGAAGCTCACCAGCTACCTCGATGTTCAGAACGTCACCAACCGCGGGAACCCCGAGGGCATCAGCTACAACTACGACTACACCAAACAGAAGTACGCGACGGGCCTGCCTATCATCCCAAGCCTGGGCCTGCGTGGGGAGTTCTAGCCATGACCATTCGAAACCAGAGACTATGTCACGTGATGACAGTGGCGCTGCTCGCGGCAGGCTGTGGCGAAGGCCATGACGACTCCATCAGCGAGCTCGATCGCTTGCGGATCCTCGCGGTGCGCGCCGAGCAACCCTTCGTGGCCCCTGGCGGCTCGACCACCCTCGAGATGCTGGTCGCCGACGGTTCACGGCGGGCCGTGAGGGCTGATGGCAGCTGGCGCCCACTTAGCACAGTGTGGCTCCCTCCCTGCCTGAATCCGCCCGGAGATCTCTACTATGAGTGTCTCCCTCGACTGAACACCGAGCTCGCTGCTCTGACCGATGCGGAGTTCGAGCAACACGTGACGCTCCTGAACTCTCCTACCGACTACCCTCCGCCGCTCGCGCTAGAGGTCCCGAGCGACATCATCTCGGCGCGACCGACAGCCGAGGGGGTGGTGTCCCCCTACGGAACCCTGTTCCAGTTCTACGCGGCCTGCGCCGGCGAACTACGTATCGTGCGCGACCTGGAACAGAGCCAGAGTATGCCACTTCGCTGTGTCGATCCCGCGACGGGTCGGGACCTGCCAGCGAGTGACTTCGAGTTCGGCTACACCCCGCTCTACGCCTACGCTGACCTCGAAAACCAGAACCCGGTCATCGAGACGGTGTGGCTCGGCGATGAGATCTCGAGCAGGGAATGTATCGAAGAGCGTGACTGCTCCGAGAATGAAGTGTGCGGCTCGACGGGCACCTGTCTGCCGCGGCTCCAAAGCTGCCGAACTGACGACACCTGTGAGGAACTCTGGTTCGGGCCAGAGGTTGGCGAGGCCAGCGTCGAGCTCTCGATGTCGGCCTATCTGGACCAGACGAGCGCTCCACCAGAAACTCTCTGGGTCAGCTACTATACGGATTTCGGGGAGTTCGAAAAAGAGGCACGGATCGTCTCCGACCCTGCCTCGGGCTTTCGCACCGACGCACTCGGACTCTACCGGCCTCGCTTCGATGAGCGCTTCTTGCCTATACCGAGGGAGGTGCGCCTCTTTGCCGTAGTACGGGACAACCGGGGAGGTGTGGCTTGGGCAGAGCGCCGCATCTGGGTGGATTGACGACTCAGAAGCTCTGTGAAAGCTCCAACGCCAGAAGACCGGGACCAACCGCAGGCACAGCACGCAGCATTCGCGCCGTCTTGGCCCGAGCCGGTGCCGACTTGGAGTCAGCGGTATAAAGGACAATGCCCCCCGCGGTGAGCGCCACTGCCGCGCCGAAGGAGATCGCCGAGGCCAGTCGGAGGTTGTCACGATCCCGACGCGCCGAGTCGTAAGCCGCCAAATCTGCGGGGACCAGGCGAGAACGATCGCGCTCCTCGAGGAAGCTCTCGGCCGAACTCTGCTGCACCAGCGCGAAGTATCCAAACACGCCACCAGCCGTCACCGCCGAAGCGGCAGCCCCGAACATCACCAGTGAAGCGGTGCGTTGAAGAGTCCGAGGAAGGCGCACCGACATCGAGATGGTCTCACCACGCTCAAACTCCTGTTCGACACTGAACGGCTCGTATCCGGGTTGAGTGACCACAATGAGGTGGGCACCCGCTGAAAGCTCCAACGCCCTAGGAAAAGGGAAGCTCCCCTGGAGGCGCCCGTCGATGCTGAGTTCTGCGCCCTCGGGTGCCTGGATCGCGAGCCGTGCTGGCTGTTCGCGGAGAGCCACGTCAAAGGTCACGAGTGAGCCCTCTACCGAGACGATACTGCGCTCATGACTCAGATGACCAGGTGCTGCCACCCGGACCCTGTGAGGTCCTGGAGTCACCTCGAGTATGAGAGGCGATCCCACGAAGGGTCGACCATCGAGCGAGATCCGCGCACCCTCAGTCGGGGACGCGATCATGACCCGGGTGGGGGGAGGTGTAGGCACAGGTGGCTCGAGCTCCGCCGCCTGCTCGACCGTGGCCGGTGGCGGAGTAGGCCGCGCTGCCATGAGTTCGGCAACAGCCGCCGTCGCGTCGTTCTTGCGCGCGACCTCGGGATCGGAGGCGAGGTATTCACGGTACAGCTTGAGGGCCTTCTCGAGATGACCCGGCTCCCGTGACAAGAAGAAGAGCTTCTTCTCCGCCTGAGCGATGGAGAAGAGGACCGCGGGTCGCGGCGCGACCCGGTAGGCTTGCTCGAAGGCCTGCACCGCTGCCGCGTAAGCTCCGACGGAGTAGGCTCGTGCTCCAGCCCGAAAGTATTCCCGAGCCTGGGTCACCGCCGCCGGATCCTCGGTTCTGGCCGACTCGGCGCGAAGCGGGGTCGACCACCCGACGAACGAGCCAACCCACAACCCGAAGAGGAGCCAGACCAAGCCCGATCGTCTCAAGGTTGGCCCTCCACTTCAACGTACAAGATCAGTTGCTCGTCGGAGACCAAAGCCAGATCGGTCAACCCATCACCGGTCATGTCACCAACAGCGAGCGCACGACCTCCGGTGACCTCGGCCAGCGCTTCGGCAACCCTCGGTGCGGTTCGATCACTCGAACTCAAGGGCACCTCCAGGACCGCATCCTCGGTCGCCACCAACAGCCGATCGGTGGTGCCAGCGAGCGAGGTTGGCTCCCGTTGTCCCAGCACCACGAGGTCGGCTGCCGCTGGCTCGAACCGTCCGCGCCCGTCATTCCACAGGACCTGGACGCGACCGGCTCCTTCTTGGTCTTCGAGCAGGAGCACGATGTCGAGTCCACCGTCACGATCGACGTCCACCAAAACCGGGGCATTCTCGAAGCTGAGCCGTCCCGGGATCCGGAGAGGTTCTTCGAACAGATTCGTGAGGGACTCTCGGTCGGGCCTTCGCGAAAACGAGGAAAGCGAGATGTCGACCGCGTAAACGTCCGTGTCGCTGTGCTCGGGCGCACCAACCAGGAGCAAGAGTTCGTCGAGGCCGTCTCCATCCACGTCCCCGGCGGCGCTGTGCAGACCGTAGTTCTTCTGCACCGCCTCCAAGGGAGAGAAGTCATCTCTGAGCTCGGCGCTCGCAAGCGGGCTCTCGAAACCCGAGGCGGTGGTGTCGAGCGCGAGCCACAAGTGGTACTCCATCTCGGAGCAGGCCTCGTCCGCGCAAGCCGTGCCCACCGAAGCGGCCTGGTATCCCTCTTGGTCGGTGAAGTGCCCGACACTCACGGAAAGTGGGGTATCAAAGTAGTTTCGGCTGTCCAGGGAGACGATGGACAGTCCGAGGGGAGCCAGCGGGTGCTGCCCAGCATTGCCAATGAAAACTGCGAGTTCCTCACCGTCAGGATCGGCGCGTCGCGACACGATGCCGAGCTCGTTGATGGCGTCGGTTGCCACGTAGTTGGCCACCGAGAGCTGCTTCACACCGCTGAAACGCCCCAGGTCGACGCTGCTGGTCGGAGCTCCATCGAGCTTTCCGAAGGCGATGAAGGCCGCCGCGTCATCGGCCTCGCGGTGCGGGTCGATCTCGGTCACGTAGGCCAAATCGGCCACCAGATCGCCGTCGAAATCCCCGCTTGCCAGGTACAAGACAGTCCCGTCGGTGGGCAAACCGAAGCGGTTCATGCGGGGCTGGCCCGTGCCCAGGAAGATCTCGAGATCGGGCTCATCGGCGATACCCGCTGCGAGATCGAGCAGGCCGTCGCGGTTGATGTCGAGGACAGCGGCGATCCCCCAGCGCCCCACGAACGGGCCACTGCCGAAGCAGCCGAGGATTTCATGAGGCTCGGTGTTGGTCGAGCCGCGCGACAACACGACCCCGCTCGGAAAGACCCAGTCGTCGCGACCATCCGCGTCCAGATCTCCGAGCGCCAGCGGGTAACCGTCGGCAACGCGCGGATCCGGACACGCCGAGGTATCGAACCGAAGCGGACGTGCCTCACCTCGGGTAGCGTCGATGTGGCTCAGATCGGCGGCGAACGTGCCGTCACCCACTCCAAAGCCAACGTAGCTGCGCCCCTCCGTGTCCCCTACCACCAAATCAAGCACCGTATCCCCGTCGACGTGACCAAACAACACGGATTGTCCCACCCTGCGCCCCTCACCCAACTCCACCAACACCCGTGGTTCTATGCTGGTCGTCCGCCACTCACCCAGCTCGTCACAGGGTGACAATCCATACACGGTTGCTCCGTCGTCGAAGGCAAAAACAAACTCCGAGCAGGGACTCGAGGGATCGAGCTCGACTGACACAAGCTCCCCGACCAGCGCCTCGATGGGATGCGAAAGCTCTGCGACCACACCCGCACTGTCGGCGCCCACCAAGAGCGTGGCTTCGGGTCCCCCGAAGAGCACCAGCACGCCGTCGCCCATCGGCGAGGTGGTGACGCCGTGAATGGTCACCACCCGATAGGATGCTCCGGAGTCGAGGGCTTGAAATGGGTACGGCCGCGAGACCACCACATGCCGCGAGTCAGTGGTCAGCGTCGAGAGCCCGTAGCCCGTCGCGAACGCGAGGTGCTCCCTCGGTCCGGCTCCTGAATCGAGCTTTGCCATCACGGGCGAGGCGATCGGGATCTTGGGCTCGAAGCCGTCGTAGGGCAGGGCTTGGTCGTCGAAGAAGCTGAACTTCAGCTGAGTCTGCCAGAGCGGCGTCGGATGACCGAGGGTGACCAGATCATCCCGACCGTCCGCGTCGAGATCGCCCAGCAAGAGCCGCGAGGCAACCAACGAGGATGCTTTGCCCCAAACCTGGTATTCGGGATTCGGATTTCGCGAGCGGCACACTCCATCGCGGCTACCGCAGGCATAGCCATCCGGGCACTGGTAGCCCTCTGTGCAGTCGAATCGGCAGGCTCCCTCCACTGCGTCTGGTGGGCGACACCGGGTAAGGCTCTGGTCCAGCACGGCGCCATCACACGCTTCACCGGGCTCCACCACCGAGTTGCCGCAGACGCCCTCCGGGATGTGCGGGAGTTCGGCACAGGCACTCTCGAGCGAGAGACAGGTGATGACCAAGAACCGAGGCCACTGCATCAGTACGGATCCTCGAGATCGGTAGGCGTGAGCGGTGTGCTGGTCTTCCGCACCGCCGGGATGAGAGCCACCTTCAGGCTCTGCTCGGCGTTGGGAGTAACGGTGACAGTCTTCGACAGATAACCTTTGGCACGCACCTCCAGGCTGGTCTGGACATCCCTGCGCTCGATCAGAAAGGGCCCCGGAGCGACTCCCAGCAACTCACCACCGAGCACGATCTCGGCCGTCGGGGGCAGAGTGTTCACGGTGATCGCCACTCGGTCCGGCACGGCGGGGGCGCTCGGGGTCATGGCTGGTTTGGGAATCGATGGCTTGACCATGGAGAGCGGAGTGCTGGAAAGTGAGCTCGTGTTGGAGTCGCGATCACCCAGCAACGCACCTGTCGCGATCACCGTTCCCACCAGCCCAGCCGCCACACCCCCAAGGACGAGTCGTCGTCGAGAGCGACGGGAACGCGAAGCACCCTCGTCACGGATGGGCGCGGCCATGCGTGGCACCGGCAGGGGTGCCTCCAATCGGCGACGCTGTTCCGTGAGCTCGTGCAGCTCGGGCGGCACCCGCAGCGGTCCATCGTCGAGCAGAAGTCCGCTGCGCTCGGCGGCAGCCCTCAGCGCCTCGCAGGCCACCAGCACCGAACTCGGGCGAACCTCAGGCGCCTTCTCGAGCATGCGCAGAATCGGCTCGTCGAAAGCCTCGATGAGCCCCTCGGCAGCGCGCGATGGCGGAACCGGGGGGGCGCTGACATGGGCCATCATGATCTCGAGCGCCGTCTCCGCTTCGAAGGGTACCTGCCCGGTGAGCATGCGATAGGTCAAGCATCCGAACGCATACACATCGGTGCGCGCATCCACTGGCATGCCTCGGCACTGTTCAGGAGACATGTATCGGGGTGAGCCGATAGGCGACTGGGACTCGGTCTTGTGCTGCGCGGGAGCACTTCGGTCGAGGAGTTTGGCCATCCCGAAGTCGAGCAGCTTCGGTTGTACGAACTGGTCGGCGTCGATCTCGAGGAAGATGTTTTCTGGCTTGAGATCACGGTGTGCGAGGCCCGCACCATGGGCCGCATCCAGCGCCTTGCCGACAGCCAGAAGAATCGGCCAGGCCAGCTCAGGCTGCAGACGCCCCCGGTGCTCCAGGTAGACATCGAGCGGAACTCCCTCCAGGAGCTCCATCACGTAGTAGTGGCGCCCATCCGGCAGATCACCGAACGAGAAGATGTCGACGATGTTCTTGTGACGGATCTGGTTTACGGCGCGAGCCTCGGCCACGAACCGGGAGCTGACCTGCTCATTGCCAGAGTACTGGGCGTGAAGGAGCTTGACGGCCGCGCGCTTACCGATCACCGGGTGCCGTGCCTCGTACACGGTGCCGAACCCACCCTCTCCGAGCAGCCGCACGATCAGATACTCGCCCACACTGTCTCCGGGCTCGAGCGCCTGACCGCGCGCCTCACGGCTCGTCGTGTCGGAGCCTTCCCGAAGCAGCTGCGAGCGGGTGCTCGGAACACTCAAGGGAAGCCCACGCCAATTCACCACGAAGGCGAGTATAGTCGAGCGCTTAGTGCCGTCACCGCGCGACCCTCACAAGGAGGTGTTTTGCGGACAGTTGTCGGCATGGGCGGACAGATGTCCGGCCAAAAAGCCAAAGAGGATTTGCCTCGGCACCCGGAACCGGCGGTATTTCCGGCAATCGCGCCGCCACCCACCACCACACGACAACGGCATACCCCTTGCTGGTGTCCTCTTCGCCACCCCATCGTGGCGTGTTAGACCGAAACCGTCCCTCTCGAGGAGTTCCCCATGCGCCATGCACCGTCTCTCGTCGTGTTCGCCGCGTCTCTCATGCCTGCTCTGTGCTGGGCCGCGCCCGCCGAGACGTCCGGTCCCACCGGCGCCGCACCTGAACCTGGCACCCCAAGCTCGACCGCAGCAGCGGAGCCGCAGGCGACGACGACGAGTTCAGCGGATCGAACCGTGAGTCCTGCCTCGACCCCAGGCACCGAGGTGCCAGCCCCGGCCCCAGCGCCCTCCCCCTCCGCCAGCGATCCTGCCAGTGCTCCCGGGGTGACAGCCGCGGTAGGCCCCTCACCGTACGGTACCTCGACCGGCTACGAGCCTGCCTCCTCAACCTCCGAAGAGCCTTCCCAGAAACGAGTACCCGAGACTCTCCTCGACAGCAACTACGATTACGCCTTCGGTGGGATGGGAGGGATCGCGGTGATGTACAGCCGTTTCGGCGGAAAAAACGTGGTCTTGGTCTGCGGAGAGGGGGCCGTCATCATCGACCATGCCTTCACACTCGGTGGCGGAGGCTGCGGCATGGCCCGCAGCCCCAAGGCCCAAGAGTACTCTGCCAGCGCCTACACCGAGGATGATAGGATGGCCTTCGGCTATGGCGGCGCGATAGCGCGCTACCACTTCAACTCACGCAAGATGGTCAACTACTCCCTGGGCGTGCTGGTCGGAGCCGGCGGCGTCACGACCGGAACCTGGTCGGGGGATCCGGACGACATGGACGACGAGGAGTTCGAGGTAGAACACAGCGACGCGGTGTTCGTGGTGGAGCCGCAGGTGGGTGCGCATCTGAACATCACACGCTGGCTGCGCGTGGGTGCGGTGGCGGGCTACCGCGTGGTCTCGGCAGTCGACACCGAAGGCCTGGGCGCTTCCGACGTCTCGGGCATCACCGCCGGCGGACAGATCCAGGCCGGTTGGTTCTGATCCTCCGCTGCCTACCCGCTACTTCGGACGACGCTCGAGCTCGATACCGAGTCGCTCCATCTTGCGATAGAGTGCCTGTCGGCTGAGACCTAGTTGCGCCGCGGCGCGAGCCACCACACCGCGGGCCGCCACCAGCGCCGCTTCAATCTCTTGCTGCTCGGCGTCCTTGCTCTGATTCTCCGCACCCTCCACGCGAGCCACCGGCTCGGGAAAGGAGGTGTTGCGCGTCTCCCCGGTGGACAGACCCAGATCCTCCACCGTGATTCGCAGACCATTTGAGACCAGCAGCGCACGTTTGATCTTGTTCTCGAGCTCCCGCACATTCCCAGGAAACTCATAGTTGGTGAGCGCGCGCTCCGCCTCCGGCTCGAGGTCCTTCGCCTTCTTCCCCTCCTCCTCGGCACATGAAGCGAGAAAGTGTCGTGCCAACGGCACGATGTCCGCGCGTCTCTCTCGCAGTGGTGGCACCGCTATCTCGATCACGTTGAGCCGAAAGTAGAGGTCTTCTCGGAAGGTTCCGGCCTCAATCGCCTTCGGCAAATCGACGTTGGTGGCGCTCACCACCCGCACGTCGACCTTGCGGGTCAGGTTGCTCCCCAGGCGCTGCATCTCGCCAGTCTGAAGTACCCGGAGCAGCTTCATCTGGGCGCTCTGCGAGAGGTTGCCGATCTCATCAAGGAAGAGCGTCCCGCCGTCCGCCTCCTCGAACCGACCAATCCGAGTCTTGGTGGCACCCGTGAAGGCCCCCGCCTCCGCTCCAAACAGCTCGGCGTCGATCAGATTGTCGTGCAGCCCGCCGGAATTCACCTTCACGAAGGGTTGGTTTCGGCGTCGGCTGTTGGCATAGACGATCTCCGCGATCCGCTCCTTGCCCGAGCCGTTCGGCCCCGTAACCAGCACGGGCACGCTCGAGCTCGCTACGCGGACGGCGAGCGACACTACCTCGTGCATGGCCGCGCTCTCGTAGACGAGCCCGGCGAGGTCAAACCGCGTTCGAAGATCACGCCGCGCCTTCTCTCCCTGGTAGCTGAGGCGGAGGTTCTCTCGCTGCAACGCCCGCATCTTGAGCAGGTTCTTCGCGGTGGCGACCAGCTTCTCGTCGTCCCAGGGCTTGGCCAGATAGTCGCTCGCACCCTCCTTGACCAAGCGCACAGCCATCGAAAGGCTGGTGTAGGCGGTCAGAAGGACGATCGGCAGATCGGGATCGATGGCGCGCAACCTCTGCAAGAGCTCGACCCCCTCCTCGCCAGAGGTGGTATCGCGTCGGAAATTCATGTCCTGGATCACCAGATCCAAGTCTTCACGAGTCGCGATCTCGAGCGCCTCCTCGGGATCGGCGGCGCACACCACCGGGATCTCGTGGAGATCGAACAGAAGCTCGAGGGCGGTGCGCACCGATGCTTGATCGTCGACGATGAGGACCTTTTTCATGCACGGCGGAGCGTTTCCTAGCGAGGACGCCGGTGCAAGGAAAAAGTTGCGGTTCGAGCCTTGCCACACGCGGAGCTGCCGCGCGACACTCACCCAGCCCCCCCATGACACATCTCGCCTCCTCGCCTGCCACGCCGGTCTCGCTCTCGGCCACGGCGCCCTGGCTCTTCTCGCCGCTGGTGCTGGTGCTCTCACTGGCGCTCACCGGGTTGCTCCTGTTCTTCATCCATCACTTGCGCCAAGAGCGACGCCTGCGCAGCGCGCTGTGCGAGGGCGAACGCACCGCGCGTGATCTGGCACAGAGCGAACAGCTCCTGCATACGCTGATCGACGCAGCCCCGATGGCCATCATGCTGCTCGAGGACGTGGGCAACATCGAGTACGCAAACCAAGCGGCACGTGAGCTATTCTTCGAGGGACAAGAGGTGAAGACCGCCAATTTCCTGTCTCTGCTCGAGCAAGCACCGCCCCCACTCCGCGATGCGGTCCTCGAGGTGGCAGACGGATTCTTCTCGGTCACCGAAGCGGGCGTGGAGGAGACCTACCATCTCGCCAAGCGACACTTCGAACTGCACGCTCGAGTCCACACGCTGCTGATGGTGAAGCGGCTCACTCGCGAGGTGCGCCGTCAGGAGGTCGACGTCTGGAAGAAGTTGATCCGTGTCCTTTCCCACGAGCTCAACAACTCACTTGCACCCATCAGCTCACTCATGCACACCGCCGAGAAGCTGATCGGACCCGACCCCAGTGAGAAGCTTGGCCGGGTCTTCTCCACCATCAACGAGCGGCTGGTACACCTTCGGAACTTCATGGATGGATACGCGCGCTTCGCGCGTCTCTCGCCACCGAACAAGACCCACGTCAACTTGGGTGACTTCGTACGGGGCCTCGAGACACTGGAGCCCAGCTTGACCTTTCTTCCGGCGCCGGTGGGCACTGGGTATTTCGATCGCGCACAGCTCGAACAAGTGGCCATCAACCTGCTCAAGAACGCGCGCGAGGCGGGGGGGGATCCCGCACAGATCCAGCTTTCCGTCGCGCTCGAGAAGAACGGCACCCTGACGCTCATTGTCTCCGACCGCGGTTCGGGCATGAGCGAACAGGTACTTCTCAATGCGATGCTACCTTTCTACTCGACCAAGGAACGCGGCTCCGGCCTCGGGTTGGCATTGTGCCGCGAGATCGTCGAGGCCCATAACGGTCAGCTGGTGCTGGAGAATCGCGAGGCTGGCGGCCTCAACGTCACCATCACCCTGCCGGGCTTCGAACACCGGGTCTCGAGCAACCAGGGAAAGCTCACGCTCTCACGCCTCTAGGTGGCCAGAGTGAGCTTTCGAAGCTGTATGCCGATCACCCTCCCCTCCCAAGAGACCGGCAAGCCGTCTCCGTAACCTACGGTGGTCATGGCCGTCATGGCCGTCACGGCCGTCATGGCCCACCACAACCCATCGTCAGCCCCCTCGATGAATGCCGAAAACCTAGGGTCGATCCATCAGCCGCGCCGACTCCTCCGAGAGACCGAGGCAGCGCAAGATGTGGGGCAGGCGGCTCTTGCCGAGCGAGATGCGCGTCGGCATCCCGCCGGTCACCCCGAACAGGGTGAGGAAGTTGAGTCCGCTGTCGAAACCCGCAGCCACACTGACGTTCTCGCGGTCAACCACCAGCGCCACCCGTTCCTTCTCTTGCCCGAGCAAGAGAAGGAGCGTCATGTCCACCAGCTCACGCCGACCAGTGATGTCGATCCCAACCACATTGTCCCCGAGCCGTACGTAATCCTCGGCGAGCTTGCGCGTCACGGTCTCGATGCGCTCCATTTCCGCGGCCGCTTCCCCGAGCCGCTCCAGAGCGCTCCGATCGGTGAGGCGTGACACCAACGCGTCGATCACCAGCTGATAGATGGTTTGGTCGCGTGGGCGGGCGCGGAGCGCTCGATCGAGCAGTGCTGCCGTCGGCGAGGGTTGTCCGAGCCGGGTATCGATGGCACGAGCGTCCTTGTCACAGCCAGGATACGGCTCGTGCCCGCCGAGCATCCATTTGGCGGCGCTCGCCAGACCGTCGAAATCGTTGTGGCAGCAGATGGTGTCGATTGGCCCGATCCGCTCGACCAGCGCGGGCTCTATCAGCTCCGGACAGGCCCCGTGCTCCTGCTTGCTGGTGAGCACGAAGCGCGGATCATCGGCGAAGCGCGGGTGCTCGTCGTGGTCATGGTGATCGACCCAGACTCTCAGGCGATCCCCGAGTCCCCGGATGAAGGGCAGGGTTATCTTCTCGAAGCCTTGGGCCTGTGCTCCGGCGAAAGCCACGTCCAACACTGCCACGCGACCCTCGAGGTCACGGGCCTTCGGAAGCTTGCGAGGGGTCCCGATGACCCAGTTGGGGCGCGTGTGGCTCACTTGCGGGTACTCTTGCGTTGCCAGGTGAGTCTGTCCAGTGCCCTTGGCCTCGGGTTCGATAGCCGGCACGGGATTGTCTCGGAAAGGATGGTACTCTGCGGTCGCGATGCCCTCCGTTTCTCCTGAAACCATCCGCTCCATTCTGCCCCATGTCCTGGTCGTCACCAACCTGCCCGGCCTCGGTCGCCGCTATCAAGGCAAGGTTCGCGACAACTACAGCACCGACGACGGCAAGCGCGTGATTGTCGTTACGGATCGCATCTCGGCGTTCGACCGGGTGCTCGGGACCCTTCCACTCAAGGGACAGCTCCTCAACCACTGTGCGGCCTTCTGGTTCGAGAAGACCGCCGACATCGCCCCCAACCATGTGGTCTCGGTGCCCGATCCGAACGTGATGGTAGTCAATGAATGCGAGCCGCTCCCGGTGGAGATGGTGATGCGAGCTTACTTGACTGGCAGCACCTCGACCAGCATCTGGGTCCATTATCAGAAGGGTGAACGCAGCTTCTGTGGCCATCGATTGTCCAATGGCATGCGCAAGCACGAGCGGCTCCCAAGACCGATCCTGACCCCGAGTACCAAGGCGGCGGACGGTGACCACGACATCTCGGCGTCGCGCGAGGAGATCTTGGCACTCACGGGGATGCCGGCGCGCGACTTCGATCGCGCGGCGGAGCTCGCGCAAGCGCTGTTTCGGCGGGGACAGCAGCTGTGTCACGAGCAGGGCCTGATCTTGGTCGACACCAAGTACGAATTCGGCCGCCGCAAGGATGGGGAGATCGTGGTGATCGACGAGATCCATACCCCGGATTCGTCACGCTTCTGGTATTCAAACACCTACGAGGAGCGCTTCTCGGCCGGCCTCGATCCGGAGAGCTTCGACAAGGAGTACGTGCGCCGCTGGCTGGTCGGGCGCGGGTTTGCCGGAGACGGCGCGATTCCTGAACTCCCCGACGACGTGCGTGTGGAGGCGACCAGCCGCTACATCGAGGCGATCGAGAAGCTGACTGGCGCTCCTTTCCGCCCTCACCTCAGTCCCGATCCAGAATCGCGGATCCGCCGCAACCTCGACCTCTCCGCATGACCGAAACCACCCCACGCTTCGAGGCGGCTTATGTCGCGTTCCGTTACCTCCTCGGTCATCGAGGGGTATCACTTCGCGCGGGCCTGAACGAACCACTGCCATCGACCGGGCGCATGCTGGCCGCACTCGATTCACCCGAAAGGCCCCTGCGTGCACGGGCCCTGGCCTCGGCTCTCGCCTCGGTCACCCGGGATATCGCCCTCGCGCGCGTCGATCGAGGCCAGCCATGACCACACTGCCAAACGTGATCGAACCTTCACTCGGAAGGGTCGTCTCCGCAGAACACATGCGGTTTCGACACCGAGCAGAACAGGTGGTTGCGGAAGCCGAGAGCGCTGCGGCCGAGCTGTTCGCGAAGACGGAGAAGCTTATCCTGGAGCGTGAGTCGAGCATTCACGAGGCCGCTCGCGCCGAGGCACGTGCCGAGGTGGCAGAACTCATGATGCGACTGGTGGCGCGCGAGCAGCAGCTCTTGGAGGCCAACCGCGAGCGCATCATAGAGTTGGCTCGGCTGCTCGCCGAACGCGTGCTCGGGCGTGTTCTCACCGAGCACGAGGCATGTTTCCGCGAGTTCGCCGAGCAGGCACTGTCCGAGGTGCGCGGGGCTCGGCAGGTCACCATCGTGGCCGGTAGCCGAGCCATAGCGGTTTTGTCGCCCCACCTCGCCGAGCTGGGCGCGCACCTCCCAGTCACTGTCGCGCTCGAGGAGAGCAATATGCTCGGTCCCACCGAGCTCCGCTTGCTTACGGACCTGGGCCAGCTGGACGCGTCCCTGTCGACTCAATTAGAACACCTGGTTATGCGCCTCCGGGAAGGATTCGGCACGTGAGTGAAGGCAACATCCTCCCGGCACCCTCCCGGTGGCAAACCTCGGGGTTGCCGTGGTTGTTGTTGGCCCTCACCGTGTGGAGTTCCTTCGAGGCTGGGGCTGCCTTCGCGGCGAGGCCGCCTGCCGCCTCATGGCTGGCGCGGTGGGCCTCGGGATGGACATTCGCGGTGCCACTGCTCGCGATCTTGCTGTGCCATGAGCTTGGCCACTATGTGATGGCTCGCCATCACCGAGTCGCCGCCTCTCTTCCCTATTTCATCCCGCTACCTTTCATAAGCCCGTTCGGCACGATGGGAGCCGTGATCCTGATGCGGGGGCGGATCCGCTCGGCCCGAGCACTCCTCGATATTGGCGCCGCGGGGCCGTTGGCTGGAATGGTCGTTGCGGTGGTGGTGATGATCATTGGGCTCCTCCACAGTCCGGTGCTGCCCCGTGCCACCGCCAACTATGTCCAAGAAGGGAATAGTCTCCTTTACCTCTTCTTGAAGTGGATAGTGTTAGGGCCGATCCCAGACACCCACGATGTGGTCCTGCATCCAACCGCGCTGGCAGCCTGGGTGGGCTTTTTGATGACGTTCCTCAACCTCCTGCCCTTCGCCCAACTCGATGGCGGCCATGTTGCCTACGCCTTGCTCGGACCGCGCCACGACCGCATCTCGCGCGCCATGTGGCTGGTACCTGTGGCCCTGTTCGTCGCCAACGCCATCGCATTTGGGAAGCCCGCGCTGGAACTCGCCTGGGCGAGGGGATTGTCAGCGGTGCCCGACGGCACGCTCGCCACAGCCATCAGTGCCACTTCGGTCTGGCTAGCGCTGGTCGTCTTGATCTTGCTCATGCGCGCCACCTCAGGTGGTGTTCATCCACCGGTCGACGACGCAACTCTCGATGGCCCACGGCGCGCTACCGGATTGGTCACCCTCGCCTTGTTCGTTCTCTTGTTCATGCCAGCGCCCTTGGTCCAGCACTGAACCGCACTACTCGCTCAGCGAGTGGCTTCGAGCACGGCTTCTCGGGACGGCCGTGCGTCGTTCCCTAACCGCCTGCGCAGACGGCTGGCGGGGGTCTCCCGGGCGTCGATCAGCTGGCGGAGCGGGCGAAGGTAAACACTCTCGTTGCGGCCCTCGCCATCCAGGCACCGGCGGCGCTCGAGCCCCGCCGAAGCAAGTTCAAGAACGCGCTGAGCTAGCTCTTCGAAGCGCCGATTCGCGATCGAGACCACCCATGGATCTGCCATCAACTGCGGTCGGAGTCGCTCGATTTGCTCGTACTCCCAGTCTGCGACCAACTCAAACGCCGCAGCTCGAGACCGCTCATCATAGAGCAGCCCAACGCACAGGGCGGGGATGCTCATCGCCGTGTCTTCTGGCTGTGCATCAAAGCAGCGAACCTCCAGAGTTCGCTTGAGTCGCACCTCTGGGAACAGCGTATTCAGGTGGAGTTCCCAATCTTCACGGCTGGCCCGGTGACCCTCGAACCCATGCTCGAGGAAGCTCCGGAAGCTCTGTCCCGTGTTGGCGATCATCCTCCCCTCGCGTTTGAAGAGGAACATTCCCGCCTCGAGCGCGAAGTTCACGTAGTCCTCGTAACCTGGCCGAGGTTTCTCCCAAAGCGCCGGAATCAGACCAGAGCGGGTCTGGTCCATCCTCAGCCAGACGTTGCCGCGGCGACTGTTGGTGATGGTGAGCTTACCTTCCGCCAAGGGTGCGTGAGCGGTCATCGCGTGCAGGATTGGGGCGAGCCGCAGCATGAGCTGCAGCTTCGTCATCGCGTCATCTTCGTCCGTGTAGTCGAGATTGACCTGGATGGTTGCCGTGCGCCGCATCATGTCGAGCGCGCCATCACCAACCTTCGGCAGGTACTCGCGCATGATCGCGTAGCGCAGCTTCGGCACCCACGGCAGCTGGTCCTGGGTCGCGAAGGGATGGAACGCCACATGCGACCAGGAAATACCCAATGGCTGGCTGTGCTCTTCGAGCTCACGCCGGTGTTCTTCGAGTTCCTCGCTGACCTGATGCAGATTGGACACCGGTGCACCGCTCAGTTCGAGCTGACCCCCAGGTTCGAGGGTGATCGATCTCTCCCCCATCCCAAGACCAATGGTAGGTCGGTTCCAACCTTCGGAGAGCGGCGCCCAACCGTTGGCGACGAAGCGATCGAACAGGCTCATGATGCTGAGCTCGCCGTCGTAGGGAAGGGGAGCGAAGTCCGGGGCCACGAAACCAAATTGCTCGGATTCGATCCCAACCCGATGCTGGTGACCGAGAACCTCGGCCGCGTGAAACGGCTCCACCAGTTCTTCTTGGCGCAGAGCCGCTGGTGCGGGCCGCTTCACTTCTCGTGGTCGGGTGAGGCACTCGATTGACATGGGTACCTGCGGTGTAGGGCTGGAGTGGGAGGACGGGAAGGGGGGCCTAGACGTCAGGAGCCCGCCTGTCGAGCTGGGTATCCGAGCGGGTGGTCGGCAGAGAGGGGTGGACCTCGGTCAAAACGCGAGCCATTGCCGCCGTATGCGCCTCGGTCGTTCCGGCCCCCCCCCCAATCAGCCGTGCGTGGTGCTGATCGAGACACAGTGCACGATCGGCCCACCTCTCGGGCGAAGCCTCCAGGTCCGGGTAGCCACGGACACTGTTCTTACTTCCAGCGAGGAGGATTCCGGGGACGAGCCGATCAGGACCAATCCCACAACTGCAAAGCCCGTCCAGCAGCATGATTCCCTTATCGACAGAATCCACCTCAAAAAGAACTGCCGTAGCTCCGGCGTTCTCGAGGGCCTGAACGATCGGCTCTATGGCGCCCTCGGAGGGGCACTCGCTCTGCTCCAGACACTCCACCACCGCCCAGGTTGGCAGCTCGGTACTCGCGGCGGCAACCGTGGCAGCGATGAGACCCAAGCGAGAACCCTGCCCCCGCGTGATCAGAAGCTCACACCCCGCAGCCGCGAGCCGCTCTGCGTGCTCGGTCAATTCTTCATGCAGTCGGTCAGCAGCCAGAGGAGCAACTCTCTCACTCCCGAGCAGACCCGCCACCGCCACCGGCTTTTTTGACTCAGCGGCAGCTTCCAGCGCAAGCTCGACCGCCAAGCCCGTGATCATCGCCGCGCGGTGCTGCATCCCGACTTCAGCCAGCGCTCGCGGGGTAGTCTCGGTGGTCAACGCCGAGAGGATGTCAACACGACTCCGCACCTCGGCCCGGTAATGCCGCAACACTTCGTTCGGGCTGCGCCGCAAAAGCGTCCCCAGCGCACCCGGCAAATCCAACTCGATATTTCGAGCCCGGAAGCTGGCACCCGTGTCGGCGTCGAGAACCAAAGGCCGTCCTCCTCGCAGCCGCTCTTGAATCCTCTGAAAACTCATCACCCCGTCACTCGATTGAAGACGATTCCCAAAGAAGGCGCGCGAGAAGGGTGCTCCCCTCACGCGCGGCACGCAATTCCGAACCGCCTCAGTTCCTCCAACTGCTCGAAAGCGCCTGACCCGGCCCATGGCCCAATCTCTACCCGTACTGGGGTGCGACAACGAGAGTTCCTGACAACGCTCTTGACCGAGAGTCCCTCGGACTGACCAAATAGCCAACGGAGCAATCGTCATGGAACTTGGCAAGACCGTCGTACTCATCGCGGATGACGAACCGAGCATGCGCGCGCTGGTGACCCAACACCTCCGAACGCGTGGTTACAAAGTGGTGGAGGCTTCCGATGGAGACGAAGCCATCGCGCTGGCCTGCGAGCATCTCCCTCAGGTGGTGCTGCTCGACGTGATGATGCCTGGCATGAATGGGTGGGAAGTGTCACGGCGGATCCGCGAGACGGTGTCACTCGCCCACACTGGGATCATCATGCTGACGGGCATTGGTGAGAATCTGAACGAGATGACCTCCCCTCTCTACGGAGCCGACGCCTACTTGGACAAGCCGTTCGAGTTCACGGTGCTCGATCGGACCATCACGGACACCTTGACGCGCCGCAAGAACGCCATCGGACGTTTGGATGGTGCGGACGTGGAGATCATCCAGACCACCGACTACGACGAAGACATCCCAGAGAGTCGTCCGGAACCCGCGCCTCGGCCGAAGAAGCTCCCCGAAACCGCCACGACGAGCGGTGCCAAGACTCAGCCGAAGACACAAGGCAGCAGAAGGAGCGCGAAGGAGGCCACCGAGGATGCGCTCTTCGACCGCTTGAGTGAGACGAAGAAGGGCTCGCTGAAGAAGAGGCCCGTCTTCGATGAGAGTGACTTCGTGACACCGCAGAAGAAGGCGAAGACCGGCAAGCTGGTCGAGAAGCCCGCCCTGCTCGATGCACCTCCGCTCGCCAAGCCTGCCAAGGAGGCTCCACCGAAGCCCGCCAAGAAGGCTCCACCGAAGCCTGCCAAGAAGGCTCCACCGAAGCCCGCCAAGAAGGCTCCACCGAAGCCCGCCAAGAAGGCTCCACCGAAGCCCGCCAAGAAGGCCCCCGCGAAGCCTGCCAAGAAGGCCCCCGCGAAGCCTGCCAAGAAGGCCCCAAAGAAGCCTGCCAAGAAGGCCCCCGCGAAGCCTGCCAAGAAGGCCCCAAAGAAGAGCAAGAAGCGCTAGCGGGGACAGCCCTGGGAGAGCCACCGGTAAGCGGGTGCGCTACCCTTCAGCACCACTGGCGGCTCAACCGCGAGAATGTAGTCGGCACGTCGATTCAGCGGCTCGTCCACCTCGTCACCGGTCAACTTGCGGAGCGCTGACTCACCGAACCCGTCGTAGGCGATCGGCACGCAGAGGCCCCGCTTCTGGAAGAACGCGGCGATGGCTCGGGCGCGATTCCGTGACAGCTCGAGGTTGTGCGCCGCGCTTCCTTGGGTATCGGTGTGACCTGCGATGAAGAGGGTCACCCTACCGAAGCCCTTGCCCTCGATCCGCGCCAGCACATCCTTGATCTTCACCAAGCTCTCTTCGAGCACGGGCAGCTCAGAATCGCGGATCTTGGCCTGATCGGTGTCGAACTCCACCTCCTGGTGCTCGATGGTGGCCGACCATGACAGCAGCGTCACGGCCTGGTAGGCGTTGTCCTTGGCGGTGATCCGGATCTCGATTTTCTCGAGCTTCTGGCGCGGGACCGGAGCAAATGTGAGCTGCTGCTCGCCCTCGGCGAAGGCCAACTCCTGAACCACCGGCTCGGGCGTATCGGCGGTGGTGATGCTCAGGGTGAGGCGGCAGATGGGTCCTTCGAGCCGCACGCGGAGCTTACCCGCATCGAGGTCAAGCGCGCTGCGATCGACCGAGATCCCGAGTTTGGCCGTACTGCTGAGGCATGCCAGAGCTGCCCTGTCTGGCTCGGACGCGGCCGCCGGAGGTGAGGCAGCAGCGGGCGCACCTTCCGCTTGCTCCGCGGGTTTGGCGACGGGGGCTGGAGGAGGCTCTTCGTGAATGGTGGCCGCACCGGACGGTGGCGGAGTTGCCACCAAAGGCTCAGGCGGTCGCGAGCCGGCACAACCGACGAGGAACAACCAACCAGCGAGCGACCTGGACAAGAATGGCTCCCACATACTCGAAGAAAAGATAGTACCACACTCGGCGCGTCGCGGGCTGGCGCGTCGATTTGCCGTGGACATCGGAGGACTTGCGTGACAGTAGGTCGCCGCCGCTGGGTGTGCCTCCTGGTGGAGAGGGAGACGAAGTCTTACGATGTTCCAGTCAACGCATCGATCGCTAGCCATCAAGAGTACACTCTTCGTTCTGATCTGCCACGGGCCGCTCGGGTGCGTGAACCTCGAGGCTCCGGAGGAAGGCTCGCCCGCGACGGCAGAGCAGGGACTGGCCCTCACCGAGAGCCAAGCCTGGCTCATGCCGGCGAATGGGCCTCTGGTGCTCGATACCTGTTGGGAAGGTGCCAAGAGCGCCGACGGTTCCTCGCTCGGCCTGGTAGCCCCTGAACCTCCCCCGGCCACGGCAGCCCAAGACACGACCAGCGTCGACGGGCAGGAACGGCTAGCTCTGGTGCGTGACACGGTGAAGGGGGGTTGGGCGCGCTACGCCCGGGTGGTCTACACAGGATGGGATCTCTGCACGAGCAAGCCAACCGAACGACGCACCACTCCCGGTCCCTATGCGCCAGATCCTATCGGCGAAAACCTGAGGGTGGCCGTCGCCCTCGGTGCCGAACACTGCCTTGTCGCAGGTTCCCGTCAATGTCCGTGGAATGACCGGTACTTCGTGCCGAAGGGCGGTCGGGCGCCAAGTGCCGGACATCAAGCTTGGGGTGGTGTCAACAGTACCTTCGGCTCCCTCGGTGATCGGATGCCGGCTGGTATTGGCCTGAACCTGTATGAGACCTTCGGGCGGCGGAGGCTGGCTGCCAATGAAGCGGAGCTCTTGACAGCCATCACCTACACTGCACTCCATGAGTTCGGCCATGCTCTGGGTTTTTATCACGAGCATGCGCGTGATGACTGGGACAACAGCGTCTATCCTCGAGAAGACGTGAGCCGTGCTGTGTACCCTTGGTGGGATCCTTCCACGCACGCAGATTATGGCGCGCCCGACGTCGACTCGGTGATGCGCTACTACGCCGCCCCGCGTGACCCGGTCTACGCGCTCTCTCCGGGAGACATCGCCGGTGTGCAGCGCATCTATGGGCGCCACATCGCCGGGAGCCTGGTCTCCACCAAAGGAAACTGCCTTGCCGCCGAGATGGCGAAGGGTGACGGTGAGGTGGCCCTACTCGACGACTGTCTCGAGACCAGAGATGACCAGGAGTGGCGCTCTGCCTTCGTCATCGATCCCAAGAGCCAAATTCACGCACACCGACGCCTCACCCTGGTCGGCACGAACGAGAGCTTCAATCTGATGCCACGGTCGGTCAGGGAGGGAGCGAAGGTGGGGTTGCGAGCCGCCCGGACCTCGGAGAGCGGCGGCGTATGGGCGTTCGAAGAGGTGGAACTCCGAGGCTGGGGCGGGTTGTGTCTCGAGCTGGTCGACGGCAACACCACCACCGGGAACACCACTCAGCTCTGGGAATGTGACGCCGCGGGGGGCGCGCATCAACGCTGGACCTGGGTATCCTCGGGACAACTGAAATACGGGGACTCCGAGAGCCCGTACTGCGCCACCCTTAACCGCCACAACCGCCTTGTCATCGGCACCTGCAGAACCGACGTCGCCGGACAGCGTTTCACCTTCGCCAAGGGGAGGATTCGCACCCAGTCAGGGTTGTGTCTCGACACCGACAACGTCGACGATGCAACCTATCTGAGCGGCGTGGGGGGACCGGTCAATGGCCTTGGGATCCAAGCTTTGCCATGTGGCGAGGTTGGCAACCGGATGTGGAACTTCTCCGGGAAGCTGCAGTTGGTCGCGGAGGGCAACCTCTGCCTCGCACGTCCCGCCGGCGCGGACATGGTGGGAGGCGTTCCACGCCTTGCCTCCTGCGACGCGGAGGACGATCAGCTGGTGTGGGACTACTACTTCTGAGCCACTCGCCCGCCCTTGGCAGGATGCTATGGCCGACGGACAGCGCGGTCCCGAGGCAAGGGTCGATAAAATGGGCGGCTGTTCGGCACCCCGAACCGTCACACCGATGAGCCATCGTCCCCCTGCTGCGAGGTTGACGAAGCCGTCTGCTCTCGGGTAGAAAGGGTCGCATGAATTCCATGCGGTTGGGTGGTGGGTTGACGGCGGCGTGTTTTCTGATCCTTTCGGGCGTGCTCGGGCCGGGTTGCTCGTCGGACGACGACAGCAACTACTGCGGGTCGTACCTGTCGAAACTGAAGGGCTGTGGGCTGCTGGCTCGGGATGCCCGGCTGTCATGCACCGAACCTGACAGCGCGACGGAACGTTGCCAGGCCGAGTGCCTTCTCGACACCAGCTGTGTGGAGCTCGAGTCCTTGTACTGCGAAAGCGAAGGCGCGAGCGTCTCCACTTGTATTACCGCGTGCAGGACCGAACATGCTCTTTCCTGTGGCGACGGAACGACCTACCCGGAGAATTACCGTTGCGATGGTGACGAAGACTGTACGGACGGCTCCGACGAAGACAACTGCCCCACCTTCACCTGCGGTTCCGGCGAGCAGGTCCCACGTGACTATCGGTGTGACTACAGCGAGGATTGTGAGGACGGCTCCGACGAGGACAACTGCCCCACCTTCACCTGCGGTTCCGGCGAGCAGATCCCGCTGGACTACGAGTGCGACGGTGAAGAGGACTGCACGGATGGCTCGGACGAACGGAACTGTCCTGACAGTTTCGAGGATGTGCTGATCTGCAGCTGAACGGCGCTGTCGCTTCGGTGAGAGAGCACAGGCCGCTCAGGTCACTCTGTGGCAGGTGACGGAGGAAGCTCCGATCGCGGCACGACCGAACAGCAGGCATCCCACCCGAGAGAACAGGCACGCTCGCGGAACTGCAGGGAACGCTCCGGATCCGACTCCAGCCGCCCTCCTTCTGCGTACTGGTGCGAGAGCACGCAGCAGGCCTCGGCCAGGCCAGCTTCACAGGCACCCGCCAGTTGTTTCGCGAAAACCAAACGTTCGCTCACGGACTCTGCCGCCAGAAGCTCCATCACTGTCAGTTGGAGGCAGCCAAACGGACGAAACGGTGACGGCTCGGCGCAGACCTTTCGGAAAGCGGCAAGGCGGCGTTCTCGCGGCGCGGTGGTGTCGTCCTGGAGCGCCGCCCAGTAGAAACAGGCAGCACTGACCTTCTGGGAACACTCGCGCTCCAAGGTTCCGAGGAGCGGCACGCCGTCGACGTCAGGCGATCCTGCACACACTCGCTCGATGACGCAACCATCCCGAGCTCCCAACGCACACGCGCGGGACGCGAAATGCCGCGCCTCCTTGCACGAGCCCTGACTCCCCACCTGGGGCGCATGGAAGACTGCGAGCGAGAGACAGCTTCGGGTGGCTCTTCCCTCACATTGAGCACCAAGAAGCTGCTTCGCGGCCGCGCGCTCCTCGGGGATCTCCAGCATCAGCACGCCCAAGATGTGGCAGCTCGAGGCTCGACCCTTGTCGCAGGCTCGCCGGAAGAGCTGGCGCGCTCGTTCCGCACTCCCCGAGAACTCATCGCTGTGCTCGAGCAGACCCATCTCCTCACAGCCCCAAGCGCTGCCCAAGGAACAAGCACGATGATGCGCTTCGCGAACCTGTGTCGGATCGGCTTGGGGATTCTTCCCGCGAGCATGGCCCAACGCGGCACAGGCCTCCGCGTGGCCTTCTGAACAAGGTTTGGCGAGCAGCCCTTCCGCCCGTGCGTAGGAGGGCTCCACGGCTGGGTGAGAGACGTAAGCGAAGCCAAGCTCCACACAGGCGTCCGTGGAGCCTTGACCACAGGCGGTCTCGAGCAGCACCAAGCCGCGGGTGGTGTTGGAATGCTCGTTCTTCTCCAGAAGACGGGCACCGAGCGCTCCACACGCCGTACTCAGCCCCTTCTGACAGCTACGCTCCAGCTCCAGCCACTCCTCTGGAAAGTCAGGTGACGTCGCGGGCCGCCCACAGCCGTTGAGCGCCAACGCGAACAGCATCCACCCACTGGCCCAGAACCCCAACATGCCGCGCCACCCTTGCGCTCGCCTGCGATCACAGAGACAATTCCCCTGCCACTCGGAGTTCACGGGATGAATCTACCCATTCGGTCCACCAGGTCAAGCACCTTGAATTGGCACGCGGCGCTGGCGTTTGGGATTGGCGCGCTACTTTGCTTTGGTTGCCAGCGCATTCACCCCACCGTACCCATGACGGCAAGGAATCCGGACCTTACCCTGGAGCTGCGCGAGGTCACGCTCGGAAAGACCATCGAGTTTTCGTACGAGCTCACGACGCCGCGAGCCATTCAGATCCGCCGTGGCTACTTGACGGAACCGACACGGCGCGCCTGCACGGGGGGAGCTGCGGTGGATGAGTTTGTTTACGATGATGATGTGAGCTCTTCGCCGAAGCTTCAACCTGGTCTTCATCGGTTGGCGGTTCGCAAATGGAATGCAGGCCGCGCTCTGCTGGAGCTCGATCTGGTATTGGATCTCGAGGCCACAGACGGAACATGCGTGAGGGTGCCTGCGATCAGCCGGAGTCTGGCTTTCGAAACACCTTCACGACTCACCTTGGTGGCAAGTCTGCCTCTGGACTTCCAAGTTCCACAGCACGGACTCCGGGGTCATGCGGGGATCCTTGGCGGTGTGATGACATGGGCCGGGCCGTTGGCGTTATCGGCCGAGGGTGGGATCGGTGCAGCTCTTTGCACGGCTGAGACCTGTGGCAAAGACTCGAACGGGGCAACCAACAACGGCCTCGCCTTTCCACTGGTGTTTCGTGCGCTTTCCCTGCACAGCCTCGGTTCTTCGCCGGGCTTCTCGCATTTCGGGATCTTGGGTGCGCGGTACACGTATTTGCCCGGCGAGATCCCGGCGAGAGCCGGGACACGTCAGATCGGCGTCCACGGTGCACACCTGATGCTCGGTTACGCCACGGGGGACGGACTCCCCATGTTGGTGCTTCATCCCGAACGGGGCCCCCTGTTCGGGCTCGAGGTGCCACTAGGCGTGTGGATCGATCCTGATCTGGCCGACCATCAAGTGGTGTTCGGCAGCGGCGTGAACTTCCGGTTCTTCTTTCCGATTTGAGCTATTTTTCCAGGCGCATGATCACACTGCCTGCCTGTCGGGAATAGCCCGAGCATGATGCTCGAGCCCTCCCACCCCATCACCCGGCGCGTGGTCTGTGGGGTGCTGGCTATCGTGGTGTTGGCATGCGGCAGTGAGGATGGAGGGGACAGGCCCGCGGAAGCAGTCACAGCGTTCGGCGGCGCCACTGGTTCAGGCGGCGCCACTGGTTCAGGCGGCGCCACTGCATTCGGTGGAACCACCAGCCTTGGCGGCGCAACTGGCCTTGGCGGCGCCACTGCACTCGGTGGAACCACCAGCCTTGGCGGGGCAACTGGCTTCGGCGGTGCAACTGGCTTCGGCGGGGCAACTGGCTTCGGCGGCGCAACTGGTTTCGGCGGTGCAACTGGCTCAGGCGGCGCAACTGGTTTCGGCGGTGCGACTGGCTCAGGCGGTGCAACTGGCTTCGGCGGTGCAACTGGCTCAGGCGGGACGACCGGTTTTGGTGGAAGCACAGGCCTTGGTGGAAGCACAGGCCTTGGTGGAAGCACAGGCCTTGGCGGAAGCACAGGCCTTGGCGGCGCCACTGGCGTCGGTGGCTCGAGCACCAATGAGCCCGTCTTTCATGTCTTCTTGCTGATCGGCCAATCGAACATGGTGGGCGGCGCTGAGGCCAATGCGGAGGACCGTGAAGAGAATGAGCGGATCCGGGTGCTCGGCATCGACGACTGCGCCGGCACGGGTCGGCAGTACAACGCCTGGGACACGGCATCACCGCCCCTCCACTACTGCTGGACGAATGGCATCGGCCCCGGCGACCACTTCGCGAAGACCTTGTTGAGTGCACTCCCGGAGGGCGACACCATCGGGCTCATCCCCTCCGGGATCTCAGGTGTGGATATCGACTTCTTCCGGAAGGACGTGGTCTCCGCGCGGCGCGACGAGTTCAGCATTCCCCCTGACAACCACTGGGACACCGCCTACGACTGGATCGTCGAACGCGCCGAGCTCGCCCAAGCCGACGGAGGCGTGATCGACGGCATCATCTTTCACCAAGGCGAGTCCGACAGCGGTCAAGAGATCTGGCTCGACAAGGTACGAGAGATGGTCGACGATTTTCGGACCGACCTCGGCGTCGGGGAGATCCCTTTCATCGCTGGTGAGCTGCTCTACTCGGGGGTGTGTGCGGGACACAATACCTTGGTGAATCGCGTTCCGGAGGTGGTCTCGAACGCCCATGTGGTGTCCGCGGAAGGGCTGAACGGAGTGGATTCCTTCCATTTCGATGCGGCTGGCGTCCGCGCGCTGGGGCAGCGCTACGGTGAAGCGATGATTTTGGCCCTCGGGCTCTGACAAAACCTGAGCCATCTGGAGGATGAAGGGCGACCTGAAATGGCGCTCATGGTCAACCCTATCCCTCGTTCCGTTCGCTCACCATTTCTGACCTCCCTTGCTCCCCGCAACAGGATCCACGGCGTGCTCACGCTCGCCGTGCTCCTTGGTTGCTCGAGTGCCAACGACACGGGCCCGGAGGGTGAGTCGGGGAGTGGTGGAACGTCAGGGGGGCTAGGGGGCACCGGAACACAGGCCTCGGGTGGCGCGTCTCTCGGGCAAGGCGGTGCGTCCTTCGGGCAGGGCGGTGCGTCCCTCGGGCAGGGTGGCGCGTCCTTCGGGCAGGGCGGCGCGTCCCTCGGGCAGGGCGGCGCGTCCTTCGGGCAGGGCGGTGCGTCCCTCGGGCAAGGCGGTGCGTCCCTCGGGCAGGGTGGCGCGTCCCTCGGGCAAGGCGGTGCGTCCCTCGGGCAAGGCGGCGCGTCTCTCGGGCAAGGCGGCGCGTCTCTCGGGCAAGGCGGCGCGTCCCTCGGGCAAGGCGGTGCGTCCCTCGGGCAAGGCGGCACGTCTCTCGGTCAAGGCGGTGCGGGTCAAGGCGGTGCGGGTCAAGGCGGTGCGGGTCAAGGCGGTGCGGGTCAGGGTGGCTCTGGCGAGGGAGGCTCGAGTCCCGCCGAAGGAGGCAGCGGGCTTGGGGGGGAGCCAGGTGCGGGTGGAATGCCGGTTCTCGATGGACCGTTTTTCCCCGCCAAGGGCAGCGTTGGGCAGTGTCCCGATCCTTCGCTGCGCCTGCGCTTCGATGGCACCCCAAGCCTCGGCAACAGCGGCTCCGTGCGCGTCTATGATGCCACGAATCCTGGTTCACCCGTCGCCGAGATCAACCTCTCCGTGTCGCAGATCACCGACACCATCGGCGGGGCCAACTTCAACCTCCCACGCCCAGCCTACGTGGACGGCAACGAGGCCATCTTCCTCTTGCCTGCCGCCGGCCTCGACTACGGACACAGCTACTACGTCACCATCGATGCTGGCGTGGTCACGGGCCCCGACGGCCAAGGAGTCGTGGTCAGCGACCCCGATGACTGGCGCTTCTCGGTTGCCGACGCCGGCCCGAGCGATACCTCCAACCTCCGGGTGTCCCTGGATGGCACCGGCCAGTTCTGCAGCGTGCTCGGCGCCATCGATGCAGCCGACAACAGCGGCGCCACCATCAGTATCGAGCCTGGTGCCTACTACGGGGTGATCTACTTCCGTGACAAAGATGGCTTGAGCCTCGTGGGAACGGACCGTGACCGAGTCAAGCTGGCCGGCGTCAACAACAACAATCTGAACCCGAGCACCCGCGGCCGGGCACTCTTCGGAACCGAAGGGATCAGTGATCTTCTGATCGAGAACCTCACTATCGAGAACCAGACCCCCCAAGGGGGCTCTCAGGCCGAGGCGCTGGCGCTCCTCTCTTGCGACCGCTGCATCGTCCGCAACACCACCGTCCATTCCCTCCAAGACACCCTCCTCTGGTCGGGCAAGCTCTACGCAGAGGATTGCCTGATCGAGGGCAACGTGGACTACATCTGGGGAACGGGCACCGCGTACTTCAACCGCTGTGAGATAAAGACGGTCGGTCGTCGCGGGTACAATCTTCAGGCGCGTAACTCGGGCTCCAACTACGGTTACGTGTTCGTCGACAGCAGGCTCACCGCAGATCCGGGGATCACCGGGGACATCCTGGCTCGCATCGACGTCACCGCCTACCCGGCGAGCCATGTCGCCTACATCGACTGCGAGATGGGGTCCCACATCGATCCTGCCGGCTTCACCATCACCGGTGGTGGCAGCACCGCCAGCCTTCGATTCTGGGAGTACCGAAGCCACGCGCCGGACAACAGCCTGATCGACACCAGCCGACGCGTCTCGGGCTCACGACAACTCAACGAGTCGGAGGCCGCGCAGATGCGGGACGCCAACGTCGTGCTCGGCGGCTGGGATCCGCGCTAGCGCCACGGCCCGACATCTGGTGTACAGGAGTCCGTGTGGGGCAAGGTGCAGCCGAGACCGAATCCGACACAGCCAAGAAGGGCAAGCCCGCACAGCCGCACCCGTTGCCAGTTTGGTGATGGTTGCATGTTCATGGGAGACCCTCTCCTAGTACCGTCGAAACGCGGCATAGTAGACCTTCTGCGATGAATGGATGTCCGCTCCGGTGATCCGTAACGTCCACGTCCCCGAGGCTATCCTGCCGGTCTTGCGCACCTTCTGAAAGACGCTGGTCGATTTGGGCAACGTCCGTTCACATCCAGAGCGTGACCTCTTCTTCATCGCACTCCTCCAGCTACCGGCACCCAACGCGAGGATGACACACCCACACACCTCGGTCTAGGTGCTTCGGAAACGGGATGGTGAGAGGTGAGATGTTTCGCACGGTGGTGGAACGAGTGGACGAATTCGTCCACTGGTGGGATCGTGGTCGAGCTCGCACAATCTGTTGCTCCCGATATCTCTCGACCAGATCGGGACGAGCCCCTCAGCCGTCAGCTAGCCAACACGAGGCGGTGCACCCATCGTCGGACGGTGAAGGCCGTGGTCGGAGTGATCGTCGTGCTGCGAGGTGTCCCGGTCCTCTTCGCGGTCGGCACTTGAAGCTCGCCGCACCTGGGGGGGGTGGCCGTGGTCGCGCCGCTGTGACCAATAGATCCCGATTCTCTGCCGGATTCCAAGGGCCAGCCGAAGGAAACTCGGATTGCAATCCCGATGGGGCAAGGGTTATCTTCGTGGCGCTGAAGGGAGCTCGAGATGGGAATCTGTGAGAGTTGGAAGTTCAGAGTGGCGGTGCGCGGTTTCGTGATCCTGGCGGTGTTCTTCATGTTGGGCTGCACGCGCAGCGTGCGCCACGGACCAGCAACGCTACCGCTCTCTGCCAAGTCCACCCAGGTGTACGTGGCGTTACGCAGCCCGGTGATCGGAGCGGAGTATCAACGGTCTCATGACGCGTCCTACGCTCTTGGTGGGGGGCTCATCGCCGCCGCCATCGATTCCAGCGAGAACGCCTCGCGCGCCGAGCACGCGGAGCACTACGTCGGTCCGATCCGCCAGGCGCTCGCCGCCTACGATGTGGCAGGGCAGTTCGGCAATTCTCTGTCGATGGCGCTCGGCACCCGGCCTTGGCTGGGCACCCTCGCTGTCGAGGCGCGAGCTCTTCCCGATCCTGCTCAAGCACCCAACCTAGCTTTGGAGCGTCCGGTGGAACAGGCCATGGTTGTGGATACTGACTACTGCATGACGACCAACCTCGATGGTCTGCGGGTGAACGCCCGAGTTTCCCTGTTCGATGCGGTCGCCGCCCGCCGAGACAAAACACCGCCTGAATCCGCGCGGTACTACAATGAACTCTCGACGACCTCTTTTCTCTCCCATATGAGGCCAAATGAGCCGGTTTCTGCAGACACCTGGGGAAACCTTTGGATATCCAACAACGGTCAGTTGCTGCGCCGCGCCCTCGACACCAGCCTGGTCGAGCTAGCCCAGATGATCGCCTTCGATCTCGAACAGCCGAAGAGCGCTGACGGGAAGTTCTATCCACCGCCCGAGGGCAGCCGGACCGCGTTGGCCTATCGCACACCCACGGAGGATGCCGACACGGAGGAGCGGGTGGAAGGCTACGTCGTCAGCGCTCGTGGTCCACGCCTCTGGGTGCGGATGATCGGGGGCGAGCTGGTCTCGGTTGGACCGGTGATGTAGCTCAGGGGCACCAAGTTCGTGCCTGCACTCGGCAGTCGCCCTGCGACCCGACAAGGTCACAGGCGCGTGAGAACTCGGGGAAAGCCGCCGGCCCTTACTGACAGCCCGCGTAGCGGTCGGTCCCCGTCCAGTCGCAGGTGCCGCTGATACAGTCAATGAGATTGTTGTCGTAGCTGTTGGTCCCATGATCGAAGATCTTGAACCAGCCGCCGTCGTCCCAGACTGAGGTTGGGATCCCCTTCGGGGCGGCGTTATCAGTGTGGAACTTCTGGTACCAGGAGCGGATATTGTTGCAGTCCATCGTTGAGTAGCGGCTCTGCCAGCCTACCCCCCATTCGCCGATGTAAAGGGGAATTCCTTGGCCCACGGAGTCAGCCCAGCCGAGCGCGGTATCCATCGGCCCCGACAGGTTGGCGTCGGTCCAGGCGTCATCGTACGTTCCCTGGTTGTCACCGCAGAACGTCCAAGGATCGTAGTGGTGGAAGGTCGCCATCAGGTAGGCGTCCTGTCCTCCACCCACGGTGTCGAGGTTGGGCCAGGTCTGCGCCAGTTCTGCAGCGCCGAACCACTGGTTGCCACCGATGATCACGATGCGCTCTGGATCCACGGCGCGGATCTTGGCGTAGGCCAGGGCGGTCATGGTGCGGAGGTTCTCGGCGGGCATGGCGGAGGAATCCGAGCGATGAGGCTCGTTCAAGATCTCGTACAGCAGGCGATAGTCGCGATTGCCGAAGATCTCTGCGATGTCCGTCCACAGGCGCTCCAGCACACCCGCTCTGTTCTCTGTCTTCAGGGCTACCTCGTGGTGCGCGTTGATGATGACGTACATGTCTGGCTTGGAGAGCGCGTAGTCGACCACCGCTTCGATCTCCGCCAGCCGGGGGTGCGCGCGATTGATATCGCCAACGTTGGCATCATTGACGAGACGATCACCGCCGACATTCTCGGTCCAGGTGATGGGTACGCGCAGATTGCGGAAACCCCGAGCGTAGTAGGCGTCGATCTTGGGACTGGCCTCCGCCAGGCTTCGCTCATGCTGGGTCGACTCGAACATCTGACCCAGGTTGACGCCCCTCCCCATGCGCGCCGCCGCCGTCACCGCGTCGATCGTAGATCCGCCACCTCCAACTGCTCCACCAACGCCGGCATCGGTGGTGCCGCCCAGTCCAAGCGAGCCCCCATTGGCTTCAACTCCACCTGCACCTGGAAGGCCCCCCACACCTGGTAGGCCGCCCACACCTGGCAGACCGCCGGCACCTGGCAGACCGCCGGCACCTGGTAGGCCGCCTGCGCCTGGCAGGCCACCTGCGCCTGGTAGGCCACCTGCGCCTGGTAGGCCACCTGCGCTTGGTAGACCGCCTGCGCCTGGTAGACCGCCTGCGCCTGGTAGGCCGCCTGTACCTGGTAGGCCGCCGGCACCTGGTAGGCCGCCTGTACCTGGCAGACCGCCGGCACCTGGCAGACCGCCGGCACCTGGCAGACCGCCGGCACCTGGCAGACCGCCAGCACCTGGCAGACCGCCTGTACCTGGCAGACCGCCCAAACCGGACGCGCCACCATTGGCAGTGGTACCAGCCGTCCCAAGAGTGCTTCCTCCATACCCCGACCCGCCCCCCGTGCCGTTCTGCGCAGTGCCGCCATGGCCTGAAGCGCCACCTACCGAGCCGTCCGCGGCAGTTCCTTCGTCAGAACTTGAGCAGGCCACGAGGGCGATCAGCACTGCCGTGGAGCACAGACCGAAACATAGCGATTGGGGCATAGAGGAACTCTTCTGGGAGGTGAAGGAGGAGGTCAGAGCTATGGATTACCGTCATGCTGGATGGCTTCCAGTGACAGAACGTGCCATCCGCGACACTGCCGGATCTGGCAGTGAGACGGCACGCTAGACGTTGGGCATAACTCGGGCTCAGATCCGAAAAACCCCGCGTGAGCCGGGATCTACTCCTCCGGCAGCCATTGCCAGATCCGCAGGTAGTCCACACGCAGCTCCTGCGGATAGTCTTCAGCCACCGGGGCTTGATCGAGGCCACCGATCGCGAGACCCAGCTTCAAATAGAACGGGCGATGGAACGGGTTTTCCCCTTCCGGCTCATACAGGCCAGGTGGGGGCAGCACGAGACTCGCGATCAAGCTGTCGTCGACGAACCATTCCATCTTTTCAGGACCCCATTCGAGGGCGAAGGTGTGCCACTCAGAGTCCGGCGCTGTGACGTTGAAATTGGGTCCCACCCAGACACCATGGTCGACACCGGCCACTGTCTCGTCCCAGATCCCGTAGCTTACGCTCGTCACCACGCGACCCGGCTCCGCGCTCTTGTGATTGGCAATGACGATGTCACCCCAGGCGGGCCAGGTGCCCATGAAGCAAGCCGCCCCGTCAACGCAGCTGTTGACGGGCGCTCCCGGAGATTCGGGCATCATCCAGAACGCACTCGAGCAGCCGCGACCCAGCGGCATTTTTAACCTGGCTTCGAAGCGACCGAAGGTCATGGCGCGCAGGTTGAGCGTTTGCACAGAGCCGGAGGTGAAGCTCGCCCCATCGAAGGCCTCGGCACGCGCAGTGATGACGAGCTCTCCCTCTTCGACACGCACGTTCTCCGAACGGTCGGTGTAGGCTTGCACTTCGCCATTGTTGACGTCCGCCGTCGCTTCAGCCACGAACGTGCTCGGGTCGAGGACTGCCCCGGAGAACGCCTCGTCCAGCACCAGCGTCCGCTTCAGCCGGGTCCCTCCCAGAGCCATGCAGTAGCTCTGGTCCCCGCAGTGCGCACCCAGGGCAAGATTGGTGCAGTCCGCATCGGCCTCACAGGTGAGCCAGTGTGTGGAGCTCGAGGTCCGGGGTTCGCTCGTACTGCAACCACAGCTCGCGAGCGCAGTACAGATCAGGATGAGCCGGAGACTCCGAGGAGACTCGAGCAGCGACACGGAGGGGGTAGGGAGCATGATCGGCAGTTCTCGCTTAGGCTAGCCCAAACCGGCGGTGTTGGGGAGTGCCGCAATTGGCACTGGTTTGCGACGGCCGACCGCGCCAAGTTAGCCTTGGATTCTAGGAAGCCCCCCCGAGACCACGTGAACGCACACCTCCTCATCGACGCGGTCGTACAACAGACCATGGTCTTCATCGCCCAGCTCGCTACCAGCGGCGGTGTACGGGCCCCCCTGGCACAGGTTGCGGATCAGGTGTTCTTGGAGCTCTCAGCCGAGCTGCAAAACCAGGGTGTGAGCAAGAAGGTGATCGCGGACATGTTTGGGATGGCGCTCCGTACCTACCACCGCAAGGTTCAGGCTTCGCGGCAGAGCCAAACCGAAACCGGGCGCACGGTTTGGGAGGCGATCTTCGAGTACATTCGTGCGCACGAACCGGTGGCGGGCGTCGACATTCACCGTCGTTTCGTCGACGACGATGTCGAGGTGGTCACCGGCGTGCTCAACGATCTGGTGAGCTCGGGGCTGGTGTATCGTGCTGGCCGCGGGGAAACGGCGGTGTTTCGCTCCGCCGCCGCGGCGGATTTTGCCGCGGTCGGAGACTCGGTCACCGATGCTTGGGACTGGCTGGTTTGGCTCACCATCTATCGTCGCGGCCCGATTGGTGCCGCTGCCATCGAGGAGCATGCGCGCGTGCCAGTGGCCGCGTGTCGCTCCGCGCTCGACCGGCTGCTCGCCGAGAACCGGATCAGATGCAGCGGGGAGGGCAGCGAGAAGGTCTATTCCAGCGAGCGCTGCGAGATCCCTCTCGGTGAGTCCCACGGCTGGGAGGCCGCCGTACTCGACCATTTCCAGGCGATGGTGACCGCTATCGTCACAAAACTGAGCGATGGTGCCGGTTCCGCCCGGCTCGGCGATCTCGTCGGGGGCTCGACCTTCAGCCTGGATGTCTGGGGCGACCATCCCCTCCGCGGTGAAGCAGTCTCTACTCTATCTCGCATCCGCCAGGAAGTAGAGGAGCTCCGCCAGCGGATCGACGCCTACAACGGGGACCACCCAGCACCGGAGTCGCGGGAACGGGTGGTGGTCTATGTGGGTCAATGCGTGCACAAGAGCTGAACCCGGCCAAGGCAAAACTCCAGCCACCATTGCTGCGACGCCGGTTCGGCGGCGAGATGCTCACGTTTGCCGTCGGATGAGGCTCCATGCGGGTCATCCAAGGGCCCTCATCAGCTTCATCATCAGGAAGAAGGGCTTGGCGGGGGAGATCTGGTTGAGAGTGCCGACCATGTACGTTCTGCTGGCAGGGTTCAGGAATGCGAAGGCGCCGGTGCTGCCCGAGTGACCAACGAACTCCGGCAGCGGCCTAAACCAGAAGGCCCGAGGGAGACGAAAGCACATCAGACCGAGACCGTAGCGCAGCGGGAAGAAGATCCGATTGTACTCGGTCATGCGCGGCAGAAGCGTAGGCTGAAAGAGCCTCCCCTCGAAGAACGCACGGAGAAATACCATACACTCCGAGGCGGTCGACACCACTCCCCCATCGGAGGTGTTGGAGGCGAGGTACTTCGGGACGCTCACCGGTCTTCGCCCGACGAAGAGCTGCGCCACGCTGGTCTGAGGAGGCGAGCAGGAGGAGCCGAAGAGGTGGGTTGCCTCGAGGCCGAGTCTCGCGCAGATCCGCTCAGCATAGTTTTTGGCCATCTCCTGCCCGGTGAGCTCCTCGATGACGGCGCCGAGCAGTCGGTAATTCGTATTGGAGTAGTGCGCCTTACCAGGCGTACCAGGCGCAAAATGAGGGGGGAGGGCCCGGACAATCCCGAGCGCTTCCTCGGTACTCACCGCCCGGTCGTGCCCTGCCTTGAGTTGGTTGAGGACACTCCGTTTTCCCCGCGGGGCTTCGGTCTCGTGATCGGGGAGACCCGAGGTGTGCCCGAGCAGGTGACTGATGCACAGCCGAGACCCGTAATCATGCCCGTGCAGCACGTGGAGCCCGCGCGTCATCGCCTCGGGCAGCAACCGAGCGAGCGGAGTCTCCAGCTCCAGCCGGCGCTCCCCCACCAGCTGCATCACCAGTGCTGCCGTAAACATCTTGCTCACGCTGGCCATGAAGATGGGGGTATCGGTGCGCATGGGCACACCGCTCGCGGGCTCCGCGGCACCGGCAGCCACGACCAGATCGAGCGCCCGCGCCTCGGACTGAACCGCAACCACGATACTCGGAACGCCACCCCGTTCGACCTCGCGGTTCACCAACTGCTGGAGTTTGACCTTCATGGGACAAGGCTCAACGGAAGATGCGGAGGTCGACTCCCACCGCAAGGCTCAAGCTACCACCATCTCGACAGATGAGTCGCAGGGACCATCCTCTGCCTGCTCAAGCTCGATCGAGCGACAGCCCCAGGGATTTGGCGACCAGCTCGAGCACTTCTTCTGGCTCGAGACGCGAACCGTAGTTCCATGGCGAGCCGAAAACGGTGGCTCGTCCGCCCCAGTTCTCCGAGCCGGGTCCCGGACGCTCGAGCACAGCCGGTGCCCCATGGGCGAACTCGGCACGAGCCAACGCCACCAGCGCCGGCCGAAGATCGGAGGGCGCGTCCTGAACGAAAGGATTGACACCCACCGTATAGCGTCGCCCGCCGGCGGTGTGGTGATCGTCGAGCATCACCGCGACCCGGCTGCTCAGTCTTGCGTAGGTGGCGCCCGCGTACACGTTCCTTCTGCCACGAACATCCAAGAGGGCAACCTCACCGCGCCGATGGAATCGACCTTGCTGGTCGAGTTGCGCTGCGAGGGCGTCTTGTTCGTGAAGGACGGACGAATCAGAGGGCAGTGGACGCCTCATGGCAATGCAGTCGGCAACCTCCCCACAGAGCCCCGCGAACGCCGCTGAGACGTCGCGGGCTGCCCGAAGCTGTCCCCAGACGTAGCCGTGCAGGCCATGCCCAAGCCGCCCGATCTCCTCGTCAACCTGGGGCAGTGGCACCAAATGGTCGCAGAGGTGCGAGGCCGCTCTCAGGATCTCGAGCACCCGCGGCTCGAGGCGCGCCGGCCCCCCAAGCAGCACGGCCACCACACTCACCAAGGCGTCGGTGTCCGCGAGCGTGGTACCCACCCCGTCGTAGAGCGAAGGCTCGATGACCGCCGGCAGAGCGTCGAGATTGATGGCCTCCCCGGTGACATGGTGGTCCCAGATCACCGAAGCCCCGGGCACCGAGCCGTCTACGCTCGCGTAACACCGACACTGTTTCGGGACATCTTCCCTACGTGTGGCGACGAAGACGACCAGGGACATGACAGAAGCGCGTTCTGCCAGGGACGCGTCCCTCGGTCAACGAGGCTCTTTGGCCGCGCGGGATCTCCGGCCGCCTCACTGCCCAAGCTCGGCAAGGGGCCCCGCGCAACGGGCGAGGAGCTCTTCGAGCTCGTCTGTGGGATCCAGGGTGTACTCGTAGAGCTCACTCGGATCGAAGAACGAGTAACTGCTCCCTGACGACTCGATGGTCCCGGTGGTGTTCCGGTAGACGTTGCCGATGGCAACCAGAGTACCAGTGTCGCAGTAGTGTGGGTCGTTGACCCCATCGAAGATGCTGTTCTCGAGCACCATGTTGGTTCCGCCGCGCGCATAGTTGCCGTACGAAGACACGTTCACGAGCAGGTTGTTGAAGAGGTGAGCGCGCAGCACATTGTCGGTGCTGGGGTTGCGTTGGGTCGTGTTGCGGATGATGTTGTGGTGGATGGTGAGCTGAGCGGTCAGGTTCTCCGTCCACCCGATCCCGAAGGCCTTGTTGTGATTCTCGAGGATGTTCCAGGATACGGTCTCGAAGCTGGTGTCCTTCCGACTGTCGATCAGCCCATCCCCCAGGTTTGAGAACCGACAGTGATCGATCCAGATGTGATCCGCCGTGTCGAGCTGGATACCGTCACGATCCCCTCCCTCGTCCCCGCCTTCATCGTTCTGCCCTTCGATGTAACTGTCGCGAATGGTCAGGTTGCGGATGATGACGTTGTGGATCCCGGTACCCACGAAGAAGCCCCCCATCACGATCTCAGCCGTGGCGCCGATCCCGATGATGGTCTTGTCGGAGGCCACCCGGATTTCCTCGAATGGCTCGAAGGTGAGCGTCCCTTCCACCCGACACACGCGAGGCTCAGTGTCGGTCGCGCAGGCACGAAGCTCGGCTTGGCTGGTCACCACCGTCGGCGACGCGTCTCCACCACCCGTCGTGCCACCCTCGAGCGTCGCGAAGCCGATGAGTTCGAGCGGACAGGAACTCGCGCTTCCGCCAGTTCCGGTGGCCCCACCTTCGCCGACCGCCCCACCTTCGCCGACCGCTCCACCTTCGCCGACCGCTCCACCTTCGCCGACCGCCCCACCTTCGCCGACCGCTCCACCTTCGCCGACTGCTCCGCCCTGACCGGCACCGCCCTGACCGGCACCGCCCTGTCCGGCGCCGCCTTGTCCCGCGCCGCCTCGAGCGAGCGCGCCTCCGCTTGAGAGCCCACCTGAGGCCGCCAACTGTCCACCTTGCGACAGGGCGCTGCTCGTCGTGCCCCCCTCTGAGCGGACGCCACCAAAGCTCGAACCGTCAGACGGCGCGGCCTCGTCGGCTGAGCCGCAGCCGGCCACCGCGAGCACTGTGAGAGACGCGACAACGGTGGATGAAGGCCTCAGAATTCGCATGGGATCGTCTTCGATGGTGGTGGACGGGTGGACGAGACGGCCGAACAGAGTTGGGCGTCCCCCTGGGAGAGGTCGCTTGTACCGGGTGGGCCGGCTCACTTCTTTTCGGCGGGAATCGTTTCAGGAACTGGCTCGGGGGCCCGTTGCACTTTCGGCGGCCTGTCAGAGGGCGGCGCTAACTCGAGAGACTAAGCCATCCCGGCTCGCATCGAGGAGGCTAACGGCAATTCGATCGAGGCCGGGCGTGGGTAAGCGATCGGCTTCGAGCAAACATGCTTGAGCTGCGATGCCCTTTTTGGGCATATTCGGCTCTGTCATGGGACAAGCGGATGCGGTTGGGAAGGTGGGTTTCGCTGGCGCGTTGGTTGCGGGTCTGCTCACGGTCGCGCCACGGTGCGCTCTGGCCGACGGCGAGGACGTGGGGCTCTTCGTCAATCCCGGCGCGATGGTGTTCGGCGAGTACGGCCTCGAGTTCGATGTCCGCTTGGCGCGGCGCCTCTCCCTGAACTTGTCGGCTTCGTACTTCGACGTGAGAGGCAGCGATGGAACGAGCTTCAGTCTCGGGCCTCAGTTCTTCCTCACCGGTAGCAAGACCTTCTCCGGCCTCTATCTGTTCCCGCGAGCGTTCTTCATCGACGCCTACGATCCCGACTACTTCTCCACTCACACCTACGCGCTCGGTGGCTTAGCAACCGTGGGCTATCAGTGGGTCTGGGCACCGCTCGCGCTCCGCGCTGGTGCTGGCGGGGGTGCGGTGGCGGGAGTGGGAATGAATCCCGACCCCGTCTTTCTGGCGGTCGATCTAGCCCTGGGACTAGTGTTCTAGCGAAACTGAACCGTGATGGGAGCGGCCGACCCTTGGCTCGCCCGTTCAGCCCGTTGCGATTGGTGAGCGATGAGCTCGAGCTCGGGGAGCACGACGATTTCGGCCGCAATTCGCGACACAGGTTCGGGATACTCCCATGGGCTGGTGGTCCGTCACGTGTGTTACTAAGAATCCCCCAGCGGAGCTGGGGGATTAGCAGCGTGAGCCGCTCAAAGCGGCTGATTTTTGGGCCGCTCAACGA
>CAYNEY010000046.1:0-46121 GCA_964396375.1 uncultured Polyangiaceae bacterium | reverse complement strand
ATGGAAGGATAGGAGAAGAGTAGCTGGCGGGCGGATGCCGATCAGAAGAAGTCGATCTCTCCCCGACAGGCATACTCGCCACAGTTGGAGGTAACATGGCCCGTCAGGGCTTGCTCCGGCTGGAGGGTCACGCTGCCGCGGGCGAAGGTCACGCCACAGTTGGAATGGACTTCCACGGAGTATTTGCCCGGCTCAAGCTCGAAATCCTGGGTCTTGTGGTAGCCGATCCCCTCGTCTTCGATGAGATTCTCCCCTTTCGATTCTCCCGATTTGGTGATGTAGAGCTCGACCAACGTGCAACCAGACTGATTGTTGCGAATCGTCAGGGTAGCGGGACAGTCCGCGCACACCGTCTCCCCACCGTCCGCGTCGTTGTCGTCGTCTTCAGCCTGGCAAGCCAGGCCCACTAGCGCGACCAGCGAGAGGGGCAACAGAAACCAGAAGAGGCGAGAGCCCCGCGCGTTCATCAGGATCTCCATCCTTTGCCTATAGGTCAGCCGAAAGCAGCTTGTCAAGCCGAATAGGTCGCGCTCTGTCCTGCTGTGGTGGAACGAATGGGTCCCTGAGCGCGAGACGAGCCTAGGGGAGAGAACTCAGAGCCAGACCTCCAATCCAAGGCTTGCGCCCCGTGCTCCCTCGAAGAAGAGGTATCGCCCCGTGAGTGCCCAGACGGCCAAATCTGGCTGATATCCCCAACGGAACAGTAGCCCGTGTTCACCGTAGTTGGCGTCGGTGACGAGCCCTGAGAACGGAAAGGCCCTTCGCTCGTAGCCGAGCTCGAGCAACGACCGAGAGCCGGTGGTGAACCGAGCCCGGCCCTCCAGAGCGAAGGCCATGGCACCGTACTCAGGGGGTGAGGCCTGCCCGTTGGCGAGAGGATTGCCTCCCACGCCTATCAGCCCAGTCAGGGTGAGCCACCTTGAGCGGAGCGACAGCCCCGATTTCAGCTCCAGATCCAGGGCTGTCTCGCCGTTCAGGGCACCAAGCCCCATGCCCAGCTTGAGCGGCCAGCCCAGTCCATCTGAGGCATCGTCGAACAGCATCGGAGCGTAGATCTGCGTGCGGAGCAGCCACAGCTTCTGCGTCGGACCGTCGTCCACCCAGAAGCGAGAGACATCGAAGCCTGCACCGAGGATTGGGTCCGGGCCGCGTTGGAGCGAGCGTTGTTCGGAAGCGCTCTCAGCTTCATGTCGACGTTGCTCTGTCGCTTCGGCGACAGCCGGATCTGGTTCGGGGGGGTCGAGGGGTGGGGGGGTCTGGTGGGTAATCGCCCGGAGGCTCGGATCGCTCTCCGTTACGGCAATCAGAGTCAGCTCCGGCTTGGGAAGACTGGGCACCGCGAGACGGTCACCGAGAATGATCGCCTCGACCTCGTTTCGCGCAAGGCCGTAGGAGCGTCCGAAGTGCTCAGCCACCCAGTCGCTCAGCCGACCCTGGTAGAGAGTGAGCGCGACGAGCAGATGTTCAGCCTTGTCATCGTCATGAGTGGAAAGGAGCTTGCGTGCGCGCTCTTCGAGCCTCTTTGCTACGGCACTCCCCACCTTTTCGAGCAGCTGACTGCGCAGCTCCTCGCCAAGCTGGCGCGCGAGCTTGGTGTGCTCATCACTGACATGGCGGTGCGCATCCTTTCCGATGAAACGCTTGTCGTCATCGGAGAGCATCTCCATGGCTACCTTGGTCTTGGTGACGGAACCGAAGAACTCGAGTGTGGCGGTGCCTGTCAGCTTCACGAATGGCAGGTCAGCGATTGCCTTCAACGACCCTTCTGACGCCGGTGGGATTCGATCCTGGAAGCGTACTCGCCGTAGGCGTCCCCCTCCCACATCAAGGTAGGCATATTTCAACAACTTCTTCTCGCATTCGTGGACCTCGAGCAGAAGGGCCACGTCGATCATTCGGTCTGGGTCTCGAGACAACTGCTTGAGCTCATCGGTCACCGAGGGGCATGCAACCCCGGTTACCTTGACGTCCCAAGAGAGCCCAGCACGCTGCTTTGCCACGCTGACGTCCTGAATGTCGGCTTCGAGCTGCTGGGGATCTAGGAAGCGCTGGGCGGCCCGCAAATGGAACCATGTCAACAAGTTCGGTGCCTGGGCGGCCTCGACCTCCATCATGTGCAATGCCGCACGGCCCTGGGCGAGCTCTTCGCGAAGCTGTCTGGCTTTCTCACCACCCAGATCCGCCGAGATGAGCTGCTCGACCATGAAGAGACCGCCGTCGGGACCGCGGTCGCCCTGGCGTGCCTTGGCGCGAGCCAACCATGCGGCTACGGCTTGGTCCAGTGCTTGGCGCAATCGTGGCTCATCATCACGGATGGTCGCTGTGGCACGCTTGCTCACACTGTGCCAGTGCGACAAGAGCGCGATGCGTTGCGCGAGCGGGCGCTCGGGTTCATTCTCGAGGATGCTCGCGACGGTCGACTTCTGCCAGCGCGCGCGGCTCTTCGCCAGAAGCTCAGCCAGCCCCGAGACGGCAGCTTCGGTCAGCTCGGCAGACTTGCGCTCCTCTTCGAGCGCCTGGGCGAACGTGGCTGCTGCGTCGGCGTTTCCTGACTCGAGCAGCTCACGACCCTTGGGAAGCAGGCTTCGGATCCAGCGGGTTGCCAGAGCCCGACGTGTCTCGAGGAGGGCGGAACGGTCTAGGCCCGAGAAGGCTGGAGTGTACAGAAGACCGACAACCTGGTGGTACAGGCGGTAGGCGGCCTCAAAGTCCCCCGAGTCAGCCTTTGCTCTGACTTGGGCAAGGAGAGAGTCGCGCCATTCTTGGGCGGATTGCTCGAGTTTGGCCCCGATCTCGGCGCGTGCCAGCCCAGACTCTGTGCCGAGGGCGGCCTGATAGTTGACGAAGGCCACATCGTGCTGACCGGCGAGGCTAGCCTCTCGAGCGCGGTCCAGGTAGGTCAGCGCGGGCTTCGGTTGACCTGCGCAGCCGACGAACAGGGCCACGAACGCGAGGGTGCGCAACGCTCCAGGGTTCGGCCATGCGGGGTTGCTTTGGTGGTTTCGTCTGGACAGTGGGTCTCGGTCGAGGTCGGGGGTGAGGGGCATGCGTTGGATCATGTGAAAAAGGGGGGCAGGGAAGGCAGGCCAGTGCGGTCAGGCAGGGCGTGAAGAGAGCACGAGGGCATTGGCAGCGTCCGTGGCATGCGCGGTGAACTTGAGTGTGAGGAAGAGGGAGAGCGGAGCCGCGAGTATGCCGATGAAGGGAACGGAAACCAGGAGGGGTACGAAACAAATGGCCAGGGCTAGTCTGGGAGAGACTCGGAAGAACTCGGCGCGCTCGGGATCTAGGTGCTCTAGGGCGCGGTTCAGATCCCGCGCGAGTCCCACAATAACCCGAAATACCCAGTAGAGGTTGAACAGGGGTACGAACAAGAAGGCCACCGCCTTGAGCGGGGTGGTGCGCGCGTGCGATGGCGGGATCCGGGCCCAGACCGCGCCGAGCCAAGCCAAGCTCACGGTTCCGCCAGCGAGGCTCTGCGGCACGAGGAGAATGAAGACTACCCAGAGAAGCGTCCGTTGCTCGCTCCCGTCTCCAACCACGTCGAACACCACCAGTGTGAGCAGCATCTGACCGAGGATGCCGAGGAGCCCCACGGACTTCAGGGTGGTCAGGTAGAGGTCCCGCGAAAGCAGGCGCGACGGCTCGAGTGTCGGACGAGTGAAGCCACGCCGGGCTCGGTGTCTCGATCCGGAAGAGAGCGCTGCCACCACTGTAGCCAACACAACATGGGCGCTGAACACCGCCGTGATGTAGGCGGAGTCGTCGCCATCCAGATGCCAGCTCTTGCCTGCCAGCCAGGCACCGAGCAAGACCGCGGGCATGGCGATGCTGAGCCCAAGGCTCGCCAAGAACGACGAGAAGCGCCCAGCGCGCAGTCCGAGGTGGACCAGCCCGAGGACCGCCGTGACGTTGACCGAAAGTTCGCGCTCGAGCTCTCCAGCACCAGCAAGCATCCCGATCAGCGCCATGGAGGCAAGCATCAAGAGGCTCAGCCCGAGATCCGTCACGGCGGTAGGTGCGCCATGCTCGAAGATGGGATGCACCTCGACCCAGGAGAGGTCGGTGTCCGCGAACCCGTGCCAGCACTTGGGGCAAGATGCCTCGCCATTGGCCGTGAGGGGGAGGGGAGCTGGGAGCACGCTAGCCTTGCAGGATGGGCAAGTGGTGCGTTTGGCACGACGATGCGCGCCCACGGTGCTCGTAGAGGACATGGCGCGAGAAGCTAGCTCAGGCGCAACGCGCTCATCAAGACAATCTGGCTCCAGATGACCGCCAAGGTGGTGCGCGCGCCGGCTCGGCGTGCGAAGAATTGCTCCGATGTGCTGGAATGGTTCAGGTGAACCGGGACAGATGGGTGTTCCTCGAATGAGCTTTCATTTGTGCTCCCGAGCCGAAGGTCGTGCAGAGCACACGGAGCCTGAGCTCACAAGGTCGAGGAACTCCCACATTTCACGCAGACGAATGTGGCGCAGTCTCGAAGAAGGCGGAAGTCTTGGAGTGGTTCCTCACAGTGAGGGCAGGCCTTCGGGAGGAGCGTTGTCGTGGCATCCTCACACAGCGCCGCGTCGTGAAACCTCCGCAGTGCGTCCAAGGCAGCTTCGCGGTTCGCCGCGCTCTCGGGCACATCGGTGAGCGCCTGATCGTTGTCGAGTCGTTGTATCGCTGCCAGCGCGGTCGAAGTCGGCACGGCGGCTGTGGCTATGTCGACCAGGAGGCGTGGGTCGCGAATCCGCCCCAGCGCCATTTCGGCAAGCGAGCTGTGTGATGCGGCAAGCCTCGCCAAGGTGGGCTGGTCAGTCACGCGTCGCAGAGCCCAAGTGCCTCTGGTCAGTGAGCCGTGCCAGAGCGGCCTTGCGAAGTTCTGGGATCTGATGACTCTTCGCGATATTGGCCAGAGAGGCTTGGTCCGCTGTCTCCAGAGCCCGGCTTCGGGTAGCGATATCGAGAGCGATGTGCCGCTTGGCTGCATGCACCTGAAGGTGCGCCAGAGCCGTTGAGTTCGGCTGGTGCACAGTGTCCGGAAGCGAGTCACCAGGGTCAAGCCCCGACTGGCCACCGCGTTGAGCGATAGCATGCGCCGAAAGGAGGTTCATCTCGCTTGGGTCATGGGCGAGCAGAAGACGGAGAAGTGTGGGGTTCGACTGCTCGAAGGTGTACCTCGTCGTCCAATACTCACGAATCGGAACATGGTGGTTGCCTTCGTGCTGCGTCCCCGCGGCGGCGCGCATGAGAGGCGTGAAGCCCTCCCAGTCACGGGCATTGACATCGGCGCTGTTCTTGACGCAGCGCTTGGCCTGGCCAACTCGGCGTGATGTGATGGCTTCGAAGAGGTTCCTCGTGGCCTCTTCGCTCGAGGGGCGCCGGAACTAGGCGCGGCGAAGTAGCTCCCACACGGCCGAAGAGGGCTAGCGGACGGCGGGGGCAAGTCAAGATCTGCCCTAGGACTCGAGCAGTCGGGTTTCGGAGCCTCAGTAGCCCCGCGGCCATTTCTGTTCGCGCACGAGCTTCTCGAGCAGGTTCGCCATGCGCCGTTCGCTCAGGATCGCGAGGCGCTCTACGTGACCGGCGGCAGCCAGCGGGTGTTCCTCAACAACGTCTACCTGAGAAGCCATCAGGACACCCTGAGGGCGGATGGTGACTCGGTATACATGCAAGGTGGCAAGATCTCCGGAAGCGCGGACCCGTTCTGGGGCACGGGAGCGTTTTGCCACCAAGGCAGGTGTCGGGGCCCAAGGTGGCTCAGCTGCCCCCTGGTTTTTCGCGGGAAGCCGGACGGCGGGAGGGTACCGCGCATCGCCGCGTCGAACCTGGTATGAACCCTGCGATGCGTTCTCCGGCTCGACCTCGGCCCCATGGAGTTCCCGTTCACCCGCAAACGGAGCGTAGCGGCCCGACCGGGCAGCGACTCCAGGTGGGAGAGGTGGCGTTTCTGCGCGTCACCGGTGTGACCAATTTCGGGGCCTTCGTAGACTGGGGGCTACCGAAGGATCTTTTGGTCCCTGTCGCAGAGCAGATCCGTCCGCTCGGGGTGGGCGAACGAGTAGCCATCGGGCTCATTCTGGATGATCAGGGGAGGCCCACCGGGACTCAACGCGTGAGCGAGCTGCTCGCCACACCCGAGAACATGGCGCAGAACGACTGGGTGGAAGGTGAGGCCTGGCGGGACGAGCCGGGTATTGGACTTTTCGTGATCTTGCGCCGCCGCTATCTGGCGCGCGTGCCCGCGACCGAGCCACATCGACTGAGGCCCGGCGATATCGCGCGTTTCCGCGTGGCGTCGATCTTGCCCGACGGCAAGGTCGAGTTGTCCTTGCGTGGTCCAGCCGTGGATGAGATGGAGACGGACGCGCAGGCGATCCTCGAAGTGCTCGAGCAGCCGCACCCGCCCCGTGTCGGGGACGCCTCCTCACCCGAGGAGATCCGCTCGCTCTTTGGCATCAGCAAGAAGGCGTTCAAGCGCGCGGTGGGACGGCTGCTCAGGCAGGGGGCGGTCCGCATCGATGAGGCGGGGATGGTTTGGCGACGGGTGCGCTGAAAAACCGTCACCGTGGCTGGTCGACTGAGGCTTACGGAACCGGGCAAGTGTCGCCCTAGAGCCCCCGCAACCACTCGGGCTTGAGCGGCATCTGTCCCGAAAGTGCCGCGTCAATCTGGGCCAGCGTCTGGTCGCGATCGCGAGGCAGGCGCGCGCGCAGGGGGAGGTGGTTGGAGGCGTGGTTGGCGTAGAACCAACCACGTATCTCGGTGTGTCCGACCAGCGTTCGGAGTTCGAGCAAGAGTTCTCGCGTTGACAGCGGTGCAAAGTCTCCCTTTTCGGTGTCGCGATGGAGTGGGGTTCCAGGGACCAGCATCAAGCTGAGGGCACCGACGTAGTGCGGCTTCATTTGGCTGAGAGCCTGGGCGGTTCCGAGGGCGTGCTCTCGGGAGCGGGCGCGGCCGCCCAGGCCAAGCAACACCGTGACGAAGGACTTGATGTCGGCGGCGTGGGCGCGCTGCACCTCTGTCACGTGAAAGGCGGCATCACCCGCCTTCTGCATCCGGCGCAGGGTGGCGTCGTCGCCGCTCTCGAGTCCCAGGTGAAACAGCTTGAGGTTGAGAGCGCGCAGCTCTGCCAGCTCGGCGTCGGTCTTCTCGGCCACACTCCTCGCGTTGGCGTAGGTGGAGACGCGTGTCACCACTGGGAGGCGTTCGCGAATGAGCTGCAGGATCTCGACTAGGCGCGATTGTGGCAGAGCCAAGGCGTCGCCGTCGCACAAGAAGACCTGCCCGACCTTCGGCTGGGTGGAGCGGGCGACTTCGATGTCCGAAAATACTTGACTGAGCTCCTTGGCGCGGAAGTGCTTGTCGCGGTACATGCCACAGAATCGGCAGGCGTTGTGCGAGCAGCCCACGGTGACCTGAAGGAGGATGGAGTTGGCTTCGCTTGGGGGGCGGAAGATGGCGCCCTCGTAGTGCATGCGGGGCTGCTGCTCGGGGTCGGCCGTCATCAGCAGGCAGAGAACCAGAGATCGTCTGTGCGCGCAAGTCGACGCGACTGGTCGTTAGAGGAGCCAACGCTCCAACCCAGTTGTCACTCGGCGGAAGTGGGATCGGACTCGGAGAGATCGAGCAAGGGTTCCTGCTCTTCGGCCAGGAGACGTGCCTTGATGTCAGCCCCGGTGCAGAGCGTCCCTTGGCCGAGCCCTGGGCAATGTTGCGCTACTCCTTCGAAGGTGGTGCGATCGAGCAGGTTCTGTTGCCAGAACGGAAAATGGCGGCACTGTCGGGGACGTGCTTCGTAGACGTCACAGCCGTCTTCCGACAAAAAGATGCAGGCCCCATCTTCCTCTGCGACCAGGCTGACCCGGGTTGCCAGGCAACGATCCACGGGCTGACAGTACTCGAGGAAGAACTCCTCGTCGGTCAGCTCGAGGTGCTCCGCCAGGCGCCGAAAATCAGTGGCCGTGAGAAAGACGTGGCTTTCTTTCTGCTTGCAACAGGCACCGCAGTGGGTGCATCCGAACAGAAGTCCGTCCTCGTAGAAGGGAGGTTTCACGAAAGCTTCGGGGGAGCTTATCTCCATGGTCACCCCGAATGGCACCCCCATTCTGCGAGCTTACGCCCCTTCGGTCCGGACTGCGCGCCGGTCGCGAACAGGGGAATCGGCCGCTCTGGCAAGAGTGCAGCTCTGTCAATCCGGATGGTCATCGGACAGGGCACAGTCCACGAAAAGCTCGTCTTGCCGCCGGGAGAGGTTCACGCCGTCCACGAAACGCGGTAGGAGGGGGCCGCGAAGGTGACCCACCGTGCTTCACACAATTGGATTCGATAATCAGAAGTACCTCAAGGAACAAGCGGCGGCGATCCGCGAACGCGTTGCCCGCTCCAACGACAAACTCTACCTCGAGTTCGGGGGCAAGCTGCTGTTCGACTACCACGCGGCGCGAGTGTTGCCTGGCTTCGATCCCAACGTGAAGATGCATCTCCTTCAGCAGTTGAAGGACAACATCGAGGTGATTCTCTGTATTTACGCGGGAGATATCGAGAAGAAGAAGATGCGCGCGGATTTTGGGATCACCTACGATTCTGACGCGCTCAAGCTGATCGATGACCTCGGGGAATGGGGGATCGACGTTCGCGCGGTGGTGATCACACGATTCGAAGGGCAGCCTGCTGCGGTGGCCTTCAAGAACCGTCTGGAGCGGCGCGGCGTTGCTGTGCACACCCATTTCCGCACCAAGGGCTACCCGACGGACATTGACGTGATCGTGAGTGAGGAAGGCTACGGGAAGAACCCGTATATCGAGACCAAGAAGCCGATCGTGGTGGTAACGGGGCCTGGGCCCTGCAGCGGGAAGCTAGCAACCTGCCTCACTCAACTCTACCACGATTATCGCCGCGGGATGTGCTCCGGTTACGCCAAGTTCGAGACCTTTCCGATCTGGAATCTACCGCTCAAGCATGAGGTCAACATAGCCTATGAGGCGGCCACGGCGGAGCTCCGTGACATCAATCTGGTCGATCACTTCCACCTGGATGCGTACGGTGAGCGGGCTGTCAACTACAACCGTGATCTCGAGGCCTTTCCCCTGCTTCGCCGGATCATCGAGAAGATCACAGGCACGCCGTCGTTCTATCGTTCACCGACCGACATGGGAGTGAACCGCGCTCGGTTCGGTATCGTCGACGACACGGTGGTGCGCGCGGCCGCGCGTCAGGAGGTGATTCGGCGCTACTTCCGCTATTCCTGTGAACACGCCATGGGTCTGGTGGAAGAAGAGTCGGTGCACCGAATCGAGCTGCTCCTGAACGAACTCGGCCTCAAACCCGAGGATCGCCCCGTGGTCAGCTTGGCGCGGCAGGCGGCGGAAGTGGCTCGGGAACGCGGGAAGGGCAACGAGGGAGTGTTCTGCGGCGCGGCGCTGGAGTTTCGTGATGGCACGACCGTGGTAGGGGGCAATTCTTCCCTCATGCACGCGGCTGCCCGCTTGGTCGTGAATGCAACCAAACGTTTGGCGGGGCTCCCCGACACGTTTCATCTCTTGCCGCAGTCCGTGACCGACTCCGTGCGGCACTTGAAGACCAACGTCCTGGGCGGAAAACGGGTGAGCATGGATGTGGAGGAGCTCCTGATTGCTCTGGCGATCAGCGCCACCACCAACCCCGCGGCCCAGATGGCCATGGAGAAGCTGCCATGCCTCAAGGATTGCGAGGTTCACCTCACGCACATGCCAACACCGGGCGACGAAGCCGGACTGCGCAAGCTGGGCGTGAATGTTACGAGCGATCCCGATTTTGCCACCAAGAGCCTGTTTGTGAGCTGAAACGAGCTCGGATCTGGTTGATTGTGGGAAGGTCTGGCCTGAGCGCCCACAGCCGAAGGTGTGGCTAGACTGCCCGAATCCACCGCGTAGGTGCGTAAAAATGCACCGTTGACCGGGAGGCGGGGGAAGGTCAGCTTCGAGCATGCGGAGTTCGACCCACTCGGTGTGGGGCAAGCCGCATACCTCGCGAGAGCTGGAGGAGACCGATGAACTCGTTCCGAACCGTCCTTGTGCGCACTTGCCTTCCCCTACTTGGCGCAGGACTCCTGATAGCCTGCTCGTCTGAAGATCCGGCTCAGCCTGAGACGGAGGAGGCAGGTTTGGGGGGAGTGGTGGGCGGCTCGAGCGGCGCATCGGTGGGGGGCGGCACCACAGGATCTGGTGGTGCGTCCGAAGGCAGCGGCGGAACCAGCCCAGGTAGCGGCGGAGCGACCACGGGCAGCGGTGGAGCGACCACGGGCAGCGGTGGAGCGACCACGGGCAGCGGCGGGAGTGATCCGGCAAGCGGCGGGAGCGATCCGGCAAGCGGCGGGAGCGATCCGGCAAGCGGCGGCACCGAGACCGGAGCAGGCGGCAGTGAAATGGGTGCCGGAGGAGCGGAGACCGGGGCGGGCGGCACTGAGACGGGCGCGGGTGGCACCGAGATGGGTACCGGTGGCGCCGGGCTCGGAGGCGCAAGTGTGATCGCGGATCCGCCTCCCGACGAGGACTACACCGAGGAGGTCAATGGTGTGACCATCGACATGGTGTATGTGCCGGGAGGCAACTTCACCATTGGGTGCGAAACCGCACCTTGTCCCGCCGATGCCCAGCCGGTGTCGGGCGTCACGGTCAGCAGCTATCACATCGGCAAGACCGAGGTGACGCGAGAACTGTGGGAGGCAGTGATGGGGGAGACCTCATCTGGCTTTGGTGGCCCCACAGACTCATTTACGAGCATGACCTGGTACGATGCCATGGAGTTTGCTTGTGCCCTCGGCCAACTGACGGGCAGGAACTATCGCATGACCACCGAGGCCGAGTGGGAGTACGCAGCGAAGAACCATCTGGCGAGCCTCTTGAAGGTGGGAAGCGGGGAAGAGTGGGCCTACAACTCTTGGAGTTCGGCGCATTCCGGTGGAGTCGATCCGGTCGGAGACTGGAGTGGACAGCACACCCAGAAGACGCGGCGTGATGCTGAAGGAACCGCGGACAATATCACGGGACGACTCATTCGTTCCATCGAGGGCATAGGCCCGGCTCTGCGCTTGGCGCTCTCGGCGGACATGGATATCCCAGCCGACCTGGTGCATCCATGCAACATTCATGTCCCGCAAATGGGTCCTGAACCGGAGAACTCGTACCGCGATCTGCGGTGGGTAACGGGCAGCGACGCGCATTGGGCGAAGGGTCCCATCGCGATTGGGAGCCTCGATCTCCGGGTGTGGGAAGACGGCACGGCGAGGATGGGCAGCACCAACGGCCAGTGGTTCACCTCGAACAACATCGTGTTTGTGTTCGTTCCGAGCTCGGGCACCATCACCAAGTACGCCTACATCTTCCTCGATGAGATCCAAGGGTCAGTGATCACCGATCAGGGCTTTGGCTTCGGGAGCAACGGCTACATTGGCAGGATCGTGAAGGAGGCAGCTAGCAGTGTGGAGAAGCCCGCCATCGCTGAGCTCCAGAGTGGCGCGGCTTTGGCCGCTGCGGCGGGGCCGGACTACGCGATGGTGGACATGGTCAACATCCCGGAGTCGGCCAGACAACAAGATCCGCGGTTGCTGGACGGGACCAGCCAGGGTTGGTTCCAGAACAACAGTCAAAACGGTGGGGTGCACCACTATAGAAAGGACGTTGATCCGGATGAGTTCCGGTTCACGGTGAACCAAGGAACGAATCGCACGATGCTCGCCAACGGCGCATGGTTCACGGTGAACAACACCTTCTTGCGCGTCACGCACTCGAGTGGGTACGCTGCCGATTACCTCTATGCAGTCGACGCCGACGGGACCTTCTATCATAACTCGTTTATGGCCTATGAGCGTGCCGATTTCAGGATGTTCGAGAAGACGGACAACGGCACGGCGTTCTCTTCCGTCTGCGGCAGCATCTGCAGCGACGAGATCCCGAAGGGTGAAGCGGTTTCGGTCTACGCCAACCTGGAAAACGGCGATTCGACGTTCGTGCCGGCACCCTGTCCCGCCGGGGGGTGTGAGTAGCCCGGGCACCGGCGCTCTGGCTGATATGGCAGAGAATTGTGCGGCATCCGAGGGCTGCCGGTGACATGCTCGGGGCTCCCCGTCGAAAAGGAAGCCCCGAGCGTCATGCTGCAGAGCACCGTCACCCCCGCCAAATTGTCATCCCTCCTCGAGCGGTTCGGTGCAAAGAAGAAGGTCCATGAGGTACACGCGCTCTACCTCGGCGCCTTGTCATCGACCTCGGTACGATTAGGCCCATCGCAGTTGTACCAGACGGTGGTCGGTAGGGAGGGGATGATTGGGGCCAGTGTCGAGGGGGCCGAAGCCGCAATGGGGATCCTCAACGGGTACTGGAATGGTATGGTCGACCAGAGGGAGGCTGGCAAAGTGGGTTTTCTGACCCACATGCCGAGCTCGAACTCCCAGTCGGAGCTCAGTGCCTTTGCGACGCGCCGTGCCGAGGAGCTAGGGTGGTATGTCGGTGGCCTGGAGGCAGAGGAGAGTGCCGAAGAACAGTTCGGACCGCTGGGGGAGAAGATGGTGGGGGTGCTCCTCGAGAGTCGCGAGCTTCTGCAGAATTATGGCGAACTCCTGGCCACGGGGGAGGCCCTCACAGAGCAGCTGCTCTGTGAGGCGCGGCAAGGTCTGGTGAGCCAGTCAGAGCAGTGTGAAGCGCTGATCGCCAAGCTGATGGACCTAGGCAATGACCTCCGGGCCGTCAGGGTGAAGGCACTCGAACAGGCGCGGGAAGGCACGCTCCGGTTCGGGCGCAACCAGCCCTGCCCCTGTGGAAGCGGCAAGAAGTGGAAGCGCTGCTGCGGCAAGGGTTAGGCAGAGGGTGGGGGAGGTTTGGCGGCTGCTGAACTCTCGGGTGGTGTACACTTCCCCCTGTGCGCATGCCATTTTCCCATCTTGGCCCAGGCAAGAGTGAGACGCTCTTCGGAGCGTTGCTGCTCGTATTCGCGGTGCTGCTCGCAGATCTCGGATGGGGCCAACAGTCGCTCGGCTGCGCTCGCGACCAGAAGGGTGAGGGGACGTGCACCTTTCGCAACGGAGGGTTCTTCCGGGCAGAGCGCAGGTGGCCTCTTTCGAGCTTGGTCGAGGCTCGCTACGTCGGAGGCCTGGGCAAGAATCACAATCGGGGGGAGGTCCAGGTGATCTTCACCTCGGGGCACCAGCTCACACTGTTCCATGCTCGGGACGAGGAGTCTCGCCGTCTTCACGCTGCTCTTGGCGCTTTCCTGGACTCGAAGGCACCTCAACCTCTCGCCATCGAGGCGAGTCCCGAGTGGATGCTCCGCTGGCTCTCGGTGGGCGTGGGTCTCGGGGGCATCATAACTCTGATCCGCGCTCGGCGACGAGCACAGGACTCGACACGCGCATCCGGAACAACGCCGCCCGAGGTCGAGCGTTGTCCACGCAAGAAGCCAAGTCTCCTCTTGTGGACGGTGCTCATCTCCGTTGCGCTGGTGGCGGTCGTGGTGTTCTTCTGGTTTGTTGAACGAAGCCAAGGACGCCTGATCGTGCGGTGCCAACACCGGTGCAGATTCGGCACCGCCGAGTGCCTTCCCGGTGGGCACTTCGAGGGCACCCACCCTCCTGGCCGCTACAGTTTGCAGGTCTGGAACCCGGCCGTCCCCGGCCATTGGGAAACCCACGAGATCAACTTAGAGGCAGGACAGATCCGTACCTTCGTGTGCCGGCCGGGCTCCATACCTGTGGAGAATGGTTCCGTGAAGAGCCAAGAGTTAGGCGGCTCAGCACCTTAGGTAAGCTCACCCAGCGCCGGCCCGAGGGCCATTATTCTCGGGCAGCACAACACTTGCTTATCGTGGGATTCGGAACGGCCGTTGGTTTTCGAGGAGGAGCCGCGGCTCCCCGCACTCCTCCGCTGTACACGCCCTCGAAACAAGGGTGGAGGTATGGTCACCAAGGCCTGCACTGGCAACGAACATAGGGCGCTGATCGTGGATGACGAGCCAGGCACGCGCGAGGCGCTGGCCCGGATCTGCGCCCGAGAGGGCCTCGCGGTAGACATTTGTCCCAACGTCGAAGAGGCGTTGCGCCGTCTCGCGGACACCGTCCCCTGCTTGGCCTGCATCGACGTTGGGCTTCCGGGTGAGAGCGGACTTGAACTGTGCCAGAAGATGGCGCAGCGCGACGAGCTGCGCTTCACGGCCTTGATCCTGGTCACTGGGCGCATCGATCGAGAGACGCTCCACGCCAGTCTGGAGGTCGGGGCCCACGACTTCGTTCGTAAGCCCTTCGATCTCCACGAGCTGCGATTTCGGATCCGCTCGCATTTGCGCTGGCATGTCACGGCGCTCCGGCAGACAGCTGCATTGAACCACCTCCGTCTGATTAGCCAGGCCGCGCGGGACGCGATCGTGCTCGTCGATCCGGCGGGGCGTGTCTCGCACTGGAACGAGGCGGCTTGCCAGCTCTTTGGCTATGATGTCAGCGAGGCGATTGGGCGGGAGATGAACGACCTCATTGTGCCAGAGCGGCATGCCGCGGAGTATTGGGCGGCACTCGATGCGTTCAGACAAGCTGGTTCCGATAGCCCCTCGAGCCAACAGCTCGAGCTTACGGTGCGCAGGCGGGACGGGTCAGGGCTACCCATCGAACTCTCGCTCTCGTCGATGCGCGTTGATGGTCAGTACTGGATCCTCTGCATCGTGCGCAACATCCAGAATCGTCATGCCCAGGCCGAGAAGCTGAGGGCGTACAATCAACAGCTCACCGGGGTCCTGGGTGCGGTGCCCTTCGGGGTGGTGCTCTATGGACTCGACCGTAAGGTAAGATGGCTCAACTCTACAGCGCTCGCCCTGCTGGGTGCGGAGCGCGTCAGTGACGTGGTGGGGGAGAGCTGCTGCAGTACGACCGAACGTGGCTGTGCGGTGTGCCGTGCGCTCGATACGGGCAAGACCGTCCCGCTGGAGGAGGCAGAGCTGCTTCGCATCACCAAGCAGACCGTGCCAGTCCTTCAGATGGTCCAACGAGTCGAGTTTGGAGACGAGCAGGTGCTGCTGCAGACGCTCTTCGATATCCGCGACCGGCGCCGCCTGGAGCTGGAGCTCCGGCAGACCCACAAACTGGAGGCAGTGGGCCAACTTGCGGCCGGCATCGCCCATGAGATCAACACACCCGCCCAGTACGCATCGGACAACCTTGCCTTTCTGGCTGCGTCGTTCAAGAAGCTGACAGCGGCGGTCGACGCCTACCGTGCTCTCTTGGGCGAACTCTCAGCCGATCCGCGACTTGGTGAGCGGCTTGCCGTGGCTCAGGAACAGCTCAAAAAGCAGAAGATCAACTTTGTGTTGGAGGAGGTGCCGAGGGCCATCGGGGAGGCCGGGGAGGGCCTCGAGAGGATTGCAAAGATCGTACGCGCTATGAAGGAGTTCTCACATCCTTCGACGGGGATGCCAGCCCAGGTAGATCTGCGGGAGCTCATCGACACCACGGTCACCGTGTCTCGAAATGAGTGGAAATATGCGGCCGATGTGGTGACAGAGTTCGATCCTGGCTTGGGGCCGATCTTCTGTCTCCGTGACGAACTCAGCCAGGCGGTGCTCAACCTGATTGTCAACGCGGCGCACGCGATCGAAGACGCCAATCGCGCCGATCCCAGTCAGAAGGGAACCATTACCTTGGTCACTCGTGATCTGGGGAAGCTAGCGGAGATCCGGATCGTTGACACGGGCAGTGGGATCCCCGAGCAGGTGCGCCCGCGGATCTTCGAGCCATTCTTCACCACCAAGAGTGTGGGCAAAGGGACGGGACAGGGACTTGCGATCTGTCGTTCGGTGGTGGTGGAGAAGCACGGCGGAAAACTCTTCTTCGAGACCGAGCTCGGACGGGGTACGACGTTCGTGCTTCAGATCCCGAAGGAACCCGCGCAAAGTCCGATGGATTCTCGTCGCAGTCGACCGGTCCCGCGCTGAACGAGTGTGGGGCTACCTGGTGAGCTGTGCCCTGACCAGGGCGCGGAGGCTCTGTTGCTCGAAGGGCTTGTCCAGCCGCGCGTTGGGGAGCTCTGCGAGCCGGGTGCGCGTCTCCGCGGTGAAGGCACCTCCGGTGATGAAGACCACACGCTCCGCGAGGGCAGGGTGGTGTGCACAGACCCAGGCGTGCAACTCGATGCCGGAGAGCTGCGGCATCATCACATCGAACAACAGGAGATCGAACCTTGGATCGGCGGTCAGCTTCTGGCATGCCTCGGCGCCGGAGGCGGCGGTCAGGACCTCGTGTTCGGACCCCAGCATGTGTGCCAGCATCCGGAGTACACCCGGATCGTCGTCCACTGCCAGCAGTCGGCCGCGAGGTGTCGGTTCGTGCCGGAGGCTGGCGGGCGGCTCCGGCCGCGATGATGTCGTGTTCTCGCTCCGACAAATGGGAAGGCGTACCCAGAAGGTGGTTCCGCGCCCGAGTTCGCTCTCGAATGCGATGTGGCCCCCGAATGACTCGACGATGTTCCGGCAGATCGGCAGACCGAGTCCCGAGCCCTCGCCCACGGCCTTGGTGGTGAAGAAGGGGTCGAAGATCCGTGGTTGGTGCTCGAGCGGGATCCCGGGACCGGTATCGCTCACGGTGATGACGACCAGGTTCTGTGTCGCGTGCGTACCCACAGTGATCTGGTGCTGCTGAATCTTGCCGCTCCCGATCGCATGGCCAGCGTTCACCAACAGGTTGAGCACCACTTGTGCGAGGCTCCCCTCCGAGGCCAGCACCGGGGGTACAGGGCTGAGATGAGCAACCACCCGAGCACGGTACTTGAGCTCATTGTGGGCGATGTCGAGGGCGTGCTGGATGGGGATTCTGATATCGAGGGCCGTCTTCTGCCCATGTTCCACCCGTGAGAACGTGCCAAGTCCACGAACGATGTCCCGTATGCGCAGCGCGCCGCCCAGGGCATCCTCCAGGCGTTCCGCGCAATCGGCCAGATCTACGGTAGTCAAGTCAGAGCTGTGCAGCAGGTGTCCCGCCGACTCCTGGATGCTCTCGAGGTTGTACAACACGTAGGCCAAAGGATTATTGATCTCGTGGGCCACCCCGGCGGCCAGCATCCCCATCGTCGCCAGACGATCGGCCTGCGAGAGTTGGGTCATCAAGCGTTTTTGGGAGGTGATGTCGGTGTGAGCGACGACCACATGCTGATTGGAATCGAGAAAGGGGGTGACGCGCCCCATAAACCAGCGTTCACGATGTGGAGAATGGCACGGGTACTCGAGCTCGAAGGCGTGGAGCCGCCGGGCGAGCACCTGACGGATCCCGTCCGCGAACGCGTGTGCTTGGCCACGGTCGTCACCCAGGCTCTTGTCGCAGATCTCTAGGTAGTTGGCGTGGAGCCAGGCGTCTGGTGGCGCGGGCGGGTTGTCCAGGGCAAACATCCTCCATGCGCGGTTGACCTCGACGATGTGTCCCGTGGCATCGAGAACACACACGTGCTCGCTCAAGGAATCGATGATGCCCCGCATGAACTCACGTGCCGTGTTCGCTGCTTGCCAGGCGCGGCACGATTCGGTCACGTCGCGTACATAGACCGACGCGCCCAACACCAGGCCGTCGCTGCCGCAAATCGGCCCGTGAACCACCTCGAAGGGTGAACGCGTCCGCTCATCATCGCCTGAATATGCCTCGATCGTGAAGTGTTCCCCTAAGGGGGCCCGGGCCAGGTTCTTTCGGGCCAGCTCCTGATCCTCTGGCACGGTCATACAGTCGAGCAAGGACTGTCCCGGGGAGATCTGCTGGCCGTACAACTCCCGCATCACGTTGGCGTGGCTCTGATTGAAGCACAAGTAGCGGTAGCCCTGGTCGACCGCGAAGATGGGCATGTTGGCGCTCTCGAGCAGCGCGCGCACGATGCCGTGGTCGCGCTCCAGCGCCTGTCTGGCTAGGTACTCGGCGGTGATGTCCCGATCGCTGCAACGGCGGCCACGGGGCGTGCCAAGGCTGTCGCGGATCGTTCGGCAGGTGTGGGAGAGCCAGCGCAACGAGCCGTCTTTGTGGATCACTCGGAATGTGGCCCCGCTCGTCTCGCCGTCGAACTCAGCCGCCTGTCGATGGATGGTGATAGCCTCGCGATCGTCGGGGTGCACGACGCGGAGGAGGAGTGCAGGCTCGGCGACGAACTCCTCGGCGCGGTAGCCCGTCATGCCCTCGCAACTTGGCGAACAGTAGACGATCTCACCTGTGGTACTGAGCCAGTAGTCCCAGGAGAGCGTGAAGTCGGCGAGGAGTTGGTACCGCTCCTCGCTGGCCCGCAGAGATGCCTCCATCCGGCGTTGCGCCGTGACGTCCAGGTTGGTGGAGAAGTACCCGAGCGGCTCCCCCGGGTCCGTGCGGAGTAAGGAGGCGAAGCCACGACAGTCGAAGTGAGTGCCATCGCGTCGCTCAGCGATAAACTCTCCCTCCCAGCTCCCGGTCTCCCGGAGTGCAGCCAGGACGGGCTCGGATTCGCTCGACCACGCGAAGAAGGCCGACACATGCATCCCCAAGACCGCGCTCTCCTCCGAGTACCCCCAGAGCCGGAGAAAGGCAGGATTTACTGCGCACATCTTGCCTGACAGATCGGCCACACTCTCCGCGGCCAGGGATTCGCGAAACACCAGGTGTGGCCAGTCGGTTTTGTTCCAGCAGGCGCTCGCGGTGTCCAGCTGCGGCCGGTTCACCTGGTCGCGTTCGGTAGGCAACGAGGAAGCAGCGCGATTCTGCGGCTCCTGCGCCAAGGTTACGGTCCTACCAGAGCGATTCTGCGAGTCCTCCATCACCTGCCCCCTCTCACACCGTCCGACGAGCAGCCGTGGCGGTTGGGATCCGTTGGCGCTCCGAAGACGAAGTATCGCTGTTCTAGGTCGTGCACGCAAGGCACGGGGCTCTGCCCAGGCTCGCTGCTTCTTCGTTCAGGTCCTCATGGCCTGGTGGTCGGGTTGGAGGGGCTGGGCCGAGCCGTGGGGTGATCGAACCACGTGCAACCAAGCAGCATCGCTGGCCGGTTGCTGCTCGCCGCTCGCCGCTTGAGCCAGGTGTTGTGAATGTCAGGGGTTGGCTGAGAGCTGGTATTCGTCATACCGATCGTGAACGCCTACTGTCTGCAGCCAATCTTTCGGGGGCGGGACGCTGTCCAAGAGTGCGGTGGCCAGGGCGCCGATGGATGGCGGTGAGAGGCCTCGGCGCGCGCCGCGCGCCAGCTCGTGGTGGTAGGCGACCCCTTCCACGATGTGGAAGGGGAGCCCCCAAATACCCAATAGGTAGGCGCCAATCTCTGCGTGAGTGACAGAAAAGGCTTCACGCTCGGCGGCGATCAGCACCTGTCCGTCCTGCCCACTCTGAGCATTCAGCTCCAGCCATCTCTTCCCATGAGTGGCCGCGAGCACCAGCTGTCCGATGTCCAGCACCATCCCCAGAAGAAAGGACTCCTTCACGTAGGGTGTTCCCGCGGCAACCAGTTCGCACAATCGCCCCAGTCGAAGCGAGCGCAGCTGCAGGGCATCCAGGTAGCTGCCCAGGCCTCTGGCCAGTTTGGAGGCTGATTCGAAGACCTCGAGGCCAAGGACCAGGTTGCGAATGGTGTCCATGCCAAGGTGCATGGTGGCGGTTACCAAGTCGGTCGTCTCCACCCGACGGGCGAAGAAGGAGGAGTTGACCAGTTGCAGCAGTTTCGCGCAGATTGCCGGATCCTGCATCACGATCTTGGCGATCTGTCGGATATCGGTGTCGGGATCGAGCAGCGCTTGTGAGAGGGCGTGATAGACGCGAGGTACCGGGGGTAGGGCGGAGAGGGACTGAACCCGACTCCGTAACTCCGAGCTGGCCAGCAGTTGGTTCAGCGCCTCCGTCTGCTCGATCAACCGCAACAGTAGCTCTGGTTCGAAGGGCTTGGAGAGGTACTGGTGCGCGAGGCCCACCGAGCGGATGGCGGAATCCTCATCCGTGGCACCCGACAGCACCACGCGAATGGCACCGGGAAAACGCTCCTTGACCTGGGCCAGGAGCTCGACCCCGTGAACTCGGGGCATCCGCATATCGGTGACCAGCACGTCGATGGGCTGGGCCTCGAGAATCTGCAGAGCGGGAGTGGCTCCCTCCGCGCACAGCACTTCCCATCCATCGCCTAGATCGAACAGGGAGCGGCGCAAGCCCTGAAGGATCCTCGGTTCATCATCGACGAATAGGACTCGCATCTCGCTTGCCCTCTGCCCAGGTCGGTTCACATCCGTCCACCAGACGTCCGGTTCCCCGAGGTGAACGATGTGCTCCAGTCTAGCAAGGTGGAGTACGGCGATCACAGTCCTTCGATAAGGGCAGCCGCCCCTAAGCCTTTCACGGACGGCCAATGGGCCGTCTCGGGGCTTTGTCTCCTCCCACTGAACTTCATGGGCAACCTTGCCGTAGATCCAGCTGTTGGTCGCATCCGGAGATACCACATGACGATTCGAGCCGATGAGCGGTCTGCTTGGCCCCGGGTGCTTCTCGTTGATGATGAGCCGGAGCTCACGACCGGTCTGATGCGGGCCCTCGCTGATGAGCCTTACGAATTCCTTTCTGTGGAATCGGGGGAGGCAGCCCTCGAGTTGCTCGCACGAGGCGGGATCGACGTGGTGGTTGCCGATGATCAGATGCCGGGCATGCGCGGTACGGAGCTGCTGAGTCGAGTCCGCATGCAATATCCGAGCGTGATAAGGATTATCTTGACTGGGAACGCCAGTGTCAGCTCGGCAATGAAGGCCATCCGCGAGGGTTGGGTGTATCAGTACCTCCACAAACCCTGTCACCCGGCCGATTTGGCGTTGGTGCTGTACACGGCTCTGATGATGAGGTCTCTGATTCCACCGGACGCAGGCGAATTCCGTATGCCATCGCGCGAAGAAGAGCAGTTGCTGGACGACATCAGTCGGGCAAGGGTAAAGGAGCGGGCTGCGGCGGGGCTCGATGAACTCGAGAAGCAGCTTTGGCGGCTCGAATGAAGGACCTCCACGACAGATCTCGCCATCATGTCCACCACCTCACCTGTCACCGACCAGATCACGAGCCTTGTCCAGCAGCTCGCGGCACGTGACGCGACCATCGAGGCCCTGTCCGGTCAGCTGGGCATGTTTGCTGAGGCATTCGGTGAGGTTTTTGCCCAGTTGCAGGTAGCCGAGCAGTTTGCCGTGCCAGAGGGTACGGAGTCGCGCTCCAGTCGCGAATTGGGTAACGAGTTGGTGAGGATGAGAGAGCGCCTCAGAACCGCCCAGACTGAGCTGGTTCAGGCGCAGAAGCTTCAGGCGATCGGGTCTTTGGCTGCCGGGATCGCCCACGAGATCAACACGCCCACGCAGTTTGCCACCGACAACGCCGTGTTCGTCGGCAAAGCCGTGGCGAAGCTGGGTGAAGCTGTGGTCCACTACCAGCAGTTGCTCGAAGAATTGATTGAGGGTAGGGCGGTGCAACCAAAGCGCGCCCAGGCGGAGCTCGCCGAGCTGGTGCGCCCGAAATTTCGCTTCCTGCTCGACGAGAGCCCGATGGCGGTGACCGCTACCCTGGAGGGGCTGCAACGCATCTGCTCGATCGTGAAAGCCATGAAAGAGTTCTCACACCCGAGTGGTGGAATCAAGTCCCCGGTCGATCTAGGTCAGCTCGTCACGACCACCGTCACGGTGGCTCGGAACGAGTGGAAGTACGTTGCGGATGTGGAGACCTCGTTCGAGCCAAACCTGCCTGAGGTGCCGTGCTGTCGTGACGAGCTGGGGCAAGCCATCCTGAATCTGCTGGTGAACGCTGCCCACGCCATCGATGCCAACACCGACCATGGGGAACTCGGCAAGGGTCGGATTCGGATTGCCCTCCGGGTCGCCGGAGAGCACGTGGAGCTCTCCGTGTCCGACACGGGGTGCGGCATGCCAGAGTCGGTATTGCCCCGTATCTTCGAGCCGTTCTTCACCACCAAGCCTGTGGGAAAGGGCACGGGTCAGGGCCTGGCCATCGTACATTCCGTGGTCGTGGAGAAGCATCGAGGCCGCCTCACAGTCGAGTCGAAAGAGGGTGAGGGAACGACGTTTCGTCTCTTTCTTCCACGGGCAGAGGCCCTCCCCGCGGAGCGCGGCTCATGAATGTCCTCCTGATCGATGACGAACCGCTGGTACTGCAGGGCCTGCGGCGGATGCTCTTCGAGCATGACGTTCCCTGGGACGTCGAGTGTGTCCAAGGTGGAGCCCAGGCGTTGGAGATGCTGGACCGCCGGTCCTTCGAGGTCATCGTCTCCGACATGCGTATGCCGGGTATGGACGGAGCGGTGTTGCTCGAACGAGTTGCAGAACGCTACCCCAACACGCTTCGTTTCGTGCTGACCGGCCAGGCAGAGAGCCTTGCGATGGCGCGTGCCCGGCGCGCCGCTCACCACGTCTTTGGCAAACCCTGCGACGTGGAGCAGCTCGTGTATATGGTCCACCGCACCGTAGCCCTGCGCGAAAGATTGCGCGAGCCATCACTCTTGCGGCTCCTCAAAGGCATCGAGGCGCCCTGGCCGTCGGAGGCGCTGATGCCCGTGCTCACGCTCGAGCAGCCCAGCTGTATGGGGGTGGAGGAGAATCTGCTGCCGATCTTGATCGAGGAGGAGCTCTCGGGGGAGTTCGCGAGCGTTGCGGTGCAGCTCAGACCTGAGCTTGCCGGGTTGGTGCTCCGCGATCAAGTCGAGCACTTTCATCGTCGCAAGGCCGCCTCGATGGCTCTGGTCGCGGACCTCTTCCGGAAGGGAGGCGTTGCTGGGCGAAAGCTTGGTGAGCAGCTCGAGGCAGCCCGGCGCGCCGCGGTCCGGGCAGGGCTGGTTGCGGAACGACTGGTGCGGGGCAGCGAACTCGCTGGCGACGCCTTTTGGGTTGGTGCGCTGATGGATGTTGGCGAGATCGTGCTTGGACGTCCGGATGCGGTGGAGGGCAAGTCTGCATCGGGGGCGAAGGATGGTCCTACCTGGTCCATGGACGAACGTCCCGTGTCAGGGTGGGAGCATGCCGAGGTGGGAGCGGCCCTTCTGCTTGGCTGGGGTGCTCCCTTCGACGTGGTGGCTGCGGTGGAGGGCCATCATCGAGGCGAAGCGGGCGAGTATGAGAATGTGGGTCTAGAAGGACTGCTGCGGCGCGTGGCCGAGTATCTGGCCCAGGAGTCGGCGCAGGACCATGACCAGGTGGGCAGACAGCCAGGCTCGGGGATGACCGAAGCCATGGGAGGAGAGCCGTGAACCGGAGGATCCTCTGCGTGGACGACGAGCCGCAGATCCTGAACGGGCTACGTCGAACACTCTCAGACGGATTCGAGATCACCGTCGCTACTTCGGGTGCTGAGGCGCTTCGGTTTCTCGAGAGTGAGCCGGTCTTCGCCGTGGTCATGTCCGACATGCGGATGCCGGGCATGGACGGTGCTGCGCTGCTCTCGAAGGTGCACACGGGCTGGCCCGACACGACTCGGGTCCTTCTGACGGGGTACACGGACGTCAACGTCGCCATCAGTGCGGTCAATGACGGACAGATCTTCCGCTTCTTGGTCAAGCCCTGCCCCGAGGCAGAGCTGAAGAAGTCCCTCACCGCGGCCACAGAGCAGTATCGCTTGATCACGGCCGAGCGCGAGCTTCTGGAACTCACGCTTGGCGGCGCGCTCGGCGCGCTCATGGAGGTGCTGGGGGTGGTGGCGCCCGAGTTGGTGGCACGCTCCGCTCGGCTCGAACGACTGGTGGAGGGGATCGCTGCCCACCTTGATGAGAGTTCGGCCTGGATCTACAAGACGGCGGCCCGTCTCTCTCAACTCGGCCTCATCGCGCTCCCGAAGGAGATCGTGGATCGTGTGGTGGCCGGAGTGGGTGTAAGTGAGCGAGATCGCAAGCTCTTCGAGAGCTATCCCGAAGTGAGTGGGCGCATCCTGCAGTCGATTCCACGCCTGGAGATGGTAGCGGAGATCGTGCGTCACCAGTTAGCGGCAACCGCGCCATCCTTCGACGATCGCCGGGTGGCCCGCGGAGTGTCAGTGCTGCGAGCTGCGGTTGCTGTGGACGCGCTTATGGTTCACGGGCGGTCTCTGCGTGAAGCGGTGGAAGCGGTGACTCGGCAGAAGGGGCTCGATTCCGAGGTGATGGTCGCGCTCGAGAAGTCGGCGCAAAGCGCCGCACCGCCCCCGCGCCAGCTGGAACAGGTGAGTGTTGGTGTGCAGGGGCTGCGGGTGGGAATGATTCCCGTCGACAACGTGTGTTCGAGCGCTGGTGCGGTGGTGGTTCCGGCCGGCAAGGCCATCACCGGCTTGATCCTTGAGCGGTTGCACAAGTTCTCACAAGGCGTGGGCCTAGTGGAACCCATTCGAGTGCTGGTCCCAGAGGCCCAGATGAGCCACGAAATCGGCGGGAGTCGGTGATCTTCAAGGACGCACCCACTCGTTCCGAGCCGAAAGGCATACCTAACCTCTACCGGAACGACACCGTAACTTCGGCCTCACCCGAGCTGTGGTAGCCCTCGACCACCAGCGAGACCTCGTGGAAATCTCCCATGGTGAGTCCGAAGGAGGCCCAGGCGGTGAAGTGCGGCGCCACCGTGATGGTGCCGCTGGTGCGCTTCTCCGTGCGCACGCTCCAATACTGCCAGAAGGTCTGGGGGCCGAGGATGGAGGGCTGGTTGACCCGCTCACTCCGGTAGATCTCGTAGGTTCCACCGTCGACGGCGACGGTGCCGATCACATCTGTCCCTGGTGGTCGCCAGCTGCCCCAACTATCCACGATGTAGTACTCGATGAGTGGATCGGTGGTCCACCCGTAGATGGCAAGGTACGAGTTGCCATCCGGTCGATAGTTAGCGCTGTAGGTCACCACGGGTTCGGCGGAGCCGGGTCGGACACCCTTTCTCGCCAGGTAGTTCATGTCCCCGGTGTCCCAATAGGCGCGGAAGCCGTCCGCAGTGTTGGTCATGCACGCCGAAGAGCTGTCGGTCCAGATCTCGTAGGTGAGGCCACAGTGCCGATCTGAACGATAGCTGGCGCAGATCTCCTGGTCAGGCTCTGCGCAGCTGGGCTGGGCACCGCCAGTGCCCTCGCCACCCAGGCCTTGCCCGCCCAGCCCAGGGATCCCCGAGCCGCCAGCGGCGCTGGTGGCTCCGCCGAGGCCGGTGCCGCCAACAGCCGAAAGGGCGCCACCTGCTCCCCATGAGCTGCCACCCGTCGCTACCGCCGGGTCAGCAGAACTCCCAGGATCAGAGCAGGCGACAGCAGTGACAAGGACAAATAAGTACGAGGACCGTGACTGAAGAGAAGGCATAGACGCTCACTCGTTAGCACGATCGCGCGGTGCCTCAACCAGGCGGCGCCAAGATCCGAGCGCTACTGAAAGGAGACCGTGACGTCGGCCTCGCCCGCGCTGTGGTAGCCCTCGACCACCAGGGATACTTCGTAGAAATCACCCATGGTGAGCCCGAAGGAGGCCCAAGCGTCGAAGTGGGGGGCCACAGTGATGGTGCCACTGGTGCGCTTCTCCGTGCGCACGCTCCAGAACTGCCAGAAGGTGTCTACGTCCGCGCGGATCGAGGGTTGGTTGACGCGCTCGCTCCGGTAGATCTCGTAGGTTCCGCCGTCAACGTTGACGGTGCCGATCACATCGGTCCCTGGTGGTCGCCAGCTGCCCCAGCTATCGACGATGTAGTACTCGATGAGCGGATCGGTGGTCCATCCGTAGATGGCCAAGTACGAGTTGCCATCCGGTCGATAGTCAGCGCTGTAGGTCACCACGGGTTCGGCAGAGCCGGGTCGGACACCTTTTCTCGCCAGGTAGTTGTTGTCTCCGGTGTCCCAATAGGCGCGGAAGCCGTCGGCGGTGTTGGTCATGCACGCCTCGGAGCTGTCAGTCCAGATCTCGAAAGTGAGACCGCAGTGTTGACCAACTCGATAGCTGGCGCAGACCTCGCTCTCCTGCTCTGTGCAGGTGTTCTGAGCACCACCCTGACCCGAGCCGCCTTCACCCTGGCCACCCTGACCCGAGCCGCCTTCACCCTGGCCGCCCTGGCCTGAGCCGCCTTCACCCTGGCCACCCTGACCCCAGCTCCATCCCCCCTGGCCCTGACCGCCCTGGCCCTGACCGCCCTGACCCTGACCGCCCTGACCCTGACCGCCCTGACCCTGACCGCCCTGACCCTGGCCGCCCTGACCCTGGCCGCCCTGACCCCAGCTGAAGCCACCTTGGCCCTGCCCACCCACGCCTGAGCCACCCATACCCTGACCACCCTGACCGACCAGACCACCCTGGCCGACCAGACCACCCTGGCCGACCAGACCACCCTGGCCGACCAGACCACCCTGACCCTGACCGCCGATTCCAGTGGTTCCGAAGCCTCCGCTGGCGGCGTTGGTGCCACCCCCCAGGGCAGCAGCCCCACCGGTTGCGGTCTGGCTGCCCGAGTCGGAAGCCTCCGAGCAGGCGGAAGCTAGGAGAGCAGTGACGAGAAGCGAAGTGAAGGAGGAGAGACGAGGCATGGGATAGCTCTTCATTCCCGAAGTCCGGGCTTTCGATCACTTCGGCTCAAATCGGCACGCCTCTCGTGGGCTGACCCAAAAAGACTGACGAAGATCAGCTCGATACACCCCGGTGGCGTTTGTTTGTGCTTCGAGAATCTCTCTACAGAAGAGATTATGCTGGTCGCAGCCGCCTTCTTGCCTTCCGTGTGGGCCACAACGTTGCGGCAAGGCGTGCGTTTCCTTTCGCCGAGACACCGAAGGTGGTCGACGGTCAAACTGCTGGCTCGAGGACGAGGAGCTTGGGGTTCAGTCGAGCCGAGAAGGCCTCCCTTATCCCACGTTCCTGGTCGCACTCCGCTTCGGATCAGCGAGTGATGATCGAGCGTCGTCGTAGGAACACGCCAAGCGCGCCAAGAGCGAGCAGACCCGCCCAAGAGCTTTTGGCCTTTCGCGGTAGGCTGCAACCGCAGCCACTGTCGGATGAGCCTGATTTCGACACGCTCTCGGTGGGGCCAGGCTCGGTACCGCTTGCTCCCGCCCCGCCGCCGGTGGACGGCACCGTAGTACTACTGCCGGCGTTCGAAGACGAGCCGCCTGGGCCGACGTTACCTCCACTTGCCGTAACGGAACCGCCGTTGGTGACGGCTCCTCCGGAGCCGAGGGTGCCGCCACTTGCCGTAACGGAACCGCCGTTGGTGACAGCTCCTCCGGAGCCGAGGGTGCCGCCACTTGCCGTAACGGAACCGCCGTTGGTGACAGCTCCTCCGGAGCCGAGGGTGCCCCCAAGTCCGCTGCCGCCAGCACCCGTCACACCGCCACTTCCGGTGTTCGAGACACAGGTCCAGGTTGTGTCGGAACAGGTGCAGGAGCGATCGCTCCGAACACAATCCGTCGTATCGCAGAGGGGATCGCAAAGATCACCAGTTTGGACCCCCGGTACACAGGAACTGGTGCAAGTTCCCGTTTCACCGCCGGCTTCCACCGCGCCGCCCAACGCTTCCGTGCCACCGGCGGAGTCCGCGCCGCCCAACGCTTCCGTGCCACCGGCGGAGTCCGTGCCACCGGCGGAGTCCGTGCCACCGGCGGAGTCCGTGCCCCCCGTCCCCTCCGCTCCCCCAACTCCTTGGTTTTCGCAGTCGTAAGCGGGGGCGGGTGTTTGCTCACCTTGCGGGTTCATCGCGGGCAGCGTGATGAGATCGACCAGCCAGGTCAGTCCACCATCCGGTGTGTGAATGTTGGTGGCGGTACCTGGGCCGGAGCCCGTGCCAGTCGCTCCGTATTGGGCCCCGGTGGCACCGACACCCGTCGAGATGAAACTCGGGTCGGCCTCCGCGAAGTGCAGTTCGGTGCAGAGGTAGTACTGGGTGTCGATGGTGTAGGATTCATTCTGAGCTTCGGTGGCGAAGCCGAAGCCGGTTCCGGGGAGGGGTCCGCTCTCGCTCTGCAGAGTCGAGATCACGCGTCCGAGCTTCTGAGAGGTGACGGTTTGGGTCCAGGTCAGTTCATCGGCCTCGAGCGTGTACTCGATGGTGATGTGGTCATCGGGATCCACCGCCACTGCTGTCCCATTGCGCTGACCGAAGCTCCCAAAAACGGAGGCCTCCACGCACCACTGGTCACTGGTGGCTCCACAGTAGCTGTTGCCACCGTCGCCATACGCGTTTGCGGTGGTTTGAATCAGATCACCCTGTCCGTTCGACATCCCCGGCCATATGAACAGCGGTCCAGCATTGACCAGTGTGGGCATCCGGCCTGGTACCAGGGTGGTTTTGGCGTAGACGATGCGGGAGGTGCTTGGGCCGAAGCTCCAGCTTGCTCCCCAACCATCGGCTGCTCGTGCGTGCGTGGCGGCCAGCAGGGCAGCAAGAAAGGCTCCGGGGACCAGTGTGTGGCGGATAATCATAGCGTGATGCTCTCCGATACTCGTTTTCATGTTCGTCGGGGCGCAACCAGAGTATCAGGCAGGTGAACTGAGGATTCTTGTGGGTCACTGGTCTGAGGACGGCGTGCGGACTAGGCTGCGCCCCCTTTCGATTGCAGCCATGACTTCATTCCTTGAGCAGTGCACTTCCGCACCGTTGTCTCGACTGGCCGGTCTGGCCTGGCCGATCGTGGTGGCCCGCTCCACGCAGGTGGTCATCGGGCTTGCCGATGCGCTGATGATCGCGTCGCTTGGTGAGGACGCGCTGGCCGCGACCACAACCGGGGCTACCAACACGTTTGCGCTGATCATCCTGCCCATCGGGACCGTGCAGATCATTCAGAGTTTCGCATCGCAGCTCTCCGGGCGCGGTGATGTGTTGGGTGCGCGGCGTTATGGTATGTACGGGCTCTTGGTGGCGGGCCTGTTTGGTCTGCTCGCAGTCGGGGTGATCCCGTTGGTTGCGAGTTTGGTCGGCATGCTCGATCTGGGAACGGTCGTGGGTGCCAAGATGACCCTCTACATCCAGATCCGCCTTCTTTCCGTGGCGCCGGTGATCGCTACCGAGGCGCTTGGAAGCTACTTTGGTGGACTTGGGAATACTCAGGTTGCCATGCGGTGCGGTGTCTTGGCCATGCTGGCCAATGTGGCGCTGAATTTCTTGCTCATCCAGCCGCGCTTCGGTCTTCCGGGCTATGGTGTGGCTGGTGCCGCGAGTGCGAGCGTGGTTGCCACTTGCCTTGGTCTGCTCCCCGCGCTCCTGCCATTTTTGCGTAAAAGAGGTGCAGTGGGGCGGATCTCGGGCAGGGAACTCATGCGGGTGTTACGTTTTGGGCTGCCGAATGGGGTCAACTGGTTCCTTGAGTTTGGGGCCTTCGCCTTCTTCATCAATGTGGTGATGGGTCATCTCGGAACCAGCGCGCTGGCGGCCTTCAACGTGGTGATTCAGCTCAACTCGGTGGCATTCATGCCGGCGTTCGGGGTGGCCTCGGCGGGGGCGATTCTGGTGGGTGAGGCGATCGGGCAAGATAGACGCGAGCGAGTGCCAGCTTTGGTGTGGCTCACCATGAAGGTCGCGGCCGGGTGGATGCTCTCGGTCGGCGCGCTGTACGTGTTGATGCCGGGGGTGCTCCTTGGTCCTTTCGCGGTGCCGGAACCGAGCGCGACCATGTTCTTTGCTCTCGGGCTGCAGATGCTGGGATATGCGGCGCTGTGGCAGCTTGGAGACGCGATCTCGCTCACGCTGTCCGAGGCGCTTCGGGCCGCCGGGGACACGGCCTGGAACATGATCGCGCGCTCCATTCTGGCCTGGTGTGTGTTCGTGCCTGGTAGTTACCTGCTTGTGGTGGTAGCCGGGGGTAGGATTGCGACAGCCATGTTGAGCCTGGTACTCTTTACCTTCGCTATCGCGGCGGTGATCGTGTTTCGGTTCATCTCCGGGCGCTGGCGCCACATCGCACTGGTGGAGCCGCAGGTGGAATAGTCCCGGCGTCGACCCGGGTTCTGTGCAACGCTCGGCGGGCTTGCCGTGACAGACGCCATCATTGCCGCAGAAATCCCGCGCGAGCCCCGCTTGGCCCGGGGACAGGCAACGAGCATGCAGCTTCTACGGCTGGTCCGAGACGTCTTCGGTCACCAAGGGTTTCGCCCCTATCAGGCCGCGGTTTGTGAAGCCGCGACCGCCGGGCGGGACGTGCTCTTGGTGATGCCAACCGGAGCGGGCAAATCCCTCTGCTACCAGCTCCCCGGTATTGCGCGGGGCGGCACGACCTTGGTGATCAGCCCGCTCATTGCACTGATGGAAGACCAAGTCGGAAAGCTCGATGCGCAGGGTTTTCGGGCTCGCTCCATTCACTCTGGTCGAGCACGCGAAGACTCGCGTGCAGCCTGCCGCAAGTACCTGGCGGGAGAGCTTGATTTCTTGTTCATTGCCCCTGAGCGCCTCAAAGTGCCTGGCTTTCCCGAACTCTTGGCCAGACGCCCCCCATGCCTGGTCGCGGTGGATGAGGCGCACTGTATCTCTGAGTGGGGGCATGATTTTCGGCCTGAGTACCGGATGCTGGGGCAGCGTCTTCCGAGCCTTCGTCCGGCGCCGATCATCGCGCTCACGGCGACCGCCACGCCCCGCGTTCAGTCGGACATCACGAGCGCTCTTGGGATGCACGAGCCAGCGCGGTTCATTCACGGGTTTCGGCGCACCAATATCGCGCTCGAGGTGGTCGAGTGTCCTCCGCGGGAGCGTGCAGACCGCATCGTCAAGGTGCTCAGCGATGCCGCCCGAAGACCTGCCATCGTGTACGCGGCGACGCGGAAGAGCGCGGAGCTGCTGGGTGCGGCGCTCGGTCGGCGCCGGGCTGCCGTGTATCACGCGGGGATGTCTGCGGAGGAGAGGGAAGAGGTGCAACGGCGTTTCCTCCGAGGTGACATCGAGGTGATGGTGGCGACGGTGGCCTTTGGCATGGGGATCGACAAGCCCGACGTGCGCACGGTGATCCACGCAGCTCGGCCTGGATCCCTCGAGGGCTACTATCAGGAACTCGGGCGGGCCGGTCGCGATGGACTCCCGGCGGCGGCGATTCTCTTCCACTCCTACGCCGATCGGAAGATGCACGAGTTCTTTCTGGAACGGGATTACCCAGAGCCCGAGCTGCTCGAGAAGATGGCAGAGAAGCTCGGCCCTCGCCCGGTGCTCCCGGAGACGCTGCGAAAGAAGCTCTCGTTTGCCAATGGGGTGTTCGATCGCGTGCTCGAGAAGCTGCTGATCCACCGCGGTGCGGAGCAAAACGAGGAGGGAAAGGTGTCTTCTGGCTCAGCAAAGTGGCAGGCGGCGTACCTGGCGCAACGTGGGCACCGTTTGGAGCAGCTCCAGAAGATTGAACGCTTCACTGTGGCCGGAGGCTGTCGCATGCTGGAGCTGATCCGGCACTTCGGTGATCAAGAAGACAGTAGAGAACCCTGCGGGCTCTGCGATCTGTGCGCGCCGGGGAAGGTCATCGTGGGTCAGCTCCGAGAAGTGAGAGAAGCCGACGACGTGATGATGAAGCGGCTGCTCGGAGCGCTCCTCTGCGAAGAGCAGCAACCGACGGGACGCCTGTTTCGTGAGCGATTCAGCGACACGGAGCTTGATCGGCGGTCTTTTCAGCACTTGCTCGATGATGCGGTGCGCGCTGAGCTGGTCGCCATCAGTGAAGAGCAGTTCGAGAAGGACGGCAACGAGATCCGGTACCAGCGAGTGAGCCTTACCCGAGCGGGTCGCGAGCTGGCTCAACCGCTTTCGAATCTGGATCTCGCCCCGCGGCGCCGCACAGAGAAGGGCTCGACAGAAGCGGGAAGTTGGGCGCGCCCAGGGGCGGTCCGTCGTGGCCGACCGAGCAAGAAGGCCAAGCGGCGTTCGTCCAAGGTGCGCTGAGGAGCGCCGCGCTCAGGCTGTGAGCGCGGCCGAGGGTTGGTGCTCGACCGGTCGCGCATAGAGTGCGAGCAGCGCTCGGCGTGCATCCGTTGGATGCGCAAGGATTTCTCTGATGCTGGTGGCAATGTGCGCTTCAAACTCCCAAAGCTCATCCTTGGTGTAGTACTCGGCGTACCGAGTCGACTGGGAGAGGAGGTCATGGGCCGCGTAGTTCGTGGGCCAGAGCGCGGTATGAAGCCCGATCTCCCGATCCACGTCTTCGGCCAGCGCTGCCACGAGCTCAGCCGAGGGAGGTTTGTTCTGAGCGGCCGCAGGCTGTGTGAGTGCCAAAGGGGGGCGGATGCTGAGCTGGATCCGACCTTTCTTCTGCACCAAGCCGCGCAGTATGTGCAGCGCGTCGCGACGGTTGCGCTGAAGGGGTTCGTTCTTGATGCCAGCATCGATCAGCTGCGCCGCCTTGAAGGTGTCGCACGGCTCATATTCGTAGGAGACAGCCACCGGTGTGACGTGAAGCGGCCCAAAGTGGTCGCTGGCCTTGTGGGCGGAGAGCAGGAGCATCCGCAGAAGTCCAGGATCAGTACGGTCTACGCCATCTTTGGTCCGCCCGGCGCGCTGAGCGATCCACACCGGCTCGCCGCGCTCGAGGGCGAGGTGAACGAATTCGGAGATCCGCTGTGCCTGCTCATAGAGTCGCCTGCCGGTCAATCCGCGCTCAATCACAAACGAACGGCACAGGCGAAAGAAGGCGATGGTCCACGGAGTTTCCAGGAGATTGTCGCCGATCGCGACGTGGGGAACCGGTTTTCCGTGGGACATCAACACGTCGTTCAAGAGCGACGTGTCGAGCACGATGTCGCGATGGTTCGAGATGTACACCGATGGTGGTCGTGCGCTGAGTTCGGGATCGACCTCGTGCACGAAGCCCTTCGAAGTTCGGCGCAGGATGGCTTCGAGCAGCTGCTTGCCCAAGCTAGCCTGAAACTCTTGCTCGGTGCGGGCGTGGGCGGCAGAGTGAAGGACGCTATCGGCTCTGGGACCACAAAATGAGGCCACCAACCGTCGAAACCGAGGCTCGTGCACCAACTGCGCGACCGCTTCCGGTACAGTCAGCGATTCGCTGAGCGCCTCGGGCGTGGGAATGGGCGGCATGCGCCAGGTGAGGGGGCTCAGGATGGTGGGTTCTCGACGCGGCATGGCAGACGCGCTCACCTAGCACGAGCGTATGCCGAGCGGTCGAGGATCTCCTCTAATCTGGCTTCGAGCGCCGCGAGTGCCTCCAAAAAACCAGGTGAATCATGGACCCAGCCGGCGTCGCTGAGGGCGCGGAGGTGGGTGATTCCTTCCCCGAGGCCCCGACTGTAGCGTGTTGTCCATCCCTCACGTGGCGCTGAGGTGGTGGTGTCGGTGAGGCGCTTCTCCAAGAAGTCGAGGTAGAGTTCGAGCTCATTGATGAATACGTGAGCCCGCGTGGCTTCTTCCGGAAGGACGTTGCCTCGGCCGTAGATGTGTCCGACCATCTCGTCGAAGCCCACCGCGCGCCGGAAATACCGCGCGTTCGGCCCTGGACAGAGCAAGGGTGTGGCATCCTTGTCGATGTTCCAGCGGAGCTTGGCGGCGCCGCCCAGATCCCGGCAGAGGCAGGCCTTGCCCTCGGCTTCGCGCAGGCGTAGGTGACGAAGCTCGGGTGAGGCCGTCTCCAGGCTCTTCGCCAGGCGGCTGTGGTAGTTTCGGGACGCGGTGCAGATGGGAGTTTCGGTGAACTCGGTGTTGAACACCAGAATCCCGAGGGGACAGGTGCTTCCGCTCTGACCGGCTGTGACCGCCGCCCGCTTGCGCTCCTCGCCGAGGGAGGTGCGAAGACTCCAGAACGGGACGCCGAGCGGCGAACTCTCGCTGAGCTCAATGTCTTCTGGGCGTGCGTGGAGCAGGCGCTCCAGCGTGACGTCGTCGATGGAGATCACCTCGGGGCAGAAGAGGAAGGCTGAGCCCCAGCCAACCGCGTCTACCTTGTACCGCTCGAGGAGCAGCCGCTGCTCGGCGGCGGTCCCGACTCCTCCTTGCACGGTGAGACGGATGGGGGGGGGCTCGGTGGGCACTGGTCGTCCCAGGGCGCGGAGCGCCGTGCTGAGCGTCGTGAACAGCTTGTCTCGCAGCGCCTCGCGGTTCTCTATGAACTCGTCCAAGATCGGCCCGAGCAAGAGCCCATCGGTGGGGAAGGCGTGGCCGCCGCAGTTGAGGCCCGACTCGATCCGGAACTCGCTGGTCCAGAGGCCCTTCTTCGCGAGTAGCGTGCCCTGGATCTGTGCCGAGCGGTAGTCGCTGACCTTGAGGCAGAGCCTCTTGTCGGAAACTCCGTGGTCGTCCACAAAGAAGCAGTCGAGGGCTGCTGCCGCGGCGAAGAGGCGGGGGTTCATGCCTGCCGAAAGCACCACGCTGGAGCGCAGCCGGCTCGCAGCAAAGCCGCGCAGCGAAGCCACCGCGTCGGACTGACCCGGCGGTCGCGGGGTGCCATCAGGATTGATGGCGTTGTCCAGCTTGGTCATGATGTTCACGTCAATCTGACCCGGAATGATTCCTTGGCGGAGCTCAGCCTCGAGGGCCTGGCGTTTCGCGGGATCAGTGATGCGTGCGAGGTTCTCCCATCTGGTGCGGAGCGCACCATCGGGCAGAAGCTCGAAATAGCGGTGAATCGGTGAGCCCTTCTCGAACGGCGCGGTGCGGAGCGCGGCCACCCGTCGCTCCACCTCATCGTGAAGAACATCGAGGAAGGCTTGGGTTCGGCGCGCCCGTCGATCGGGTTCGCGATATCCGATGGGTTGGTAGTCAAGCCCGAACTCACGCGAGAGAACTTTGCGCTGCTGCTCGAGGAGTGAGTCGTCGGCAAGCGCGACGACAGACGAGATCCCGAGGGGCGCCGCCTCGAGCGGGGTGGTATTGGTGAAGCCCGTGCCCATGACGGGGATGTGGAAGTGATGCTCGCTGAACTGCGGCGGAGTTTTGGATGCCAAAGCAGGTGTTCCGATCGGGGCACGTCTCGTGCGCATCCCGCCAAAGGGAGTGAAGAGCGCTCTCGATGACGGGGCCCGCCTACCCGAGGACATTGGCCCGGGGGTCCGACGGGAGCGTCAAGCTAGGGTCGAGGTAGCCAAAAGTCAAACGGTATCCATGGGTCAAGTGTGTCCGGGGCATGACGCCCCACGGAAGGAGCACGCGGTTCACCGAGAAGCGCGGCGGAACCCAAGAATGCGTCATGTCTTGGCGCTCTGCGTCATGCGGTGGGAAGTGGAGAGTTGGATTGCGGAGGACGGGATTGGTGACTTGGCCCGCGCCATCCTATGTGTCCAAGGGATGTGAGTCCCGCGTGGACGCAGGGGTGGGCTTGGTGACGCTAGGCTGCTCCATAAGCAAGCTGGCGAGCCGTTCCAAATCCGGGTAGCCTTAGCCCGCTTATGAAGACTGCTGTTGGCGTGATGGGCGCGGTTGTGCTGTCTCTGGTGGCGTGTGGAAACTCTTCCGAGGGTGGGGAGACGGCACGGCAGGTTGGGGGGAGCGCGCCTGGTACTGGAGGGGTGTTGGCGAGTGCGGGGGGAACGGTGGTGGCTGGTGCGCCATCGAGCGGTGGTACGCTCACCTCGCTCGGCGGAAGGAGTGGCGAAGGGGGTACAATCACACAGGGCGGTGCGACGACATCTCTGGGCGGGAGGAGCTCCGCGGGCGGTTCGACCAGTACTGGCGGTGTGACGAGCGCCCTCGGTGGTTCCAACAATCAGGCGGGGAGCACCAGCGAAGCAGGCACCGAGAACCAAGCTGGCGAAACCAGTGAAGCAGGCAATGCCAATCAGGCGGGCACGACGGGTGACGCCGGGAGCACCGGCGAGGGTGGCGCTGCGGGAGAAGCGGGCCACACCAGCACTGCGGGTGAGGCTGGACAGGGGAACCTTGGGGGCACATCCGGCGGGGGTGGCGAGGGTGCGGTGGGTGGCGAGGCCGGAAACGCCGGTTCTACCAACCTTGACTGCCCGATGCTCGGGCACTTCGTCTCGAAGGACACCTGCGGCGCGGTCGAGTGCGGTACTATTGAGCAACCGTACTGCACCATCGAAGCGGGCCTCGCGAATACGCCTGATCAGCGGGTGTTGGTGGCTGGGGCGACCACCGCCTACGAGGAGTCACTGGTGATCGTCGAAGAGATGACGGTCGAAGGTGGTCACGACTCGGCCTTCTCGGGGGCGCGGGTTCTCTATGGACCCGGAGCGACGCAGGTGCTCGGGGGTGCCAGCTTGGCCGGTGATGCCCCGATAGTCCTCGATGGTCTGGAATTTCTGAGCTTTCGTGATGCAGCGGCCACAGGGACCATCCCCGAGGAACTCTCGGTGCTCAGCCTCACCGCGACCGTTGTGGAGTTGCGCGACCTCACCGTGAACCTCTCACTCACCGAAGAACAGCGGGCCACTGCGGTCGCGACCACGGCCTTCGCGCTCCGCGCCGCGCAGCCCGAAAGTGGCTCTCTTCTGATTCGCGGAGGGTCGTACGCGGCCCCGAACGCAACCACCCGAAGCATCGGGCTCGCAACTCGAGGCAGCGGTTCCACCACTGTTGATACCGGGGCTGTGATCAGGGGAGGGAGGGCCGAGGCGAGCCTCGGTGGAGAGCACGCGAGCCTCGGCACGTTGGAGGTCAACGATGGCACGCTCGCGTCGGGCAGGGGTTTGCTCCATGGCTACGGGATCTTGGCCGAACCGGATGCCGAGGGGACCATACCAGGTGCCATCTCCGCGGACCAAGCGACGATCTGGGGTGATTCTGATTCACTGGTGGAGGATGAGGAGCGCGTGATCGGAGATCACGTGGGTATTGTCGTGCGTGGGGTCCCCCTCACGGTGTCGCGGAGCCAAATCATCGGGGCGCCTGGGCTCGAGGCCGACCACGGCGTCGGGATCCTGATCGAGCAGAACGCCGAGAGCGCTCTGCCCATCACCATCAGCCAAAATCCGCTGATCGATGGGGGACGTGCCACCACGGGTTATTCGTGGATGGCGCGCGCGCTTGGGATCTTCGGAGTAGGGGCCCTCGACCTCTCCGTGACCGAGAATGAGGCGATCCGTGGCTGCAGTCAACCGTCGGCGGATTTAGCCGCGGGCCTCTTCTTGGTGAGCAATGCCTATCTCCTCGATCCGACCACCTTCGGATACTTCACTCTGATCACTGGGGTCGAGGAACAGCCTGCGGCGCGCTGGATCATCGACCAAAATACCCGGATTGCCGGCGGACCAGGGGACGGAGGCGACGACAGTGAGCCTCATCTGGGGATCGACGTGTACGGGAGTGCCTCGAATCCCGAACTGGTCGTCAGCAACAATACTCTGATCGTAGGAAACGACGATCCGAGCACGCTGTCGGCGGGGACCTATGCCTTGCGCACGCGCCACGGGATGGATGTTCTGGTCGAAAATAACCACTTGTTGTCCGCGGATATCGCCGATCCGACGCCCAACCCAGGGTCTGGAACCAGCGAGGGCTGCGCGGTGGAAATCAGTCGTGACATCCCGCCCAACACCACCCATCCGCCGGTGACCGCCACCATTCGCAACAACCTGATCGAGACCGGTCGCCGAGATGTCCCGATGGGTGTCGAGCTGCCCACGATCGGGCTGCTCTTGCAGGGGGTGGCGGCCATCGCGGAGAACAACTTCGTCCACAACAGCGGGATCGCGTTTTATACCCACACTGACCCTGGCTCAGTGTACCGGAACAACTACTTCTTCGGGTACACCTTGGGCTGCTCGCTCGGGGCCATGTACTCCTATGGTAGCATCAGCGCGATGGGGTCGAGTTTCGTCACCTTCGTGAACAACCTCTGTTACGGCGAGAGTCGCGCACTCGGCTTCGTGCTCCTCGGCAGCGAAACCGAGCGTTCACTCATCGCCAACAACATACTGGATGTGAACCCAGCGAGCGTTGGTCGTGCCCCACTCACGTATCTGAACGGCACACCCTCGAGCCACGTGGATTTGTTCAACAACGCGCTTGCCCTGTACCCCGAGGAGGTGCCAAATCAGGACTATTCGTGCCTGGTCGCTTCTCTCTCGGGTGGGGTGGGGGACGATGAATCCCTGTGTCGCGTGTTCGATCCAATTCTGGGTGGGAACGTGACCGAGGCAAATAACTTGGCATGGGTTCCGGCCTACGCGGCCCCCGACCGGGCAAACCCCACCGCGGAGGGGTTCGCGCTCGACGAGACTTGTGCTCTGCGTGGTCTCGGTACTGTCGTGGCGGGTGTCACCACGGACTACTTCGGCGAGCTCCGCGACGCTGAGCCCGAGATCGGTCCCGATGAGTGTCTGGCAGCAGACTAGAAACGGTCTTCAGTCAGTCTGCCCGCAGACCACCGTGTAGAAGCGTTCGAGTGCGGCCTTTCGGTAATTCTCGGCATCGAACTGTGTGGGCGGAGGGCTCTGACTTGTGACCTCGAACAGCCCTTTCGCGAGTCCCTCCACTGTGTTTTCTACCACTCGTCCCCCGTGAGCGGGGACGAGGCGCCGTGTCGCGACGATGTCTGTGGCGAGGATGGGACGGTTCAGGGAGAGTGCCTCCAGTACCACCATTGGTTGTCCCTCGTGGTCAGAGGCCAGCACGAGACAGCTCGAGCGTGCAAGCAGCGGGTAGGGGTTCGCGACCTGGCCGAGGAAGTACACCTGCTTGTCGATGCCGAGGGAGCGGGCGTGTTGGCGTGACTCCTTTAGCAAGACGCCCTCGCCCGCGAGATAGAGTCTGAGGTGCGGGTTGGGGACACGGGCAAGTAGCAGAGCGAAGGCCGAAAGTAGCTTCTTGTGGCCCTTCTCGGGGCTGAAGCGGCCAAGCGTGAGCAAGTTCACGCAACTGGGATCAAGGTCGACGAGCGGGGGCTCTCGGGCGAGCTCACGGATCCGCGTCGTGTCGATCACGTTGTCGACGTGGTCGAAATGCTCCACCGAAACCTGGGCGAGTCGGCCCAGGCTCTCTCGGTTCCTCAGCATAGTATCCTCGGAGACCGACACCACCCGATCGAAGAAGCGGTAGGCGTCGAAGATGATCCGGAGGTTCTGGCGATGCTTGCGCTCACCGAGGATGACCTTGTCACTCTCCGCGGCCATGTCGTTGTGTTGGTAGATGACGCGCCGCGGAAAGCCTCCCAGGGCAAAGAGGAGCGTCCAGAAACGCACGTAACCGCTGAAGTCGATCACCACATCAAACTCGAGGTGACCGAAGAGACGGCACCGCTCGCGGGAGAAGTGGCGGCGCAACACGGCTTCGTCGGTCGGGGTGAGATGGCCGGTGCTGGTGGTGCGAGCCCAGGCCGCGCGCTCTTTGGGGGCGAAGAGTGGCGTGCCCAAGATGCGCAACCGGCGCACCTCCGGCGACAAGCTGGCGAGGTTCTGCTGTCGCGACGCCTCCTCGGTCGGCGTGATCACAACGCTGACGTCGTAGCGGGTCTTGTCGATGGCATTCAGCAGCGCGAGGGCGGCGGTGGTGACGCCGTTGTTGGTGAAGCCACCGCAGTAGAAGAGTAGCCTGGTCCTGCCTGGGTGCGCCGAGGGTGGGGAGGGTGCCTCGAAGAAGAAGCGCTCGATGAGCTCATGGGTGGCAGTCTCGGGGGACGAGGGAACAATAGCAGTGGCCTGGCGTCGATTCCGCTCGAGTTCGGCGTTCTCTGCGCCGAGGGGTCCGACGTAGAGGGAGAGTTGCCCGGGTCGGCACAGGAAATAGGAGGGAAAGCCGCCGTCGCCGACGAGGTGTGCCGCCGCCGAGAGAGCGAGGGCATACTCTTTGCTGTGCACGCGAACCACCCGCGTTCGCGGGCTCTCACGAAGCTCAGCGGGCGGGTGGCGATGGTCAGAGAGAGCCCAGATGTGCTCGAACTCAGCGAAGCGCAGGTCTTTCTGCAACGCGAGGAAGAGCGCACGCACAACGCCCGTGGGCGATTCGCCCGAGCCGCATTGGTAGAGGATGGTGTGGGGCCACAGCGACACCTGATCGACCAGTCGCGCGTAGTGTCGTTCACCTTGAAGGGAGGAACGACCGAGCAGCCCGAGTCGGGGAAAAAGCCGAGAGTCCCTGAGGAACCTGGTTGGGTTGCGGAGTAACTTGGTGAGCCTGGACACCAGGCTACTCCTCATCATTGGCCGGGCTGGTCGAGCGGATCAGCGCGGTGCACCGGGGGGCATAGGGACGGGCGAGAGAAGTGTGGAAGAGTTGGTGCTGGACTTCGTGTTCGACGATGGGGTTCGGATCATCCAGCTGGCAAGCCAACCACGTTTCGAGCTCTGCAATGTCGGTGAAGAAGGGTCCCGGGAACACCTCCTCGAGATCATAGAGGCAGCCGCGCTCCCGGGTCATGTAGTCGGACGCGTCCTTGGCGAACCCTGCGATGGGTCGCTGCAACAAGACGTAGTCGACCCAGAGGCTCGAGAAGTCGGTCACCAAGATCGAGGTGTGCCGCAGCACCAGGTTCGTCTCCGGGAACGCGGCCGCTCCGAGGTCGATGATGTCAGGCGACTGCTCCGGACATCGAGCGCGATCGTAGGGATGCAGGCGGATGCCCAGCACGGCCCCTTTGTCGCGCAGGCACGCACAAAGGCGCGACCACTCGGCGGGCGAGACCTGTTCGACCGGGGAGCAGCCGTGCTCTCGGAAGGTGGGTGCGAACAGGACCAGCCGACGCCCGGCCAGCAGCTGCTCGATGCGATGATCGCACTCGGACAAATCGGAGGTCGGTGGTAGTTCTTCGAAGAGCAGATCGTAGCGTGGCAGTCCGGTCACGGCCACGCGTTCCCGAGGCACGCCGAAGGAGGTCGAAATCGCCTCAGCGTCCCGCTCGCTGCTGGCGATCAGCACATCGTAGAGCTGGTCGGTTCGAGTCATCCGCTTCTGGCGCGCCTGATCGAGGCCCGGGATCGTAAGCTCGATCCGCTTGATGGGGACACCGTGCCAAAGGTTGATCAAGGCCCGCCTCCGGGAGCGTCGGATGATGTGGGCGTCCCGCGCGCTGTGATCGACCACCAGTACTCCCGACGATACCAAGCGAAGCACGTTGCCGAGACTGAAACGGTGCAGGAGTCGGACCCCAGCCTCCCTCAGCACCTGCTCTGTGAGCGGGGGGAGCGGCGCTTCACACCAGAGCTGCACCTCGTACTCGCGCTCCTCGGCGAAGGCCAGGGTGGCCACCCGGATATTGCCGGCGAAGCCGAAGCTCTTCTTGCAGATGAAGGTGACGCGGGACCAGCGCTTCGGCACCAGCACGTCCAGCACCAGTGTAAGCGCGGTGCGAAGGTGCCTCGGCCGAAGCCGAAGTCTGCGCGGAAGAAGCGAGAGAATGCCCATCGAGAACCCGAAGCAAGAAGGTCTACTCTAGACTGCGGTGACAAGGGGTTCAAACGCCCAAGTCATCGACGCAGCGAGGTGAGGAGAAGTGGAAGCATCCAAAGCGATGAGCGGACTGTGCTGGCCCGGCGACCGAACCGGGCAGAAGGGCATGGCCTAAGTAAGACATGGGCGAGATGGGTGTGGTGAAGGCCTGACGGAGCCATTGCTGGAGTGGGCTTTGCTGTGCCAGATTCGGCTGGTGGGAAAGCGCGTCATCACCTTCGGCACCTTCGATCTCTTTCATGTTGGCCACCTTCGGATCCTCGAGCGCGCGGCGTCGCTCGGTGATCACCTGATCGTCGGTGTCTCCTCGGATGCGCTGAACTTCAGCAAGAAGGGGCGCAACCCCATCTACCCGGAGCACGAGCGCATGGAGATCGTGCGTTCGCTCCGCTGCGTGAACGAGGTGTTCCTCGAGGAGTCGCTGGAACTGAAGGGGGACTACCTCCGCCAGTATCGGGCCGATGTGCTCACCATGGGTCACGACTGGGAGGGCCGCTTCGACATGTTCCGCTCGGTGTGCGAGGTGGTCTACTTCCCACGCACCCGCGGGATCTCCACCACCGACATCATCCAGCAGGTGAAGACGTACGAGTAGGGCGCGGTAAGTCCCATGGAGTAGCCCTTGCGAGCGCGTGGGAGCTCTGGTATGCGACCATATGGTCGCAAAGAGGCTTTTCGTCAGGGCAGGCAAGCATCCATTCGACGTGTTCTCGGTTGAGCGCACTGCGCACTCGAACCTGATCGGGGACAACAGTGGCAACCTCCTATTCAGTCATTCCGCGCAGCGTTTGCTGTCCACGGATGGCACGACCATCGATGCTTGCGGGCTCATGGCAGATCCAACCCGCGCCGGTGAGGTCAACGAGAAGTACGACATGTTGGTGCTGCCGTTCGCGAACGCGTTCCGCAGGTCTTTTGCTCCGAAGCTGGTTCGGTACTGCGAACTGATTGAGCAAGTCAAGCTGCCAGTTGCCGTTCTCAGTGTGGGTATGCAGCTTGAGTTAGGTGAGGACGTGGAGTCGCTTTCGAGCATCGCACCGGTGGTGAAGCGATTCATTGGTGCGGTTCTCGACAGAGGGCCGGCGATCGGCGTTCGGGGGGAAGCCACCGCCGAGTACCTTAGAGGACTTGGGTTCAAGGATGTGGAAGTAATCGGATGCCCGTCTGTCTTCATGTACGGCGATACGCTTCGTGTGGAGAAGAAGGTGCCGAGACTGTCGAGTCTTTCCTCGCTTAGCGTGAACTACTCGCCCAACTCCCGCATGGCAGAGATTGCGCTCAACCTTTCTCGTCGCTATCCGAATCTCTACTACGTTGCCCAGGATGTACAGACGCTGAAGATGATGTTGTGGGGTGCTGGCTTCAGCAAGGGTGTCAACGTTCACTTGCCCAGGATGGGTCACCCGTTCTTCGTCAACGATCGAGCACGGTTCTTCGTCGATCCGATAACCTGGATGCAATTTCTGAGCAAGGTCGACCTTTCGTTCGGAATGCGGATCCATGGCAATATTGCGGCTGTCTTGGCAGGGACGCCTTCTCTTCTGTTTGCCCATGACTCACGCACCTTGGAGCTTGGACGCTACCTCGGATTGCCTCATAGGCTCCTTGGAGACCTGCCAGACGACTGTGACTTGAATGCGCTGTATGCTGAGGTGGATTATGGAGAGTTCAATCGGCTGCTTCCACAGCGCTTCGCCACCTTTGCTGCTTACCTGAAGAAGCACGGCCTTCGCCACTGTTACGAGGTTGGCCAGGAGTCAGCGCGAGAGCGATTCGATCGCAAACTCGCTTTGACGGATTTTCCGAGGGAGGTGCGGCCAGCGGCCTTCGCGACTCCACAGGAAATCGTGGACCGTCTGGGCTGGCTCTTCCAGCAGCATCAGGAAAAATCTCAGGACAGCACGCGGCGTTGGAAGGAGCTATCGGCAGCACTCGGGAATGCCGCCACGAAGGCTCGGCCCCGGTAGCTCACCAACTGCGGCGGGTCTGCACGAAGGTGCGCCCTACTCGCCGCACACTACTGAGTAGAAGCGTGCAAGGGCTGTATTTCGGTAGTCGTGGATGTTGAAGTTCACCGGTTGCCCACCCTTGGTCACCAAGTCCACCATGCCGTCCGCCAAGCCCTCGACCGTGTTCGGAACCAGGGTGCCCCCATAGGTTCCGAGTACGCTGCGCGACCCGACGATGTCGGTGGCAATCACCGGAATGCCCAAGATCAGCGCCTCGAGTAGGACCATGGGTTGCCCTTCGTGATCGGAGGCCAAAACCACGCAACTGCAGCGCTTCATCAGCCAATAGGGGTTCTCCAGTTGTCCGGTGAACACCACGGAGTCGGCGAGGCCGAGTTGCTTGGAGAGGCTGCGAATCTCCTGGAAGAGGGGGCCCTCTCCGGCGAGATAGAGCTTCATCTTGGTCGCTGGACGGCGATCTCTGGTCAGGCGGAAGGCCTGCAGGAGCTTGTCGTGACGCTTCTCGGGGCTGAACCGACCAACATGCAGGAAATTGATGGTCTGTGGATCGGGAACCTCATGGTACTTGAGGACGCCTCCCTCTTCGGTGGTGCGGAGTGAATCATGCCACACCTTGCGTGAGCCCAGCTGGTGTTCGAGCTCTTGTGCTGCAAGACCATGGATCTGTTCGTGGTTGAGCACGTTGGTCACGTAGTCGAACGTGCCAACGCGCGCGTCAACGAAGGAACGGAGCCCTGAACGATTGAGGAACATGGTGCCCTCGGAGACAGAGACGATCCGATGGAAGAAGCGATAGGCATCGAAGATGACTCGGAAATTGTGGCGATGCTTGTACTTGCCACCAACCACCTTGTTGTTCTCTGCGACCATGTCGTTGTGTTGGTAGATGACCTTTCGGGCGTCGGTGCCGAGGGCAAAGAGCAGAGTCCAGAACTTCACGTATCCGCTGAAGTCCACCACGATATCGGTCTCGACATCTGCCCAAAGGCGGCGTCTCTCCCGGCTGAAGTGACGACGCAGCAGAGCCTCCTCGTCGCCCGAGGGGCGACCGGTGGCGTAGTACGAAGCGAGGGCCGAACGCTCGTCTTCGGGTGTCAGGCAGCTCCCGGCACGAAAGAGGATCTTCACTTGCCGAGAGAGCTTCTCGATGTTCTGCTTGCGTTCGGCAGTGTTCTCGGCACCCTCGACCACGATCACGTTGTAGCGGTCGGTGTCGAGGCTGTTGAGTAGATTGATGGCGGAGGTGGTTACCCCGTTGTTGAGGAATCCTCCACAGTAGAAGATTAGATTCTTCTTCCTTGGCGGGGTGGGTGCAGTGAGTGCTCCGGATGTCTCCGCTTGAGGATTCTCCGTGGTCTCGCTGGAGTTGTCAGCGGTCTCATCGGTCGGGAGCGTGTCCGCGGCTGATGTCTCGTCAGGCTCAGGGAAGAACGCCGCCACCAGGCGCAGAGTGGCTCGCCCATCGTCCAAAGATAGGTATTTGTCGCGGAAGGACTGGTATTTGTCCGAGAAGTCGCGCTGCCAGTTCCCATGGCGGAGCCGATCGACCAACGCAGGGAGGGTCGAGCATTGAAAGGCGGGTAGCTCATCGGCCGAGAAGTAGAGACCGCGGTCGTGGCGGTAGTCCTCGATGTCCGGAATGAAGAGATAGACGGGCTTGGGGGTCACCAGGTAGTCGAAAAAGATGCTCGAGTAGTCGGTGATCAGATGGTCGACCGCGGCCAGTAGCTCGTTGGTGTCCACGCAATCGGGGACGATTTTGCAGGGGAGCGAACGTTTGCGGAGCAGCTTCTGCTCGAGGACGTGACCGCGGAACACAATCTCGTGGGTCCGGCCGAGCTCCTCACAGAGATCGGAGAGAAGGCTCACCAAGGGGCTCGTGGCGGCATTGACGCGACCAACCTCACCGCGCCAGGTCGGTGCGACCAGAACGATCGGCTTCTTGGAGCGAATTCCGAGTCTGTGACGCACCGCAGCCACGTCTGCGCTCAGCGTCACGTCAATACGTGGATACCCGATCTCGAGCAGGCTGCCGGGATACAGCCCATCCAGATCGTGGCATTCGAGGAGTGTCTTGGTGGTGAAGGCGTTGGGGGAGAGGAGGTGGGTGGTCTGCAGGAGATTGCGCTGGATATTTTGGTGTTGGCCGAGCGCACCTTGCATGTCTCGGCCTAGGGTCTTCCAGGGCGTTCCGTGCCAAGTGTTGAGGTAGCGCTGCCCCGGCCGGCGGAGAAAGTATGGTGGAAACGAGGTGTTGTTGATCAGGTATTCGGAGGTACAGAGGCACTCAACGTACTCGGGGCTGTTCACCTCGACGAAGGTGACCCGGTCAAGGAGCTCACGGCCAACAGTGCAGGCTAGCCGATCGTTCAGGGCCCAGATGTGTTGATAGTCAGCGAAGGCTGGATCTTTGACCAGGTGAAGGAAGATCGCGAGAGGGCTGCACGACATCGTGCTCCCGTGAAAGCTCTCGTACAGGATGGTCTTGGGGCGGAGTTCGGCGGTGTCGACGAGCGCCGTATACTGACCCAGAGCTCGCTCCTGGACACTGGGCGGAGCGGATTTCGAGTGGGTCGAATTGGCATCCCGTTGTTGTGATAGCGTTGCCTTCTCGGAGTCGGTGGCCAGGGTGCGCACCGCTGAGTAGACCCCGTTCCAGAGCCGCCCGCGGCGAGCAGGGTTGTTAACCAGAGCGTCCCGGACGAAGGTGGAGGGATTGCGCAGCAGCTTGGTCAGTTTGGACATGAGAGAACCTGCCAATATACCTTTGGCGGTCATCTACATGATGGGAACGGAGGCTGCAAGACCAGTCTTCGGCCAGAACTAGGGAGTTTGTCATTCTGGCGTGGGGCAGCTGGGATTGCCCCTCTCCGCGCTGGTAGCCGGGCCGCTCTACCCAGTCTCGCTCGATAGTCGGACCGGATAGAGAACGATCTTGATGTTGGTGCGGCGCGGGAACGGCGGGGAACGCCG
>CAYNEY010000045.1:0-48569 GCA_964396375.1 uncultured Polyangiaceae bacterium | reverse complement strand
TGGGGACGAGGGTGGCGGCGTTTTACAAAGAGCGCCGAGGGCGGCGCGAAGGGGCTGCGCAGGGGGTCGTGGCCGCCTCGGTGCTCTCTTTTCCGTCCCGGCGGGGAGAGAATGGCCGAGAGCGGTTAACAGGCTCAGCAGGTTTTCGTGGACGCGGACCCGGTGGTGAACTGTCCCGGTTGACAGGTGCTCTCTTCGAGCGTCCGTGCTCTCCATTGTTCTCCATCCGTCGAGTCGGCGGGGCCGCTCTAGACCTCCTTCGGTACGCTTCTCGACAGTCGCCAGGCGCCGAGAACAGAGGATGGAGAGTGGCATGGAGAATGCTGGCCTGGCCGCCCTTCGCGGGGCCAAAATGGCCCGCGCCAGGACGCGAGGTTTCGCCATGACCCGTAGGCCAACCGACGCACCGCGTCGTGATGGACCAAAGGACTGGGGCGTCCGGAGGCTCGGGTACGGCGACGTGATCGCTTTGGATGCGCTCGCGGAGGGGAGCGAGCACGGGCGTTTCGAACTGATCGATGGAACCCTGGTCGAACTACCAATGACGTCGTTCGAGCACGGCCAGATCGCGAGTCTGCTCGTGGCCGTCTTGGTTCCTGCCTATCAACTCGGGCGGGGCGGTCCTGGGGGATGGTGGACTCAGGGCGAGAACGACTTCTGCTCCAACGGCCGAGAGGTGATCCGGCCCGACGCCCTCGGGTGGCGCCGCGACCGGCTCGCGGGGATCGACCGAGCGCGCCGCGTGGAGGTCGTACCGGACTGGGTCTGCGAGGTGTTGTCGCCGAGCACGCGGGCGCACGATCTCGGGGCGAAGCTCAGGGCGTACGCCCGGATCGGCGTGGGCAGCGGTTGGTACGTCGATCCGTCTCGGCGCGAGCTGACGGTGTACGAGCTTCGCGACGGCGACTGGCGAATCCAGCGCGTCTGTGACGGGGGCGACGCGCTCAACCTCGCGCCGTTCGACGCGGTGTCCATCGACCTGGCCGAGCTCTGGTCGAGCGGGCCGGACGCGTCGCGCGAGGCGCGCCAGCCTGGTCAGGAGCGTTGACCACGATGCCGCCACCAGCTACACACAACCCAGGCCATCTCTCGCTCCGTCAGAATTCGAAGTAATCCCCATCGCTTAGAGTTCCTCCGTTCTCGCCGCGTTGCCCTGAGTGCGTTGGTGAAGGGAGACCTGAACGGATACCTCACACGGAAGTGGGAGAAACAGCGGGGGGGCCGGGTGAGATTCACCGTGAAAACGGCACTCGGTCCGCGGCAAGAGGGTGACGCGGTGCTCGAAGACGACCGCCTGTTCAACAAGATGGAGAACGTAGCTGCGAGCAACGGGTCCCGGCACGTCGAGCAGGTCCGCCAGGGACCTGCCCACTGCTGCCGGCTCCCATCCCTGCGCTGCAGCGAAGGCCGCGATGCGTGGCGCTCGACAGACGCTGTCGCGGACGACGTCGAGGATCGCGCGGTCGAGCACGGCCGTGGCGATGCGCTGGCCGCGGCAGGTGGCGACTCCACATCGGGCAGCGCTGCGGCACTGGTAGTACACGTACCGGTAGACGGCGCCAGCGACTCGCTTGGTCGCGGTTTCGAGCTGGTAGCTGTCGTCGCACCGCCCGCAGCTGAGCAGTCCAGCGAGGAGTTGGGGGCTGTTCGCAGCTCTCCCCGGATCGCCGCTCGGATCCCGCTCGTGACGGAGGCGGCGCGCCAGCTCGTAGGTGGCCGGCGTGACGATGGACGGCGCGGAGACCGCGAGCACCGCGAGCACCTCGGCCTTGTCCCACGGCTGACCGTCGCGCATTCGCCTGCCCGCCAGATTGAGGGCGCGAGCGACGGCCTGAGCGCCGCTCTCGGTGATGTAGAGCTGAACGAGCTCGCTCACGATCGCGGCCTCACCGGGGTCGATCACGAAGCGGCGGCCCGTCGCCATCGGCGACAAGGTGCGAAATCCGAAGGGGGCCAGGTCGCCCGGCGACGGCGGAGGGGCGGGGTCCTCGGCGGGCGTCCCGAGCCTGGGTCCATGCAGGCGCGTCAGGGGCGCGACGACGAGCTCTTCCTCCCACGGGAGCAGGCGCTCGGCGGGCAGGTCGAACGGGCGGGAAAGGGCGACGTCGAGGGTCTGGTGAGCTCGAGGTCGGCCTGGGCGGCGGGTGATGGTGGTCGGGTCCATGCCCAGCCAAAGCCAGGCACTGCCGGCGTGGGGACACGGGAGTGGCAGAAATTCCGCTCGCGGCGTCCCTCGACGCGCGGTGGTGAGCCCAAGGTCCAGAGGCCGACGACTCGCCGCTGTTCAGTGGTCCGTCCAACCCCGCGGATTTCCAGGGGGGCGAACGGCCGCTTTGGGCGCAAAGGGGTCATTGCTCCGCAGCCGGCCTGCGTGCAGCGGCTTCAGGAACGGGGCCATGACGGCTTCCTTCTGGCCTGCAGGCAAGGCGAAAGAGCATCTCGGCCTGTCTCAGGAATTGGTCGACGAAAGTAACTCGTTGGGTTACTTTTATTGGGTGAATCCGGAAGCGATAGGGTCCCCATCTGCGGCAGAGGTCGTTGACGATCTCGCGTCACGGGGGGTCTACCACTTCACGACGGAGGGCATGGCGGGGCGTCTGGGGGTGTCACCAGTCGCGACGCGAGCGGCGCTGCGGCGCCTGCGGCGGAGGGGGAGCATCGCCAGTCCGTACCGGGGCTTCTACGTGAACCTACCCCCCGAGTATCGGCGCATGGGGTGCGTTCCCGCGGAGCAGTTCGTGCCGCAGCTGATGGAGCACCTCGGCCTCGAGTACTACGCCGCTCTGCTCACGGCGGGGCAGTACCATGGCGCGGCGCATCAGCAGCCCCAGGTGTTCCAGGTGATGGTCGCGAAGCATCGGCCACAGATTGACTGCGGTCAGGTCCGCGTGGCGTTTATTGCGCGACGCAACGTGGCGGAGGTCCCGACCGTGCGTCGCAATACGCCGCGTGGCTACCTCGCCGTGGCAACGCCAGAGGCAACGGCATTCGACCTCGTTGGCTACCCGCAGCACTCCGGTGGCCTGGACAACGTTGCGACGGTTCTGCAAGAGCTCGCCGAGGAAATGGATCCAGCACGGCTGGCTGCCATCGCACCCCTGTCGCCCGTGCCGTGGGCGCAGCGGCTCGGCTACCTGCTCGAGCTGGTGGAGGCGAGGGACAAAGCCGAGCCCCTCGCCCAGTACGTGGCCAGCGTCGTGAACGAGACGACCTTGCTGGTACCGTCGGCGGCTGCCGATGGTGCGGCGCACGATGCGCGTTGGCGCCTTCTTCTGAATATGACCGTGGAGCCCGACCTATGATCCCTCGCAACTTCATCACGGAATGGCGCTCGGAGGCGCCCTGGATCCAGGACGCTCAGGTCGAGCAGGACCTCATTCTGAGCCGCGCGTTGGTCGAGCTCTTCAGCGCTGCGGAGATCCGCGAGGCCATCGCGTTCCGAGGCGGGACGGCGCTGTACAAGCTGCACCTGCGGCCCGCGGCTCGCTACTCCGAGGATATCGATCTCGTTCAGATCGCGGCGGCTCCAATCGGCACCGTTCTGGATGCGATGCGGGCGCGGCTGGATCCGTGGCTTGGCGAGCCCCGTCGGACACTCAAGGAAGGGCGTGTCGTGCTGCAGTACCGCATGCAGGCGGAAGGACCACCGCCGCTGCCGATACGGCTCAAGATCGAGATCAACTCGCGGGAGCACTTCAGCGTGTTCGATCTGGTCGAACACCAGTTCGCTGTTCAGTCGGGATGGTTCTCGGGCGAAGCGCCGATCAAGACCTACCAGCTCGACGAGCTGATGGGGACGAAGCTGCGAGCGCTCTACCAGCGCAAGAAAGGGCGAGACCTATTCGACCTGTGGACCGCGCAGCGGGTGGTGCAGCTCGACCCCGAGCGAGTGATCGCCTGCTTCGAGCGCTACCTCGAGGAGGGGGGACAGCGTGTCCGCCGTGCAGAGTTCGAGGCGAACCTCGCATCGAAGTTGGCGGACACCGCGTTCACCCAGGACATCGAGCCACTCCTTGCTCCGACCATCCAATGGGACGTCGAGGATGCTGCTCGTTTCGTGCGTGAAGAGCTGCTTGTCCGACTGCGCGGTGAGCCGTGGAAGGGCGCTGACTGAGGGGGCGTGAGAACGACCGTCCAGGAGGACCAATGACTGACATTCCCGAAGACTACCTCGGCTGGTGGCGCATCACCGAGACCAGCACCTGGTCCAGCAAGTTCCTCGACTTGCTCGGCACGCCGCTTCTCTCGATCACCGGTCATGCCGATCGTCTGCGCATGCACTGCCTATTGGCGCATGTGAATCACCGACCGACTAAGACTGGAGTGTCGTTCACGTGGCAGGGTGCATGGGAGTTTGACCAGATGTCGGGTTCCGGTCGGGTCGTTCTTCGCAAGGACGGGACGCTGCGCGGTACGTTCCGCATCGAAGACGGGGACTCGAGCAGCTTCACGGCGGTACGCGCCGAGGCGCCCGCAGAGCCGATCCCCGACCCGCCGAGCTATCGCGACAAGTGGCGGCGGTGGTGAGGATGCTCAGCGGCCCACCTACTTCGTCCGCTTGCCCTTCTTCCTCTTCTTGCTTCTGGGTTGCCACTTGCCTGGACCGAGACTGCCCGTGGTGCCCAGAGGTGTAGTTCCCGTGCCCTCCGCTATGGGGTCGTCGGGAGGCGAAGCTGACGCGGGCGCCATATCCAGGGAAGTCTGTTCCGGTTCGTGTCCTCTCCCGTCGGGCGTCCCAGTGCCGAGTTGCTTGGGGTCCTCGACGACCTCGGCGTCCGAGGTGTCCTGACTGATGACCTGCTGGACGACGCGGTCGGTCACTTCCGCCAGATAGAGCTGCAGAGTGGAGGAGATCTCCTGGAACTCTGGCCAGAGCGTCTCGTCGACGAAGCGCTTCGGAACTCGCGCCATCACGGTGGTGTGTCGCTGCCTCGAGTATCGATAGGGCCGGATCCCATACCGTCGCAGGAGGGAGACGAAGACTTTGCGCGTCCACCTGTCCGCCAGCGAGAACTTGTACTCGACCGGTGGGTCTTCCCTCTCCACTGCCCGAAGTCGCTCGAGGATCCGGGCTCGGGCAAGCTCAGCAGCGTTCCGTTCGCCGTCGCTGGTTGCGCCTGCGTGTAGCGCCTCGATCAGTCGCAGCTTCTCGAGCAGTCTCGCTTCGTCCATCGGCTTGGGCCTAGCACGTCTGATGGTCGTTGAGGATGCTGGCTGGCTTCCGCTGCCGGGCAACGTTGAGCAGCGCAGAAGGGCTTCGGGGTAGCCAGATTCAGCTGCGCTGCAGTTCGATGTCGCACCCGTGCTGTTCGACGAACTCGACTTGATCTGGATCGATGATGCGAACCTCGTGCTCTCCGGCGAAGAACGTGCTGAGCCGAACGTTGCCGAGCGGCGTCCTTCCCACCACGAAGTGGGGGCCGAACTTGTTTTCCGCGACCCAGCGTTCGAGCGCGAAGCTCTGATGCGTCGTCGACCACAGTGCGGCGTCGAATCCGTCCCCGTCGATGTCGAGGTCGTGACTTCGTGCGATGTCGTCGGTCACCCAGCTCTGATCTCTGATGTGGCCCGTCTCGCAGCGCTTGGTTCGGTCGTGGATGGAGTTGAAGGATCTGACGGAGTCGGACAGGACGTGGGCCTGAAGGGCGGTGTAGCGTTGCCAGGTGGCGAGATGCTCTTCGCGTGCCCCATCGATGCGGAAGTGGCGGAAGGTCTTCGCCTCTTGCACGCCGCGGTACAGCGTGAGCATGCCGGCTTCGAGCTTGGGCTGGTCGTCGGTGGAGACGAACTGGAGGCTGCCATGCTGTATGAGAACGTACAGATGATCGGAGCTGCGCCAACGTATGGGACCCGCATCGATTCGGTAGATCGCCAGTGGAGCTGTGATTGAGCTCGCCGCTATTGTGCCCATGACGAGGGCGATCTGCTCACCAGCTCCCTCTCGGGCGAGTTGCCAGAAACGGAGGGCCTGGTGCGCGTCAGTCTTGAACCGGGCGCCAAAGTAGCGCTGTCGTCGTAGGTTCGCGCCGTGAGGAAAGATGCCAGGGAGAACGCGGTTGTACTGGAAGAAGTAGTCGCGCTCCGGAGGGGCCTCGGGACTGTATGAGAGCGGACCTTCCGCTGCGAGCCAGGGGACGATGCGGCCATCGCTCGTCAGCGTGGACGTCGCTAGGGGGACCCGTCTGGGCACGAGGCTACTCCGCCGCTTCGCCCCTGGGCAGAATGGGACCGGCGAAGTGACTCCTGAGCTCGACACCGAGCGCGTCGAGCACGCGTCCTGCCCGTTCGACGGTGATGCCGTGGTACTCGTTTCGCTCGTCTCGCGATACCTGGGACTCGTGCACACCTAGCTTTTCGGCCAGCTGGCGCTGGGTCAGGCCGAGCGCGATGCGCAGTGCGATCAGCGTGCAACCGAGGCCGTGGAGATTGACGAGCTCACCGAGATCACCACGACGCAGCCGCTCGTAGCTCTCGATCTCTTCGGCGAGCTGGAGGTGAAAGGAGCGCAGAGGATCCAGCGCGCGCTCGACTTCTGGGTTGGACAGGCCGGCCTCGATGAGCCGCTGTCGGTGCTGCTCGAGCCGCTCCAGTTCTTCGCGCTGGCGCCGAGTAGCTTCCTGGTATTCGGACTCGTTGCGGATCATGGTGCGCCTCCGGGGAGCAATTTGATGATGCCTCTGGGCTTGCCATCCCGGCGAGAGAGGCGGAACGCCGAGGGGAACTCGAGCTCGTTGCCGAACGCGTCGACGATTCCCGAGAATTGCCCGTAGTGGGGATAGAGCTCGACGCGATAGACGTGCCACATGGGCAGTTGTCGTTTTGGATACCCTCGGTAGGGACGACGCGAAGCCGGCGCCCAGGTCCAGACTTTGTGTGGGTCGAGAAGGTTCAACTCTCGTTCGAGCTGCCCTGATGCAAAGTACTTGAGGTCGCAGACGAAGTAGCCATCGATGTCGTTGGGATGGTCCTTGTCTTCAGCGAACGACCCATCGGCGAAGACTTCGGTGATCCCCACCGACCAGAGCTGCCGGACCATGACTTCCAGGTTGTCGACCAGCTTGCACCGCCAATCGGCATCCCAAGTTGGTGACTCACCACTGCCGAGCACCAGTGGCGACGCGCGGAGTTCGTCGAACGTCAGCGCGATGTCTTGCGCGGGCAGAAGGCCGTCGGGGGTGAATTGGATGGAGCCTGCCATGAGGACGAGTACGTCAAATGTGCCAAACAAGACGATTAAGTCAAGTTAGACATGTCCGTGCTGCTTCGTCAGGTTCTCTGACAAATGCCTGGGCGCGACCGGGTCATCTGAGGCTGCTCGGGATTCGCGAGGAATCCCCAGCGGTTAGAACTCCTCCGTTCTCGCTCCGTGCACCCGACGCTCTTGGTGAGCGCAAGCCTGAACGGATACCTCACACGGAAGTGGGAGAAACAGCGGGGGGGCTGTCCCGCGCCGGGTGAGATTCACCGTGAAAACGGCACTCGGTCCGCGGCAAGACGGTAACGCGGTGCTCGAAGACGACCGCCTGTTCAACAAGATGGAGAACGTAGCTGCGAGCAACGGGTCCCGGCACGTCGAGCAGGTCCGCCAGGGATTTGGCCACTGCTTCCGGCTCCCACCCCTGCGCCGCGGCGAATGCCGCGACGCGTGGCGGTCGGCACACGCGCTCGCGCACGACGTTGAGGATCGCCTGGTCGAGCACGACCGTCGCGATTCGCTGGCCGCGGCAGGTGGCGACTCCGCGGCGGGCAGCGCTGCGGCACTGGTAGTAGGCGTACCGGTAGACGGCGCCAGCGACGCGCTTGGTCGCGGTCTCGAGCTGGTAGCTGTCGTCGCACCGCCCGCAGCTGAGCAGTCCGGCGAGGAGTTGGGGCCTGGTCGCGGCTCTGCCCGGATCGCCGCTCGGATCCCGCTCGTGACGGAGGCGGCGCGCCAGCTCGTAGGTGGCCGGCGTGACGATGGACGGCGCGGAGACCGCGAGCACCGCGAGCACCTCGGCCTTGTCCCACGGCTGACCGTCGCGCATTCGCCTGCCCGCCAGATTGAGGGCGCGAGCGACGGCCTGAGCGCCGCTCTCGGTGATGTAGAGCTGAACGAGCTCGCTCACGATCGCGGCCTCACCGGGGTCGATCACGAAGCGGCGGCCCGTCGCCATCGGCGACAAGGTGCGAAATCCGAAGGGGGCCAGGTCGCCCGGCGACGGCGGAGGGGCGGGGTCCTCGGCGGGCGTCCCGAGCCTGGGTCCATGCAGGCGCGTCAGGGGCGCGACGACGAGCTCTTCCTCCCACGGGAGCAGGCGCTCGGCGGGCAGGTCGAACGGGCGGGAAAGGGCGACGTCGAGGGTCTGGTGAGCTCGAGGTCGGCCTGGGCGGCGGGTGATGGTGGTCGGGTCCATGCCCAGCCAAAGCCAGGCACTGCCGGCGTGGGGACACGGGAGTGGCAGAAATTCCGCTCGCGGCGTCCCTCGACGCGCGGTGGTGAGCCCAAGGTCCAGAGGCCGACGACTCGCCGCTGTTCAGTGGTCCGCCCAACCCCGCGGATTTCCAGGGGGTCGAACGGCCGCTTTAATGCCAAAGCGGCCATTCGCGTCGCGAGCAGCGGCATCTCGGCCGTTTGGGCTCCTTCGCGGTCGAGCGCGCAGATCGGTCCGACCCTTGACGGGCGTTCAGATCCGCGATGGACGCGAGCCGCTCGGCGGTCTGCATCGTGCGAAGCAGCGGGCTCGCGTGAACGCGTCGAAGCCGACCGCGCAGCTTCATGCCGAGTTCGCGCGCGAGTTGGTGGCCCACGTCGATGATGGGGAGCGCGTAGCCGGCGTCGCCGGGAGGCAGGTGTCCGCGCACCGAGTGCCGCACGAGCATCGCGACAGGCCGGTCGCTGGGCACCGTGTCCAGCCACGTGAGGGTCGACGGCGGGATGACCCAGGTGATGTCGGTCATCGAGCCACTCCCACGAGTACCGAGGGGAGCGCGGAGATGGTTCGGACACCCTCGAGGTAGAACCCGGCCTCGTTGAGCAGCGCGCCGTACTCTTTCGCCGTGCGCTCTCGACCTCCCGTGGCGAGAAGCAGATGCAGGTCGCAGAGCCCGCCGAACGTCCCGTCGTCGTCTACGAGCATCTCTACCAGGTACACACGCCCGCCTTTCGGCAGCGCGCGTCGGACGTTGCGGAGGATGTGCACCGCCTTCTCGTCTTCCCAGTCGTGGAGGACGCGAGCGAGGACAACGACGTCAGCGTCGAGCGACAACGGTTCGAAGAAGTCTGCGGCGATCGCGCGAAGGCCCTGCCGCGAAGGTATCTGCGCGACCACCTCGGGGCGATCGATCACGACGACATCGAGCTGCGGGTGCAGGTCCAGCAGCAGCCCGGCGAGGACACCCACGCCACCGCCGACGTCGAGCACGCGCTCATCGCCACGCAACCCGAGCGCCGCCGGGACGAGCGGGTAATCGTGGCGCGCGTAGCTCCGCAACATGCGGTGATGTCCGGCGACGCGAGGCGAGTCGGTCGCGACGTCGCCGAAGATGTCCGGCGCCTTCCACGACGGGTCGCGCAGCGCCTCGGGCAGTCGCGTCCACAGCTGCCGCATCGGCCGGGCGTACTCGAGCGCGGCGTCGGCGAGCGTATTCGCGTGGTCCCGCCGGAGGAGTGCTCCACGCTCGGTGAGCGACCAGACCTCTCCGCTCCGTCGGACGAGTCTGAGATCCGAGAGTCCACGCAGGAGGGCGCCAAGCCGTGCCTCTTGCAGACCGAGTCGCTCGGCGAGACCCGAGGTGGTCCCCGGCAGCGCCTCGAACACACCGACCTCAACCGCCGTCGCGATCGTGTCGGTGCGCCAGAACCCCACGAGGTCGCCCGATAGATCGGCAAACTCGCTCCTTCGTGCTGGCCGCAACTCGGCGACCAGCTGGCCACGCTCATCGATGACTTCGAGCCCGCCGTCGAAGCGCTCCACCCTGGCCTGGCCGTTGTAGAACGGCTCCACCGCCGCGAAGCGCCGCTCGTAGATCGGCCACCCCTTCACGTCGACGTGCATCCACCCGCCGTTGTCGCGCGCTCGCGCGAAGCCCTTGTGGAACACGTCGAGGTCGACGAACCAGCGGTCATGGAGCAGCGTGCCGCTCGGATCGATGTGCGTCGAGCGCCCGTCGCCAGCCTGAACCACGGCAACGCCATCGCGGAAGTCGCCCGCGTACCGCCAGTGACGCGCGTAGGCAGGCCGACCCTCAGCGTCGATGTGAACGTAGCTCCCATCGCGCTCGCGGACAGGACAGCGACCGCCCTGCAGGTTGCCCGTCCACGCATATCGCGGGGGGTAGGCGTCTCGGCCATCGACATGGATGTGGTGCCAGCCGTCGCTGCTGATGACCGACGCGAGCCCCTCGTAGAAGCCGAACGTCCGCAGGAAGCGCCTCGAGTACGCCTCCGCACCATCCTCCGTGATGTGCCACGCGAGGCCGCCGCGAAGCACTGGTGCGAGGCCGGGTGCGTGAAACTTCAGCACGGCGTCGAAGCGCTCCGTGTACGCCGGTACGCCAGCTCCGTCGACGTGATGGGACGCATCGTCCGAGACCGCCAGCGACCTCCAGCTCACGCGGCACCTCCTGCGGGCTTCCGCATGTTGCACCCGAGGCAGAGGCGACGATTGCGGTACGTCGCGGTCAGCTCGCGATACTTGTCACCATCCCAGACCTCCATGAAGCCCTGCGTGTTGAGGTCGCCGAACGCCCCGAGGGTCCGTCGCTGCGCGTCCGGCGCGCAGCACGGGTCGAAGCGGCCGACCGCGCTGACCCACGCCTCCTGTCCGAGGAACGGGCACGGTCCACCCGGCGCGAGGTCCTCTGTGGCGGTCGGGTCGAGGAGGAAGATGTTCTCGAGCAGGATGTGCTTCCCATTCGGGAGGCACCGCTCAGCAGCAACCGCTCGCGCAGCGAGGACGGCTTCGTTCCAGCGCGCGATGGCCTCCGGGCTGCGGCGCATCGACTCGTTCCGGATCTCGTCGAAGTGCGCCCAGAGGTGGTGCCCCTTCACGCGGTCGACGCCGAGGTCCAGCGCCAGCCTCACCATGTCGGCCAGCTCGCCTACGTTCGACTCCAGGAAGGTGAGCTGGAAAGTCACGCGACAGCGGTTGCCCCCTTGCGCGGCGTGCGCATCGCGCACCGCGATGAACTCACGTGCGTTGTCGACGACGGTGTCCCATCGGCTGCCGAGCATGATGCTTTCGTGGGTCTTCTTCGTCGCGCCGTTCCACGAGATCTTCACGTCAGAGGTCACCGGCACGATGAGCTCCGCCCATGCCTTCGCTCCCAGCCGAGGAAACGTGCCGTTGGTCGTGAGGTTCAACTTCACGTCGTAGCGTCGGCAGAGTTCGGTGATTCTTTCGAAGTGCTCGTAGAGGAGCGGCTCGCCCATCGTCGATGGAATGATCTCCTTGAGCCCGCGAGGAGCGGCCTCCGCGACGACGCGCTCGATCATGTCGAACGACATGAGGCGGCGCGCGCGGCCCTCCTCCTTGCGGCGGATCTGTAGCGGGCTGTGCGGCGAGTGCTCCTCGCACATGATGCACTTCAGGTTGCAGAGGTCCGGGTTCGTGTCGAAGGTGATGCGCCACGGTCCGGGGAGGCGCTCGACCCGCGCAGTGGCGCGGCGGCGGATCACCCGCTCGTAGAGCTCCTCGACGTCGCGCACGTGCGACGCGATGTCGGGGATGTCTCCGGAGGCGCTGAACAGGTACCCGCGGGCTCCCAGTTGCGTCGCGAGCGCGGGCTCGTCCGCGAGCCGCTGCATCTGAGCGGCGAGCGAGTCCACGGAGCGGTGCTCGAAGAGGAGGCCGTTGACCTCGTGCTGGATGTACTCGGCCATGCCGCCCACGTTGGCCGTGATGACCGGCACCCGCGCCTGCTGCGCCTCGTGAATCACGAGGGGCGAGTTCTCGACCCAGACTGACGGGACGACGATGGCGTCGCAGTGGTTGAACACGTCGTCGACGATCTCCTGGTTCTTGTACTCGGGCAGCCACTCGACGCGTTCCGCGACGCCTGCGGGGAGCGCGGCGGCGATGCCCTTGAGGGCGTCGGTGTCCTGTCCGCGGGGCCGTCCCCAGATGCGCAGCCGCGCGTTCCCGGCGAGCTTGCCGAAGGCGCGCACGAGATCGTGGATGCCCTTCGCCGGAATGTGCGTCCCGATGTACCCGAACGTGAACGGCTCTCCAGGCGCGCGCTGGCGCTCGCGCATTCGCTCACGGGCGAAGCCGTAGTCGAGGTAGACAAGCTTGCTCTCCGGCAGTCCGAACGCGTCGCGGTAGCGGTCGTTGAGGTACTTCGCCGGCGCGATGAACAGATCGACCAGCTCGCTCATCTCGCGCACGTGACGCATCCGGCGCGCGACCCAGTCGGTCCAGTAGCCGACGTCGGTCTCGCGTTCGTCCGGCGCGCCGCTGAAGTAGCGCGCGTAGCATCGCTCGGCGCACTTTCGGTCCTGCTGCCCGTCGCAGGCGGCCCAGAGGTCGTTCGGGTCCTCCGGGAACATCTGCATGAACTGCCCACGTGGGCACATCAGCCAGTAGTCGTGGAGCGTGAAGACGATGGGGACCTCGCGAAGCGCGGCCTCGCGCAGGAGCGACGTCGAGAGATGGTTCAGGTGGCCAACGTGGACGATGTCCGGCCGCACTTTGTCCACGACCTCGGCGAACCGTTGGTCGATGCCGGTCGCGCGGTAGCGGTCCTTGAAGCGCGGGTTGTTCACGACGTGAACCGTGACGCGCGGGTCGTCCTCGTCGCGCTCTGTGCGAAGGCGGAAGTCGGGCGCGAATGCGTCTTCTTCCCGGGTGAAGACGTGGACCTCGTGGCGCTCGGCGAGGCCGTGGCACAGCGTCTGGCTGTAGACCTCGGAGCCCGCGTTGTAGCGCATCGGGTAGCCGTGGATGACCTTGAGGATCTTCATTGCGCTGCCTCCGTCCGCGCAGCAGCGCCGATCGGCTCATGTTCCTCTCGGAGAGAGCGGAGCAGCCGCGTGAGCCCCTCTCGGAGTTCCACGCGCGGCTGCCAGTCGAGGAGCTGTCGAGCGCGGGCGCCATCGCCGACGAAGCGCGCGACGTCGAAGGCGCGCGGCGGCGCGTGGCTGACCGTCGCCTTCGTGCCCGCGAGGTCGATCGCGAGCGCCGCGAGCTCACCCAGTGTCGTCGCGCGCCCGCTGACGAAGTGGATCGGCGGTGGTGCGGCGCCCCCCGAGTCGAGCAGGTCGGCCAGCGATGAGATACCGCGCGCCACGTCATCGAGGAACGTGAAGTCGAAGGTGTGGTTAGCGCCGTCGACGCGCAGCTCGCCACTGGCCAGCGCGCTCCGCAGGAACGCAGGCACCACGCGGTCGGGGTGGTCGGCGATGGAGCCGAACACATTGGAGAGGCGGATCGTGCAGGCGCGAACACCAGCGCGTCGAGCCTCCTCGACCAGGCGCTCGCCCTCGACCTTCGAGCGACCGTAGATGTTCACGGGGCGAAGAGGTGCTGTTTCGCTGGCGGGTAGCACGTCGGGCTGTCCGTACACCTCGCGGCTGCTGGCGAAGACCACCCACGGTCGGGCCGAGGTCTTCGTCGACAGCTCCAGCATGTTGCGCGTGCCGCCGACGTTGGTCGCCCAGCAGCCGTCCGGATCGCGCTCACCCCAAAGGACGCGCGAGACCGCCGCGAGATGGATGACACCGGTGACGTCGGCGATGGCCTTCGCGACGCGGTCGCGATCGCGCACGTCTCCTTGTCCGTCGCCGTGACCGCGGAGGTCGAAGCGCACGACATCAACGCCACGCTGCTCGAGCGTACGAGCGACCGCGCTTCCCACGAGGCCCGACGATCCGGTGATGAGAACTCGGTGGTTCATGGAGGTCCTCCAAAGGGCACACGCCCACCCCGGCGGCGAAGCCGAGGTGGGCGGCGCAGATCAGGTCACTTCGGCTGGGCCGAGGACGGTTTGGAGGACGCGGACTTGCTCTGCTCGGCGATCCGCTGCGCTCCGTCGGAGGAAACACCTCTCGACTGGTGGTAGGCGGGATGGCTCGGGTTGAGCTGGTTGGCGCGGTTATCCCGAGCGCTCTTCGAGGACCGGTTCGACATGTGTGCTCCGTGCGGCATCACCATCTCGGACCGTCATCCCCTCCGCGGGTCTCGGAGGTCACCAGGAGCATTCGGTGTGCCCGCGCGAGCGGGCAGATGGGGTCAGAGCTGGCTCGGGTCATCTCCAACGAGGGTACGTTCCCGCCGGCTCGCGCCGTCGTCCTGGACCCGAGCCAAGACGCAAAGAGAGGTAACCTCGCAAGAAAAGCCTGCTCCTTTGCGGCGGCCGATGTCAACCAAGACAACTCGGCTGGTCAGCGCATCATCGCGTCGATCGCCTTGCGGATCATCGCCGTCCGGCTCTTGAACCCGAGGCGCCTCCACGCCTCGTCGAGGGCTTCGACCTCGGCGGCGGTCATGCGGAGCGGCAAGACCTTCACGTCGGCGGCCGCGCCGGGCGCGCGCCGCGCGATCGGCCCGACGCGGACGCGGCCCTTCTGGGCCTGGCGCAGCTTCCAGATGAGGTACGCCGAGTCCGAGGACCGGGTCTCGCGCCCTACGACCTCTCGGTACATCGTCTGGAGCTCGGCGACGGAGAGCTTGGTCAGCTTCACGTTCGGGCTCGCCTCCGTTGTCGTGGTGGCCGGTGTCGTCGGCTCCGCGTTCGCCTGTTGCTCACGGGCTTCGAGCGCTTCACCGATCCTGCGCAGCAAGAAGGTCTTGTTGGGCGAGCGCGTCGGCTCGCCGACGATCTCGGCGAAGCGGGCCTGCAGCTCGGGGAGGCGCAGCGTGGAGTGAGACTCGAGGGTGCGGCGGATGGTGCTGGTCATGTCGGGCTCCGTTGCGGTGGCGCCCGGCGCCGCCGCCGGACCACCCGGCGTGGTCACCGGGCGGGTCTGGGTCAGCGGGTCTTCAAGAGGTGGCGGAAGCACGCGAGGTCGATCGCGCGTGGGTCGCTGGTGACGAAGCTCCAGCGCTGCTCGCGCTCGAGCCAGGGTTGGACCTCGACGCGGTCGTGGGCGGTGACGCCACCGGCGTGCTCGACCTCGTCGTCGTCGCGGAGCCCGCGGCCGTAGCGAGCAGAGTCGAAGTCCGCCGCAGCGGCGTGAGGAAGCACGGCGACGATGCGGACCTTGTGGCCGCGGAGGTACGGGTGCTCGTTGCCGTCGTAGGTGCTGGTGGTGCCGATCGTCTTCGTCATGCTCGTCCTCCGTCGCGGGAGCGCCCCGCGCGTGTCCGATACAGGCTTCGGTTCGCGCGACCATCAAGGCGTATCTGCGAGGTCGGCGAAGAACGCGACCCGGCCTTGCCTTCGCCGCGGAAGGAAGCCGTCATCCGCGCATGGCTGCGTACGTCGAGTCGGTCCGTCGCGCGCCGCGCACGCTGACGGAGCGCGAACAGAAGGCACTCCTCCGTGTGACGGGCGAGCACCGCGCGGGCTGGCGGGACCACGTGCTCTTCGCGATGGCGCTTGCTACCGGGCTTCGCGCGCACGAGCTCGTTGCGCTCGACGTGGGCGACGTGTTCGACGACGCCGGGCGCGTGCGGCGGCGCCTCGTGCTGCGCGTGTTCAAGGGTGCCGGCCGTGGCGACGACGACGGCCAGGAGGTGCTGCTCCCCGAAGGGCTCCGCGCCAAGCTCGCGAAGCTCTGGGCGTGGAAGGCCAGCGAGGGCGAGAGCCTCGACCGCGCCGCCCCGCTCTTCGTGAGCCAGCGCGGCACGCGGCTCTCGACGCGGCAGCTCCGGCACGCCTTCGCGGTCTGGCAGGAGCGCGCGGGCTTCGAGCGGCACGTGAGCCTGCACATGCTGCGGCACTCGGCGATCTCGAGCATCTACGCCGGCACCAAGGACATCCGGCTGGCCCAGCGCTTTGCCCGCCACCGCAGCGTCGTCACCACGATGGTCTACGCGCACCCGAGCGACGACGACCTCGCACGCGCCGTCGAACAGCTCCGCTGCTGAGCCCCGCAGGAGCGTCGGGAGCTACTTGCAGGTCGAAAGTGACCAGCGCACCAGTCGCGACCGCTGTTTCTGGACGCTCACTTCGCCGCGCGGGTCCTGGTCACTTCTCCGAAACGGCCTCTATCGGAAGGGGCCCCGAGCACCGTTCCCGGCGCGGGCGGCGCCACGAAAATTGACCCTCCCCCCCCGGGGGGCCATCGTCGTCGCGCGGCGCCGGCCGATCGTCGCTCGTCGCCACGGCCTACGCTCGGAAAGCGGCCATCGTCCTCGGCCTGTTCGCGCTCCGTCACGCGCGCAATGTCCGCGAGAACGCGTGCCCGCGCACGCCGAAGATGGCCGCTTTCAACCGGAAGCGGCGGTGTCGGTGTCGCCATCGTCGTCGGCATCGAGCGCGACCTCGTCGTCCTCGTCGAGTTCATCCTCGATGTGACCGGGCAGTTCGGCAGAGCTGTTCGCGAGGGAGGTGGCCGGCGGCTGCGCGAGCAGTGCGCGTTCAGACGCGAGGTCGCGCTCGCGACGAACGACGCCGCCCGCGTTCGGACCTTCCTCCCTCTCGCGCCGCTGCGCCTCGGCGTACCGGCGGGACAGCTCGTCGAGCGACGGCATGCCGCGCACCTCCTGCCGCGAGTCGGGGCCGCCCTGCAGGAACTCACGCAGGCGCACCATGATGTTGAGGTCCGCCACGCTGTCGACGCGCACGCGGCCCTCCTCGAGCGCCTTGCCGAACTCCTCGAGGAAGCGGTCGATGATGGCGAGGATGCGCTCCTTCGCCTCGGCCAGCGCCGTCCCGCGCCGGGCGATGACCTTCTCGTCGGTGACCTTGCGGATCTTCTCCGAGGCCGCCTCGCGACGCCGCAGGCAGTTGTGTCGCGACGAGTATGCGGCGACGAGGCTGTGGCTGATGCCGAAGCGCTTGGCGAGCTCGCGGTACGACGGGTACTCGGTAACCGGACCGCGCTCGGCGTCGACGCGCATCTCGCCCATGACGAGCAGCGTGTCGAGCTGGTGGTAGTCGACGCGCTGCGGGTCGGCCTTGCGAGGGCGTCCCAGCTTCTTCGCCGTCTGTTCGGTGTTCTCCTGGGTGGTGTCGGTCATCGTCGTGCGCTCCTTCGCTGTTCCCGCAAAGCCATGAAGTGCGAGTTCGAGGGGACGATCTCGTCCATCCAGACGCGGTCCGCGAAGTAGTCCCAGGCACGTTCGCTCCACACGTAGAGCGCCCGCGTGCCGTGAAGCCCCTCGGACTCGACGAGAACCTCCGCTGGCATCGGCGGCTCGACCGCGCCGTCGTGTTCGTCGCGCTCGGAGGCGCGCACGAGGTCGGCGATGTAAGACCCGAAGCGGAGGAGCTCGCCGGGGAAGACGGCGAGCTCGAGCGACCATCGCGGCGGGCTGCACGGCTCGTCACCCTCTTCGACGAGGCCGCTCTCACGGGCGACCGCCGCCGCGACGGCGTCCGCCTCGCTGACGAGGCCGACCGCGACCTTGTTGACAAGCACGCGCACGAGGAGGGGGTGATGCGGCGGCTCCTCGGACGGGCAGAAGTACGGCTCGCAGGTGACGTGCTCGACGCGGCCGTTCTTCGCGCGCCAGCAGAGGCTCGCCTGCGAGATGCGCGCCGTCGGTCGCTGCAGTCGAATGCCGAGCGCCGCGAGAAACGCGCGGAACAGGACCGCTGTGTACCGATCGGAGCCGGTGGCGCTCGGCAGCGTCGGAACCTCCGGCTGGTCCTCGAGCCACTCGGCGGCGCGCTCTGCGACCTTCATCGTTGGAGACCTCATGCTCGCTGGCTCCAAGCCGGGAGGTCCGGTTCGATCGCTGTCCACGCGGCTTCGCTCGCCACCACCTCCCAGGTGAACGGATCGCCCGACGCCAGCATCGTCTTGAACGGGGCGGCGATGACGAGTGAGGCGTCCTTCTCCTCGTGCGCGCGCACCAGGCTCGCGAGGAACGGCGCGGAGCCGAGCAGCTCGTCGAGCGTCACGAACGCCTCGAGCGCCCAGCTCGGGTTGCGCCACGGCTCCCTCTCAACCAGCAGCCCGCGCCGGCGCGCGACGTTGGCGACGTCCTCGCCGGGAGCCTTGTTGATGACCACGCGCAGGACGAAACGCCTCGGGTTCTCGCGCGTCGGCTTCGCGAACAGCTCGAGGCGGGCCCACGCGATGCTGCGGTCCTTCGAGCGCCAGCAGAGGAACGAGGCGCCGTCGCCGAGCGCGGTGAAGCGCTGCAGCTCGAACGAGAGCACGTCGAAGAACAGCTCCCGCAGCTTCACCACCGTCGGGTGCCAGGTGACCGCGCCGAGGTTGGCGTTCGTCGATGGCGTGGTGTTGGTCGGGATCGTGTCGGTCATCGTGGTGCGCTCCTTCGCTGCTCGTGCAAAGCCTCCGCAGAGACCTCGGACGGGACAAAGCGTCCGCGGTGGGGGCCACAGCGAATCAGCATCGACGGCGACACGCCCACGCGCAGGGTCGCGTCGCGCAGCACCAGCGCCCTGCGGCGATCTCGTAGGCCGAAGGTCACGCGGTCACGCAGGGCGACGATGGTCTCCGGCCTGTATCCGGCACCTTGGTGCAAGTGCCACCTCAGCTCCCGCTCGTACACTCGCGTGAGGCCAAGGTCGCGCAAGAGCGGCAGCGCCGTCGCGACGTGAAAGGCCATCAGGTCTTCGTTGGGACGCGCCCACTCTCGACCCTGTCGGAGGATTCGGCAGTCGGCCGCTTGCACGAGCGCTCCCAGCAGGTGGGTCAGCTTGATCCGAGACGGAACGAACGCGCGCGCCGCCCTCCTGGCCGTGCGAATGAGCGTCAACGCGGTTGATCGCGAGAACGTCCCGGCACGCACCATGCGGCCGAGCTGCTTCTCGAGCTCGACGAGCCGCATCGTTCAGGGGACACGGGGTTCTGGGTTGCCTGTTGTTTCAAAGAGACGCTCGATCGCCGGCTCGATGACCGACCGCTCCCACTCTTCGAGTGTGGGCGGGAGCGGGGCAAGACCTTTGTCTTCGAGGTGGAGTGGCTTCTTCTTGTGGGTTCTGTGCATGATCGTGTCCTTTCTTGGGGGGCTACGATGGAAACGCGAGTCTCCCCGCCGAAACGGGACACGAACGCGACCCGGCCGGATTGGCTTGCGCAGTCGCAAGGATCGCCGGAACCTACGTCTCCCCGTCGCATGACGAAGAAGTCCTCCCCGAAGAAGCGTGTCGCGCGCAAACAGCCCGCCGCCACCAAGGCGACGGCGCTCGCCGTGCCTCTCGACAAGCGGGCGATCGTCGACGGCAGTGACACGCGCTTCGCGGAGGTCATCGCTCTCATCGAGACAGCCCGCGCTCGCGGGTACCAGGCCGTGAACACCGTCCTCGTCGAGCACTACTGGGAGCTCGGCGAGTACATCAGCCGGAAGATCGCGAGCGCCGAGTGGGGCGACGGCGTGGTCAAGGAGCTCGCTGCCGATCTCGCCCGTCGTTATCCCGGAGCGCGTGGGTACACGCGGCCGAACCTTTTCCGGATGCGCCAGTTCTACGAGGCGTACCGGGAAAACCGAAAAGTCTCAGCGCTGCTGAGACAATTGCCGTGGACCCATCACCTGCTCATCCTCGGCCAGGCGAAGCCCGTCGCGGCGCGGGAGTTCTACATCCTCGCCGCCATCAAGGAGCGCTGGACCTCCCGCGAGCTCGAACGCCAGCTTCGTTCGGGCGCAGTCCTTCGCGAAGCCCGGGCGGCAAAGAAAGTCTCACCAGCGCTGAGACAAATCCACCCGTCGGCGATCGACGAGTTCAAGAACGCCTACAACGTCGAGTTCCTCGGCCTTCCCTCCGAGCACTCCGAGGCCGACCTCCACGGTGCCCTGCTCCGAAACTTGGGGCGCTTCCTCACCGAACTGGGCCGCGACTTCTGCTTCGTCGGCTCGCAGTACTCAGTGCAGGTCGGCAACCAGGACTTCGCGATCGACCTCGTGTTCTTTCACCGTGGCCTGCGGTGCCTCGTGGCCTTCGAGCTGAAGACGGAGAAGTTCAAGCCTGCCGACCTCGGGCAGCTCTCGTTCTACGCCGAGGCGCTCGACCGCGACGTGAAGAAGCCGCACGAGCGCCCCTCGATCGGCGTCCTGCTCTGCGCGACGAAGGACGACGAGGTTGTCGAGTACGCGCTCGCGCGGACGACATCACCCACGTTGGTCGCCGAGTACCAGACGCTCCTGCCGCCAAAGGAAGTTCTCCGCGCGAAGCTGCACGAGCTGTACGCGCAGCTCGCTACACATCACATCTCCATTGAGCCGGTGCTTGGGAAGGGCGGGAGGCCGTGACCGAGGCCGGGTTGCCACCTGGCCTCACGCTCGGCTGCAGCACCATGCCCGCGGGAGGCACTGGGAACACGCACGTCGATCGTCCGCTGGATCGAGGACGAACTTGCGCTCCAGACGTGGGAGGTCGCGCCCCCAAGAATGGCCCGCCTGCCGTGCACGAGGAGCCATGACTGACACCATGCCCAACCAGACCGACCACGCTCGCGGCCTCCTCGATTTCGAGGCCGCAGCGCGCGCCGAGGCGCTCCTCCCAGCCGACGCCCACGTCATCGGCGAGCCCGTCACGGTTACGCAGATCCGCAATCCGGAGCTACCGCACGTTGGCCTGCTCGCGATCTGCAGGCGTGGCGACCACGTGTACGAGTTGGGTTTCGCGGACGTGGTGTTCCCACTCGGAAGTGCCGGTGCGGCTCTCGTAGCCCGCTACCGCACGTGGCTTGGCCTCGCACCGCTCGTTGCGGCGGCGGACGTTGCTCGCCCGCACAAGGTCGAGGGCGACGACATCGTCGTCGGCGAGCCCGTCGACCTCCTCGTGCTGGCGTGCAAGTCGAACGCGCTTCGTTGCCGCCTCCTCGGGTCTGCCCGTGAGGTCACGCTCCGCACCGCGGTGCGGGATGAGATTGCGGGCTCGATCATCACCGTGACCCCCAAGAAGCAGTGGACGCACGGGCGGCATCCCTACCTCTCGGGAGCCGTGTCCTCGGTGCGGATCGACGCATCCGTGCTCGGGCTCGAGCCTCTCGCGCTACACCGTGAGGACGAGCTGGAGGATGGGCGCGGTGTGTACCGACTGGCGCCGGTCGCCCCCGCGAGGAGCGACGCCGGAGCGGACCTCGTCCTTGAAGCGCAGGAATGCATCGAGGAGGGTGCCTACGCCGAGGCCGATGAGCTGCTCCACCAGGTGCTCGCCCTCGACCTGCGCTATCTGGACGCGCACGCGTTGCTGGGCGAGCGCGATCTCTCGAGCTGGTTCCCGCTCGCCCTCCATCACTTCGAGCTGGGCGTAGCGATCGGCTCGCTCACCGTGGGCGAGGACTTTGACGGCGTGCTGCCGTGGGGGCACGTCGAGAATCGCCCCTTCCTCCGCTGTCTGCACGGACTCGCTCGCGCACTCCTGCGCGACGATCGGCGCACGGACGCGGTCACGGTGCTGCGACGGCTCCTTCGCCTCGACCCGGCCGACCCCCTCGGTGCGGGTGCGAGGCTGGCGGCGATCGAGGCAGGGAAGACGTGGCGAGAGTTGGAGACGGCTCCGTGAGCGAGTGCCAGTGCTACAAGACGTTGAAGACGAAACCGGCCTCCGTCATGTGCGTCCCGGTTGCGAATGCCACCCCACTCGTGAATGGACACCGCGAATAAAAAGAACCGTCCACCCGTCGTCGTCCTCAACCCCAAGTAATCCCAACCATTCTTTGTTCCCCGGACAGTGCGATTCGAGTTTGCGGGTCCGCGAATCTGCCGACAAAGAGTGTTTGCAAGTCGCGTCACTTGCCGAGCCAAAAGTAGCTTGACGCAAACCGGGGTGACCCGGTGGTTGACAGAGGCCCTCGAAGAGATGTCTTCGGGGGTTTCGGCATTTGGCGGCTTGGTTGCCGCGGTGAACGATGATGCGCGGTGAGGGGACGTCGGCGGTGAGAATCGACAATGAGTCGTAAGGGAACGGCGAGGGGCGATCGGACGGGTGACGGCGGTCTCTCTCTGGGCAGCTGCGTCGCTGAACATCCTGGAGCTGCGGCAATGCAAATGCATAAGCCGCAGATTCGGCTCAGAACGCTGTACTCTTCATGCGGCGACGTCTTCGTGAGTGTCAGGGTGGGCTAGGGCACAGTCCGAGCAGGCAAGCGCACGATTGCTTCCTATGCGGTCCCGTCGCGCTGCGGTTCGCCTCGCGGCGAGCTCGTCGGGAACCGACTCCCCGCGCCCGAAGTACATCTCGTCAGGAGTCTGGCCCTGGAAGGCGCAGTGCGGAATCGTTTCGTTGTGTTCGAACACGTAGAACTCAATCAGCTTTCTCAGCGTGACCAAGTTGTCGAGGTGGTTCATGAATAGCCATCCGTGCTTGCGCGAGCGCCACCAACTTTCGATCATTGAATTGGAGAAGGTTACATCGATCTGCGCAACGACTCGCTCCAATCTGCCACGTTCGAGCAACTCGTCCACGTCCTTGTTGATGTTCTCCACGCCAGAATCCATGGTGACGCTGGCTTCGGGCTGCTCCAGACATCGTGCGGCCTGCTCCAAGATGAAGCACGTGTTCATTGGGTTCAGTCTTTCCGTAACTGTCCACGCCAGGACCCTGCGCGAGTAGTTGTCGATGACTGCATGGAGGTAGGCCTTGGTACCATCGAGAAGCCTGATGATGGTGACATCGAGGTGCCACGCCTCGTTGGGCAACACGGCGCGAAAGCCGAGCTTCGGTTTCGGCGGGTACACGCGCAGGCGTGGCCTACGCCAATCTCTGTCTCGAATCAGCTTGGCCCATGTGCCAGGATGAGCAAAGACTCTGCCGACGCGCTGAGCGTGCAGAGCAAGACCTCGGATGGCCATGTGTCGATAGGCCTTCGACTGGACCATGTCGCCGATCGTTGCGATCTCCTCGAGAGTCAAGCGGTGAGGCTTGGAGTGAGGACAGCTTGAGCGGTCATCAAGCGAGCACGGTGCCTGGCTTCCCGTCCAGTGTGGTATCGAGCAACAGACAGTCCGAGGACCCGGAGGGCTGAGGCCAAAGGCATAGATTCTCGTGCCCGTGACACGGCGCTGAGCAGGCTCCGTTTCCCGGCGGCGTCCGGAATACGGGCAAGTCCAAGCTTGAATCCCGAGAGCCGTAGTAAGGTCAGGACGAGCCGCAAGATCGCTGTAAGCATCGATACACGGTGCTAAAGTTTGGTGATGCGGTCTCGCAGCAGGCCCAGCGCCTCGACGTCATCGTCGAGCGCCACCACGTTGCCTATCCCGCGACGGAGCCAGCTCAAGGCCGTTGGACGAGGAATCTCAAGTTCAGGAAAGAGGTCTGGGTTCCCAGTGGCGATGATCTGGGCTTTCACCCGATGGTCGTAGGATCGGCGGCGGGCGAGGGGCATCGTGCCGGCGGAGGTACTCGATGCCCGTGCGTGGTGGCAAGTTCATCTCTGTAGAAAAACGAATGAGTTTAGTGTCTTACGGTGTGCCAGGCCGGCTCCAGGCTGTTCGAGGACGCGGCTGGACTGATGGAAGGCGGCCTCCAGGCCGCGTTAGGCCATTCACAGCGTTTATTTCGACTGTTGCGTTTATTGCGAATAGTGTCATGCTCTTTCTATGGCACGCTCAGCGATGAAACTTCCGACGCCAGAGCTCGCTCAACGGGCGACTCTGGCTCTGAATGCGCTCGGAACCGACGAGCTGAAGTCGGGGCAACCACCACGCCTGGTTCTTGGTAACGGGCGGGAGGTGCACGCGACCATTCCCCCGGAGGCGTTGGAGTTGCTGATGGAAGTACTCTTCGAGATGGCTCGCGGAAATGCCGTGACCGTTGTGCCGGTCCATGCAGAACTGACGACACAGCAAGCCGCCGATTTGCTGAATGTCTCCCGCCCCTTCCTGATTGGTCTCTTGGACAGCGGACGGATCCCTTCTCGAAAGGTGGGAGCCCACCGGCGCGTGAAATTGTCGGAGCTGATGGCCTTCAAGGATGCGGACGAGCAAGAGCGGCGTGGAATTCTCGACGAGCTCACGAGCGAAGGCCAGAAGCAGGGACTTGGCTACTGATGGTGGTTACCGCGGTCTACGACGCCTGCGTCCTCTACCCGGCACCGCTGCGCGACTTGCTGATGCGCGTCGCCCATGCGGGCCTTGTCCGCGCGCGGTGGACGGAGACCATTCTCGACGAGTGCTTCCGTAGCATTCTTGCGGCGCGGCCAGACCTTGACGCGAGGGTTCTTGAGCGCACTCGATGGTTGATGAACGTCGCAGTCGCCGACTCTATCATCGAAGGACACGAAGCCCTCATGGATGGTCTCGACCTTCCTGACCGTGACGATAGGCATGTCCTGGCGGCCGCCGTTCACGGATCGGCACAGGTGATTGTCACAATGAATCTCCGGGATTTTCCGGCAAACCGCCTGGCGCCCTTCGGGATTGAGGCGCAGCATCCTGACGATTTCGTTCTCAGTTTGATCGCGGTTGCGCCGCGTGCCGTGTCCAGGATCATCGTGGAACAAGCGGCTGCCCTGCGGAACCCGCCGCGTTCCATCGCGGAGCTGCTCGACACCCTGCGCAAGCAAGGACTTGCTCGTTCAGTGGCGAAACTCCGTGAGTTGCTGGGGCCGGTTGGTCAGTGATCTGGGTTGGAAAGTGCCTGTTCGACGTCCTCGGCCAGCTCCGAGGGGGAGGCCGGCTACGCATGCCACCCCACTCGTGAATGGACACCGCGAATACAAAGAACCGTCCACCCCGCAGCCCCCTTAACCCCTCGTAACCGCGACCATTCTTTGTTCGGTGGACAGTGCGAACCGAGTTTGCGAGTCCGAGAATTCTCTGACAAAGAGTGTTTGCAGGCGGCTGCAGTTGCCGAGCCAAGTGTAGCGAGACGCAAACGGGACCGACCCGTTGCTTGACTGAGGCCCCCACGACGATGTCGGCGGGGGCTTCGTCGATTTGGTGCGGGGAACGCGCGGGATGCGACGAGGGGCGACGGACGGGACACGGGGTGCGTCGTTCTACCGTGCGCGTAGACGCTGCCGAATGATGCCTACGGCTGGGCCACTGCCGATTCCAGGAGGTCGCGATCCCTCTGGCCGCCGCCGCCGCCGAAACGTTCGAGTTGTCGCTGGTGGAGCGCGAGCACCACCTCCACCGTGAGGAACTCGATCTCCGCGGAGGAGTCGCTCACTTGGCGAGCTTCCGGTAGGTCTCCTCGTGAGCGTCCATCATCCGGTCAGCCGCCGCGAGTGTGCGGTCCATGGGCGGCGACTTCTTCACCGGACGGATGATGAGCGCCTCGCCGTCGGTCCTGACCTCGAGCTGCGTGTCCTTCGTGATGTCGAGCAACTCCAGGATCGGGCGCTCGATGATGAGACCCAGGCTGTTGCCGACTGCGGAGAGTTTCTTCAGCATCATGGTGGTACCCGTTCGTACCCGCGTAACACGCCAAGTATAACCATCGGGCCCTCAGGCGCCACCGCTGCAGCCAGGACCGGTTCCCCGGAAGCACTCCTGGTGGGGAGAGGGCGCATGGCCGCTGCCCGCCGAACGCGGCCGCTCTTGGCCGCCCTGTGCGTCCGGGGCTTGTGCGAGGTACAGAACAGGTTCAAATTCAGACCCATGAACAGGTCAGTATCTGGAACTGTACTGCAGGTCGCTGAAGACATCGTGCCGATCGGAGAGCTGAAGGCCCACCTGTCGGAGCGGCTTCGCCATGTACGTGAGGGGGGACGCCCTCTGATCGTTACCCAGAACGGCAAGGCGGCGGCGGTGGTGCTCTCCCCTGAGGAGTTCGATCGCCTAACCTACCAGGCACGGTTCGTCGAGGCGGTCCGCGAGGGGCTGGAGCAAGCCGGCGCGGGCAAGCTGGTCACCCACGATGCGCTGGGGAAGCTCCTGGATGGGCGGTTCCCGAGGGTGACCACGGGCTGATGGCTCCGAAGTGGACGGAGCGAGCGGTCGCTGATCTCCTCGCCATCGGCGAGCACATCGCGGCCGACAAACCGACGGCAGCGCGGGCGTGGCTCGAGCGACTGCGTGAGCGAGCCGAGGTGGCAGCCGTCGCTCCTCTTGCTGGTCGAATGGTCCCCGAGGTGGGGCGCGACGACGTCCGTGAAACCTTCCTGCGCAGCTATCGGATCGTCTATCGAGTCGAGCCGGACGGCATCACGGTGCTGACCGTCTCCGAGGGGCACCGCACCCTGGGGCAACTCGATGTCGAGGAGTAGGGGATTGCCCCGGGGAGCGGCCCGTATCTCTTCGTGCTGAATGCAAGCCGATCGTCAGCGTGCGACGCGCGCGCATGGGGCAATCTGGAGTCGTCTTCACCCTGCCCGACTCTGCGCCTGCGAGATCGAAGCTCGCTCTCTCCCCGTGATCACCAACCGTTTGGTGGAGCCGACGCCATGTGGATACATCGCACGGTGGTGGGAGAACCCGTTCCGGGGACGCCGGTGCCGTCATTCGGCCTCGTGGCCGCGGAGGACCGCTCCGTGAAACCCCTGGGCCCGGCGGGGAAACACGAGGACCTCCGCGTCTTGGACCTCGATCCCTTCGACGAGGTGGCAGACGTACCTGCGTGCCAGGGGACTCACGGGGAGCGTCTACGCCGCCATCAAACCGAGGCTCGAAGTCGAGCCTGGCGTCACAATCGAAATCTAGTGTGGAGAATGTGGCAGGCTTCATGCTTCTTCGCGTGGCACCGCCTCGGTAGGCCTCCCGCGCGGTACCAAGGTCGCGCACGTGGCGGAGCGGCTCTGAACCAATCTCTCCTCCCTCGCGAGACGCGGCCGTTCGGCGATTTAGAGCGCTTTTCAATGGCGTGGACCGCCATGGATTGGCTTCGCCAATGCGCTCTATCTTTCCCAAGGTGGGGCACCTGTCCCTTCTGACTCGCTCTGCTCGTCAATTCACGCCGTATTCGCTTTCGCGAATACCTAGAGCGACGTTCGTCGAGATGTTCCATATCTGTGAAATCCGCTCTAATCCTCGAGGTTGGCAGCCGTACCGAAATGCATCTCGTTCATTGTCTGGCCGCCGAAGGCACAGCGATACGGGACGAGGTTCTTGCCCTCCTGGGCAGTGGAGACAATTCGGCGTTGTGACGCGTTGTGACGAAGTTCGATCGGGCTCGGGTGAGCCGGTACCAGGAGACGTGGCCGTCGCGCGCCCACGAGCCGTCTCTAGCGTCCGGGAGCGAGCGCGGGCTTGAAAGCGAGGATCGCCGAGGTTCTGTGGTGACGATCGTAAACGAGAAGCAGCAGGAAACCGTCATCCGACCATACCGCCCGATCGACTTCGAGACGGGAAAACTCCCGCTGCCACCGGGGATTTCCGGAGGAATCGAGCACCATGACGCGTGCTCCCCCACCTTTGACCACCCCGAGCGCAGTGAGACCCATGTCGGGGCCTGGTATGGCGCGGACGAAGCTTAGCTCGGGGAAGGTTCTTGCCCAAGAATTACCGCTGGTGCTAGCGAGCACGCGGACAAATACGGTGGGTTGGTTTTCACAGGCACCGCGCGGTACGACGCAGTCAGACCGGGGGCTGAGAACGTGACCGCCGATAGTCCAGGTGTTGCTCAGTCGCCCGGTCATGGCGATGCGTTTGCTTCCAGCCGGGCCAAGTCCAAAGACCGAGCCAACCTCGACGCCTGGGGAGCCAACCTGGGTAGCCTCGAGTAAGCGACCGCCACGTTCGAAGCGCGCAACAAACAACGCTTGTGACGACTCCAGATGCAGTGGCTCACCAAAGCGACCCGAGAACGTGCCGACGACGGCGACGCCTTCGATCTCAGGCACGACGAAGGCGTGAAGCGGCGTACGGCGATCGTGCGGGAAAAGATCGACCGACACAATCGATTGGGGCACGCCGCTAGCAGAAAGAGGCAGGTAGCTGAGCGCTAACCGCTGGGTGTTGCCTTCGTGCTTCGAAACGCGCATCGCATACGCACCATCGAGGTGGTCGGAGGCGATGCGCAGCGCCAACTCCCTTCCAGGATACTCGATGGTCGGAAGCGGATCGGGTACGAAGCGCTGGATGTTTCCCTCGAGGTCAACTACCGCGAGCAGCATTGGGGATTTGTCTAGAGCGGCGGGTAGGGTGTAGGGCCGCGGGGCGTACAACCGCCGGGTGAGAAGCAGCTGGGCGCCTCTCTGCTCAGTTACGGTGGGATCCCAGGCGATGCTCGGTGACCCGAGAAACCGCGTCGCTGTGGTCTGACCCGACATGTCCAGAGTTGTCCAGGCTAACGTTTGGAGCAACGCGGGGGGACACGGTTCCCCGTTGGCCATCTGGCGCACCCGAGCGACGAGCGTTACGCGGCCGTCTTGCCGTGCATGAAGACTCAAAGCTCGCGGGGCGTCATACGCTGAATTGTCGACCTCGAGCGCCCACAGTAGCTCAGGATCGCAGGGCTCCGTGGGTTGGAGGAAGGGATGGTCCCGGCGCTCGGTACAATCGATGAGGCGCAACCGTGGAGCCGTGGCCGGATGGCCTTTGCAAGGCACTAGGGCAAAGTTGTCTGGTTCTTGCGCCACCGGCGGCGAAATCACCGGTGGAGGCGAAGTCACCAGTGGCGGGGCAGCCACCGGAAGCGAACGCGTGCAACCACCAATCGCGCCGAGCAGCAGCAAGAATCTCGGTTCAATCCACCTCATCATGCCCTTCGATACCTCCTCCTCGGATAAGTTCCCCAGCTGCATCGCCGAACATCCTGGAGTTGCGGCAATGCAACTGCATAAACCGCAGATTCGGCTCAGAACGCTGCACTCTTCGTGCGGCGACGTCTTCGTGAGCGTCAGGGTGGGTGAACCTCCCCCCGATTGAGGACATCTGCCGTGGATGACTTTCGTCGAGATGTTCCATCTCTGTGAAAGCCGCTCCAAATCACTCGTTCGCTGGCCGGCGTGGGGTTCGGGGAGCCGGGCGATCTCGAAAGGCGCGACGGGATCCGTATCGATGCGACTCGGAAGGTGCGCAAACCGGAGCACAACCAACACCACCCAAGGTTTCCGAGCGCCGCCTGGCGCTCCCGGCCCGGCGTTTCGTTGGAGATCTCCGGGAACACGCGGAACACTTCCAGGAAATGGTGGACTGCTTCCGGTCTTGTCCACGTTGACCACAGGGATGACCATGGCAACGAGGAGTCCGAGGCCACGGGCGGCATGAAGGGCCTGGCCAGGCTCACCCAGCATCCAACCGCGATCTAGGCTGTGCCGGGGAGGCGGAACGTGCGAAAGTCCCGCGCCGACGTGTCTCGGCACAGTACCGAGCACATCGTAGTGGCCAATGTGGAGCGCTTGCCTGCCGTGGCAAGCAATCGCGGACAAGGGATCAGGAACAGATGCATTGGATCGACTGGCTGATCACGATCATTCCCGTGGTGCTCGTGCTGGGCCTTGCGGTGTACTGCCGTAGGTACGTTCGCGGGGTGGCAGATTACCTCGCCGCCGGGCGGGTGGCGGGGCGGTATCTCATGTGCGTGGCGGGCCTGGAGTCGGCGCTGGGTGTGACGATGGTCGTCGCCAACTCAGAGGCCAAATACAAGACCGGCTTTGCCATGGACTTTTGGCAGAACCTGTCGTTGCCCGTGTTCATGATCATGGGGCTGACGGGCTTCTGCTTCTACCGGTTCCGCGAGACCCGGGCGCTGTCCATGGGGCAGTTCCTGGAAATGCGGTACAATAAGTCGTTCCGGGTCTTCGCGGCCACGGTGCGCACCACCGCGGAGATGGCCTGCAACGCCATCGGACCGGCGATCACCGCCAGCTTCTTCATCTACTTCCTCGGGATCCCTCACCGGTTCGTGGTCGCGGGCGTGACCATTCCCACGTTCTCGCTCGTCGTGGGCTCGGTGCTGCTGATGGCGATCGTGATCATGTGGACCGGAGGTCGGCTCTCGCTGATGGTCACCGACTGTATCCTGGGCCTCTTGAGCTATCCGATCTTCGTCCTGATCACGGCGTACGTGGTGTGGCATTTCTCCTGGAGCGGGCAGATCGCTCCCACCATGAGCGACAGGGTGCCGGGAGAGTCCTTCCTGAATCCGTTCAAGATGCAGGACATGCGGGATTTCAACACCTTCGCGGTAGCGGTCGGCATCTTCAGTGCCGTCATGAATCGCGCGGTGTGGCTGGGCAACGATGGAACCAACGCAGGACGCACACCGCACGAGCAGAAGATGGCCGGGATCCTGGCCACCTGGCGACAGGGCTTCTCGGGCCTGTTGACCCTGATGATCGCCGTGGCGGTCATCACCTTCATGGGCAATCGGGATTTCGCTGCGGATGCCAAGGAGGTGCGGGTCGACGTGGCTCGGCAGGTGGCAGATGAGGTAGTACCGAACAAGGAACTGCAGCAGCGCCTGGTGACGCGGCTGGAGCAGGTTCCTGTGGCCGAGCACCGCATCGGCATCGATCCGCCGTACTCGGAGAAGCAGAACGCGGACACACCCTACATGAACGCCGCCCGCGAGGTGCTGGGCCGTGACGGCAAGGGCAACGAAACCTACCAGAATTTCGAGTCGCTCTACCGCTCGATGATGATGCCGCTCACGCTGCGGAAACTGCTGCCGGTTGGGATCACTGGGCTTTTCTGCCTGATGATGCTGATGATGTTCCTGGCCACGGACACCTCTCGGATGTTCAACAGTTCCTCGACGTTGATCCAGGACATCGTGCTGCCCATGCGGAAGACCGAGCTGACACGGGAACAGCACGTGCGGTGGCTGCGTTGGGGCGCGGTGGGGGTGGCCGTGACGTTCTTCGTGGCCTCGATGCTCTTTCGGCAGATGGACTTCATCTGGATGTTCCAGACCATCGTGCTCTCGATCTGGCTGGGCGGAGCTGGGGTGATGATGATAGGTGGTCTGTACACCCGGTTTGGTAACTCGGTGGGGGCCTACGCCGCCCTGATTGTGGGTGCCGGGATCTCAGTCGGAGCCATCATCGCGCAGAACACCTGGCCCGCCCACCTGTACCCGTGGCTCAAGGAAACGGGCTGGGTGCCCGGTATCTCGGCCTTCATGGACTGGGTGACGAGCCATACGGCACCCTGGGTCGTGTGGAAGATGAACGACACCAAGTTCCCGATCAACTCGATTGAAGTCTCCTTCGTGGCGATGCTGGCCGGGATCGCGGCTTACGTGGCAGGTTCGCTGCTCACGTACAAGGGGGCCTTCAACCTGGAGCGCATGCTGCACCGCGGCCAGTACGATACCGACGGTTCCCACACCGTCGTAGAGAGCAGTGAACCTGTGCCTTCGGCCCCGCCGCGCGGCTCGCGCAGGCTGACTGGCGTGGCCCTGTCCGCCGCCGTCTGGCTCATCGGCATCGTGCTCTGGAACGCGCTCACACCCTGGCCCGTCCGGGGAGCGCGAGCCTGGTTCTGGCTGCTCACTCTCTCGGCCACGTCCATCGCGGCCGTGGCCTCCAGTCGATGGCTGTGGAAGAACGTGATCAGCAAGCTGCTCGGCATCGATGAGGAATGCACCCGCGGTGACAGGATCCTGATCTGGTCGGTGTTCGTCTTCACCATCGTCTACCAAATGTTTGCCTGCTTCATCCTGGTGGTGATTTGGAATGCCATCTCCCCCTGGCCCGATGGGTGGTGGAGTCACTACTTCTACTTCACGCAGCTTTTGGTGCCCGCGGTGGTTGGGGTGGTGTCCACCGTGTGGTTCCTGTGGGGAGGGATCATCGACACCCGGCGGCTCTTCAAAGATCTGAAGGCACGCGTGGACAATCCGCTGGATGACGGTCGAGTGCGCGCCACCATGGATGAGAAGCCAGGCGAAGCCCGCGAAACGGCACAGCCGGCAAGGAGCTGAAGTCCTGGGAGAACAGGTGATGACAGGCGTTGGCGTCAAGTCGCGTCGACGCCTGTCGAGCTTGGGCTCGACGCCAGTCCGCTAGTCTAGCATCGCGTCGACCGGTCGTCTCTTTCGGCCCGCCTGACCCGCTGCTCCCGGCGCTGGGCTGGCCTCGCAAGGGTGAACAGGGGCACCGTGCCGCGAGCCATCGCGTTGACCCGAGCCTTCTCGTGCCGCCTTCACCCCGACAGTGGTCGCTTCGCGACGTAGCATGGGTCACGCATGGGCACTCACCGGTACGTCAGCTACTGAGCGGGGGCCGCTACGCCTGAGCGAATCCTACGGCGGCGCTCGAGGACCTCACTCGCCAAACGGCCCAGACTGAGAGCGAGCTCGGGCTCCTGGTCGGCGATGTCGTTCTGTTCATCGGGATCAACCGACAGATCGAACAAAGACAGTGTTCCTCTGTTCTTGACCAGCTTCTTGTGACCAAGAATAACCCCTTCCCAGGGCGAGGCAGCGAGCACCACCGGGCGAACCGAGGTAGGCTTCCATTCTCCGCTGATCAGAGGCAGCAGTGAGATTCCATCGTAATCCGAAGGAGGATCGATGCCAGCCAGATCCAGGATCGTGGCCGCGATATCCAGCGCAGAGTCCACGGTGTAGTCGCTGCGCATTGTTCTGATCCCGGGACCGAATAAGGCCAGGGGCACATGCACGTGATCCTGCCAGGTGGTCTTGCTCACCTTCTTGCGAAAGCGGTTGATGCCTGAGCCGTGATCGGAGCCGAGAATGTAGAAAGTGTTGTCCGGATCGGGCAGTTTTTCTGAAATCAGCCGCGCGATCGGTTCCAGCCACTGATCGGCCGACGCCACCGCTCCGTCGTATCGGTCGTCAAGGGTTGGCCCGAAGGTGAATTGAGGATCCGCGCGGTACTGCCCGGGACCTCGTGGGATTCCGTGAGGATTGACCTGATGAAACCACAAGAAGACTGGTGCATCGTCGGCACGTGCGCGATCCAGATGTTGCCCGAGTTTCTCGAGGATCTCAGGCATCGAGTATGCCGGCCAAGCGTCGGTGGCGGCTTCCTGCTCGGGGGTGGGGGGTCGAATGAAGGTGTCGACTCCCCATTTCTCCGGCTTGAATCCGGTGCCGCGAGACAACTCGAACCACGCCTGGGTCATCACCCGATACTTCTTCCGATGGAGGAGGACGGTGATGGAGTTTCTCACCAGGTGTGGCAGCGGACGCTCGGGTGCGCTCAGATGACTGTAATGCCCGAGGAGCAGGGAGGTCGTGAAATACCGGGTGTGTGGGATCGAGGAGTAGGCCTGGGAGAAGACCGCACCGCGTTCCGCCAGCCTGTCCATGTTGGGGGTGGTGGGGTTCTTTCGGTAGCCGAGGAAGCCCGTCCGAGAAGGAGAGAGGTTGTCGACGAAGAAGAGCACGATGTTCGGGCGTTGCTTGCTGCGTGCTCGGCGAGCCTCGACCGAACGCGGCGCGATGATCGTCGGCTTGATCCGCGCGAGCAAACTGGGGTCGACGGGCTCCTCCGTGGCTGGAGAGTCTCCGCGCTCCGGGATCAGGTAGCGGGGAGTCACCGAGCTTTGCGTGAGCAGCGCTCCGACTTTGGGGGCGGAAGGCAGGCGGTAGAGAGCCGCGAAGGGCATGGCAGTAAGAAGCAGGAACGCGACCAGGTTTCCCGAGCGGCCGCCAGGGACACGCCGAACAACGAGTGGACCGAGCCGATGCATGGAAAGGAGCAAGACCACGCCGGTCACAACCGAGAGCAGCATGTGGAGCGGCTCGTACTGACCTGGCACCACCTGCTGATTGATTAGGAACGCGGCTCCCGCTCCCCCGAGCAGGAGACTCCCGAGGATGAGGGTCGGAATGACTCGGGTTGTGCGGTAGCAGAAGATCAGGAGCGCGACTGCGGCGGTGAACCCGACCAAGAACGTGGCACCGAGAACCAGCAGCGGCTGGTAGAACAACCCCACCACCCGTGGGCCCGAGAATGTGAATCGCCCGATCTCGAGGGCGTAGGGTAACACCGCTAGGCCCAGCACCGCTGCTGCGATGGTGCGCGGACGTTGGGTGCGGAAGGCCAAGGCGTGGCTCCAGGTGGCCATCCCAGACAGAACCAGCGAGGCCGGGAGCATCACGCCAAGGCTCAAACCGGCCGCCAACAAGAAGTAGTCGATTTGCTGGAGGAGCTTGTGCTGGTTGTCCCAAATGACCAGCAGTTCCACCAGACCGAGAGCCAGCGCGCCGAGTGCGACCCAGGGGAGGAGCGCCGCCTCCCTACGAAGGAAGCTCGAGACCATGGGCACACGAAATCGACCAAGCCCAAGGCAGGCTCGGGATTCGGAGTTGATTATCTCAGGGGTGGGGCTCACAACAGGCGCAACTGTACCGGCAATCAAGCGTAAATGGCAGCTTCTTGGTTGGTCGAGCGATCCCCGCTCGTATTTTTACCGGATTCGATGGCGCTCGGTGGGCTGCGTGGCGGAGGATACCTCTGTGTTGATGAGGTGCATCGTACTTGTGTGCGCTGGTCAACGTCGGCCAACTGAATGTGTAGAGAGCCACAGCCACAGAACCGGACAATCCCCTGAGTCCAACCCCCGGCACTCCCGCCCAGCTATCCCGAGTAGGGACCTGTGTCAGGTCGGAGATCTCAGCGCCGAAGTCCCTCAGCGGCCAAGCGTCGGAGCGGCCACGCCAATTCAGCGTCTCGACATTCCCGAAGGAGCCTCCAAAACCACCGACCCAGCGAAGCATCTGGTCGCTGGTCGTCCACCAGACGTTGGCGCCACCGGAGGGCTGCGCCACGAGGAGAGGGTCTCTGCCGTAGCCTGGTGCGTGAAGTCGCCGAGATGGTGCAGAGAAGCCGGCACGGGATGCTGGGCTGGTGCATCGGGCGGAATAGGCTGAGTCCTGTCATGGCGATGCCGCTCGAATCCTCCACCTAGAAGATGCGCAAAAGTGCACCGTTGACCGGGAAGGCCACCAAGGTCAGGTTGAAGGCCTGAGGATCACGGCCTGAGAGGTTCCCCTGAAACCGCCGCTGTGGGGAGTGTCTGCAGTGCGGTGAGGCAGGGCCGTAGAACTGCTGAGCAGATCCGACGAACCGCCGCGGGGTCCTCGGGTCGCGAACAAAGACTGGAGGATGCCCATGTTGTCGTTGCAAAGTCTGTTCACGCGAAGTTGTCTTCCCCTGCTCGGATTAGGGTTGCTGCTTGCCTGTTCCTCCGAAAAAACCGGTGGCCCGGAGAGCGGCGCGACAGCGACCGGCGGAGCCGCGGGAGGAGCGAGCAGTACCAGCTCAGGCGGTGGGACAGCAGAGTCTGCTGGAACGACGGGGACCGCCGGTGCGAGTGTGGTGTCGACGGGAGGGCTCGGTAGCGGCGGCAGCGAGCTGGGCAGCGGCGGCAGCGATCCGGTTACCGGGAGCGGAGGTGCCGAGACCGGGAGCGGAGGTGCCGAGACCGGAAGCGGAGGTGCCGAGACCGGGAGCGGAGGTGCCGAGACCGGGAGCGGAGGTGCCGAGACCGGAAGCGGAGGTGCCGAGACCGGGAGCGGTGGCACGGGGGTGGTTGCCGATCCTCCGCCGGACGAGGACTACACCGAAGAGGTGAACGGGGTGCCCTTTGATATGGTCTATGTGCCAGGTGGCACCTTCACCATCGGGTGCGAAACCGCTCCCTGTCCGGCCGATGCCGAACCTGTGTCAGGGGTCACGGTCAGCAGCTATCACATCGGGAAAACCGAGGTGACGCGAGAGCTGTGGGAGGCGGTGATGGGGGAGAGCTCGTCTGGATTTGGTGGCCCCACAGACTCATTTACGAGCATGACCTGGTACGATGCCATGGAGTTTGCCTGTGCTCTCAGTCAGATGACGGGCAGGAAGTATCGGATGACGACCGAGGCAGAGTGGGAGTACGCAGCGAAGAACCACCTGGCGAGCCTCGAGAAGGTGGGAAGCGGGGAAGAGTGGGCGTACAATTCTTGGAGTTCGGCGCATTCCGGGGGCGTCGATCCGGTGGGGCCGGGCAGTGGGCAGCACACCCAGAAGACACGGCGCGACGCGCAGGGAACCGCGGACAACATCACGGGGCGGCTGATCCGTTCCATCGAGGGCATGGGCCCTGCTCTGCGCTTGGCACTCTCGGCGGATACGGAGTTTCCGCCGGAGCTGGTGCCGCCGTGCGACCTTCACGCCCCAGAGATGGGTGATGAGCCGGAGAACTCCTACCGTGATCCGCGCTGGATCACGGGCAGTGACGCGCATTGGACGACGGCGTCGGAATGGGGCAGTTTCGATCTCAGGGTGTGGGAGGACGGCACCGCAAGTATGGCCAACCTGATGGGTGGCAGCACTGACGGTCAGTGGTTCACGTCCAACAACATTGCCTTCGTGTTCGTTCCAACCTCGGGGGAGATTCGCAAATACCCCTACATCTTCCTCGATGATACCCAAGGCTCGGTCCTTTCCGACTCGGGTTTCATGAACGGCGGTTACATCGGGAGGATATCCAAGGTGTCGGCGGAGAGCATCGAAAAACCGACCATAGCCACCCCGCAGAGTGGCGCACAATTGGCGGCGGCGGCGGGGCCGGACTATGCGATGGTGGACATGGTCAACATCCCAGAGTCGGCGAAGGACCAAGATCCGCGGTTGCTGGACGGGACCAGTCAGGGTTGGTTCCAGGACAACAGAAGTGCCGGCGGGGTGCACCACTACCGGAAGGACGTGGATCTGGACGAGTTCCGATTCACGGTCAATCAAGGAACGAATCGCACGATGCTCGCCAACGGCGCGTGGTTCACGGTCAACAACACCTTCTTGCGGATCACGCACTCGACTGGGTACACCGCGGATTACCTGTATGCGGTCGATGAGGAGGGGACCTTCTACCATGACTCGTTCATGGGCTACGAGCGGGGTGACTTCCGGATGTTCAAGCTCGAGCCGAACGGCAGCGAGAACTTCGCCGCCACCTGCGGCAGCATCTGCAGCGACGAGATCCCGAAGGGTGAAGCGGTTTCGTTCTACGCCAACATGGAAAACGGCCACTCCACATTCGTACCAGCGCCCTGTCCCGCGGGAGGGTGTGAGTAGCGAGCAGAACCAAGGGAGAACGATCCAGCTCTCGAACGGCTCAGCCATGGCCATCGTCCACAGAACCATTACCGTCTCAACCTTCACCCTCGGCCTGGTTGTCGCCGCCTGCGGCCAAGACGAGGGTGCGGGATCGGGGGAAGACCCAAGCTCGAACTCTGGAGGAACCGCCGGGGACTCTTGGACCAGAAGTGGGCTCGGCGGTTCGAGCACAATTGCAGGTGGAGGCGGGCTACCGGATGCCGGTGGAGCGCTCGGAACGGGTGGGGTTTTGGGTGTGGGTGGAGCGCTCGGAACGGGCGGGCTCGAGGGTGTGGGTGGAGCGCTCGGAACGGGCGGGCTCGAGGGTGTGGGTGGGGCGCTCGGAACGGGTGGAACCAACTCGAGCAGCGGCGGCGGTTTTTCGGCAGGTGGCATCGATGCGGCGGAGGGTGGTTCGGCGGGTGACGGCGGTTCGGCGGGTGACGGCGGTTCGGGGCAGGTCGACGACGAGATTCGCGTACGCAGCATCGATACCCGGGGGTTCACCTTTGACGCGCTTTCGGCGGGCTCAGAGGGTGAGCCTGTCTTGCTTCTGCATGGGTTCCCCGATACCTCGCTCGAGTGGAGCGCACTCCTGCCGGTCCTCGCCGAAAACGGTTACCGCTGTCTTGCGCCCGATCAGCGCGGGTACAGCCCTTTGGCGCGCCCCACCGAAGTCGACGCTTACCGTTACGAAGAATTGGTTGCCGACGCTTTCGCCTTCGGGAGTGAGCTTGGCGAGCGATTTCACGTGATCGGTCATGACTGGGGGGCGAACGTAGGATGGCTCATGCTAGAGCATGATCCGAGTAGGATCGCTTCGTTTACTGCGATCTCGATCCCGCACTATGCGGTTTGGTCCCACGCCGTCTACGAAGACGAGGAGATGGCCACCTACCTCTCGTTGCTCAACATCTGGATGACCGAGGGTGAAGGGGAAGAATTCTGGACACCGGAAGCAATGCGGAACATGTGGACGGCGAAACCCGCCGACCAGACTGAACTCACCATCGCACACATGACGGAACCGGGTGCGATGACGGCGGCGTTGAACTGGTACCGAGCTTCAGAGGGCCATCGGCGAGTGATCGAGGATTATGAGCTGTGGGAGGTGGAGGTGCCCACCCTGCTCATCTTTGGTGATGAAGACATGGGCCAAGGCATCGTGGCAGAGGCCGAGTCTCTCATGACGGGTTCTTATCGCCTGGTGCAACCCGAGGGTGGCCACTTCATCGTCGATGAGCAACCGCAGGTCGTGGCCACAGAGATCCTCGCGCACTTGCGGGAGAACACCCTGAGCGGGCCGTGATTGATGCTGGGCATCCGTTGGGACGCTCCTGAGATAGGGTATTCGTCGAGTCGTCACTCTTGGCTGAGCGTGACAAAGACGACGGAATCTCGTGGCGCGCCAGACAAACGTCAGGCCCAGGTCAAGGGCGGCATAATGAACCATGGCTTTGCGGTGGCATGTGAGTCTCACACGAGAACTCGTCCCTCACCAGGCTCCTCGTAGGTCTTGCCATCTCGAATGCGGTAGATGCGCCTAAAGGTGGGGATGATTTTCTCGTCATGAGTGACCACGATGATTGCCGTCTGAAATTCGTGAGCTAGGCGATTCAGGATCTTCATGACGGCGAGGGCACGCTCGCTGTCCAATGGTGCGGTGGGCTCGTCTGCCAGAATGATTGGCGGTTTGTTGGCGAGGGCGCGAGCGATCGCCACGCGTTGTTGCTCGCCGCCGGAAAGCTCTGCGATGCGTGCATGTGCCCTGTGCTGAACGTCGAGGGCGGTCAACATGTCGAGGGCGGTGGCACGTGCCACGGGGTTCTTTGCGCCCGCAAGCATGGGCAAAAGGGCGACGTTGTCGGTGGCGTCGAGAAATGGGATGAGATAGGGCGCCTGGAACACGAAGCCGATGCGATCGCGCCGTAGCGCGCGAAGATCGCGCCGCTTCCACGCGTTGTCATAGATGGTTTCGCCGGCCAGGGTGAAGCGACCGGAGGTCGGTTCGATCACCGCGCCGAGGCATTTCAGCAGCGTGGTCTTGCCCGAGCCGGAGGCACCTATCAAGCCGACTACTTCCCCGGGGGCGATGCTCATGTCCACGCCCATGAGTGCGTTTACCGCAGTCGGCCCGCTGCCATAACGTTTGGTCAGATTCTCGATGAGGATGGCAGGTGCAGGTGTGGTCATGGTGTCAACCGCCAATTGCTTCGGCTGGGTCGATGCGCAAGGCCTTTCGGATCGCCAGTACGGATGCCAGCGCACAGATCGCGAGGGCGATGATGAAGGCCCGCAGTGCGTCGCCTGTCTCGAGGAGCACGTGTTTGGGGAACACGGGAGCCCACAGGGTGGCTGCGAATTTGCCGACGAAGAAGCCGACCACTCCCAGGCCCAAAGCCTCCTGCATGATCATGGCAGCGATGGTGCGATCACGAGTGCCGATGAGTTTCAGTACGGCGATCTCCTTGAGCTTACCGAGGGTCATGGTGTAGATGATGAAGGCCACGATGGCTGCGCTCACCACCGCCAGGATGATCAGGAACAGAGCAATCTGTCTGGCCGCCGTGGCGATCAGTTTTGCCACCAGGATGTCTTCCATGTCGGCGCTGGTGTAGGCAGTGAGGTGCTTCCAGCGCCTGATGTCGTTGGCCACCTGTCGTGCGTCACGTCCATCACCGACACGCACTAGTACAGCGTTGACGCGCTGGCTCGCAGCCTGAATGGCCTGGACCGCCGTGAGCACCTCAGGTTGACCGGGCCGATTGATAGCGGGGTTCTCGGTGAGTCGATTCCGGTCGTTGAGGATGGACTCGTTGTCCTTCACGAACTGGGCTTCTTGTGCGTCTTTCAGAGGAATGAACACCATCGGGTCGCCACCAGAGGACACCATGCGTCGGGTTAGTCCCACGATGGTGAAATCATGGCGACGAATGCGAATCCGATCGCCAACCTCGAACCCGGTCTTGGCATCAGCCACGGCTTCATAGTGGGCTTGGGCAATTGGGCGTCCAGCGAGGAGGAAGGGTGGGCCGCCGAGCCTTCCAGGCGTATAGCCAGCCACCATGATGCGAACGTCATTCCCGCGGTGCTTCACCTGCATCGTGAGATAGGCAACGTTGCCAGTCTCGACCACTCCGGGTAGTCCTTCCAGGCTGCGGTAGACATCGTCGGGGAGACTAGAGGGCTCAGCAAATGGCCCGAGGGTATCGTGCTGCACGACCCAGATGTCGGCGCGGACCGCGCGCAACAACACCTTGGCGTCATCGACCATGCCTCGGTACACGCCAGCCATGGTAAGGGTGACGCCAATCAAGAGGCCGAGCCCGACGCCCGTCAGTAGGTAGCGGCCAAGATGATTGGCAATATCACGGCGCGCAAGGTTGATCATCGCCGTATGACCTTGGTTTCGCGAACGCGGACGCCGGGCTCGAGCTGCGCCGAGCTGTAGACAATCACTGGCTCACCCTCGGTCAAACCGGTCAGGATCTGGGTCACTCCGGGTTGAGCCTGACTGCCCAGGGTGACCGGCTTGAATCGGGCCCGTTCGGCTACCTTCTGCCAGACGCCGGTTTGGCCGTCTTCGTGGCCAATGGCGGCACTTGGCACCACCAGGACGCGAGGAGCCACTTCCAGTTGGATGGTGACTTCTGCGAGTTCACCCAAGTAGAGCTGAGGAGGTGGCGCATCGAAGCTGACGTTCACGAGCCGCTCCTCGGTGACCGGGTCGCTCTTCAACTCGATGCGGGTCACGTGACCAGGTATCGCGGTGTCAGGCATCGATCGCAACACGATGCTGGCAGTCTGTCCTGTTTGCACACTCTGCGCGCGGGACTGATCGATCCGTGCGCGCACCCATAGGCTTTCGGGGACGATCACCCGAAAGATGGCTTGACCCGCAACAACCGTGGTTCCGGGTTCGGCCTCCCGTGATATGACGACGCCGTCCACTGGGCTGACGAGCTTTAGGCTCTGCCGGAGGCTGCTCAGTCCCCGTGCCTCAGCGTCGATGCGCCATATGTCCAGTCGCATCACCTCCGCGTTGGCGCGAGCTGCAAGCAGTGCGGCCTCGGCCCGCTCCGCTTCAGCCGTGCTGTTGTCGAGTACCTGCTTGCTGATGGCGTGTTGCTCATACAGCTCCCGATCCCTGTCACGGCTCATCAGGGCCAGCTTTGCTCGGCTCATCGCCTCTGCAACCTGTGCATCAGCCACCTGAACCAACTGGCGTGAACGTACCGTGGTGCTCTGTGCGGCCTGAACCCGGAGGTCCAGATCGACCGGCTCCATTTCAGCCAGCAACTGGCCGGCCTTCACGGTATCGCCCTGATCTGCGAGCACGCGCAGAACTCGTCCCGGCGCCGTGGGTCCAATCGCGTAAGAGAGTCGGGCATCCACGGTACCGATACCAAATACGCTGGGGGTTAGGTCGGCGCGTGAGACGGTTCCAAGCTGCACACTCAGGGGAGCCAACGGGCCGTGTGTGGTCAGAAGCCAGTAGAAAACTGCGGAAAATAGCCCCACGCTGGTGGTGAGCACGATGCCTTTGGTCCAAGATGTCATGAGGTGACCTGCCTTTGCGCAAGCGCCGACCGCAGAGTGTGCCAACAGCGTCGTTCCATCTCGGGTGCAGGCACGGGAAGAGCGTTGTCGGTGGATGCGAACAAGAACCCCATGACTGTTCCTGTGACCAGGACCACCGCGCTCTCGATGTCGAGATCCTCGCGGAGCAGCCCCTTGTCGTTCGCCTCGTGCAGGCACGATCTCACGAACTCCCTCCCGCGGTTTCTCAGCGCAGCGACCCGCCGCGGTCCCTCGGCGCCCAAAGCGTGGGAGAGTTGGTCCGAGAAGAGGAGCGATTGGACTGTGCGCTGGATGGTGACGGCGCGCAGTCGACTGAGGACGAATGCCTCGAGTCGATCGACGGGATTGTCGACAGAAGGCGGTGTCGCATCGAGCAGCTCTTGGAGCCTGTCGAGGACAGCGAACGTGATTTCGTTCATGTCCTTGAAATGGCGAAAAATCGTCCCGTCCTTGATCCCGACTTCCTCGGCGATTTGTGCGGCAGTGAATCCTCGCAGACCACGCTGGCCGATGATGTTCAGGGCGGCGTCCGTAATCTCTCGACGACGTTGCTCGGTTGATTTTCTGGAGGCCATGAGTTGCACGCTAGCTAGCAAGTAGTTGCTAGATAATAGAGCGCTTGGAACAGTTCGTCAACCGGCCATTGGTCCTCACCAGAAAAAAGGCGAGACTTTCGGGAGATCTTGGGGCGGGCTGAAGAGTGCTGGTTCTCAATCCTTCACCCCACTGCGAGAGCCGGGTGATGTGGCCCCTGCGATTCCAAAGCCAACGAAGCGAGGCTCGCTGGTGGAAAGCCGTAAGTGATCGGCGTAAGCGCCACCTACGCTTTGGGTTCGGGGAGAGCCAGGAACTGGTGCCGCGGCAAGTGATCTTCGGCAGGCTCGCTTCCTAGAACTCCACCGCCAGACCCGCGACCGCGTAGTGAAGCCAGGCGAAACTGAAGACCTCGTCGTTGTCCGCGCCGCCCTCGAGCATCCGATAGCCCAGCCTCAGCTCGAGGCCGTCTCGAGGGGTGAAGGTGCCTGAAAGAAGCACGTCTTCGGCCCGTCCTTGGGGAGCTGCGAGCGCGTCGGCATCGATGAGGAGCCCGAAGTGCCCTTGATTGGGGCGCCAGGCGAGGTGGAGGTTGACCAAAGGAACGAAGCCGGTGTTCGTCTTTCGCTTCGTCTCCACGCCATACAAGCTAGTCTCAGCGTCGCGGATTTTCCCGGTCACACCCGCAGCGACATCCAACCCAGCACTTCTAACGAAGCTGTAGCGGTAGGTGAGACGGTAGGAATCGAACCGATATATCGCGAGGATGGGCGCCTCGGCGGGGTAGGTGGTGCCCATGAAGGAGACGTCTCGCTCCAGCGTCCCACTGGCGGTGACTTGGAGCGGTGCGTAGAGCGCGGTGATGAGGTGGCGCTCTCCGATGCGGTAGCCGCCCCGTACGCGGAAGGTAGGGCTCGGCGAGGTGGAGAGATCGTCCACCAGGGAGAGCTTGGTGCCGCCGTCGCCAGGGATCCGCGTGTCATTGCGAGCCGAGAAGACCACACCTGCTTCGACTTCTGCCTCGACCGCGGCCAGGGCCTGGGTTGTGCCGAGGATCAGGGCGAGCACGGGCAAAACGCGTACGATGGGGGACATGGGGGGGCCTGACTTTCGAGTTCGACTTGCAATATGGGATCGGGATTCAGAGTGAAGAGTCAATGGACCGCGAGGTACCGTACAAACACCAGAACAAGGCGCTCACGACGCGAGCAACTCCGCTCGGAGCGCCCCCTCGAGCTCGGGGTAGCGAAAGTGGTAGGCAGACTGTTTCGCTTGAGTCGGGTTCACACGTTGGGATGCTGTCATAAGCTGGCTCATTTGCCCGAACGCGACACGCAGAGCGAACTCTGGCACCGGAAAAATCGCTGGTCGGCGCAGGATCCGGGCCAGAACCCGGGTGAATTCCTGGTTGGTGACGGGGTGGGGCCCCACCGCGTTCACAGCTCCTCTCATTTGTGGCTCGTTCATGGCGTGCAACAAGAGCCCAATCTCATCATCGAGGTGGATCCAGGGCATCCACTGCCGTCCGGTTCCGAGCTTGCCGCCCACCCCGGCGCGAAAGGCCGGGAGCATCTTGGGCAGGGCGCCGCCTTCGCGGGAGAGCACGATTCCGGTGCGCAGGCAGACCACGCGGAGGCCAAGCTGTTCGGCGGCCAGGGCTTCCCGTTCCCACTCGGCCGAGAGTTCTGCGAGGAAACCCTGGCCGGGCGACGCGGTCTCGTCGAGCACCTCGTCACCGCGGTCGCCGTAGTAGCCGACGGCCGACGCTGACACGAGCAGCTGCGGGCGGCTCGCGAGGCCGGTCAGGGCAGCAACCAGATTGTGGGTACCGAGCAGCCGGCTCTCGCGGATGCGTCGTTTGCGTTCCGCGGTCCATCGACCGCCAGCAACTGGCTCGCCCGCAAGGTGAAACACCACATCTACGCCGTCGAAGGCGCTGGCAGGCGGCGGTCCGGCTTCGGGCGTCCAGGCGTGGGCTCGCACCCCGTCGAGGGTTGCGCGAGCTAGATCCGGATCGCGGCTCAACACTACCGGGTTCTGAAGGTGACAGATCAGGTGTCGGCCTATCAGTCCCGTTGCTCCAGTCACCAGCGCTTTCATGGTTACTGCCTCACCGAGCATCCTAGGGCTGGAGCCGGAAAATTCCAAGCCGGGTCCCCGCAGAATACGAATCTTCGCGAACGGCACGAATGGCGACGCCGCCCCACAGATGACCTGGAGGCGGCGTCGGAGCGACTCGCGTGTCTTCTTCTGAGCCTACTTGGCCTCTTCCAGTCGCTGCTCGATCATGGTCGCCATGTCGAGGATGATCGGAGTCTGGTGCAGGTAGAAGTGCGGCCTTACGTAGGAGAAGTACTCCTGAATGGGCGCGAGCAAATCGCCGTTGCCGGTGTCCTCGGGGACGGGTGTCGGGGCATTGCGGTAAAAACCGATGTTGCGGCGGTAGGTCGTGCCCTCGCGGGTGTACCCAGTGGGACAATCCACCCCATTGCCCTCCATGATGTTGTTGCTGAAACTCGGGACGGCAATGTCATCTCGGAAGCAGGTGCCGACGTGAGCCAGGCCGAAAGCGTGACCCATCTCGTGCTCGAAGTAGGCATGGGCGCTCCCGCTCGAATACGGCATGCGTCGATAATCGATGGTGACCAGGGGGTCCCAGAGAGGGGGGATCCCTTCGGCGTCCAAGTTCACGTGGCTCGCGGTGCAGTCTGTGTTGTTGCCGTAGCCACCACGGATGATCACGTTGATGGCAGTGTGATCGATCACAGGCATGCCGTTCAGAGTGTCCGTGCAGTTGGTGAACATCTCGTCCATGAAGGGCTTGCAGCGCTTCTCGAAGACACCAACACAATCGCCGCGATCCTCGGTGTCGCCGTCGCCGTTGCAGTCGATGGTTTCGGGTGTTCCGTCGACGCCGCACTGAGGATCGCCCGCAGCTCTGTCGCAGGTTCTGCCCGTGAGTTCGAACTTCCCTGTGGGTCTTGCCTGATATGGGGTGTGGCACTCGAGGAATCGCACGCAGGTTTCTCCGAGTGGCAAAAGGCCTGACCCATCGGCGATGTAGTCCCCATCGTGGACGAAGACGCTGGACTTTCTGCGGAAACGCACGGGGTTGAAGCCGTCTTCGGTGACGAAGGTCTGGTTCAGGTTCTCGACCTCTGCATCCAAGTCCGCATCGGTGATGGCCCCTCCGGAGGGTCCGTAACTCACCAGATCATCGAACACGATGAAATGAAGATCGAAAATGCGATCGGGAGTGCACTCTGGACAGCCCCCGGTGCTGACTTCAACATTCGTGTTCTCTGTGTAGGTTGACGAACCAACATACGAGGGATCAGCCGCCTCGTCGATGATCCCCCAGTCGGCTTGGTGCACACCGAGCTGGACTTCCATCTGACCGTTGGCTGGTAACTCGCGTGGTCCGAATGTCAGCACCATGGCTGTGTGATCCTGCTCCTCCGAGAAGTCTAGGCCAACCTCCGAGATGCTTCCTCCTTGAACGCTCCAGTCGAGGGTGCGCACGCTGTAGTACCAAATGGCGCCCTCGAGTGGTTCACCCTCGAGTGCCATGTGATAGGAGAGTGTCACGTCGGACATATCGATCGGCGTCGAGCCTTGGTTTGTGACGAGCAACCCAAGTCGCCGCCAGTTCTGCCCCGTGGCAGTGCCGTCCATGTCTTTGGTTTCCACGCGCAACGTGGCAGCCGCGGATGAAGTCAACAGCCCAAACCCCAGCAAGCACCCCAAACCTAGCAAAAATTTCATCAGTTTCCTCCTCGCTGTAACAGTTCGCGTGACGATAATGGAGGCGCGCCTTTCGACGTCCTCTTAGCCACCCGAACGGTGCCATGCTCTCAGAGATCGAGACGATGAACAACCCTCATCGACCGCCCAGAGCTGGAGGTCTAGCAGCCTTTGGTTCCGACCGTGAACCATAGTGAGCGAGAGCGAGTTGTGCCGGGCAATTCTGGAGCGAAATCATCGATGGGTAGGCGCACCTTCATGGTTTTGTGTGTGACAGTGTTACACTGGTGACACCCACCATTGGTGTGAAAAATGGTCTGGTATGAAAAGCAGGCTCGGTCTCTGTGTGCTGGGAACGCTGATCGAGGGGCTTCGAACAACCCTTGTCAATGCTGCTTGGCGCTGCTCGTCGTCTCCATCCGTCACCTCAGATTCACCACGGTTTTCAAGTCTTGGCTTGACAGCCGGATGCGGGTACCGAATGGTGACGGCCATGGATGTCCCCGCGGAACGTGTGCGGTTGATCCGGGATCTCCCGCTCCGGGCAGAGCGAAAGTACGTCCTTTACTGGATGACGTCGTTTCGGAGACTCAGTTGGAATTTCGCGCTGGACCGTGCCATCGAACAAGCGAAGGCGCTGAAGAAGCCTCTGGTCGTCCTCGAGGCACTCCGAGTTGGATACCCCGATGCCAACGAGCGCTTGCACACCTTTATCCTGGAGGGCATGGCCGAGAACGCACGCCGTGCGAGGGATGCAGCCATCCTCTACTATCCCTATGTGGAGAGGGAGGCTGGTGACGGGACGGGCCTCCTCGAAAAACTGGCGAGTCAGGCCTGCCTGGTCGTCGGGGACGACTGGCCCTGCTACTTCGTTCCACGGATGCAGACGGCGGCTGCTGCCCGGCTCGATGTGCGTTTCGAGTTGGTGGATTCCAATGGCCTGCTTCCGATGCGCGAAACCGAGCGGGTGTTTACCACGGCGCGGTCCTTTCGCGTGCACTTGCAGAAGAACCTCGCACCCTACCTGGCGAAGATGCCGGCGGCAGCACCGCTCCGGAAACTCGATTTGCCCCGTGCCAGGCTCCCCAGCGGTACAACGACCCGTTGGCCGCGCGCTTCCGAGCGGCTGCTCAAGGCCGAGTCGAGTGCAGTGGCTCAGCTGCCGCTCGATCACACCGTGCCCCGGGCCAAGCTGCGGGGTGGAACGGCAGCTGCATCGGCGCGTCTAGAGCTCTTTGTTCGGTCCAAGCTCGAGGCGTATCCGAGTGACCGAAACGAGCCCGAGCGCGACGGCACGAGCAAACTCTCCCCATACCTTCACTTCGGCCACCTGTCGGTCCATCAGATCTTTGCGGAACTGAGCCAACGTGAGCACTTTGACCCCAGTGTGTACAGAAGATCGGTTGGTGGCGCGAAATCCGGCTGGTGGGGTATGTCGGAAGCCGCCGAGGCCTTTCTCGATCAACTGGTGACCTGGCGTGAGCTCGCGTTCAACGTTGCGGCGCTACGTCCGAACCACTACCGTTCGCTCGAGGTGCTGCCGGCCTTCGCTCGGTCCACCCTTTCGAAGCATGCCCGCGACCCACGACCACATCTCTACTCGCTGCAAGCGCTGGAGCAGGCCCGCACCCACGATCCGCTCTGGAACGCTGTCCAGCGACAGCTCGTGCGCGAAGGGTGGTTCCACGGCTATCTGCGCATGCTGTGGGGAAAAAAGCTCCTGGAGTGGTCGCCGTCGCCGGTCGAGGCGTTGCGGCATATGGAAACACTCATGAACAAGTACGCTCTGGATGGGCGGGATCCCTGCTCCTATGCGGGCTACCTGTGGGTGCTCGGGCGCTGTGACAGGGCCTGGGGCCCGGAGCGCCCCATCTTTGGAACCGTGCGGTACATGAGCTCCGAGAACACGCGGAGAAAACTCTCGGTCGAGCGTTACCTCGAGGATTACGGAGAGGCGTGAGGTACAGCTCCGCAAGAGCGAGCAAGAGGTTCCTCGTGCGTCTGATACCTGCCGAGCATTCAGTCGACCGTGACGGTGGCTGAGGCAAAATCGACGGTTCCCGTGCCGTTGAGTGCCTCGACCACGATCATGGCCTCCCGCAAGCGACCGCTCATATCCATGCCGAGGTTCTGCCAGGCGGAGAAGTGCGCCGAGATCGAGACATGCCCGCATTGGCGAGGTTCTCGCCGCACGCTCCAGAACTGATCGAAGTCGGTGTTTGGTCCCTGAGGGGAGGTCGCGCCCTCGCGGCGGTTGTAGTAGATGTCGTAGATGCCACCGTCGCTCTCGAGCGTGCCGCGGTGTTCGTAGGTGGTTCCGGGGCGGTACACGCTGAAGTCCTCGACGATGTAGTACTCGGCCAGTTCGTCGAAGGTCCATCCGTAGATCGCGACCCAGGAGAAGCCGTTATCATCCGGACGCCTGAAGGCGTAATCTGCGGAGAGCCTGCCGATGCGGTCGTGAGGTTCGGTGGCTCCGAAGCTGAGGCCGGCACGGCCGAGGAAGTCCCCGCGCTCGCCGAGATCCCAGGTTGCGCGGAAGGCTGCTCCCTCACCATACATGGTGGCGCAATTGTTCCCCGAGTCCATCCAAACCTCGTAGGCGTATCCGTTGCCCAACGGCCCAAGCCCGTTCTGACAGTACTCGATGCCTCCGCTGAGTGCGGGTCCAACCGTACATGTGCCAGTGGCGCCGCCTTGGCCTGTGAGGGTGGAGCCGCCTTGGCCTGTGAGGGTGGAGCCGCCTTGGCCCGTCTGGGTGGAGCCGCCTTGG
>CAYNEY010000044.1:12501-48590 GCA_964396375.1 uncultured Polyangiaceae bacterium | reverse complement strand
CGTCGTCCATCGCGAAGCCCTTGATGGTGAACTCCTCGACGACGCGCGTGGCCCACTTGCGAAACTGCACCGCGCGCTCGGAGTTGACCTTGTAGCCGACCGCGATGATACCCGAGAGGTTGTAGTGTTTCGTGTCGTAGTTCTTGCCGTCGGCGGCAGTTATTCGAAAATTTCGAAGGTTCTTCCGGGATCGCAGTGGGTGATTTGGGCAGAGGGGGGAGGCAGTTCCTCGCCGCATGAGAACCGGGGCGGACCGCGAGGTTCTGGGCGGCGCGGTGCTCGCCACGGAATGCGGACCGGTCGTTGCTGGGTTCGGAAGTCGACGCGAACCGAAGAATTCGGGCCGGGCTTAGGGAAGACGCGGGTCCGCACTCCGCGGCCGAGCCTGGTTCGGGTACGGTGTTGGGATGCGAGACACCGAGTTGTACCGACACCAGGCTGGGCCTGGAATCACCTTGGACTGTTGGACGAGTGGAGCTCAACCTTGCTGAACAACGGGTCGATGTGTGGGCAGAGCACGGGGCCGGGGTCCAGTGGCCATGCCCCGAACACGGAGTGCGACAGGTGAGTCTTCCTTGGGCGGAACCGCGTTCCAGGTTCACCGCGCTGTTCGAACGGCTCGCCATCGACGTGTTGCGCGAGACCAGTGTGGTCGGCGCTACCCGCATCTTGCGTATCAGCTGGGACGAAGCCTGGCTCCTGATGGAGCGAGCCGTGAAACGTGGCCGAGCCGCCAAGCAGCAGGAGGTTGTCCCGCGTCTGGGGGTCGATGAGAAGGCCATTGCCAAAGGGCATCGCTACATGACCCTGGTCTGCAACCTCGATGCTGGCACCGTCGAGCATATCACTGACGATCGCAAGGCCAGCAGTTTGGACGCCTACTTCGCGACACTCTCGTCCGAGCAGCTGCATGGTATCGAGGCGATTGCAGTCGACATGTGGGAGCCATACCGGAACTCGATCCGAGAGCACGTCCCAGAAGCCGACGACAAGCTCGTATTCGATCGCTTCCATATCATGCAACACATGACAAAGGCTGTAGATACAGTGCGCAAGCGTGAACACCGGAGTCTCCGGGCCGAGGGCGATGAGCATCTCACCGGCTCGAAGTATCTCTGGCTCTACTCCGAAGAAAACTTGCCCGAGAAGCACGAGTACCGCTTCGCAGAACTGCGCGGTGCGCACCTAAAGACAGGACGAGCGTGGGCGATCAAGGAGAGCCTGCGAGATCTCTGGTCATACTCTGTCCGGGGCTGGGCCGAACGCCACTGGCGTCGCTGGTACTTCTGGGCCACGCACTCACGTCTGGAGCCCGTGCTGAAGGTGGCCAAGATGGTGCACCGCCACCTGGACGACGTCCTGACCTACTTCAAGCACCGCATCACGAACGCCGCGAGCAAGGGCCTGAACTCGAAGATCCAGACCATCAAACAGATGGCCTGCGGCTTCCGGAACCCCGAACACTTCAAGACCGCGATCTACTTCCACTGCGGCGGTCTCGACCTCTACCCATCCCAGGTCACCCACTCGATTCCCGGATGAGCCCTGATCCATTGCGCCAATGACGTCGAGTTGGCTATCCGGCTCGGGATCCCCCGCTCGACCGCTAAGTCTTGGCTGCGACGCGGTCCGCGGGATGTTCTGACGGCGGGCATACTCGACGTCGACACTGCCGAACTCCACGCTCAGGTGCTTCTCCTTTCCCAACGGAACCAAGCTCTGCAGGCTATCGTTCGCCTTCTGCTCGTTCTGGCGCCAGTGACGGGTATGCGCCTTTGGACCACTCGAGTGCCCGATGCAACACGTAAGAAGACCCTTCTTCGTGCGGTGGACCGGGCAACGCGGGTCGTCTCCCGAGACGTTGCACTACGCCTCGTTGGAATCACTCCCGCCCGATATCACGGTTGGCGTCGCGCGGCGCCATGCCAATTGAACGACAGGAGTAGCTATCCCAAGACTCGTCCCACGCAGCTTGATTCTTCACGCCCACCGCATCGGCCGCGTATTCGCCGCACCGGGAACCTGGACTCGGCAGATCCTTCGGAATGGGTGGCTTCGTCCGCGGTTTCGTCTCCATCCACCAAAGCCCAAAGAGGGGATTCGCACGACGCGCCCGAATGAACTCTGGCACATGGATGTAACGCTCATCAGGCTCCTCGACGGGACACGTCTTTACCTGCGCGCCGTGATCGACAACACCTCGCGCAAGCTCCTTGCGTGGGAACTCGCGCAGAAGCTCGATCCGGCCACCACCTGCCGTATCATCGAGGCCGCGGGGCGGTATCTTGCTGGTGTTGTGCCAACCGTGATGGCCGACTCGGGCGTCGAGAATGTCAATGGTCAAGTAGACCAGCTTCTTGACACCGGCAAACTTCGACGGATTCTGGCTCAAGTGGAGGTGTCGTATTCGAACTCGATGATCGAGGCCTGGTGGCGATGTCTCAAGCATGCCTGGCTCACCCTACACTCGCTGGATTCCGCCTCAGCGGTCGAAAGGCTCGTCGCCTTATACGTGGAACAACACAATACGGTGATGCCGCACCGTGCGTTCGGCGGCCAGACGCCCGACGATATCTACTTCGGTACGGCCGCCAACCTCGAGAATGAGCTCGCCGAACGGCGCCGTCTCGCGAGGGAGGAGAGATTGGTTCAGAACCGCTCTGTCACGTGCGCGACCTGCGTACCACGAGGCCTCGCCAACCGAGGCGGTACCACGCGAAGCAGCATGAATCCTGCCGAACGCAATTGCGTCGGTTGAGACGTGGGAGGTCATGAGTCGGAGCTGCGCAATGGTTTTCTTGGCCGCCGAAGTGACCTCGTTCGCTGAAGCTGGAAATGTCGGATCTCGTGACAGGGTTGTTGCGAAAAGTGCACATCAAGGGCACGTCGCAGTCTCCGTCCTTGAATAGGCTCGGGTCGAACAGAAACGCGTGCCTTACAGGCACCGTGCCTTCAATCATCCTGAGCAAGAGGAGAAGACGTATGCTGCGAACCACGAAAGCCGTTGCCGGAATCCTCGCATTGATGACCCTGTCTCTTTCGGGTTGCCTCGGTGAAGACGGCAAGGACGGAGATGACGGTGCGCGGGGGGAGCAGGGGGAGCCCGGCGAGCAGGGGGAGCAGGGGGAGCCCGGCGAGCAGGGGCAACCCGGCGAGCAGGGGGAACCCGGCGAGCAGGGGCAACCCGGCGAGCAGGGGCAACCCGGCGAGCAGGGGCAACCCGGCGAGCAGGGCGAGCAGGGCGACCCCGGTCCCGAGGGTGAGTCAGGCCTTGTGAGCCTGATCGATCAGACCGCGCTCCGTTCGGGGGCCAGGGATTGCCGCGCTGGCGGGGTCCGATTCGACAGTGGGGTAGACACCAACGCCAACGGCATCTTGGATGCGAACGAGATCACAGAGAGCTCGGTGCTGTGCAATGAGACGATGACCCGAAGCTTCAACCGTGTCGCCTCCTTCCCGGTCTGTAGTCAGAGCGACGACACCTGCAACGACGACACCAAGACCGCCGCCGAGATCGTTGCGGTGAGCGAGGACGGGATGACCCTGGTCTACTCGGACAGCCCCGCGGGGGTCGTGGGATTCGTCGACATCACCGACGCCCACGCTCCCGCCGCCGACGGCACGGTGTCGCTCGGTGGCGAACCAACATCCGTCGCGGTGGTTGGCGAATACGCGCTCGTCGGTGTCAACACCAGTCCCGACTTCGTCAATCCAGCGGGACACCTCTCTGTGGTCGAGATTGGCGGCCGGCAGGAGGTCCGCACGATCGAGCTCGGAGGACAGCCGGACTCGGTCGCGGTGAGTCCGGACGGAACGTACGCGGCCGTGGTCATCGAAAACGAGCGAGATGAGGATTTCGAGGGAGTGGACGGTGGGCTCCCTCAACCGCCGGCGGGCAAGCTCGTCGTGGTAGCGCTGAGCGGGGACCCCGGGGACTGGACGGCTGTAGACGTGGACCTCACCGGACTCACCGGTGCCGTCGAGCCAACGGATCCCGAGCCCGAATACGTCGATATCAACGCGGGCAACGTGGCTGTGGTCACGTTGCAGGAGAACAATGCCATCGCGCTTGTGGACCTGGCGACGGCGACGGTGGTCAGAAGCTTCTCCGCCGGGACGATCAATCTGACGCAAGTGGACGCGACGGAGGAGGGCGCACTGATTTCCCAGACCGAGACGTTGGAGGGCGTGCCGCGTGAGCCCGATGGCGTCACCTGGCTGTCCGACACGCACTTCGCGACGGCAGACGAGGGGGACTGGAACGGCGGGGGCCGTGGGTTCACGATCTTCGACACCGCTGGCAGCGTGGTCTACGCAGCCGGAGCGGAGCTCGAGCACCTGACGGTCAGCGTCGGGCACTACCCGGATGCGCGGTCCGAGAACAAGGGCAACGAGCCGGAGAACGTCGAGTTCGGCGTCTTCGACGGGCGGGAGTACCTGTTCGTCAACTCGGAGCGAGCGAGCCTGGTGTTCGTATACGACGTGTCGTCGCCCTCTGAGCCGAAACACGTGCAGACCCTGCCGGCGGGGGTTGGCCCCGAGGGGGGGCTAGCGATTCCGTCGCGGGAGCTCCTCGTTGTGGCCAGTGAGGAGGACTCCCGCGACGACAAGATTCGCAGCGTGATCAACATCTACGCCTACGAGGTGGGGGCTCCGCAGTACCCAACGATCGTGTCGGAGGAGCGTGACGATGGGACGCCGATTCCATGGAGCGCGATGTCGGGTCTGGCGGCAGATCCGGAAGACCCTGACCTCTTGTATGCGGTCGAGGACAGTTACTACCTGTCGAACCGGATCCTGACCCTGGACACGTCCACCTATCCCGCGCACGTGCTGAGTGAGCTGAGGATCACGGATGATAACGACGTGTTCGCCGCAGTCGATGCGGAGGTGCTCTCGGATGCCTCGGTCGACAATACCGACACCAGTCGAATTGACGTGTTCGATGAGGCGGATCTTGCCACGATGATCAACGATGACAAGACGGTCAACATCGACCCTGAGGGGATCGCCGTGGCGGCCGACGGCGGGTTTTGGGTGGCCTCCGAGGGCAGCGGCACGGTCGGCGACGGGGATCGTCCCGTCGACAGTCTGAACTTCCTTCTCAAGACCGACGCCAACGGGGTGATTGAGCAGGTCGTCACCCTGCCCGCCGATGTGAACGAGACGCAGCTGCGGTTCGGTTTCGAAGGTGTTGCTGCGTACGACGGTCGGGTATACGTCGCCTTCCAACGCGTCTGGGGTGACGACACCGGCGTGCGGATCGGGATCTACGATCCTAGCGATGAGTCGTGGAGCTTCGTCTTCTACACCCTAGACGAGACGGAGTCCCAGGCTGGTGGTTGGGTGGGGCTGTCCGACCTCACCAGTGTCGGGGATGGAACCTTTCTGGTGCTGGAGCGGGACGACCAGAGCGGGCCAGACGCCGCCATCAAGCGCCTCTATCTCGTGGATCTGAGGGATGCGTCTGATGGAGATGCCGTCACCAAGACGCTGGTGCGTGACCTCATGGACGACCTGGCGGCACCGGGTGGGCTCATCCCAGAAAAAATCGAGGGATGTGCCATCACGGCGGGGGGTAACGTCTACGTCGTCAACGATAACGACGGGGTGGAGGACAACAGCGGAGAGACCCAGCTGTTGAACCTTGGTCGGCTGCTACAGTAGCGACATCGCCTTCGACTATGTGCGGCGCGGGTCTCTTCGAGATCGGCGCCGCTGTCGTTTCTGGTGAGCAGTGAAGTTCTGGTCCAGCTCAAGGACTCGAACCTGGGACCCGGTGGCTTACAACACCGCGGCTCCGGTCGCTCTCGGTCATCCATCGTGTGCCGTTTGCGAGCCGCACCAACCCAGAAGCTGCCGCTTGTGGTCGTGCCTCCAAGCTCAAGATGATTCGGGGAAACGTCTCGAGTCCCAGATCCCCTCTGTGGCATCCGATGTCACTGGAATCGAGGCCACCTATCCGGTGGGGCGGCTCCCTCTAGCTCTGGCCCATGCCTGCGAAGCACCCAGGATGCACCGCATGACCCGCAAGAAGCGGCCGCCCGAGGTATCCATCGTGCGCTCCTCGGCGGCCGAGCACCTGACCTTCGTCGCTGCAACGGGCTCGCAGCAGCAAGCCGTCGAGATGCGCTACGAGGACGAGAACCTCTGGCTGTCGCAGAAGATGATGGCGACGCTCCACGACGTCACGGTCCCGGCCATCAGCCAGCACCAGAAGCGGATCTTTGCCGACCGCGAGCTCGGCCCGATCGCAGTCATGAAGCAGCTCTTGACGACTGCCGCCGTCGGGAAGATCTACAACGTCAAGCACTCAAGCCTTTAGACCATCATCGCCGCCGGCTAGAAGCTCGAAAACCAGCGGGAGGTGCAGTTCTGCAAGTGGGCCACGCAAGCCTTGCCGGTGGCGGGATCTCTGGGTCACCGTGGTATTCCCGAAGAGGAGAAGCGGCTCTCAGTGGCAGGTCCCCTCGAGCTCGGGCGTCAGCGTTTCCTTCGCGCTCTCAAGGTTGCCGTTTGGGTGGTTGATGTGGGTGGCGATCACGCCCTCGGAGATCCGAGCGTTGATGTCGGCCACGCTGGCGGTGGTCCAGCGGTCGTCACTGCCCCAGCTGGTCTCGGCCATGATAGGCCGCCCGATCTTCTGGTAGAGCGAGGCGTAGTTGGCCGTCTCCTGTCCCCACTCGTTCACGTAGGTGCCGCTGTCGCCTGGCCCCTGCACCCAGGCCATGTCGAGCACGTTCATGTCCATGGCCCCCCAGAAGCCCTCGAACATGTCGTCGCCGATCCACGGCGAGTGATTCATCGCCACCACGGCGTTCGGTTGGTTCGCCTTGATGGCGCAGCCTATCTCGGCCGCGAGCTGGCCCAGCTCGGCGTAACTCAGAGGCTCGCTCTGATCCTCGTAGGAGTATTGGATGAAGTCGCCCTCCAGCCACCAGATCACCGGCTTGTTCGGGCTCACCGCGGCCACGCGCTTCGCGTACTGACCGTACATGTTGACCAGTACCTCCCAGTTGTCGCGGATCCAGGCGGCACCGTCGGTGCACAGGTTGTGGCCGTCGCTCATGTCCACGTTGCAGTCCCCGAAGCCGTCCACGCGAGCCTGAAAGCCAATGAAATAGGTATAAAAGACCACCATACTGTCGGAAGTGGCCACACGCTCCACCAGGTCACAGTCTCCGCACTGCTCGTTTTCAGCGGTCGCCGACATGCTCGCCAGCCCACCGTTGGTCTCGTCACCGATCCAGGTCGACACGAAGTCGAGATAGCTGTGGTTGGTGCCGTCGGTCGGAGCGCCCCAGGCAAACGTGCAGTCGAACGGATTGGTGTTGCTGGTGCCGCAAGCGTTCGCCTCCGTCGAGCCACCGGCTCCAGGCGCTCCGCCTACTCCCGGTGAAGCTCCGCCTACTCCCGGTGCAGCACCGCCTGCTCCCGGTGCAGCACCGCCTGCTCCCGGTGCAGCACCGCCTGCTCCCGGTGCGGCTCCGCCTGCTCCCGGTGCAGCACCGCCTTGTCCCGGTGCGGCTCCGCCTGCTCCCGGTGCAGCACCGCCTTGTCCCGGTGCAGCACCGCCTGCTCCCGGTGCGGCTCCGCCTGCTCCCGGTGCGGCTCCGCCTGCTCCCGGTGCCGCTCCGCCTGTTCCTCCCGTGCCGGAGCCTACCGTCGCCCCACCCTGGGCCACGGTCGTGCCCCCCACGCCCGTGTCTTCCGGAGACGAGGTGGGATCGGAACAAGCTGCCAACCAAGCTAGTGTGAGCACGCCGACGGTGAGCGAGCGGAGCATATGAGGAAGTGTTGCCCCTCTTCGCCCAGCCGGCTCAGACTTAATTTCCTCGATGCTGACCATTCCTGCTGCAATTCCGTCTTGCATGGACGATTGTAAAGCAATCGGATCTCGATCCCCGAAGCGGCGCAATTCACCGGTTTTTTAGGGATTTTTCGTTCCCCGGTACCTCAAGGGAGGAACTTGGGCTAGCCTCGCCCAGTCCTTCCCCTCGAAATGACGGTAGATTTGAAGAGCGCCCGCGACCAGCTCGGACCACGGCTCCACCTCGCCTACCTCTGGGTGCTCGGGATCGTCGTCCTGATCTCGCTGCTGAAGGGGTTCCGGATGCCCAATCTTTGGGCCGCAACCCAGTTCGCCATTCACTACGGTGAGGGTTTCGTTCGGCGCGGCCTGGTCGGTGAAATCGCCCGCCACCTCGGCGGCCCCGAGATCTTTCACTACTACCACTTCGCGGTCGTCGCTTTTTCGTGCCTGCTCGTGACGCTGGCCATCACGGGCTGGTTGATGCTCCGCGCCGTCAAGCGTGAACGCGACGATGTGAGCTTCAAGCTCGCGATGCTGGTGGCCTGCGCCTCCCCCGGCGCGGCGTTCTTCGTGCACGAGGTGGGATACCTGGATTACTACGGGTTTCTTGCAGTCATCGTGGTGATCGCCCTGGCCCGAGGCGTGCGCATCACAGGGCTGCTTTTCGCGTTTGTCTGGCTGGTGGGGCTCGGGCTGTGCTTCGTCCACGAGGTGCTGGCGGTGATGTTCGGCCCTACCTTGGTCTTGGTGATGCTGTGCGCGACGGTGGCAAGGTGGCGTCACCACCCAGGATCACCCTGGCAGCTGGCGGTGTTCTTCGGCTCCGCGCTCTTCATCTTCGCCTCCTGGCTCATCATCTCCGGCTGGATCGGCACCCATGGCTCGGCCAGCCCCGAGAAGATGGCGAGCCTTGCCCGGGACATGCGAACGGCCGTGGATTTTCCGCTCCGGCCCGATGTACTCGAGGCCGAGACCCGCTCCTCCATGCGGAACCTCACCCGATTGATGCCTTGGTACTGGGGGATGATCTGGAAGCTGGAACCGCTGCCGCCAATCAAATCCTGGTTGGCCATCTTCCCCAGCCTGTCGTTTTTGCTCGTGTACGGCCAGCTCGCGATCCGCGAGCTTCGGCTGCACCCACTGTTCACCTTGGTGCTCGGGCTCGGTTTCGCCGGCGCGATGCTCGCCCCGCTCACCCTGAACCTCGTAGGATGGGACTGGAACCGCTGGAATGCGATGTCGCTGCTGGCCGGACTGAGCGGGCTGCTCGCGCTGCGATTACTCCTGCCCAACCCGGGAAAGAGTCCGGTACGACCATTCTTGCTCGGGTTTGGCGCCATCGCGCTCTGCCTATCTCTGGCCAGCGACAACGTGCTCTTCGATCTCTTCCAGGTTCAGTTCTATCCCTTCGAGAAGCAGTTCGAGTTTTTGCTCGACCTCTTCGAAAAGGACTTCACCTACCGACCGCGGGGCTAGCGCGCTTCTCACCGAGAAGAGCGCGTGGTAGAAGCGGAGGATGACGGCTCTTCGCATCGTCCACCAACTCCCCTGCAGCGCCGAGGTGTTCTGGGAAACGCTGTTCTTCGATCCCGAGTTCAATCGCCGCCTCTTCCTCGAACATCTCCGCTTTCCGGCCTGGCGCGTGACCGATCAGCGCGACGGCGAGCTGGTCCTCGAACGCACGGTCGAGGTCACCCCGCTGCTTGGCGAACTCCCCGGTCCGCTCAAGGCCGTGCTCGGCTCGAGTCTTTCCTACCGGGAGAGTGGGCGCTTCGACAAGCAGGCACGCACCTACACGCTCACCGCCGTCCCCAGCGTCCTGTCCGATCGCCTGGGTGTCTCGGGGGAACTCTCCTGCAAGACCATCGGCGAGGGGCGTTCGGAGCGCGTGTTCGTAGCCAAGGTGGAGGCCCGCGTGTTCGGCGTCGGCGGACTGCTAGAAAAGCGGATCCTGTCCGATCTGCAATCGAACTACGACGGCTCAGCCGTTTTCATCGACCGATACCTGACAGAGGCGAAACTCGCGAGGAGCTGAGCTGAGCGCGCTACTTTTTCGCAGCCGCGCTCTTCCTCGACAGCACCCGGTGCAGATCGAGGAGCTTCGGTAGCGGATAAGCCTCGAGGCGCGCCTTCATGCCCGCATCCTTGGCGCGGTTCATGAGCTGGAGCAGGGAAGCCACCAGCTTCTCCCTGGTGCCGAAGCGCTCACGGGCGTCGGAGAGCAGGGAGTGGAGACGGAGGAGCTTCGCATTCGAGATGCGCGCGAGGCCCTTCGCGTCGTTCAGACGATCCAGCCACAGATCAGAGGATATCAGGGCTTGTACCGCCGCCACGAGCTTCTCTTTGGACTCGAAACGGGCCTTCACGGACGCGAGGGGTGACTTCTTCATCGTCGAACTCCGCTCTACACCGTCGCCGGTGCGGGGGGCGCCTACTTAGCAGTGCCCGATCTGGTGTGCAACCAGTCGAAGAGCGGCCAACTGGCCGCCACAGGACCGAGGCAACGGGCAGGGCGATGCTGACAGAGCTGGGCTTCGGGTGCTAGTCGGTCTCCCGAAATGTCCGGTCCCCGTCTACGATTCGCCCCCTCCCCCAGCGGCTATCTGCACATCGGGGGTGCCCGCACCGCCCTGTTCAACTGGCTCTGGGCCAGAAAGACCAACGGGAAATTCGTGATTCGGATCGAGGACACCGACCAAGAGCGCTCCAGCCTGGACAGCGTTCGGGCCATCCTCGACGCCCTCCGTTGGCTTGGCCTGGATTGGGATGAGGGCCCCGAGGTGGAGGGGCCCTTTGGTCCCTACTTCCAGAGCGAGCGGAAGGCTCGGTACCGGGCGTGTGTCGAGGAGCTGATCCAGAAGAAGAAGGCTTACCGTTGCTACTGCTCGAAGGAAGATCTCGACCGGGCCCGCGATGCCCTAAAAATGCGGGATCCCAAGGCCCAGTTCGTCTATCCGGGCACCTGTCGTGACCTGCCGGACGATCCGAGCCGCCCGCACATCGTGCGTTTCGCGACCCCTCGCGAGGGCACCACGGATTTCGACGACCAGGTGTTTGGGACCATCAGCACCCCAAACAAAGAGCAGCAGGACTTCGTCTTGGTGCGCCGCGACGGGTTCCCCCTTTACAACCTGGCCGCCGTGGTCGACGACCACGAGATGGGGATCACGATGATCGGCCGCGGGCGCGATCACATCGGCAACACCCCGCAACAGGTGATGCTGTACCGCGCCTTCGGCTGGGAACTACCATCGTTCGCCCATCTGCCCATGATGCTCAGCCCCAAGGGCGAGAAGCTCTCCAAGCGACATGGGGCGGTGAGCGTCCGCGAGTATCGGGAACGTGGCTACACCCCGACGGCGGTCCTCAACTATCTGGTGCGCTTCGGCTGGTCCCATGGCGACCAGGAGATCTTCTCTCTCGACCAGTTGATCCAACACTTCGACTGGGCCCACGTGAACAAGAGCGACGGCAAGTTCGACGAGCGGAAGTTCGCGGACGTGGCCTTCGAACACCTGAAACAGCCCGAGCTTACCCCCACCGAGGACTACCTGAGGCGACTCGTTCCCTTCCTCACTGCCCGCGGCCTCTCGGGCTTCACGGACCAGACCCTCACCCGCGTGTTGCCGCTGATCCGAGAGCGTGCCCGCACGCTGGTCGACGCCGCATATCTGCTCGACTACTTCTTCCGCGAGCTCCCCGAGCTCGAGCCAGCCGCGGCAGAGAAGTTTCTGACAGACACCACCCGACCACACTTGGTCGCCCTCCTGCACCTGTACCGCGAGACCGAACCCTGGCAGGCGGCGGTGCTCGAAGAGCAGCTGAAGAAGCTGGCTTCTGACCGCAGCATCGCGTTGAAGGAGCTCGCGCAGCCGCTCCGGGTCGCGGTTTCGGGACGCACCGCGACCCCGCCACTGTTCGATGTGCTCGAGGTTCTCGGCCAGAGAAGCACGTTGGCTCGTCTCGAAGCTGCGCTCTAGCACCGCTGACATGCCTCTCGAAGCCCACCTCCTCTGGCTCGCCGCAGGCCCAGCCTCGAAAGTCCTCGCGCCAGCGTCGGGCTTCGAGGCCTGGTTGGCGCAACCCGAGGTCAAATCTCTGCTGCCGCTCCCGATCCTCGCCGCGATCGCCCCGGCCGTGTACTGGTTCTTCCGGAATACTTGGCGCGAACTCGACGCAGAGGCCACGGCGCACCGCGCGCTTCTGGTTCAACGGGGCAAACTCGACACCCGACCCTGGGTGGCGCTGGTGATCGTGGCCGTGGTGCTCACCATGCAGGAGTACTACGGCGGCCGCTTCTTGTACGATCGGGTGCTGCGCCCCTGGCTCCACCGGCTCGAGGCCGAGGGCTCGACCTTCATCGAGATGTCGCTCTACGACGACCTCTACGGCTACGTCTGGTGGGTGCTGGCTCGCGTCCTCGGCTACGTGGTGATCCCCTTCGGACTCTGGAAGCTCCTCTACCCGAAGGACAGCCTGCTCGATTTCGGCCTTCGCATCCGCGGTTTTTTTCGGCACTCGTGGCTGTACCTCGGGTGCCTCGGGGTGGTGGTCCCAGCCATGCTGCTGGTGGCAACCCAGCCCGATTTTGGGACCTACTATCCGTTCTACAAGCAGAGCTCCCGGAGCTGGTCGGACTTCTGGGCGTGGGAACTCATCTACTATGTTCAGTTCCTCGCCCTCGAGCTGTTCTTCCGGGGATTTTTCGTAGGCGCCCTCCGGCGGAGCCTGGGGGCGGCGAGCATCTTCGTGATGGCGGTCCCCTACTGCATGATCCACTACGGTAAGCCCTACCTCGAAGCCCACGGTGCGATCGTGGCGGGCGTGGTGCTCGGCTCTCTCGCAGCCCGGACGCGCAGCATCTACGCCGGGTTCCTGGTGCACATCACGGTGGCCTTCCTCATGGATTATCTCGCGCTTGCGAACCGCGGCGCCTTGCCCACCGTGTGGTGGCCCTCGTGAACCGTGGTCGGACGCCGGAGCTGGTGGTCACCCTTGGCCCGCAGAGCTTCGCTCTGGCTGGCGAGCTGCGCGATGCAGGCGCCACCCGCTTCCGCCTGAATCTGTCGCACATGAACCCGACCGACGCCCAGCGCCACGTCGAACGACTCCTCGAACTCGACCCAGTGCTCCCGCTTACCCTGGATCTCCAGGGGAACAAGCTGCGCCTTGGAGAGTTCCCCGGACGAGATCTGGCCGCCGATCAAGTCGTCCACTTCGTCCTTGGGCGGCACTCGGCAGACGAGCGGATCCCCATCCCACATCCCGAGCTGTTCCGTGCGGTCACGCCGGGAGAGGAGTTCGGCTGCAACGACGACCGGGTCACCTTCCAGATCCTCGAGGCCAGCCCCACCGAGTTCGTTGCGCGCTGTATCCTCCCGGGTCACATCGAGGCTCGCAAGGGCTGCAACAGACGGAACCACCCGCTCGACCCAAGCGCAATCGCAGCCACGGATCGTGCGTTCTTCGAACTTTTGCCACGGGCGGCGGCCATCAGCTACGCCTTCTCCTTCGTCCGCGACGGTTCCGAGAAAGCCTGGGTGACGGCGCTCGTGCCTGAGGCCACCGTGGTCCTCAAGGTCGAACGAGCCGAGGCCCTCTCCCATCTCCGCTCATTGGCCGAACTCGACTCCGAGCTCTGGATCTGCCGGGGCGATCTCGGGGCCCAGCTCGGGCTGGAGGAGATGGCCCGCGCCATCGCCGCGCTTCGGCCCGCCGAACTCCCGGTCCCGGTCATGATGGCAGGCCAGGTGCTCGAGCACCTCACCCACCACAGCACCCCAACACGCTCGGAGATCTGTCACGTGCATGACATCTTGGCGCGCGGCTACGCCGGAATCGTGCTCTCGGACGAGACCGCGATCGGGCACGACCCGCTCGGCGCAACCCGGTGGGCTCGGCGCTTGCTCGCAGGGTAGGGCATGGCAGACTCGCCCCTCGCATTCGCCGTGGATCCCGGAGGCCGTACGTGAACGAACCAGCCCTTCAAAAAACCGCAGCCTGGAGCCCCGACAAGAGCGCACAGCTCTACCAGATCCAGGGTTGGGGGAGCGACTACTTCTCCGTCAACGATCTCGGCCACGTGGTGGTCCGCCCCGATCCGCGCCAAGAACTCGCCGTCGATCTCTTTGAGCTGGTTGGGGATCTCACGGTGCGCGGCATCGAACTCCCGCTCCTGATCCGCTTCACGGACATCGTGGCTGACCGGATCCGGCGGATCAACGAGTGCTTCCGCCGCGCCATCGGTGAGTATGAGTACCCGGGCACCTACCGCGGAGTGTTCCCGGTCAAGGTAAACCAGCAGCGCCACTTGATCGAGGAGATCGTGGAGGCAGGGCGGCCTTGGCAATTCGGGCTGGAGGCTGGCTCGAAGCCCGAACTCTTGATCGCGCTCGCGGCCATGCACGACGCCGGCGGTCTCATCATCTGCAACGGCTACAAGGACGTAAAATACATCGAGACCGCGCTGGTCGCGCAGAAGTTCGACAAGACCGTGATCGTGGTACTCGAGCGGATCGAGGAGCTGGATCTGGTCCTTCAAGCCTCGGAGCGCCTCGGGATCAGCCCTCAGCTCGGGGTGCGCGCCAAGCTCACCACCAAAGGCGTCGGGCGCTGGGCAGATTCAGCCGGAGACCGCGCCAAGTTCGGACTCACCACCGCCGAGATGGTTTACGTAGTAGACAGGCTCGCCGAGAAGAACCTGCTGGATTGCTTGCAGCTCCTTCACTTTCACATCGGCAGCCAGATCTCCAGCATCATCCCCATCAAGAACGCGATGCAGGAGGCCTCGAACATCTACGTGGAGCTGGCCAAGATGGGCGCGAAGATGGGCTACATCGACGTTGGCGGTGGCCTGGCCATCGACTACGACGGCTCGAGCACGGACTATCACGCGTCACGCAACTACACGCTCCATGAATACGCGGCAGACGTGGTAGCCCATATCCAGGCTGCCTGTTCCAAATCCGACGTAGCGCCCCCGACCATCGTCAGCGAGAGCGGCCGAGCGATCGCCGCCCACCATTCGATTCTGGTCTTCGAGGTGGTGGGAGCGAACGAGGTGCGCGTGGGTGAGGCGCGTGAGCCGGCACGGGACGGCCACCGGCTGCTCCGGGAGCTTTACGATACCTACCAGGGAATCGTCCCAAAGAACGTGCAGGAGTCCTGGCACGATGCCAACCAAGCCAAGGAGGAAGCTCAGAGCCTCTTCAAGTATGGCTACCTCGGCCTGCGTGAACGCGCCCAAGCCGAACGGCTCTACTGGCATTGTTGCGAGAAACTCCAGTCCACCCTGGCTCGCATGAAGGTGGTGCCGGAGGAGCTCCAGCACCTGGAGCGGACGCTCAGCGCCATCTACTACTGTAACTTCAGTGTATTCCAGTCCGCCCCTGACATCTGGGCCATCGATCAGTTGTTCCCGATCCTTCCCATCCACCGCTTGGATGAGGAGCCCACGGTGAGTGCTCGGCTGGCCGACGTCACCTGTGACAGCGACGGGATGATCGACAACTTCATCGACGTCGAGGACGAGAAGCACACGCTCTCACTGCATCATTACGATCCCGAGCAAAACTACTACCTTGGCATGTTCCTGAACGGCGCCTACCAGGAGATCCTCGGAGACATGCACAACCTCTTCGGGGACACCAACACCGCGCACGTCAAGCTCACCGAGGAAGGCTACCAGGTGCGGCACGTGGTCAAAGGGGACAGCGTCTCCGAGGTACTGAAGTACGTTGGGTACGATCCGCAGAGCATGGTGGAGGCGGTGCGGCACCAGGCGGAACGCGCCGTCCAGAGCGGGCGGCTGACGAATCAGCAGGTGAAGACGCTGATGCAGCACTATGAAGAGTCCCTGCGCGGCTACACCTACCTCACCTCCGATTGAAACATCGGAAATCCAGACTGAACCGACGGACGGTCCCGCTCCGGCCGCAAATCTGCGCAACTTTTGCGCCGTTGTTGTCTCTTGTCCACCCTTGGGCACAGGCCTAGGATGAAGCGCCCTCCTCGTTCGAGGTCGGCAGCGCGAGCCAACAGCTCTGCGCGTTTTTCGCGATACAGGCCATCTCTATGGAACATCTGGTTCTTCCCCCGATCAAGGGTCACAGGCTCGGTTTCTTTCAACGCACCGCGCTCGATTCGCTGCTCTGCCCAAAGAGCGTCGCCGTGGTGGGCGCTTCCGAGCGCGAAGGCAGCGTAGGACGCACCGTCTTCTGGAACCTGATCAGCAATCCCTTCGGTGGCACCGTCTATCCGATCAACGCCAAACGTAACAACGTGTTCGGCGTACGCGCCTACCCGTCGCTGGAGGCGCTGCCGGAAAAGGTGGAGACGGTGGTGATGGCCATCCCGGCCGCCACCATCCCCGAGATGGCGGAGTCGGCGGGGCGGCTCGGCGCACGCGGGCTGATCGTGATCTCGGCGGGCTTCAAAGAGATGGGCCCCCCCGGGGAAGAGCTGGAGCGACGTCTGTTGATGATCGCGCGGCAGTACGGGATGCGGATCATCGGCCCGAACTGCCTGGGCGTGATGAACCCGCTCACCGGCTTCAACGCCACCTTCGGCGGCGTGATGGCACTCCCTGGCAACATCGCCTTCATCTCCCAGTCGGGCGCCCTCTGCACCTCGGTCTTGGATTGGAGCGTTCAGGAGCGGGTCGGCTTCAGCGCCTTCATCTCCGTCGGCTCGATGCTCGATGTAGGGTGGGGTGATCTCATCCAATATCTGGGGCACGACGAGCGTACGAAGAGCATCGTCATCTACATGGAGTCGGTGGGTGATGCTCGCTCGTTCATGTCCGCGGCCCGCGAGATCGCGCTCGCCAAGCCGGTGATCGTGATCAAGGCTGGGCGCACCGACGCCGCCGCCAAGGCCGCAGCCTCCCACACTGGGGCACTCACCGGTTCGGATGATGTGCTGGATGCCGCGTTCCGCCGCTGCGGCGTGGTCCGCGTCGCCCACATCGAAGATCTCTTCTATCTCTCCGAGGTGCTGGCCAAACAGCCACTACCACGCGGGCGCCGCCTCACGATTTTGACCAATGCCGGCGGTCCAGGAGTGCTCGCCACCGATGAGCTGGTGATGGGCGGCGGCGAGCTCGCTCCGTTACCGGCCGCGACCTTCCAAGCCTTCAACGAGTATTTGCCGCCCCATTGGAGCCGCAACAACCCGGTGGATGTCCTCGGTGACGCGGATGCCGAACGCTACGGTCGCTCCCTCCAAATCGCGTCTCAAAACGATCAGGCCGACGGCACCCTGGTGATCCTCACTCCCCAGGACATGACGGACCCCACCGCTACCGCCGAGAAGCTGAAGGAATACGCGGCGGGCTCTACCAAACCGGTGCTGGCGAGCTGGATGGGCGGAGGCGCGGTGGCCGCTGGCAACGAAATCCTCTCACGCGCCGGGATCCCCACCTTCCCTTATCCTGACGCCGCGGTCCGCATGTTCAATCACATGTGGCAATACGAGTCGAACCTGCGGGCTTTGTATGAGACGCCCGAGCTCTCCGACCAGGGCGACGAGGGCGTGGGCCACACGGCCCGCGTGGCTGAGCTGCTGGCCTCGATCCGCGCCGAAGGTCGGACCATCCTCACCGAGTACGAGTCGAAGCAGGTGCTCGCCGCCTACGGGATCCCCACCGTGCAGACGGTTCGCGCCCAGAGCGCCGAAGCCGCGAGCCAAGCTGCCGACCAGATCGGCTACCCGGTAGTGCTGAAGCTCGATTCTCGGACCATCACCCACAAGACCGACGTTGGCGGCGTAGTGCTGAACCTCGCGAACGCCGAGGAGGTGCGGCAGGCCTTCGTGACCATGCGCGACAAGGTGACGGAGAAGTTCGGAGCAACCGGCTTCGACGGAGCAACGGTCCAGCCCATGATCAAGCTCGACGGCTACGAGGTCATCCTCGGCGCCTCGATCGATCCACAGTTCGGGCCGGTGTTGCTGTTTGGATCCGGCGGACAGCTGGTCGAGGTCTTCAAGGATTCCGCGGTCGCCCTCCCTCCCCTCAACACCACGTTGGCGCGCCGCCTGATGGAGCGGACCCGGATCTACAAGGCCTTCAAGGGAGTGCGCGGTCGCAAGAGCACCAACATGCTGGAGCTCGAGACCCTTCTCGTACGCTTCAGCCAATTGGTGGTCGAGCACCCGTGGATCAAGGAGTGCGACATCAACCCGCTGTTGGTCGGCGAGGACTCGAAGATCGTCGCTTTGGACGGGCGTGTGGTCCTGCACGAGCCGAAGGCGGATCCCGCCCAGCTCCCGAAGCCGGTCATCTCACCCTACCCCCGTCAGTATGTCGAGCAGACCTCGCTCCGTGATGGCACGCCACTCACCCTGCGGCCGATTCGTCCCGAGGACGAGTCCTTCATGCCCGCCTTCCACGCCACACTCTCCGAGCAGAGTGTCATGTTCCGCTACTTCCAGCCGCTCAGCTTCCAGGAGCGGATCGATCACGATCGCCTACGACGGATCTGCTTCATCGATTACGATCGCGAAATGGCCATCGTGGCCGTGGTGCGCCGCCTCGACGGCTCACGCAGCCTCGCCGGGGTGATCCGGCTTCAGAAGTCCTTCTTCTCGAATCGCGCCCGCTTCGCCATGATCGTGAGTGACGACTGGCAGCGCCGTGGCATCGGTTCCTTGTTGCTCAAGAAGCTGATCGAGGTCGGGCGTGCAGAGGGGCTCTCTCTTCTGCGTGCGGCCATGCTGCCCGAAAACGTGGCCATGCAGAGGCTGTGTGAAAAGCACGGCTTCGTGGTCCAGCGCCCAGCCGAAGACGAGCCACTCTACGCCGAGATAGAGCTGCGGCCGGCAAGCCTGATCCCGCCAGCCTCCTGAAACTCTGGAGCAAGCAGCAGCATGGCACCCTCACCGACTCGTCGAGTTCTTCCGGGGTTGGTGGGTGCCACGCTGCTGCTTGGGTCGCTCACCGCCCTCGGCACCATCGTGCAGTCCGTGGATGAGGCGGGCGTGATCAGCCTCGAGACCCGCCGTCCAAAGGGTCACAAGAAGCTCACCTCGCCCCAGTCCAACCGACCCTTCGACGAGCCCCAAAGAGCCGCTCCGAACCCGAGCTACGCGCCGATCATCCGACAAGCATCCGAGTTGTATCGGATCCCCGAGGCGCTGATCTTGGCCGTCATCACCGTGGAGAGCGGCTTCGATCCGAAGGCGGTGTCTCCCGCCAACGCGCAGGGGCTGATGCAACTGATGCCCGCCACCGCCGCGGCCATGCAGGTCACCGATCCCATGAATCCTCGCGAGAACATCCTGGGTGGCACCCGACTCCTCCGCATCCTCGCCAACACTTTCAACGGTGACTTGGTGCTCACCTTGGCCGCCTACAACGCGGGGGAGGGCGCGGTGATGCGCCACGCGGGCGTGCCTCCCTACCGGGAGACGCGAGACTACGTCACGCGGGTGATCGGCCTCTACCGGAGCTACCAAACCGCCGAGCCCTCCTGAGCGGGCTTCTCCAACGGGCAGGTCCTGCCCTCAGTTCCGCCCGGCGTACAGACGAGCCATCGCCGCAATCTCACGCTCCAACCGATCGCGGAGTTCTCGCGGCTCGAGGCAACGCACGTGCGCGCCGAAGCCGAGCACCCACCCCAGCACCTCGTCGAGCCTCCCCACCGACAGCACCAGGCGCATGCCGCCCTGTTGGGTAGCAGAGTGCTGCTGGGACGGGTGCACACGGCTCAGATGCAGCCGCTCGGCGCCGACGCGATCGAATTCCAACACTACCCGGATGACGGCGGGCTCGCGCCAGATCCCGAACACACCCTGCCGGAAATCCTCCAGCTCGAAATCCGGAGGGATCCGGAAGGTCTTTTTGGTATCGCACTCCACATCCCGCACGAATTCTAAGCCAAATGCCTCGATTTTTCCGGTGCGCTGATCGGCGCCCACACAGTAGATGGTGTCCCGATGCATCACCACGGCGTAGGGGTGAACCGCAACGCTGCAGACGGCGTGAGTTCTCGGCGACCGATACTTGAACATCACCGGATGCAGCCGCGATACCGCGTCGAAGAGCGCGTGGAGCTCTTCGGACTTGGTCTCGTAGGCCTTCGGGTGCTCGGGCAGGTAGGCCAGGCGCTCCGTCTCTCCCCCACCGGAAGCTAGCCCACGCCGACGGCGCCCTGGATGCCGCGCCACTACCTCGAGCTCGCGCATTGCCAGCTCCACCTCGTCGAAGAGACCGGAACCTCGAAGCAGATCGAAGAGCCGTCGGCCCGCCATGAGCAGCGTCGCCTGGGCATACCGAAGCTCGACGCGGCGACGGAGTTCCCCGGCAGGGATGGAGAACCACGCATGGCGCTCGCCTGCGCGCTTCTCCGCTACCAGATGCAACTCAGCCTCAGCCTGCTTGAGATAGCGCCGCGCCGAGCGCTCGCTCATGGACAAGGCCGAGGCGATCTTGGACAGGGGCAAACCATTCGGGTGTTGCTCGAGCACGCGGCGGAGACCCTCCATCCGGCGATGCTGGGTGAAGCTTCCCTTCGGCCGACCACGCGCCTCTGCCATCACCGCCTGGTCTACCACGGGAACCCGCACCACCAAATACCCCCGAAAAGCCCCCACTCAGTGTACCCTTCTGGCACGAGCCATGAACGTCGCCCAGTTGATCATCAAGAAGCGTGAGCGCGGCACCCACACTGAGGCCGAGATCCAGGCCCTCGTCCGTGGGTTGGTCGAGGGTACCGTAGCCGACTACCAGATGAGCGCCTGGTTGATGGCCGCCTTCCTGAACGGCCTCGACGAGGACGAGACCTCGGCCTTGTGCGACGCCATGCTGAACTCCGGCCAGGTGCTGCGCCTCTCGAGCGTGCGCCGCCCGAAGATCGACAAGCACTCCACCGGCGGGGTCGGCGACAAAGTAAGCCTGTGCCTTGCGCCGCTGGTGGCAGCCGCCGGCGTGGCGGTCCCCATGATCTCGGGCCGAGGCCTGGGTCACACCGGTGGCACCCTGGACAAGCTGGAGGCGATCGCAGGCTACCAAACCCGCCTCGACACCCGGCGCTTCGAGAGCATCGTGCGCCGCGTCGGCACCTCCATGATAGGCCAGACCGATCAGCTCGCCCCCGCCGACCGCACCATCTACGCGCTGCGGGACGTGACCGGCACCGTGGAGTCCGTTCCACTCATCACCGCCAGCATCCTCTCGAAGAAACTGGCCGAGGGGATCGACGGCCTGGTGCTCGACGTCAAGGTCGGCTCCGGTGCCTTCATGCCCACCCTCAGCTTGGCCCGAAAACTCGCGCGCTCTCTGGTTTCCGTCGGGACCCGAGCGAACAAGCAGGTGGTGGCCCTGCTCACCGACATGTCCACTCCCCTCGGTCGCACCATCGGCAACGCCCTCGAGACCGCCGAGGCGATCGCCGTCCTCCGCGACCAGGGTGAGCCCGACACGCGGGAGCTGACGCTCTTGCTCGGAGCCGAGATGTTGGTCATGGCCGGCGCGGAAACGAACCTGTCTGCGGCGAGAAAGCGCCTGGAGGCGCAGCTTGCCTCCGGCGCGGCCTTCGAGTGTTTCCTCCGCATGGTCCGAGAACACGGCGGCGACACGCGGATGGTCGAGCACCCCGAGCGGTTGCCCCGCGCCCCCATCACACTGGTGGTCCCAAGCCCGAAGCGCGGCTTTGTGACCCATGTGGAGCCAAAGGCCCTGGCGCTCGCGGCCCTCGAGCTCGGCGCCGGCCGACTCCGTGCGGAACAACCCGTGGATCCGGCGGTGGGTCTGGTGCTGGAGACGCGCCGCGGTGAGACGGTGGAGCGCGGCGAGCCGCTCTGCGTCATCCACGCGCGCACCCGCAAACAAGCAGAAGCCATTCAAGAGCGCGTGCTCTGCGCCTACACCATCGGCCCGCGCCGCCTCCCGGCATCCAAGCTGCTCCTCGAGCGGATCGCGCCGTCGTCGCGCAGCCCCGGCAAAGCCAAGAGGAAGAAGCCTCGCTGAGCCCGCGACTGTACGCGGCGTCGGGGGGAAGAGGTGCTAGTCTCGGGTGATATGGACCTGGATCTGGCCTCCCTCTTCACCGGTTTCCTGGTCTCCGGCGTGGGCTTCGTCCTCTTCCGTTGGGGGAGAAAGATGGGACGCCCTCCGCAGCTCATCACCGGGCTCCTGCTGATGGTGTATCCCTATTTCGTGGGTGGCGTGTGGGCGATCCTCGGCGTGGGGGCGCTCCTCGGCGCACTCCTTTGGCTCCTCGTGCGCCTTGGCCTCTAAACGTCTAGAGAGACGAGTTTGCCTGTCTCACACCTGCTCAGTCAAACCTCGGAGGTGCTTCCAAGAGACGATGCGCGTGTCTTGGAGCTCGAGAGACTCTTCGCCGCCATACACCAGGGTTGACTGTTCGGCGACGGCGCTGGCGAGCGAGCGCCACTTCGCTAGTCCACGGAGCGGAGCTTGGGTGAAGCCAAGGCCCACCTGGACCACGCCCACCCGCCGTCTCCGCGCCGCTCCGCGCCGCCCCGACCACCCCAAATCCGAGCAGAAACCAGGGTCCCATGCTGGTTTTCCCCGGCCATTGGACTCGCGCCGAACCTCGTTGCAGAATTGGCCCCCATGTCGAAGACCCGTACCTTCGCCCTCATCGCCCTCCTCGTGTCCGCCTTCGGCTGCAAGGAGTCCTCGGCGCCCCCCGCCGACTCCACGTCTACCGCGAGCCCAAGTGCCCAGCCAAGCGCTTCACCGAAGGCCAGCGTCGAGAAGTCTTCCTCGATGATGAGCTCTTCGGAGGGCCCGGAGCAGCTCCCAGCGCCGAGCGACGTGGCCGCGCCGCCCGCGGACGCCCAGAAGACTCCCTCGGGCTTGGTCACCAAGGTGCTCACCGCGGGGACGGGCAAGGAACACCCGACCGACGAGTGCCGCGTGAAGGTGCACTACACCGGCTGGACCAAGGACGGCAAAATGTTCGACTCCTCCCGCACCCGCGGAGAGCCGGCCTCTTTCGGCGTGACTGGCGTCATCCGCGGTTGGACGGAGGCGCTCAAGCTGATGGTGGTGGGTGAGTCCCGCCGCCTGTGGATCCCGGCTGATTTGGCCTACGGCGAGACACCCCGGCGTCCCGGTGCGCCCTCGGGTCAGCTCACCTTCGACGTGGAGCTGCTCGAGATCGTCGCGCCCCCCAAGGCGCCCACCGATGTGGCGGCTCCGCCGAAGGACGCGAAGAAGACCCAAACTGGGCTCTTCTACAAGGTGCAGACCGCCGGCAAGGGCAAGGCCCACCCCAGCGCCACCAGCCGGGTCACCGTGCACTACACGGGCTGGACCAAGGACGGCAAGATGTTCGACTCGTCGGTGGCGCGCGGCCAGCCGGCGACCTTCTCCCTCAGCCAGGTCATCCCGGGTTGGACGGAGGGGGTGCAGCTGATGGTCGAAGGAGAGAAGACTCGCTTCTGGATCCCGGGGAACCTCGCCTACGGCGATACCCCGAAGCGGCCCGGTGCGCCCTCGGGTCAGCTCACCTTCGACATCGAGCTCTTGCAGATCCGCTGAGATCCTGCGCGGCTAGCGGAGCCGCATGCCTGGCGTGGCTCCGCTGTCGGGAGAGAGCAAGAAGAGGCCCGGGGTGTCGCCGCCGCTCGCGCAGACGATCATCCCCTCGGAGAGGCCGAACTTCATCTGACGGGGGGCGAGGTTCGCCACCATCACCACCAGGCGCCCCACCAAGGCCTCGGGGGCATAGGCGGATTTGATGCCCGCGAACACCTGACGGGTCTCGGTACCACCGAGCGACAGGCTGAGCCGCAGCAGTTTCTTCGCCTCCGGAACATGCTCGGCTGCCACCACCCGGGCGATCCGGAGATCGATCTTGGCAAAATCGTCGATGGTGCAGGTAGCGGCCAGGGGCTCGGCGCGGAGCGCCGAGTCGTCGTCGGTCGGCGCGGCATCCGGCGCAGTTTCGGGGGCCTGATTCGGGGTGGTAAGCTCGAGATTAGTCATCAGCATGGCCTCACACTTCTTGGGATCGACGCGCCCCAGCAGGTGGCTGAAGGAAAGCACCTTGGTTCCCACCAGCGGACGCGTGGCATCGGAAAAATGGCTGATCGGCGCGCTCAGCATCTCCCCCACCCGCGCCGCCATCTCCGGCAGCACCGGCGCAAGATACACCATGAGCTGCCGGAACAGGTTGATGGCGATGGTCGAGACATCGACCAGCTCGGCGCTCTTTTGCGGATCCTTCCGCAGCTTCCACGGCTCACGCCGATCGACGAACTCGTTGGCGCGATCCGCGAGCGCCATCACCAAGCGCATGGCCCGCGCCAGATCGCAGGCCTCATAGGCCTCGGCGATCTCCTGACCCTTGGCGCTGGCCTCTTCGAACAGGCCTCCGTCGTCGGGATAGACCGCGGCCAACTCGGCGTTCTCGAGGAAGCGGATGGTCCGGCTCCCGAGATTCACGACCTTGTTGATGAGCTCGGCGTTCACCTTCTGCTCGAACTCCACCAGGTTGAGATCGATGTCGTCGGGGCGCGGCCCGAGCCGGCTGGCATAAAAGTAACGCAGGTAGGCCGGGTCGAGATGTTCGAGGTAGGAGCGGGCCAAGACGAGCGTGCCCCGGCTCTTCGACATCTTCTCGCCGTTCAGGGTCAGAAAGCCGTGGACATGCACCCGGCTCGGCAGGTTGAACCCACCAGCCGCGAGCATGGCCGGCCAGAACAGCGTGTGGAAGTACACGATGTCCTTGCCGATGAAATGGTGGATCTCACACTCGGGGTTCCGCCACCAGGCATCGAAGTCCTGGCCCTTCTCGGCGCAGTACTCGCGAGTGGTGCCCACGTAGCCGATGGGGGCGTCGTACCAGACGTACCAGTATTGGCCCGGCGCATCCGGGATCTCGAAGCCGAAATACGGGGCCGGCCGTGAGACGTCCCAGTCGCGGAGCGGCTCCCCAAGGAAGTGCCCGCGCAGATAGTTTCTGACGCTCGGCTCGAGTTTGCGCTCGTCGTCGACGAATCGAACCAAGAGCTCGCGCTCTTTCTCGATCACGACGAACAGATGCTCGGCGGTCCGAAGCTCGGGACGCGCTCCGCTCAGCGTGCTCTTCGGCTCGAGCAGCTCTGCCGCCGAGTAGGTCGCCCCACAGCTCTCGCAGTTGTCGCCGTACTGATCCTTGGCCCCACAACGCGGACAGATGCCCTTCACGAAGCGATCGGCCAAAAACGTCTGCTGCACCGGATCGTAGAGTTGTTCCACGCTCCGCGTCTCCACCAAATCCTTCGCACGAAGGCCAGCCCAGATCTGCTCGCAGACCGCCCGGTTGTGCTCCGAGTGGGTGCTTCCATAGTGATCGAAGGAGATCCCGAAGGCCGCAAAATCCCGCTGGTGCTCCCGCCCCATCTGCTCGACCAGCTCCTCTTCGGGGCGCCCCTCGGTGCGCGCGCGGATGGTGATGGCCGTGCCGTGGGTGTCGTCAGCGCAGACGTACAAGACGCGATGGCCCGCCAGGCGCTGGTAGCGCACCCAGATGTCGGTCTGGATGTACTCGACGAGGTGGCCGAGGTGGATCGGTCCGTTGGCGTAGGGAAGAGCACTCGTGACGAGGAGGGTGCGAGACATGAGCGCCCGCAGGGTAGCGCGAGATGTGGCGGGATGTGGTGGAACGGAATGCCACATCGTCGCGAGAAAGGCTGATCCCGCCCGAGACCAGACCGGCCGCAGTGCCAGATTGCAGCAGCAGCGCCGCGGAGTAGGCTTGGCCGGAGCCATCCCCGGCCTCGAAATCAAAGCCGTGCCCTCCCGCGAATTCAGCATTCCCATCTTCCTGTGGGTCGCCACGGCCATCCTCCTGCATCTCCTGTTCGGCGCCTCCAGCCACACGGTGGCCGTGCGCGTGGAGGAGGCAGAGCAGATACGCCGCTTCACTCGCTTGGTCGCCCACGAGGCCGCTCGCGAGTTCCGCCCGGTCGAAATCACGCTCGAGGGTTTGAGCGACACCGAAGACGACGAGTATCCCGCCGAGGCCGAGTCCCCCGACACTGTCCCCGACGAACAGGAGCCCGAGGTCGCGACGGCCGAGCCCACGTTGGACGAGCAGAAGAAGAAGGAGGAAGAGGAGAAGCGCGAGGAGGAGAAGCGCGAGGAGGAGAAGCGCGAGGAGGAGAAGCAGGCCAAGGTCCTCGAGCCCGACCCTGCAGAGAAACCACCAAGCAAGGCCCAACAGCTGCTGCTCGAGAAGCAGAAGCGCATCGCCGTGCGTCAGCACGTGGAGGACGAGCAGCAGGCGCCCAATCCGAACGCGGAGTTCTTGGGCGAGCACGACAATCGCGTCGAGGAGCAGTCCCAGGCCCGCATCACCTCCACCGACGAGAATGACCCGAATCCCGAGGCGGGCAGCGCGGCGAGCGAGGCCGCCGGCGAAGAGCCGGGCAACGCAGAGCAGGATCGGATGGCGAGCGCGAGCGCCACCGAGGACGAGGGAGACGCGAACCCGGCTCTCCAGAAGCCGGAGCAGCCCAGCCTCGAGCCATCCTCCCCCGAGTTCGAGCCTTCCCCGAGCCCGGCAGAGCGGGCCTCTGCGACGGCGGGCTCGGCCCCGGAGCGTGGCACGCCGGAGCCTGAGTTCCCCTCCACGGAGCGCGCCCCGATCCCTGCCACCCCCGAGCTCCTCGACGGCAATGAGGGGAACATGACCGCTTCTTTGCCGCCCGATCCCGGCAGCAAACCGAAGAAACGCCTGCCCCCGGCCAAGTCCACGAAGCGGGGTGTGCTCGGGCTAGGCGGCGATCTCACCAGCCCCTCTGGTCTCCACCTCAATCTCCGTCCCCGTGACGCGCTGGCCGTGGTCGGCCCAGAGCGACTCCGCGAGGATCGCCACCACGATCATCTGCATCGCAAGAGCCAGCACGCGGGCCGCTGGAAGATGGTCGGGCTCAAGCGCTGGCGCAGCGCGATCGAAAACTACGTGGCCCACATCAAGCCGGGAACCGCCACCGCGTTGAACACCGCCCGCTCGCCTTTCGCGGCGTACATCAACGCCGTCCACAACCGGATCCACCCCATCTTCGCCGAGAGGTTCTTGGATTCGCTCGATCAGCTCCCGAGCGATCATCCCTTGAATAGACAGGATCTCTCGACCTACATGGAACTGGTGATCAACCCAGCGGACGGGAGCTTGGTGACTCAAGGGATCGTAAAGCCGAGCGGGGTGACGGCCTTTGACGTCAACGCGCTCGAGGCCGTGTATCAGGCCTCGCCCTTCGGCCCTGCCCCGAGCGCGATCATCTCGTATGATGGTCGGGTCTATCTGCACTGGGAGTTCCACCGAAAGCGCTGGATCGCTTGCGGGACCTTCAACGCCCATCCCTACCTGCGCCGCGCCCCTGCTGCGCCCGCGCCTGAAACTCCCACCCCCAACCCCAATCCGCTCCCAAAACCTGAGCATTTCCTCGCACCCACCCGGGGCGACCAGGTAGGTGCCGAGCGCCGCAGCACCACCAGGTGGTTCTGAAGAGAAGGGGCACAATCGCCGTTGGCGCGACGAAACCTGAGCGCCAAGCGAAAAATCCGCGGTAGGTTCGGGTTCGACCGTGCCAAGCACCACATCCCGTGAGCCCTCTTCCGATCGCACCGTGCTCGCCGCATGGCTGCTGATCTCGATCGCGATCTTGGCCGGTCCGGTGCTGCTGCTCAATCGCGCGCTCCTGCCCGGTCTGCTGGGAGCTCGAAGCGGGATCGGAGGCCTGCTGGATACCTTGTTCTGGCTCGGAAGCTTCGGAGCTCAGCTGGTCGCGCTTCTCCTTGCACTGCTGTTTGTGCACGCGGTGCGCCGCGAGCTCTCCCAGCCCAGGCTCGCTCCGACCGAGCGGGCCATCCTGCTCCCGGCGGCCGCGGCCATGACGCTCCTCCTCATCGCGGCCAGCCAGGATACACTCTCACGCGAGTTGCTCCTCATCTGTTCGGTGCTCTCGGCACTGGCTTGCGCCGCGGTGGTGCCCGCAGCCCTGTCCAGTCCGAGCACCCGGGCAGTGGGGCTGATGCTCGGACTGGTCGCGCTCGCGATCCTCGCGCACAGCGGCGCGCGAGCGCTGGTCGTTGACCTTTCCTCCGAAACCTCACACCAGCAGCTTCGGGACACGGCGCGCGTGGTCAACTGGCTCAGCCGGGGCGGATGGGTCCTCGAGCTGCTGGCCGCACTCCTTCTGTCGCTGTGGCTGCTCACCACCACCAAAGGACGGTTCTGGCCCTTCTTGGCCGTGGCGCTGGGGATCGGAATCGCTCTATTTTTCCTACAACCGCGACTCCTCGCCACCCAAGACCACGGTCTCGTCCCCGTCGTCGCTCTCCGCGCTCTCAGCGCTCTCGGCCGGGTGACGCAGCACGAACCCTTCGGACTCACGGTGGCGGCCTTCCGTGGTCTTCAGCTCCTACTCGGCGGGTGGATCCTGCTCCTGGTCCGTGACCGGTCGCTGGTGGAGCGCGCGGCGCTGTCGAACCTACTCTTCGGGCAGGTCGCGACCGACATGCCCCTTCACGCCGGCTTGACGGTGAGCGCGGCAGTCCTGATTGCGAACCTGGCGCGAAAGCGCGGTGACGAGCCGGAAGTCACCCCACCGGCACTCGACGCCATCTCCGAAGCTCGAACAGCGTAACGAGCAGGGCCGGGAGCGGGACGCCAAAGTAGAGCGGGAGAGGAGCGCTCGGTGTCCGATCGAGCAAAAACAGGGAGCCGAGTGCAACCAGTGAAGGCGTGAGGCCAAGCAGCAAGGCAACGACCCTGCGTCGGTGCGCGAGCACAAAGCCTAGGAGGACCACGGCCACCGTGCTGATCGCCACCAACCCGCCGCGCGGCCAAGGTGCCAGGCGCGACGGCGGCGGCAGCCCCAAGACACCCACCACCTTTGCGGTCCGCGTCATGAGGGTGAGGCCGGGTCGCGAGGTGTGTGGGGCGAGCTTCACGCTGAGTTCTCGGGCCAGGAGCGTGGGTGGCTGCTCATCGAACTCGATGGCTTCCAAGGCGTAGGAGCCATCGAGACCACGCCCGCGAAGACGACCGAGCAAACGGACGGGTTGGCCCTCTTCGCAGCGCCAATCTGCACTCAACAAGGGTACCCGAGCGCGTCTCTGTTCGGTAAATTCGCAGGCACTCCGCGCTTCGCTCAGCAATCCTCGAAGCAGCGCGGTGGCCCCGGAGAGCTCCCTGTGACCATAAGAAACCAAGAGCAGCGCCAGCACGAACCAGGAGAAGGCAAGCGGGAGCGCTGCGCGCAGGTGTGACCCGAGCTCCATCGGACCTACGTCCGCCCGGGCCCACTTGAGACCAAGGGCGACCCCGAGCGGCACCGCAAACAGAAATCCGATCTCGAGTGCAGTCGGCAGAAGACCGAGGAGCAACCTGCCAGACACCAGCCAAGGGGTGTCGGGCTCTCCTGTACTCGTGACCAGCCGCTGTCCCGCGACCACCATGACCATGAGGACGGCGAGGGCACAGGCAACGAGCGAGCCGACCCAGCAGGCCTTGGTGCGTGAAACCACGGGAGGCAGCTTACTTCAGGCCGGGGCAGCCAAGCCAGCCGGGGTGCCCATTTCTTCCTCGGGTCGGGTGCGCGGCGGGATGATATGCTGACCGAGGTCGGCTTTGGCCGGCTCGAAGTGGGACGGATCATGGTGTCAAAGCAGGGCTTCGGGTGGTTGGCAGCACTTCTCTTCTTCCTCGTGACGGCGCTAAGCGTCGAGGCTCGGGCAGAGTCCAACGAGGCATCAAAGGACGGCAAGGGCACGGTGGGTGGCGTGCTTCTCGGGGCAGAAGTGGTGCTGCTCACCGAGGCGGCGTTCGGCCTCGACTCACCGACGCTCTACCTCGTGGGCGGCGCAGCGGGCGCGCTCGGAGGAGGGCTCGTGGGGCATGAGCTCGAGCCCAAGCTGGTCGTGAAGGCCAATATGTTCATGCTCGCCGGGGGTATGTTGCTCGTGATCCCGACCATTGTCGCGGTCCTCAGCGCCACGGCTTACGAGGCCGATCTCACCAGCACCGGCGAGCCACCGGCCGAGCCGGCCCAAACGTCGCGCTCGGGAGTTCGAAGCAGCCAGACGCGAGCTCTGCGAAGCGCGGGGCCGCGGCTGCCGTCGCGGCCTCTCCCTCGGTTCTCCCCTGCCGAGCGCCTCGCGCGCACCTCGCTCTTCTCGTCCACACCAAGTGGAGGATTGTCCCTCGGTCTTCCCCGCATCAGCTTCGCGAAGTGTGCGCCCGAAGCCACCCAGCCATGGCTCCGCAGATTCAGTGGCACCGAGGTGGAGCTGGCGGTGCTCGGGTTGGCTTTCTAGCACGATCAAAGCCAGGGCCTTTGGCCGCCCGCCTCCACCTCGTCCCGCCGCCAACCGCAGAAGTGCCCGAGATTGCTTCCCTGCGTCTATCGAGATCGAAGGAACTGACGTAAGATGACTTAGGCCACGTTGCCTGGGCTGAGCCCGACGCCAATCCCTCACTCCGGACCAACCCCTTGACCAACATCGTCAGACCCGCCACACCCAAAGGTCGCTCACCTCACGACCCGTCCCTCGGCAAGGTGATTGCCGGACGCTACCGCCTCGAAGCGCGCATCGGGGAAGGGGGCATGGGGGTCGTGTACCGCGCCCGCCACGTGCTCATCGATCGGGTGGTGGCCGTCAAGCTGATCCGCCCCGACCTCCGGGGTGAGACCCACCTGCGAGCCTGGATGCTGCGCGAAGCACGAGCCGCGAATCGCGTCGACCACGCCCATATCATCGATATCCACGATATCGGGGAGACCGACGACGGCGAACTCTATCTGGTGATGGAGTATCTGGTCGGCACACCGCTTTCGACCGAACTCTCCCGAGGTCCGATGCCGATCCAGCGCGGCGTGGACATCCTCGAACAGATGTGTGCGGCTCTCGCCCGCGCCCACGATCTTGGGGTTGTGCACCGGGATCTGAAGAGCGACAACATCCTTCTTACCACCCGCGGCGGCCGCAAGGATTTCGTCAAAATCCTCGATTTCGGCCTGGCTGCGCTGGCGCACGATCCGCGCCTGGCGCCGAAGGGAGCCGTATTCGGCACGCCCGAGTACATGTCACCGGAGCAGGCCCGAGGGGAACAGGCAGGACCTCAGTCGGATCTCTATGCCCTCGGCGTGCTGTTCTTCGAGATGTCGACCGGACAGCTCCCGTTTCGCTCGAGTGATCGCGAGACCCTGCTCGAGATGCAGCGGAGTGCCGCCGCGCCACGACCGAGCAGCATCCGCAAGGATTGTCATCCCGTCGCCGAGAAGATAGTCCTAAAGCTCTTGGAGAAGGACCCGCGGAAACGTTTCCGCGACGGCCACCACCTGCTCGAGGAGCTAAAGGCGTTGCAGCGCTCGCTCCCGAGTAACTCCTGGGAACGCGAGGGCACCGAGGCGGCACCCGCCGCACCACCTCCCCCCCCACCACCAAAGTCAGCGCAAATCTCGGAGTGGGCTGGGCAGGTGGGCATCTTCGCCCGTATGGTCTCGCGCGCCTATCCCTCGGGCAACACGCCGCCCGAAGTCGGCCAGGCACTCGCCACTTTGTGGGAAACAGCCGCCAAGGCCAATGCCCTGGAGGGCGAGGTAGCAAGCCACACCCGAAAGCTCGAAGCTCTGGAGCGACGAGGGCGCGCGCTCCGCGCTGAGATCGGTCGCAAGGTGGAAGAGCTGGCCCAAGAGGAATCCCGTTCGCTCCGCGAAGCCGGCGCCTACGCCGAAGAGGAAGAGACCGCGCGGCTGGAGCTGGCCCGCGCTCAGCAGATCGCTCGAGATCGCCAGGCCACCGCCGACCAGGCGGAGCGCGCCGGCACCGGTACCCGAGCTGTCTTCGAGGCCGCAGGCGCGGCCAAGGCGCTCATCGACGCCAAGCGCGACTGGCTCCGGACCCGTGAGGAGCGCCGGGTGGCCCGCGAGGGGATCGCTCGCGAGCTGCGCCGACAGATCGAAGAGCTGCGCTCTCAGCTCTCTCGCTATGCGGAGGCGCTCGAAGAAGACCTGCAGGCTGGGCGCGAAAAGGTCGCGAACCGCACCCGGGAAGGGCTGAAATTCGAAAAGGATTTCCTCGACTGCTCGAACCTGCTGGTGGCTCACCTCCGCGGCAAGCCCGAGTGCCGCGAGCTGATGGCCGAACTCAGCGGAATCGGTGGGGTTGGCACCAGCCAAGCGGCGGTCTCGTTGACCGCCAACCAGGCTACCCCGAGCGGGCCGCGGCCGGTCTGAGTCGAGCCGTGCCACGAGCAGGCGGGGCCTGTCCATCCCACCCGGAGGGAGCAACGCTGCCGTCGCGCGCGAACGCGCTCAGGTGACCAACGCTGCCATCGCGCGCCAACGCGCTCAGGTGGGGATGTTGCCATCGCGCGCGAACGCGCTCAGGTGACCAACGCTGCCATCGCGCGCCAACGCGCTCAGGTGGGGATGTTGCCATCGCGCGCGAACGCGCTCAGGTGGGGATGTTGCCGTTGCGCTTCGGCCAGGTGAGCTCGCGCCGGTGCTGCACGCTCGAGAGCAGACGATGGAGCTTACGGCGCGTCTCCGCCGGGTTGATCACGGCGTCGATGAAGCCACGCTCCGCAGCCTGTCGCGGCGAGAGAAACAGCTCCTCATACTCGCGGGTGCGCTTGGCCATCTCCGCCTTCGGATCCTCCGCCGCGGCGATCTCCTTTTTGTACAGGATTTCGACCGCGCCCTTGGCACCCATCACCGCAATCTCGGCGCTCGGCCAGGCCAGCACCACGTCGCCACCGATGTGCCGAGAACTCATCACGATATAAGCCCCGCCATAGGACTTTCGCATGATGACACTCAGCTTCGGAACCGTGGATTCGCAGTAGGCGTAAAGGAGCTTGGCCCCGTGCATGATCACGCCATTGTGCTCCTGATCCTGACCTGGCAGAAACCCTGGCACGTCAACGAAGGACACGATCGGGATCCGGAAGGCGTTGCAGGTTCGGATGAACCGCGCAGCCTTACGCGAGGCGTTGATGTCGAGCACACCAGCCAGCACCGCTGGCTGATTGGCGATGATTCCGATGCTCTTGCCGCCGAGCCTGGCGAAGCCCACCACCACATTGCCAGCGAATCGCTCCTGGACCTCCATGAACGAACCCTGGTCGACCACCGAGTGGACCACCCGGCGCACGTCGTACGCCTCCTGGGGACCACGGGGGATGATGGTGTCGAGATCCTCACACAACCGGTCGGCGGGATCGAGGCCTTCGATGTCGGGAGGTGCCTCGTTGCAGTTCTCGGGGAGGTACCCGAGCACGCGCCGCGCCTGTTCGATGGCGCGCACGTCATTCTCGGCGGTGAAATGCGCGAGGCCGGTCTTGGCCGCGTGCACGCTGGCCCCGCCGAGCGCCTCAACGCTGACGTCCTCGAAGGTGACCGTCTTCACCACCTTCGGACCGGTCAAGAACATGTAGCTGCGCCCCTCGGCCATGATCACGAAATCAGTGAGCGCCGGCGAGTAGACCGCTCCTCCCGCAGCTGGACCAAGGATGATCGAGATCTGCGGGATCACCCCCGAAGCTCGCACATTGCGGTAGAAAATCTCGCCGTAGCCAGCCAGCGAGTTTACGCCCTCTTGAATGCGGGCACCCCCCGAGTCGCACATGCCGATCATGGGCGAACCGTTGCGCACCGCCATGTCCATGACCTTGCAGATCTTGGCCGCGTGGATCTCTCCGAGCGAACCACCGAGCACGGTCTTGTCTTGCGAGAAAGCGTAGGCGGTGCGCCCCGCGATCTTGCCGACACCGGTGACCACACCGTCCCCGGCAGGCTTCTTCTTGGCCATACCGAAATCGACAGTGCGGTGCAGCAGCGCGGCATCAAACTCCTCGAACGTACCAGCATCGAACAGAAGCTCGATGCGCGAGCGGGCGAGGTTCCGGGACTCGGCGAGCTTGTCGCCGCTCTTCGAAGGTGACGAGGCGGTCATCAGTTGCTTCCTGGTGCGACGATCGTGGCAAGGGGGTCACCGGTGCGGACGGTCTGCCCCTCTTTGACCTGATAGGTCAGGATCCCACTGGTCGGCGCCACGATGGTGTTCTGCATCTTCATCGCTTCAAGGATCATGAGAGGCGCACCCGCCTCGATGGGAAGGCCAGCCTTCCCACAGAGAGTGACCACATTGCCAGCGATGGGAGCGGTCACGTGTCCGGAGTGTTGGATAGGCGGTGGCGGTGGCTGACTGAGCACCTGCTGGCGAAAGTCCCGTGACTCGGCCAGCTCGACGCGCACACGTTGTCGCATCCCTTCCGGAGTCACCGCGAACAGTTCCCCATGCTCGTAGCGGAGAGAAAGCGGAATCCGCGACCCGCTTTCGGTGGTCACCAGCAGGGCATCGGCCGCCGACTCGACGTCGATCCGCTGCTCCATGCCGTTGACGGTGATGTGGTTCGGATCATCCGCATCGACATGGACATCGAACAGAGATCCATCCTCAAACTCCACCACATAGTGGAGCATCTTGGATGTCATCGTAGAGTGCACCCTTCTCGCGTGAACTATCCCGAATCGGCGTCGCCCACAGAGGCCTCAGCCAGAGACGCGCAGCGGGAGGTAGTCTCGCTCGGTTGTCACCACCAAGCCGCGCCGCACGGCCAACACCACGGCGGCCGCCAGATTCGCGGAACACAAGGCCCCCTGCGCGTCAAAGAAACCAGAAGCGCGCGTCTCACCGACATCCCTTGTCTGGGCGTCGAAGAGGGCTGGGTTGGTGAACATCGCTACGGAACTCTGCATGGGATCGACTCTCCTTCAGCGCTGACCGCGGCGAACCGTCGGCTCCGCGCTGGGTGCCCCACCCTTAGCAATATCCAGGCCATACTCTAGACGCCTCCTCAGCTTAGAAGCCGAAGGACGACACAGGGTGATCTCCGGTGAATTCAGCCTGGCCACTGAGTTGACCCCGAACAGGGGGTGCTACGTCCGCTTCGCAGTGACCGAGTCGTTCCCGCCACCCAGAGTGCGCGCTTGTCACACAGTCTCCTTCGGGCCGGCCTCTGGGAAGGTCGCGAAGGGCAGGGTTCGTCCCCGGTGTTCGGCGAGATAGGCGCGTGCAGAGACCAAGCGTTGGCTTCGGAGCAGCAGCCCGGCCAGGGTGAACCACTCCTGTGGCCCGAGACCGCGGGCCCAGCCGAAGAGGCGACGCGCTGCATGCTGGGAGGACAGCACGTTGGTGCGCCACAGGCCGGCGAACAGCTCGAAGAAGCGCTTCTGTCCGAGGCGCGGCTCGAACATCAAGTGATTCATATCGAAGCGCGTGAAGTCACAGGGCCCGAGCCCTTGCCTAAGCTCCGCGAACAGCGCGGTACCTGGCAACGGCGTCAGGATCGTAAAACCGACCCTCGTGAGACCGAGGCGCAGGATCAGCGCCCGAACCTCCGCGAACTCAGCCTCCCCCCAGCGCGGATCGACCACGAAGTTACCCGTGACCCCGAAACCATGAGCCCGCGCCGCAGCCACACCCTCGTCGATCGCGGAGGCTGACATGTCCTTGTCGAGGGAGGCCAGCCATCTGTCGCTTGGGGACTCGAACCCGAAGAACAAATCGAAATTTTTGGCCAGGGGCCGCCATGCCGCCAAGAGCTCTGGGTGCTTCGCTATGACGTCGAGTCGAGTCTGGGCCAGCATCCACTCCTTGCGGAGCCCGCGTTCAGCGAGCCGTGCCGCGAGCGCGAGGCTGCGCGCGGTTGGGCTAAAGAACAGGTCATCGACCAGAAATACGTTCTTTCCAACCGAACACAGGTCATCGACCACCGCGTCGAGCGGACGCAGCACCGAGCGCCGACCGCTCCACGCCGCCGAAGAACAGAAGTTGCAGCGAAAGGGACAACCGCGTGCGGTCTCGACCGCCCAAATCGGCTGCTTGTGCACGCACACGTAGCGACGCCGGACAGAAGCGAGGTGTTCACGCGCGACCGGAGTATCGGTGAACTCCATCACCAACTGCGAGCGGTCACCGGCAAAGCAGGCCGCGTCCGAGCCTCTGCGCTGCCGCACCAAGAACCCCCGGCATGGTGGGTGCGGCAAGGGCCGGAGCAGCGCCCGGACAGCAGCACACACCGTGCTCTCGGCGCAACCGAGGGCGATCGCGTCGATGGCTTGGTCGGTGAAAGGTTCCGGGAACAGCGAAGCAACATGGCCCCCGACCATCACCGGCACGGAGCTGCTCAGCCGCTTGACGGTTCGCGCCGTGGCCAGCGTGGTCTCGATGTCGATGGTGTGCATACAGCTCACCCCCACCAGATCGGGTCGCTCTGCCCACATCACCGCCTCGAGTGACCGCCGGTAG
>CAYNEY010000044.1:4253-12491 GCA_964396375.1 uncultured Polyangiaceae bacterium | reverse complement strand
GTCCACCGAGAAGAACGGCCCAAGCCCGAAGCGATCGTTCGGGGAGGGTGGGCGAAGGAGCAGGATTTTGGGGGTGGTCTTGGCCGCTGGCACCTGGGAAAGGCACAGCATAGTACACGCCGAGGAGAGGGGAAGAGCTGGCAGCTCCTGAGAAAGCCTGTTAAGTCCGAGAGGCCATGTCGCCCGTACGAGTCCTCGTCCACGAGAGTCCAACCTATCGCAAAGAGCTTCTTGCCCTGCTCAGCCATCTGCGGGGAGGCGGCCTCACCGCCGCCGAGAGCCAAGGGGATCTGGACGTGCCCCGCATCGTGCGCGATCTCCTGGAGCAGGTGCGCGTGGGCCAAGACCGTGCCGTCACGGAGCTGACCTCCCGACTGGATCGCGCCTCCATCACGCCCCAGACGCTGCGTGTGCCCGAATCGATGCTGCAGGACGCCCATCGACGGCTCCCGGCAGATTTCTTGACCCTGGTGCGAGAGGCCCGGGACAACATCCACGCCTACCAGAGCCACATCAAGATCGCAGCGCCGAGCGCGCCCCTGATCCGCGGCGGGCGAAGATTGGGCGTGCGCTACACTCCCATTGAGCGAATTGGGGTTTATGTCCCCGGGGGCCGCGCCTTCTACCCGTCGACGGTGTTGATGACGGTGGTACCGGCACAGGTCGCGGGCGTCGGGAGCATCGCCATCACGAGCCCTCCCACCGACGGAGAGATCAACCCTATGGCACTCGGTCTGGCCTATGAACTCGGTGTGCGCGAGGTGTATCGAGCGGGTGGCGCGGTGGGCCTGGCCGCCCTGGCCTTCGGAACCGAAAGCATCACGCCCGTGCACAAGCTGGTCGGCCCTGGCAATGCCTTCGTGGCTGAGGCCAAGCGCCAACTGTTCGGCCGCGTCGGAATAGACTCCATCGCTGGTCCGAGCGAGGTCTTCATCGTCGCCGATGAGTCGGCGCGCGCCGACTGGGTCGCAGCAGACATGCTAGCTCAAGCTGAACACGACCCGGGCTCGGCGGTCCTGGCCACGCCTTCCGAGACCCTGGCTCACGAGGTGGTTGCCGCACTCTCGACTGAGCTCGCGACCCTGAGCCGTCGCGAGGCACTCGCTGCTTCGCTCGCCAGACACTCGGCCATCATCATCACCCCGAGCTTGACCGACGCGGTGGAACTCGCCAACGAATTCGCGACCGAACACCTGCAGTTGATGACGCACGACGACGAGGGATGCCTCGCGAGCATTCGAAACGCTGGTGCTATCTTCGTCGGGGCGAACACCCCAGTTCCACTCGGCGACTACTTCGCTGGTCCTTCCCATGTTTTACCGACTGGCGGTACCGCGCGCTTCTTCGGGCCACTCTCGGTCAATGACTTCTTGAAGAGCAGCAGCGTCCTCGCCTACGACAGCGAGGCTTTGGCTGTGGACGGCCCAAAGGTCGCGGATTTCGCCACCCGCGAAGGACTGACCGCACACGCTCGCGCCATCCAGATCCGAGAGCCGCGGTGACCACGCCCACAACTCTCGCCCAATGTTTCCGGCATTTTTCGGGGATTGTGCGGGGCGCAGGGGCCCTGCCCGATCTCTCGATGAATCTGGCTTGCGCTTGCGGCTGGGCTCGGTTCGGCTCATAACGGCCCATCGAGATGGCCACGGCTCCCGTTTCTCCCCCGCCCGAAGACACCACGGCTCCCAACTTCGTCCGCGACCTGGTTCAGGCCGACGTGGATGCTGGACACCGCCGCGTCAAGACGCGCTTTCCACCCGAACCGAACGGCTATCTTCACATCGGCCACGCGAAGAGCATCGTCCTCAATTTTGGGTTGGCCGAGCAGTATGGCGGCGCCTGCAATCTTCGCCTGGATGACACCAATCCCCTCGCGGAGAGCGACGAGTTCGTGCGCTCGATCATCGAGGACGTGCACTGGCTTGGCTATCAGGAGTCCGCACAGCTCTGGGCCTCGAGCTACTTCGAGCAGCTCTACCAGTGGGCCGAGCAACTGATTCAGAAGGGCCGCGCCTACGTCGACGACCAGGGCATGGATCAGATCCGGGCCACTCGAGGGAACTTCTACACTCCGGGACAAAACAGCCCCTACCGCGACCGACCGGTGGAGGAGAGCCTGGATCTGTTTCGGCGGATGCGTGCTGGGGAGTTCGAGGACGGAACGCGGGTGCTTCGGGCCAAGATCGACATGGCCTCACCCAATCAGAACATGCGCGATCCATTGATGTACCGGATCCGCCACGCCAGCCACCACAACACCGGCGACACCTGGTGCATCTATCCGATGTACGACTACGCCCACGGGCTGTGCGACGCGATCGAGGGCATCACACACTCGGTGTGCACCCTCGAGTTCGAGGCGCACCGGCCGCTCTACGACTGGTTTCTGATCGAGCTCGGATTGACCGGCGAGAAGAAGCCCCAGCAGATCGAGTTTGCTCGCCTGAATCTGACCTACACCATGCTGAGCAAGCGCCGCTTGCAGCAGCTGGTCGAGGAGAAGCACGTGAGCGGCTGGTCGGATCCCCGCATGCCGACCCTAGCCGGGATCCGGCGCCGAGGCTTCACGCCCGAGGCGATCCGTAAGTTCTGCGAACAGATCGGGGTTTCGAAGCGCGAGGGTACGGTCGACGTCCAACTCCTCGAGTACATTCAGCGGGAGGACTTGAACGCGCGCTGCCCCCGCTTCATGGGTGTCACGCGCCCACTTCTCCTTACCATCACCAACTGGCCGGAAGATAAGCTGGCCGAGGTGGAGGTGATGACTCACCCGGAGTATCCAGAGCGAGGCACGCGACGGGTCAGCTTCGGGCGACACCTGTGGATCGAGCGCGACGATTTCCGCGAGGTCGCACCGCCCAAGTGGCACCGCCTCGCCCCAGGCATGGAGGTGAGGCTGCGCGGGGCCTGCCTCGTGACGCTGCAGGCCATCAAGAAGGACCAACAAGGCGAGGTAGTGGAGCTCGAGTGCACCTGGGATGAAGAGTCCTGGGGCGGACAAGCCAAAGACGGTCGCCGGGTGAAGGGCACAATCCACTGGGTCTCGGTCGCGCACGCGGTAGACGCCGAGGTAAGGCTCTACGAGCGGCTGTTTTTGGCGGAGAACCCGCTCGCCGGGGAGGACGCGGATTTCCGGACCTCGCTCAACCCGAATTCGATGGAGATCTGCGCGAGCGCCAAGCTCGAACCAGCGCTTGTGAGCCTCCCAGTCGGCGAACGCATCCAACTCGAGCGCGTCGGTTACTTCTGCGTCGATCCTGACACCACCCAGGGACGCGTGGTCTTGAACCGAACGCTCACCCTCAAAGACACCTGGGCGAAAGAAGAGAAGAAACTCACGAACCGGCGGGCAGGCTAGGCTTCGTTCAGCTTCTTCGCGATCGCACCCGCGCCGCCGAGGAGAGTCGGAGCGGAAATTGGCGTCAGCAGCTGCTCGAGCAGCGCCGCACGGGCGTGGCTCCTGGAGCCAGATCGGGCATCGCTCGTGACCTGTGGGGGCTGATAGCGAACGCGCACCACCCGTCCACGACTCCGCACCCGAAACACAGCCCCGTTGGGCTCCAGCATCACTGGAACCCCGGGCAAGAGTTGGAGCATGGCCCCCTCATCCTTGACGAAGCGGTAGTCATCCCAGGGATTCGGCCCCAACCTCCGAAAATACCCGAGGATCGTCCCCGTCAGGCTGGATTTGGTGGTGTGCGTCGCCACAAGCACCTGTTGGGAGCGCACCTTCTCCACGTCAGGCCTCAAACTCAGCCAAGATGGCCTCGGTGCTGGCCGTGCCGATGCGCGTGGCTCCGAGCTCGAGGAACCGGCGCACCTGCGAGAGGCGGCGGATCCCACCGGACGCCTTGACACCGCAGCCCGGCTTGACCTCCTCTACCATCAAGCGCACGTCCTCCTCCGTCGCCCCAAGCGTGATGAGGGTGCCATCCGGGGCTCGGCGGGTGGCGAATCCGGTCGAGGTCTTCACGAAATCCACCCCGAGATCGCGGCACAATCGGCACAACCGGCGCTTCTTGTCGGCCGCGTCGATCAACCCGGTCTCGAAGATGACTTTGAGCTTGCCACGCCCCGCCCGCACCACGCCGAGCCAGGCCGATATTTCCTCCTCCACCGCCGCCCACTCCCCCGCCAAGACCGACGAGAGCTCACAGACCGCGTCGATCTCGGTGGCGCCGTCGGCCATCGCCTGGGCGATTTCGGCCAGCGTAACCGAGCGCGGCGCGTTGGCATGGGGGAAACCAACCACGGCACACAGGGCCACCGGTGAGTGTTCCAGCCAACGCCTCGCCCGTGCCACGTCCCGCGATTTCACGCACAAGGCCGCCACCCCCGCCTCGGCCGCAAAGCGGCACCCCGCGTCGAACACCTCCCGCGAGAGCCCAGGTTGAAGCAGTGCGTGGTCGAGGGACTGAGCCACCAGCTTCGAATTCATGGTGCGAGCTGTTCCCCGGTTTCATCGTCAAAGATCTCGATCACGTCCACCGGACACTTGCGCGCTGCGGTCAGCACCAGCTCATCGGGATCATGTGGAGGTTCTCGAATGACCACCCGCTGCTCGAGATTGAGCTCAAAGGTGTTGGGCGCAGTGTCACAGCATGCACCATCCCCGAGGCAATCCTCGGTGTGAAGGACGATCCGGAGTCGGCGAGCTTTCATGGCATCTCTCCGCTCAGCGCCGCGTGACCAGCACGATGGCCTCGCCGGGGCGCAGTTCGTAGTGAAATGGCTCGGCGACATGCTCCATCGGGTTCTCCGGCGAGACGCAGACCAGCGCCGCCCCGGACTGAACCAAGCGACGGAGCGAGTCGAACCAAATGGTCTGGCGACCATGAAGGTCGGTATTCATGAAGACCAGCGCCTCCTCCCGAGACGTGAGCGACCCCTTCCACATCGCGCACACCATCGGGTTGTCGATATGCAAGAACTCGGTCGGACACTCCTCGCGGAACACCTGGTAATCGGCCTTGAGCTGGTTGAGCCGCTGGATGAACTCGCCGAGCTCAGCCTTCGTGTCTTCCCAGTGTTCCGGTCGCGTGTCGACCACATGCAGCCTCCGCTCGAACCCGAACTCGAAGCCCATGGGGATCAGAAAGCCGCTGGCGAACAGCGCCGAGAACAGCGTGCGCAGCTTGACCTCCGCCAGGTTTCCGTGGCTCTCGCTGAACAGCCGCTCGGTGTCGTGACTCTCGGGGAAGCCGATCGACGGCACCAGCTCACGGGTGAGATCATACTGGGAGAGCAGCCACGGAGCCTTGAAATCCCACCATTTGCTGCTGTTGAACACGTAATCGAAGCCGGCGCGGGCTGTCTCGCGAGTCTGGTCGGCGGTGCACCCCAGGGTCTCGGCCACGAACAGGCTCTCGGGGCGCTTGCGCCGGCTCCGCTGCATCAACTCCGACCACAGCCTTCCCGGAACCTGGTACGCGGCATCGCACCGGAAGCCGTCGCAGCCGAGCCCATCTAGGTATTCGATGACCGACAACAGGTACTCGGTCAGCCCGGAACCCCGCAGTGCCCCCTCGTGGTCGAATTTGGCAAGATCGGTCCAGACCGTCTTGTCTCCATTCTCGACGCAGAACGGATGCCGGATCGCACCGCCCTCCCGCTCGAACCATTCGGGATGCTCCCGGGTGAGAGGAGCGTCGATCGCACAATGATTGACTACCAAGTCCACCATCACCCGCAGCCCGAGGCGGTGGGCGGTGTCGATGGCCTGGCACGCCTGCTCCTTTGGAGACAACCTGCTCTCACTGTCGACCAGCCGCGGATTTAGCCCAAAGTAGTCGGCGATCGAGTACAGGCTCCCCGAGCGCCCAGGTTTCTGGATCGGGTTCAGAAAGACCCAGTCGAAGCCCAGGGACTTGGCGCGCTCGAGGTGTTCGGTCCAGCGCCCGAAGGGACCAGCCAGAAGGGGAAACAGATTGTAGATGCGCATCCTTACCTCCTAGCCTTTCAAAGCCGGGGCCGGACCGCAAGGGGAAGCTTTCTGAGACCCTCCTCGGGCCCGGGGGCAAGTCACCCCTCGGACCCTCCGGCTGGGCCGAATCCCGCCGACTCAGCGGACGTGGATGTTGGGCTGGGCAGGCGTCACCATGCCATCACCGATGTGGAACGAGGTGTGCGGAGGCTGGTTGTAGGACGCGTTCTGCGCCGAGACATTGGCGCGGTACTGCGGATCGTGCATCAGCGTGAAGAGCTTGCGTGAGGTGGTCTGCGTGGTCGTAAAGACGCGGAGTGAATCCCCACAAAGGAAGATCACCTCCTCGCGCCAGTCCCCGAACAGATCGGCCGATAGGCTAGGGACGGACTTCGAACCATTGATCGAGGTGCATCCCGAGGCGGAGAAGCCCTGGCCCTCGCCATCGTACTGGCTCACGCTGTTGCCGTTCAGGAGTTCTCGACTCTCATCGCCGTCCCACCAGATCAAGAAATTGCAAGAGCTGGCGTTGTTGCCCACGCTGTTCCCAGTCGCCGCGCTGAACACACCCGAACTGTTGGTCCAGACTTCACCACCGGGATTGTTCGGCGAGATGTCGTCGGCCGCGCCCCGGCCTGGACCTTCACCATCGGCAGGCGTGTTCGGCCCCTGCCAGAGGATCTCGCAGGTCCTGGCATCACGCACGAAATAGGCAGGAACCGACCCACTCTCGGTAGGTTGGAACACCTCCAAACCCGGTCGCGACGGTACGAAGTCCCCGATGTGCAGGGCATCGCCATGACCGTAGAAGCTCACCACGCAACCGCGCGTGCCATCCGAGTTGATGGTGAGCGCCCCGGGGATGATCTCCTGCCGGTTGTCACCGTCGGTGTCCGCCACCATCACCGAATGGGTACCCTTGCCCGCGTACGCACCGTTGCCGCTGTCGTCCGTGTCAAACTCCCAGAGGAGCTCGAGCTGCCCGTTTCTGTAGTTGTAGGCCCCAAAGGTGGTGCGCGCGTAGTACCCGCGCTGGTGCACAATGCTCGGCAGCCCCGTTCCATCTAGGAACGCAACCGTCGCGTTGTAGCGATCCGAGCGGTTCCCATAGGTATCCCCCCAGTTGCCACTGTTGTAGGGGGCATGATAGTTGGTGGTGGCCAATTCCGAACCATCACGGCCGCTGAACACCGTCAAATACTCGGGCCCACCACCCAGGATCTTGCCCACCGAGTTGCGATAGTCGGCGCCGTCGTCGTCGTTGGCCGCCGGCCCATCCGAGAGGTAGGCGCCAGTCCCGTCCCGGGTACCGGGTGCGGTCTTCACGATCAACTCCGCGCTGCCGTCGCTGTCGAGGTCGTAGACCGCGAAGGGCGTAGTGTGTTCGCTCTCACGAATGTTGATCCCGAGATCGACCCGCCACAGGAACGTTCCGTCGAGTTCGTAAGCCGCAAACTTGGGCTGCCCGGTCACTCCGTCCTGTGAGGGATCGCGGGGAGAGTTCTGCTCCTTGACCACCAGCTCATACTCGCCATCACCGTCCAGATCTCCGGGTGAGGTGTCGCCAGCGGTGTAGGTAGCGGGAGTCTGGAGAGGAATGGTGACGTAGTTGTTCTGCCAGACCGGCGTCGCCGAAGCGTCGTCGCGAGACACCGACGAGTCACCCTGTTCTACGCCGCCGACCACCGCACGCACGGTGTAACGCGCGCTGGTCGAGCCCGAGCCGTCGACGTAGTTGGTGCTATCGGTGATGGGGGAGGAATTGACCAGTGTCCCGTCTCGATAGACGTTGAAAGCCGTGTCGGGCGCTTCGTAGCCCATCAATCGCCAAGAGAGAAACACTCCCTGTCCGGTGCTCACCGCGACCAGACCGCGGCAGAGGTCTTCCATCTGCAACAGGCCGTCAGCAGAATCAGGATTCACGCCGCACACCGAGGCGGCAGTGGAACCTCCGGCACCGGTGGCGCCGCCCTCTCCCGTCAGACCGCCCGTCCCTGGTTCCCCACCGAGCCCGGCGGTACTGCCACCCTCTCCCGGTGCGCCACCTTGGCCGGGCGCGCCGCCCTGGCCGGTGCTTCCCCCGAGCCCCGCGTCAGGCACACAGTTCCACTGGTTGGTGCCAACATCGCAGGTGCAGGTGCGATCACTGCGCACGCAAGGCTCGATGTCGACGCTCGGATCACAGTCGTCACCGGTCTGCACTCCCGGTATGCAGCTTCCGGTCTGCTCCGCTCCACCTTGACCCACCACGGTCGCTCCGCCTTGACCCACCACGGTCGCTCCGCCTTGACCCACCACGGTCGCTCCGCCTTGAC
>CAYNEY010000044.1:0-4153 GCA_964396375.1 uncultured Polyangiaceae bacterium | reverse complement strand
CAGGATCGGTGCCTGTGACGCCACCACCCGTCGTTCCTCCACTCGTGCCCACACCAGTCCCTGACATCCCCCCCGCCCCACCAGGATTGCTGGTCTGGGTGTCGGGTGCGGTGTCCTCCCCACTGCAAGCAACCAGGAAGGCCAAGGCGACAACGGATGAGCAGGAAGACAGGGAGCGCATCATGGAATCTCCGATGGGTTCAGTGCTGGTAGATTTGTCCCAAACCATTGGAACATCAGAACAACCAGTCCATTTCTTCCTGTGGCAGGAGGCCCAGTGCATCCAATCACATCAGGCCTCTCATTTCTGTGAATAGGTATGCCCGACGCCTACACTGTAGTCGATGACAAGGAAGGGTATCGAGCCGAAGGACGATTCAGTAGAGTGCGGCGCGGAGCCCACCGTGATGAGAGTCAACCTGGCCACCTTCCTGCTTGTTCTGGCGACCAGTTGTGCGAAAGACGCACCCTGCCCGAAACCACCGCTCCGAATTCCGCCACCTCCTCCCGCCTGCCCCCCCCGAACCATGGCCGAGCCAGTCTTACCTGGTCCGGGCTTCGTTCCGGTAGTGCGCAAGGAGAACTACCGGCTCAAGGTTGGGCGGTACACGGTCGAACTCGATCCAGTTGACGGAGGGAGGATCGTGGAGTTCTCCCTCGACGGTCACAACGCGCTGGTGCCGAAGCTCGAGTCACCTTCCGCCTATGGCTCTTCGTTCTGGCCAAGTCCCCAGAGCGATTGGATGTGGCCACCTCCCCCCGAACTCGACAGCCTCCCCTGGCAGCTCCAGGTCGAGGGTCGGACGGCCATCATGACCAGCGGCATCAATCGCAAGCTTGGCTTGATGGCTGAACAGCGCATCACGGCGGAACCGGAAACCGAGAGCCTGCGTATCGATCTGACCCTCATCAACCGTGGAAGCTCGCCACGCAAGGTGGCCCCTTGGCAGAACACGCGCGTTCGCCCAGGTGGATTGGTCTTCTATCCCAGTGATACCCCGACCACCGCGGACAGCACCCTCGTCCTCCTCCCCGAGCGCGGCATCACCTGGTTCTTGCACGATCCGACCAAGTACAAGGAGAACCGCAAATCCTACGCCGATGGACGGGAGGGGTGGCTCGCCCATGTGGATCAGGGGTATCTGTTCATCAAGGCGTTCCCCGACATCCCACCCCAAGCTCAAGCACCCAACGAAGGTGAAGTGGTGCTTTACGTCCCAGACAGCGGGCGGTTCCTCGAGGTCGAGCAGCAGGGTGCCTATGTCGAGCTGGCGGTCGGAGCGTCGACGACCTACAGCGTCCGGTGGATCGCGAAGAAGCTCCCCAAAGGCATGGAGAGCACCCCGGGGAATCAGGAACTGGTCGCCTTGGTGCGCGGCGTGCTGGCTGAGATGCCGAATCTCGACGCGGCTCCGTGAACGCTCATTCGGTCACAGGAGCATTCGCAGCCATCTCACGAGCGAACGCCATGAGCGCGGTACTGCCCGAACTCACTTCGACCTCCGCCGGGATGGGCCGGAGCTGCCAGTACACGCGCCAGGTCGCGCTACCACTGGCTGGAATCGAGGTGAGGGGTCCCTGTGGCTCGAGCTCAGTGTACTGGTACTCCGAGTTCGCGTAGATCTCCACATCAGCCTCGTTGGCCGCGGCCTGGGCCAGGGAGATGTCGAGGAAGGTACGTAGGAACAACACGCCCTCGACGGCGTGTCCAAGCCAGCCCTCCGCACCGTCGCCGATGTATTTGGCATCTCCCGATGCCGGCGCAGACTCGGCCCAGTCAAACCAGGTCAAGCCACCGGACGTGGGCAGCACGAGTGCAGTCATCGAGGGAGTGACCGTACCGCTCCCGGTGGGGAAGAAGCTGAGGCCCGCACCCGGCACCCGCGAGATCTCCCAATGGGCGAGGGATGCGGCCGAACCACCGCGGTTCTCGAGCACGTATTCGACCAGAATCCGACCCAGCTCGAGCTCGGCGGTGAAGCGCTTGATGAGCACCATCTGGTATGAACCCACGGTCGCGACCGCGCTCGTGAACTCCATTGAGTTGGTTCCCACGGCGGCGGTGTAGGCACCCGAGTCGAGGGCGACCACCGGCGGCCAATTCCACACCGACTGAGGGCTGGTCCAGAACGTGGAGCCATAGTTGTTGCGCATGTTGGCATCACTCGCCGAAGCCACCGCAGAAGCGGGGAGGAGCATCTCCGCGCCGGCATACGCATACTTGACGATCCGAGCCCCCACGCTGGCATTGACCTCGAAATAGGTGTCACCGAACTCGAGCACATAACTTCCATTGCCGCGATCGATCGGCTCGACCAAAACCACGCTACCACCGACTCCGGTGTCGCCACCAACTCCGGTGTCACCGCCAAGACCAGTCGTAGTGCCGCCCTCGCCCAGAGTCGCGCCGCCAGCACCCACCGTGGCACCGCCCTCACCCACCGTGGCACCGCCCTCACCCACCGTGGCACCGCCCTCGCCCACCGTGGCACCGCCTTCGCCCGACGTGGCACCGCCTTCACCCGACGTGGCGCCGCCCTCGCCCACCGTGGCCCCACCTTCACCCGAGGTCGCGCCACCAGCGCCCACCGTGGCACCGCCCTCGCCCACCGTGGCACCGCCTTCTCCCGAGGTCGCGCCACCAGCGCCCACCGTGACACCGCCCAGCCCGGAACTCTGGCCACCCAAACCGGTGAGTCCGCCTTGCCCCGGCGCTCCAGCCCCGGGGCTCATCCCTCCAACGGCTGTCCCACTGCCACCTCCAAGGCCAGCATCACCTCCTACCGATGACGTGCCAGGCCTGCTGTCCTCCGAAGAACAGCCGAGCAGATCCACAGCCAGAAGACATCCGAGGAGCCAAGGAATGAAGCTTCGGTTCATGGTGTTGGTTTCCTTCTGCAGAAGGACAAGGTCCGACAAGGATACCCAATTTCAGCGCTTGGCGACAGCACAAGCGGAAAACCACCCAAGTTCCTCGGTGGTCCCTCGGCCGAGACCGGTGCATCGGGGGAATGCTCAGCAACCCGTGCGAACGTCGTTCAGGCTGGTGCGATCCATCCCTGACTTGCCCGTGATGGATGCCGGGCAGGGGATCTCCTGGTAGACGATGTTCGGATTGTCGGCGACCTCATACCAGTCGACGAACCATTGGCAGCCAGCCTCGAGTTCCCCAAGACCACGAGAACCGAAGACGGAACTGCACTTGTCCACCACACAGGACTTCAACTGGCTGTGGGTGGCCTGCCCACCCAGGGTATTTTTGCAGGTACTGAGGAGCCCACCGTACTGCTCGCCGAGTTCATTGGTCGGCACATCCCACTGGCTCGAACAGGCGTTGAACGCCCCCACACCGCCGCCGGGGATCAACACGTCGAACTGGTGCCCCGCCACGTCGTACCCGACATTGATGGCCTGAACGACCATGGTCTTGCCGAGCAGCGCCGAAGAGCCGGGATCGGCCCCCGCATTGTGCGAACTTCCAGTGAACTGTAGTTGGTAGCAGCGCCCACAGATGTCACCACTCGAGGTCGCGGCATACCCGTAGGAGAGCGTACCGCTCACCGCCCAGGGAGCGAGGTTGTGGCACGTGTAGGCTGAGCCACCGTTGCAGCTGCTCGGCGTGTCGTAGACGTCCATCAGGCTCTCGTCGCTGGGGCCGCAGGAAATCATGGGATTGATGGCACCTGGCACATTGCTCTCCCAACCACAATGCGGCTTACAGCAGTCCCAGAAGCGGGTAGCGTAGCCATTGCACCCATTGGTGATGGGCGGAAGGCCGCCGGCGCCATCGTTGGTGCCACCTTGACCGAGTGTTCCTCCTTGGCCCGGAGCACCGCCTTGGCCCGGAGCACCGCCTTGGCCCGGAGCACCGCCTTGGCCCGGAGCACCGCCTTGGCCCGGAGCACCACCTTGACCTGGAGCACCGCCTTCTCCAGTGCTGCCGCAGGGAGGACTGAAACATATGCAAGTTCCGTTCGAACACTGGGGCGCCGTGTCAGGACAGATCGCACCACAGTCTCCACAGTTGTTGGCGTCCCACATCACTCCGGTGCAGCTGCCGTCGCAATAGCGTTGCTCTTGCGACCAGCAAGCACACTCGCCCGCGTCGCAGTAGCCATTGTCGCACTCTGCGTCGCTCCCGCATCCTTCGGTA
>CAYNEY010000043.1:0-49028 GCA_964396375.1 uncultured Polyangiaceae bacterium | reverse complement strand
GAAAGGGGCCAGATGGCCTACTTGGTGAGGCGTACCTGCTCGGGGCCGATCCGTACCAAGGTGACTGCGTGCTCTTCATCAAGCGTGACCACACGCAGCTGCGTGCACTACTCGGCGACGCGATCGGCCTCTACTTGGTGACTCGCCGCTTCGAGGGCGGGCGCCTGCGCCTGCTCGAGAGCTTCACCGAGCGGCCCAGCGGCACTGCCATTTCCACCGGCGAGCTGTCGCTGCTGCTCGAAGGGGCGAGCTTCACGGTGCACAAGCGGGCGCGGGTGTGGCGAGCACCAAACAGCGACGATCAATCGTTAGTCTGTTGATCTTTTTGCTTGACCAGGATCGTAGAATTTGATCTTACGATCTCTATGGACCGGGTCGCCATAACGCCGCTGACCGCCGAGCAACTACGCGAGGTGGATGCGTGGATTGGAGCTCACCTGGCCGAGGCGCCAGAGTCGGTAGCGGCCTTTCTGAAGCTGCACCGGCATTATCTCAACGCGGGGAAGAATCTGCCGCAGCGATTCAACGAGATAGTTCGGGAGCTGCGTCGCGCTCTCGGGATTACATGCTCGAGCGAGCGGCGTCGGAGCGGTAGCCCAGCATCGGCCATTCCTGGCACCAAGCACGGCCGGGCCAAGACCGAGCAAGAGCGGCTGGAGCAGCAGCTGGCCCGCAGCCATCGTCTCTGCGACTGGCACAAGGCCCTGCGCAGGAGTCACACTCGCAGAGCCAAGCGTATCGAGGAGAGATTGGCCAAGATGAAGAAGAAGCCTCCGTGTCCGGTGTCCGTCAGTGAGAATCAGGCAGAGCCCTCGTCCCCGACCTCACTGCAAGACATCCTCGATGAAATCACGGTAGAGTCGATTGAGCTGACCGAAGAAGAGCAAGCAGAGACCCGTGCGGAGACCGCCGCCTTCGTCGCCCGCCTAGAGCTCGGCGAGCAAACCGATCCGTCTCTCACGTCGGTGACTGAAACTCTGATGCCCGGTGGTGTGGCGGTCGCCGACGAAGAGGTGGAATACCTGGCAGCGACCCTGCTGACCGATGACCTGGCCGATGCCAAGGTACTGAGGACCCTCAACGACCAGCGGGTGCGCTACGACGTCGCGGTGTCGGTCAAGCCGATCACCCTCAATGTCGAGAAGCACGTGGTGGTCAAGGGCAACGGCGAGCGCACGGTGGTTTCGGCGTCGACGGATGCCTACGGCCCTGCGCGCTACAGTGTGACCTGGATGACACTCGCCACGCTGGCGGTGTTGGTTGGACAGTTCGCGCTGCCGCTCAACCGAATCGCCACGCTGTTCTCCACCGCCGGCAAGCAGTTCAGCGCAGGTGGGCTCAGCCGCATGCTTCACTACGTTGCCGAACGCCTGGTGCCAATCTATCTCAGGCTGAGCACGGAGCTTGCCGACAGCGACATCCTGAGCGGTGACGATACGTCGTGTCGCGTGCTCGAGCTCTCCACCTACCTGAAGAATGCCAACTCGCAGGGAAAGAAGAAACCCAAACCACTTCCACCATGGGATGCCTATCGCACCCCAACTGCAGCCGAGGCCAGCATCCAACAATGCAGACAGCGCAAAGAGTGCCGACAGCACGAGCAGGCGGAGGGTGCGCGCGACGTGACACGCACGAAGGATGAAGACCCGTCTCTGGGCATGCTCATCGGCAGAGTGCTGGAGTTCGAGTCACCCAGGCAAGATGGCACCGGCAACAAGCAGTCCCTCAACACCACGGTGCTCACAGGGCGCAGTGTCGCCCACGATCCGCGCAGCCTGATCGTCTTCTACCGCAGCCACCTCGGCAGCCTCGGCGATCTCCTCGGGTCGATACTTCACCGGCGTAGCCCGATGGCCCGGAGTGTCATCGTGCAGTCCGATCTCAGCACAACCAATCTGGTCCGGGACGAGCAGCTCCTCTCGCGCTTCGATGTGAAGCCAATCGGCTGCAGCGCTCACGCGCGACGACCGTTCGCGATCTACGAGCAGGAGGATCCGGTGTACTGCCCGTTCATGCTGCACTTGTTCACCGGAATCGCGATGCACGAGCAGCTGCTCGACGAGCACGGCCGCAACCGAGAGAATGTGCTCGCAGTACGACAAGCGGACAGCCGCGAGCTCTGGGAAGACATCAAGGGCCTGGCGACGAAAATGGAAGCCAAGTGGTCCAAGGGTACCAAGCTCGGAACCGCTGCTCGCTACATCCTAAACCACTACGACAAGTTGACCGCCTACCTCGATGATCCGCGCCTGCAGCCGACCAACAACCAGCAGGAGAGGATGCTTCGCACCGAGAAGCTGATCGAGGGCAGCTCGATGTTTCGCCTCAGTCTCGAGGGGCGCTTCGTGCTCGACATCATCCGCAGCACCATCCTGCAGACCGCGGTCGCTGCCCGCATCCCAGTGCACGAATACCTCGTTGACGTGCTCCGCGCCGATGCTGACGAGATCGAAAAACAACCGGAGCGCTTCACCCCTCATGCTTGGGCCGCCCGCCAACACACCGAGCAGCAGCCGTCAAACACATAAGACCCAGCTGTTCCACCATCGCAGACAGCCGCGCGCGCTCGACTGCTCCGCCAGCCGTCGAGGCCGTGCAGATGACACTGAACGCTGGCTGTATCACCATCACCGAAGCGAAGTGTTCATCACGCGCGTCATCCAGATCTCCCCTATGACGAAAGGCTCGGCCGCGGAGAGGTGAGCCGCCTTATCCAAGCATCCTGCGCCCAGGCATCAGGCTGGCCGTTGCGTCGCGAACCACCTGGCAGCTCACCACTCCGTGGCGAGCACCGCGTCGCCCAAGGCCCCACCTGCACCACGAACCCTTCTGCGGAGCGGCCCTGCCCCCCCTGCTGGGACCCGCCCTGATCTCCAGGCGGCCCACGAAAAGAGGGGGGCCCGTCAGTGCACTGGGTACTGATCTCCAGGCGGCCCGCAAAAACCAGGGGGCCCGTCAGTGCACTGGGTACGAACGACTCGAAGCGGGTCGAGGTAGTCCAGCCGGTGTTGCCGTGGTGGACGAGGTCGTGACCCCATGCTTCTCCCAGATCCGCACCATGTAGCGGAGTAGCTGAAGGAGCGCCGTGCGATCGACCTCAGCGAAATCGGATACCGGTGCGGAACAGAAGCAGGTGAATCAGATCCATGGATTCGTGTTCCACGTACTCTCTTCGGACACCTGCCTGCAGCAAAAGCGCGATCCCGTTGGGCCCCAGCGAGTCGACGTGCCCAATGTAAGCTTCCCAGGTAAACGCCGCACGTCCCATGCGCGACGGTTCTCCTTCCGTGGTGTCCTCCTCGGCGCGTTGCCAGACCCCGCCCCCACCCACGCCGCCACCCAACTCGAGAGACTGACCTCGTGAGTCCAGAGGGATCCGGAGCAGTGCCAACACCGGAATGGAGAGCGAGTAGTAGCGCCCCCACGTCTGCGTTCGGAGTGGCGTGGAGAAGCGCGACCCCAATCCGATCCGGAACCATCGAGAGAGGGCGAAGTGGCCCGACGCGCCGAACCCGACATCCACCACGCTCTCCCGCGCCCCGTCTCGAGAACCTGGCGGACGAACCGGCACGATGCCGAGCTCGGCCATGCCATCGACCGACCACGGTGACATTTCCTCTGCCGATGCCCTGCCGGAAATGGCCAGCACCGCTGCTGCGGCGAAACGGATGAACCACAGAGCCAGAGTCGTTGTGTGCCGTTTCCGGCCGTACTCGGTCATCAGAGGTTGCCAGGGTATGTAGCACGCAGGTGCTTGAAATACAGCTTGTCCGTGTTTCCGCCTAGCTCCAAGTCCAGCATGCCGACATGAACCTCACCCAACATGCCAGGCGCTCGTCCGTCATCCAAATCCCAGATCGATATTCCCTGCATTTCATCCCCGTCCAATAGCGGGCCATTGACCGTGAAATCAATGTGGAAACCCTCCAGAACCACGCCAGTGGCTACGTCAATTACGAAGACTCCCCCCGGATCCGCCCCGTCGACCAGATAGAGCTTACCGCTTTCGGAGAAGTCGCCACCCTGGACATACTCCCCCTCGCCCACCGCGACAATTGTGAGAAAGGCTCCATCCCACGTTCGAAGTCGCACGGTTCGCCGAAGCGACGCGCGACCATTCCAACCAATGGCATATGCGCTGAGGCAGGATACGTTCTTGCTGTTGCTCGTGTATACCAGGCCATCCGCGGGATTGTAGCCCACCCAGGGAAGATTTGTCTGCGGACACTCCGGATTCTCCTCCAGCTCTCCGAAAAAAACATCGGTAACCGCGCCCCCTCTAAGATTGGTCGCGTTGAGAATACCGATTCCAATGCCATGACCCGTGTTCGACTCAAGAGGCGCGACCAATACGTCGTGCATCACCATGTTGCCCAGGCCAGCTGCAGGAATAAGGGTGATATCGCCGATGTGGTCCATGCCGTGACCGTTCCACGGATTCTCTATGTAGGTGTCACCCCCTCCACAGGGTGAGGACCGATAGCGGCCGAGAATGCAGTCGGCGTTGTCTGCACAATGTGAAACGCAGCAGTCGATCTCGGCATCCGTGCCAGACTCGCTATCACAGATCCCAAGCGAGGCGCATGCCGAATCGTAGGGCTCGCCGACCCTCGTTGCCCACAGGTGACTTGTGCATGGCTTGGAATTACATATCGCGTGGCTCGAAAACCAGTAGTCGTCGTCGTGCGTCACACCTTGCCAACCCTCGAATCGCGGTCTCTCGCTCTCAAGCGGGTACTGCCATTGTCCACTGCTGGCAAAGGCCTTCCGCAACACTGGAGGCCACGCCTTCGCGGTGAACTTCCAGTCTTGAAGATACCGGTACTTGAATGCGGTGTTCTGATGCAATTCGACAGCATACCCGAAGACTGCCATCTGCTGGTAGCCCTCTGAACTCTGGGAATATAGCTCCACCTTTGCATGCGGAGCGACGATCGTTGCAGGAACAGACTTCGCGATCGGCACTGAGCTTGATCCCGCAAAGCCGATGAGGACGTTCTCGTCATAGGCCTGGTCACGACGGACGTCACCGCGGAGGATGAGGAAGGAATCGGGATCAGCTGCCTCGTTGCTGCCCGGATCGCCAACAAGGATCCGAATTCCGCCGTACTCATTGTCCAGTTCGAGCACAGCATCCGAGTTCACCGTCAAGGACTTGAACCAGTAATTACCAGGTCCGAGCTTGAGACGCGCACCAGAGTTGAGGACTACATGCCCGGATGCCAGGCCATCCACATCATTTGCCATCCACCACAAGAAGGCACCAGAATTCAGTGTGACGCTGCCAGTCCCTGGCCGCGTGTTGGACCCAAATGTGAAAACATACTCGTGGTAGACGGGAGTGACATCCACACCGTCGAGTCTGCTCGATACCCAAGCTCCCTGTTGACGCATGATGGTCCTACCCGATTCAACTCGTCCGGCGTGGGCATAGTTTCACAGCGTCACATCGCCAAAACTGATGATATTTGGAACCGATGCGTAGGTACCAAGTTCGACAGTCCCCATGCTTGTGACCCACTCCGTAGTGACGCTAGGTCTCAGAGTCTCGCCAGAATACGCGACGCGAATCGACCCGAGATCCGGCAAGAATTCGCGGTTCCCACCTGGTAATACCGATGCGCGGTCGTTGATACGCAGACCGCCAGGCCCCGCCCCAAGTCCCACCTGCGCCGGAGTCACATTTGGGGACCACGGGCTACGTGGGAAGGGGAAGCGCAAGACTCTGGTAGTTGAGGTCGCAGTCACGGACTCGATGCACGTGGCTACGTGGTCAAGGTCTGACGTTGCCGATTCGCAACCAGCAAGAAGAAGCAACCAGCAAGAAGACTGTAGTACGAGAAGAGCCGATCTCTGCATCACCGTTCCACCCGTTTCATCGAGAGCGAGATGAGTGGGGAATGGGAGCATGGGGCGCCCTGCCTTGTCAAGGTGCGTCTTTCCATCCAGGTCTCGATAAGAATCATTCGGCTTGACCTGCCTTTCGGAACCATCCAGCAACACCTTACTGGGTCGATCGCCAACAACGCCTGCGCAATGGTGTTCAGGAGCTTCTTCCAGCACCGCGGAGCCAGCTTCCTTCAAACCCGATTTGCCTTGGACAAGGCCCGCTCGGTGGGATTCGGGTCGGGCGAATATCGGGGCAGACAGACCAGCATCGCCTTCCGTTTCTCGACGGTAACCTAGAGCCGTGGGTCTGCACGAACGTTGAGATTGTCGCTAGTCACGACATCGCCTCGTCGGAGTTGACGTCCAAACACAGCTCGACCCACTTCCTCATTATTGAAACATTGATGACTCCCGGAATCGCCATGTGTGACCGGACTCCCGAGAGCCAGAAAGCCGCGATGCTGTCTGACTCAGTGGCGTAGAGCGTCTCGTTCTTGGCGACATTTCCACCCGGCGGAGAGTGCGCGCAATTGTGGCATCGTTGACTGCGCGCCCACCATGGCACGTGACCAGTCGGACCAGGGTGTCCAGGGTCGTACCGCGGTGTTTCTCCACGAGGTCGCGGAGAATTCCCTCACCCTGAGCGTCAAGGACGCGGCTCCTGGCTGGCGAGAACGCCTGAGCAAGATTGCCTCTCCTCTGGGCCCTCCGTCTGGGCTCCCGAACGAAGCTCCCTCTCACTTACGCCCAATTGCTCACCGACAATCACGGAGGACGGCTGAAGCGAAAGCGCCGCAAGGAGCTTCTGTCTCGGATCGAGCGAATAGGCTACGCTACGAACCGCTGGATTCGTCAGCTTCAGCCGGGTCTAGGCAAGCATTGGCAAGACGGCGCGGAGCTCGCCGAGCGCAGCGCACTTGTCCGCGAGGGCGAGGCGAAGGAGCTTGCCGTGGGGACTCGGAGCGGGGGCCACTTCCATTCCATCGGTCATTCGAGAGGGTCAGTTGCCCTCGCGCTTCGGAGCCTGGTCAGTCCAAGGGGTGCCCATCCCTTCCCGCGACACCGGCCACTTGACCGTTTCTCGACTGGATTTCACTCGCACTGTTTGACCCATCAGTCGACCTTGGTCGCTAGGAGGACCGAAGCTGAGGCTTTCCTGTGGACAACCGGTGGGAGATCGGTGAAGAGCTGGTGGGAAACCTGCGTTCAGAGGGTCTAAGGTTCAGTAGTGCCATGGTTTTTCGGAGTTATGCCGACCTGTCGTGGTTTAACCTTGCCCGACCCCAACAGATTGGGGTATCCGACGGACTCCGTACTGAATGAACTTCCCTGCACACAAGTCCAGCCCAACCCCTCACCTCCCCGCTCATGCGGACACAGGACGGTGCTGGAACTGGTCTCGTTCGGGGAGGCGCTTGGGGCCAGGGGGTTCTGGTCTCGAGCAATGCAATCGGCATGGTGAGTGAGACCGGGTGGGTCGTGGGCGGATGGGGCTCCCCATTTCGCCTGCGAGCCCGTGCCGGCGGTCTAGGAGGATGAGATGGAGCAGACGTACTTGATTGGTGGAAGTGAGCGGCGCGCAGACGAGGAACCGGGTCTGGATCTCCCTCCCCCCCTCGAAGCCGAGCTCTCGGACGAGAAGAGCTCCGGTGAGTCTCACGCACCAGGTGCGGGAGCACCCGGGCGGCCCTCGTCGCCCCCTGCCAACCGCCCCAGCACCGCCCCCAAATCCCGGTCTCGCCGGGGTCTTTCCTTCACGCGCCGCTACACGCAACCCGACCGCGAACCCTTCGACCAGCTCCTGTGGGAGCGCCGCCAGAGCGTCATCACCAACCCGGATGGCAGCATCGTCTTCAAGATGGACGGCGCCGAGATCCCGGCCAGCTGGAGCCAGCTTGCCACCGACATCGCGGTATCGAAGTACTTCCGTAAGGCGGGGCTGCACGGCGACAGCAGCCGGGGTGAGACCAGCGTGCGCCAGCTGGTCCACCGCATCACCCACACCATCCGGGTCGCGGGGGAGTCCCTCGGCGGATACTTTGCCACCAAGAAGGACGCGGACACCTTCGAGGCCGAGCTCGCGTACATGATGGTGGCCCAGATCGGCGCCTTCAACTCCCCGGTCTGGTTCAACTGTGGCCTTTATCACGAGTATGGGATCGAGGGCTCGGGCGGAAACTTCACCTGGTCGGAGACGGCCGGCACCGTGGTGGAAACCGAGAACGCCTACGCCCATCCCCAGTGCTCGGCCTGCTTCATCCAGGCTGTCAACGATGACCTGATGGCCATCTACGAGCTGATCCGCAACGAGGCGCGGCTCTTCAAATATGGCAGCGGGACAGGCAGCAACTTCAGCCAGATCCGCGGCAAGCAGGAGAAGCTCTCGGGGGGCGGCACCTCGAGCGGGCTGATGAGCTTCCTCGAGGTCTTCGATCGCGCAGCGGGCTCCACCAAGAGCGGAGGCACCACCAGAAGGGCTGCCAAGATGGTGTCGCTCGACATGGATCACCCGGAGATCCGCGATTTCATCGAGTGGAAAGTGCGCGAAGAGAAGAAGGCGCGGGCGCTGATCGCCGCCGGTTTCAGCAGCGACTTCAACGGCGAGGCCTACCGCACGGTGAGCGGGCAGAACTCCAACAACTCAATCCGCGTGACCGACGAGTTCATGCGCGCCGCCCAGTCCCGAGGCAAATGGCAGACCCGCGCCCGCACCACCGGCGAGGTGGTGGAGACGATGGACGCCCATGAACTCTGGCAGCTGGTGGCGGAGTGCGCGTGGAGCTGCGCCGATCCGGGCATCCAGTACGATTCCATCATCAACCGCTGGCACACCTGCCCGAACTCCGGCCGCATCAACGCCTCCAATCCCTGCTCGGAGTACATGTTCCTCGACGACTCCGCCTGCAACCTGGCCTCGTTGAACCTCACCAAGTTCCTCGACGAACAGGGAAACTTCGACGTGGAGGGCTATCGCCACGCGGTCGACGTGTTTTTGGTCGCCCAGGAGATCTTGGTCGACTTCTCGAGTTATCCGACCGCCCAGATCGCCAGAAATTCGCATGATTTTCGGCCGCTGGGGCTCGGATACGCCAACCTCGGCACACTCTTGATGGTGCTCGGCATCCCCTACGACAGCGATCGGGGACGGGCCATCGCCGGAGCGCTGACCAGTATCCTGTGCGGTCGCGCCTACGCCACCTCCGCGCGGGTGGCCCGCACCAAGGGGCCTTTTTCGGGCTACACCAAGAATCGGGAACCGATGCTGCGCGTGATGCGCCTGCATCAGGAGGCCACCTTTGCCATCGATCGGGAAGCTTGCCCCGAGGTGCTGTGGAAGGCGGCGATCGAGGACTGGGATCAGGCGGTGCGCCTGGGCGCCGAGCATGGTTACCGCAACGCCCAGACCACGGTGCTGGCGCCGACCGGAACCATCGGTCTTCTGATGGACTGTGACACGACCGGCATCGAGCCGGATTTCTCGCTGGTCAAGTTCAAGAAGCTGGCAGGTGGTGGTTACTTCAAGATCGTGAACAACTCCGTGCCGGATGCGCTCCGACGCCTCGGCTACTCCGAGGTCGAAACCCAGGAGATTGTCGCGCACATCTCGGGCACCAACACCCTGCTCCTCGCTCCTCACGTCAACCGCCAAAGCCTGAAGGAGAAGGGGCTGCGCGACGAGGAGCTGAATCGCATCGAAGCAGCCATCCCTGGGGTCTTCGATCTGTCGCTGGCCTTCGCTCCCTGGGTGCTCGGACACGAGTGCTACGAGCGGCTGGGGGTAACTCGCGAGCAGTTCTCGAAACCAGGCTTCAGCCTGCTCACCCACCTCGGGTTTACCCCAGCTCAAATGGAGGCCGCCAACGACGTGATCGTTGGGCGTATGACCATCGAGGGGGCACCACACCTCCGGCCCGAGCACGAAGCGGTCTTCGACTGCGCGAATCGTTGTGGGAAGACCGGACGACGCTTCTTGGCACCGATGTCCCACATCCGGATGATGGCGGCGGTCCAGCCCTTCCTCTCCGGAGCGATCAGCAAGACCGTGAACCTTCCGAACGAAGCCACCGTCGACGAGATCCGCGAGATCTACGAGACGGGTTGGAAGCTTGGCCTGAAGGCGGTGGCTCTGTACCGGGATGGCTGCAAGGCCTCCCAACCGCTGTCGTCGTTGAACCAGAAGGACGAGACCGACACGGCCTCCGGGACCGCCGAGCCACCACCAGCCATGGCGGTGGAGCTGGCGAGACCGATCGGGCAGCGCGTGCGCCTCCCGAAGAAGCGCCATGGCTTCACTCAAGAAGCCCATGTGGGCGGCCACAAGGTGTTCCTCCGCACCGGGGAGTACGACGACGGCAGCCTGGGGGAGATTTTCATCGACATGCACAAGGAGGGCGCGGCCTTCCGCTCCTTGATGAACTGCTTCGCGATGGCGGTCTCGGTGGGCCTGCAGTACGGCGTGCCACTCTCGACCTTCGTCGAGCAATTCACCTTCACGCGCTTCGAGCCCCATGGGGTGGTCACCGGGCACCCCAACATCAAGTTCGCGACCTCGATCGTGGATTACATTTTCCGGTTGCTCGGGCTCGAGTACCTACAGCGCTTCGATTTTGCCCAGGTCAAGCCTGCCGAGGCCGCCCAGACCATCGAGGATCCTACCGGACGACTCCTCGAGATGCCGGGAGAGCGTCCCCTGCATCCTCAGGCCGATCTCGAGGCGAAGCCGTCCGTGGCTCCTGCTCCCCGGGGAGTTACCCCATCGTCACCACCGAGCGCACAGGGGGCGCTCGACGCCCAGCTCGACGAGATGATGGGCGACGCGCCGGTTTGTGATGGCTGCGGCCACATCACCGTCCGGAATGGCGCATGCTACAAATGTTTGAACTGCGGGAATTCGATGGGCTGCAGCTGAACCACGCGGACCCACTGACCTGAGGCGGCCCAACAGGCGGCCGGCCCATCGGGCCACGACTCGTGAGGAGTGCATTTTTTGGCAGAACCGGGTATTCCTAGTCGGGCTCGGCCTGGCCGCGCCGCAAGAGCGAGGATTCAACATGAACCGTAAGATGGCACGTGCGACTCTCGGACTCGTCTTTCCCTTGGTGGTAAGCTTGATGGCTTCCTCGTGCAAGAAGGAGGAGCCACCGCCTCCACTGCCTGCAGCAGCCGCTGCGAGTGAAGAGCCCGCCGCTCCCTTGGCGATGGAGCCGATCCCCGAGCCCATCCCGGATGCGGGCGCACCGGTGAAGAAGGGCGTGGGCGGCGGCACGGCGAGTAGCCTGACTGCCTGCTGCAACGCCCTCATGCAGAACGCCGCCAGCGCCCCCGAGCCGAACGCAACCTACATGAAGCAAGCGGCCGCCACCTGCGGCTCGCTTGCCGCTCAGGGGAAGGACAAGGCCAGCGTGGCAGGGATCTTGATCGGCATGATGCGCGGCGCGGGCCTCCCCGCTGCCTGCAAGTAAGCTTCGCAAACTTGGCTTCGTATGCGGCGCCCCCTTCCGGAGCGCCGCATCGTAGCGCCTTCATCATGCGCAGGTAATCCTGCCGTGGGTCGACGGCACCCGGTCACCAACCGACCGAGAAGAGTGCCTCTGCTGCTGCACCCGCCTCGTTGGCCCCTCCGGCGTCTGCCACGTTCCCGCCGAGTCCTTCGGGCTCGCCTGGGCTGCCCGCCGCTCCGGTGGTTCCGGCGCTGACCTCGACGCCACCCTCCTCCGTTCCGCTGCTGCCAGCCTCGGCAGGTGTGCCGCCCAGCTCGGCGCTGGTGCCAGCCTCGGCGCTGGTGCCAGCCTCGGCGCTGGTGCCGGCCTCGGCGCTGGTGCCAGCCTCGGCGCTGGTGCCGGCCTCGGCGCTGGTGCCGGCCTCGGCGCTGGTGCCAGCCTCACCCGTTGTGCCTCCCTCCGCCGTGGGTGCTCCCGCTTCGCCGCCGGATTCCGCACCGCCGACGCCATCAGCACCGCCGCTGCCTCCAGTGCCGCTCGACGTGCCCGGCTCAACCCCCCAGCTCAGCGCGCCGTCCACATAAACGGTAATCCGATCGTTGTACCCGACCAGATCGGTGAAACTGTAGTCGTTGGTCTGGTCGAAGTCGTCTTTGCTCCAATCGACGTCGTGGATCACGCCTTGGAACTCGAGCACGCCATTGTTCGCCAGGCTGCCGCCGGTAAACGAGATCTCGGCGTAGTGATCTGCGCCGTCTTCTCCCACATCCATGGTCAAAATGGCGGGGGTTGGCGCAACCACGCCGTCGCCACCGACGTAGTACTTCTCGCCCACCGGGCTGCTCCAATCGTCCAGAGTGAAGTAATAGTGGATGGTCACAGCGTTGAGATTGACCGAAGCTCCCGACTTGTTCTCCAGCTTCATGTTCAGACTGATGGAGCCGGGTGTGACTGTTCCGGAAGGAGTCTGGTAGATCCCGAGTCCGTCCACGGGCGCGCCCACCTGACTTGCCCCTCCATTTCCGCCTTGGCCAGAGCCGGTCGAGCCGCCGCTGCCACTCCCACCCGTCTGCGCCCCGCCGCCGCGTGAGATGTTGATCACGCCCGCCTGACCGAGGCCCCCAGCGGCACTGGTCGTTCCACCGTTCGTGCCTTCACCGGCATCGGCGGAGCGGCCACCCACAGCAACACGACCACCACTGCCAACCTGCGAAGAGCCGCCGCCACCACCAACTCCGCCGGCGCTGGTCTCAGTCCCGCCGAGGTCACTGCCCTTGGCGCAGGCGCCGATCGCCAAGATGAGCGCCAGGGTTGCCGTCCTTTCGATAGCCCGATAAATCCGCATAAGTTTGATATCCTTTGGCCGCTGCGACGAGCGACCACGAAGTCATGATCTCAGGGTTACGCGAGCCTCCGCCTCCGTCAACCGCCCTTCCCCCCGGGATCGGTCCCCGGCTGTGCCACGTCCCCAGCAACCTACGGAAAAAGCGCGGTTGTTCCCGTTCTTGAACCCTTGACCAACCAAGCTCAATCACCCACGCTGGCCCGATTTCGCGCGGCCGTCACGGTTCACCGCGCGCCCGGGAACTCGGTGCGCCGGTCGGTCCAGGGCGAAATGGTCGAAACCTGTCCCTGCTGGCCGCAGCCGGCCGGTGGTGTCTCGAAGCACCACACCACACCCCTTCACCACCTCACCGATGACCACCGCATCCTTCGGCCGGCTGCGGCGCGGTCCGGTCGCAAGAAGGGCGTAGTCTTCGCCGCCGGTGAGCGCGAGCTCCAGAGCAGAGAGCCGAAGAGCCGCCGCTGCCCGGACCAATTCGGGAGCAAGCGTCGCCCCAAGCCCGCGCTCGTCCAGGATCAGCTGCACTCGACTCGCCTTGGCGAGATGCCCAGCATCACTGGCCAAGCCATCGGAGATGTCGATCGCTGCGCGTGCACGTCCGAGAAGCTCCCATCCCTCGGCGAGACGCGCCCGCGGTCGGCGGAAAGCTGCGACACAGCGACGCGTGGCCAGATCGGAGGCACGCGGTGGCCCCTTCTTCAGAATGTGAAGCCCGGCCGCAGACAGCCCAACTTCGCCCAGCAGCCAGAGTTCGTCGCCGGCCCTCGCTCCCGCGCGCAACAGAGGGCGCGAGGCCTCCCCGAGCACAGTCGTGGTGATCGAGAGTTCTCCGCCACGACTCAGGTTGCCGCCGACGATCGGACACTGCAGTAGCTTCGCCGCTTCGGCCTGGCCCCGGACCACCTGGTAGAGCTGTGATTCTGGGAGCAGAACCGGCACAATCAAACTCGAGAGCGCAGCGAGTGGCCGCGCACCCATCGCCGCCAGATCACTCACCGCGGCGTTCATGCTGCGGTAGCCCACGTCGACCAAGGAGAGCAGCTCGGCACTGAAGTGCACGCCCTCGACGGCCACATCGACCGTGACCACCAGCTGGTCGCTTTGCGGCCGGAGCACCGCAGCGTCATCACCGATGTCGACGCGGATCCCCCTCGTGCCCCCGGCACCGGAGACAAGCGCGGCGATCCGCGCGATCCGCGCGAACTCTCCGGCTGCCCTGCGTCGCTTCTTTGCCGCCATCACCCGAACATGCTGAGCCGCTTGCAGGGCAAGGTAACGACGAACACCGTGCCGGCCGGGGTGTTGTCCTCGATCGCGACCCGACCGTCATGGGCCTCGACCAGCCGCCGCACGATCGAAAGCCCGAGCCCGGTGCCACCCTGCTCCCGAGTCGAGCTCGAATCCACCTGGTAGAAGGCGTCGAAGACACGCTCGCGCTCGCACGGCGGGATCCCAATCCCGGTGTCGATGACCTGCACCTCGACCATGGTGCGCCGTGCTCCCCCAAGGACCACCATCGGCCCTTCTTCTTCGCCGCCCACATCCTTTAGCACCGCTCGTGCGACCAGAGCCACGTCACCTCCCGTGGGCGTGAACTTGATGGCGTTCTCAGCCAGGTTGAGGAAGATCTGACGGAGCCGCGCAGGCTCCCCGAAGACCGTCGGAAGCCCAGGATCCTGACTGGTGGAGAAATGGACCCCCTTCTTCTGTGCCTGCGGTGTGAGCGTCTCTACGATGTCATCGAGGATGGGGCCGACCGCCACCTCGGCCCGCTTCAAGATCAGGGTGCCACTCTCGAGCTTGGTCAGATCGAGCAGTCCCTTGATCAGCTCCAGCAGCTGGGCACCCTTCTCCTGAATGGTGCCGATGAACTCCCGTTGCTCAGCCGTCAGATCGCCGGCGATGCCAGCGGTCAGCATCTCGCTGTAGCCGATGATCGAGGTGAGCGGCGTGCGGAGTTCGTGGGACACCGTGGCCAGGAAGTTGCTCTTCAAGCGGTCGAGTTCCTTCAGGCGCTCATACGCCTGCTCCAGGTGCGCGTTCTTCTCCATGAGCTCGCGGTAGCTCTCGCGCACACTGGCGACATGCATGTTGCTGGCCAGAAGCGCCCGGTACCCGCTAAAGAGCACCAGATCCAGGGTGGCGGTCAGATGCCGCACCAGAAGCGCGATCAAATCCCCGCTGGCCCGCGCGAGCAGCGACCAATGATCCCGGAGCTGCACCGGATCGAACTCGGGATCGATCTCGAACAGCGTCTGCGGCGGCTCCAGGGTCTCGCTGCTCAGGTAGGGACCCGCGATGATGCGCCCGATCCTGCGGCCATCGTAGGTGATGGGCGCCACTGCGTATCTCATGCCCGAGGGACAAGCCGCGCTCTCGACGATCCCGGGCTGGGCGTCGACCTGCTTCACGGCGGCGATCACCGCGCTCACCACCCGCCGCCCGGAGCTGCGGGTACCCAAGTAGACGTAGAGGCCGGGGTTGGTCTCGCCTGCGTCGGCCAACAGCATGCCGCTCGCCGCGAACACTCGGAGCGGGACGCCGAACAGGTTGTAGATACTGGTGAGCATCTCGGTGAGCCCAGCGCGGCTCACCAGATCCTCGATCGCTGCGCCGTCGCCCATCACGAGATCGTCGAGGGAACGGGATGAGAGGTTCTCGGTCAAGGCAACACCTGCTTGGTCGCCGCAGCGTGCGCTCGTCCCACCCGCGTACCCAGCATCTCGGTCAGCGTCCGAGTCTGGTTGAATTTGGAGAGGATCTCGGAGAAGAGCGCGCTGGTGTTGAAGCCGAGTTTCTTCGTGAACTCATGGCGCAAATCCAGGGTCTGCCAGGTCAAGTAGAGCAGGCCCACGAACGTCTCCAGCACCCCCTCATGGCGGGTGGCGACGGCCAGATACACCGGTTCCTTGCCCTGGGCAGCCTGGGCCGCGATCTCCGACTCGGGACGCGCGTCAGGGAGATCACGCTTGTTGAACTGGATCACGAGCGGCAACTGCTTGAGCTCGAGACCGTTCTGGCGGAGGTTCTCACGCAGATCGCGGAACGATTCGGCGTTGTGCTCGGTCTCGACCTCCCGCGAATCGGCGATGAACGCCACCCCATCGGCGCCCTGCAGCACCAGGCGCCGGGTCGAGGCATGGATCACCTGTCCTGGCACGGTGAACACCTTCAGCCGAAGCGACATGCCGCTCTTGGCGTGAAAGGACAGGGGGAGAAGATCGAAGAAGAGGGTGCGATCGTCGCGGGTCTCGAGCGTCATCAAGCGCCCGGTGGCCTCTGGCGAGGTCAGATCGTGGAGCGCCTGGAGATTCGTGGTCTTTCCGCTCAGAGCGGGACCGTAGAAGACCAGTTTGATGGTCAGCTCTCTGGCCGAGAAATCAAGCTGCATGTCAGGGTCCTCGAGAACGCCGAAATCAGTACGACCAGGCGGTGGCTCAGGATTATGGGGGTGCTGGCCGATGATCAGCCGACAGGCACTTTAGCCCGAACCGTCTCGCTCTCGGAAGCCCAAAGGATCGGCCCCATACCTTGTCGTCGGCCGGAGCCCAGGCTGGTGGACTGGGCGCCTCCCTCCCCTCCTCCGGCTTGCCCGAGCCGTTGGGATGGAAGCTCACCCCTCGACGATTGGCTCCGAATCGACGCTGGCCTCTTCTTTCGTACCCCAGCGGGAGCGGCCCTCCCGCAGTCGCTCTTCGACCTCACCGCGGGCCGGACCCCCGACGAGAGCCCGGCGCTCGACGGCGGCGCGAGGATCGAGGGCTGAACGGATCTCTTCGAGCGAGATCCGTGGATCGAGCGCCTGGAGACGGGGGTCAGGCAGTTCGCCGAGTTGACAACCCGCCTGCTCGGCTTCCCGCACCAGTGCGCCCACCAGATGGTGCGCCTCGCGGAATGGCACGCCGTGCAAGACCAAAAGATCGGCCAGATCGGTGGCGCACACATGGCCCTCACCCAACGCGGCCTCCAACCTGTGTTGGTGCACGGTCAGAGTGTCGAGCGCGCCCGCCAGAGCGTCGAGGCAGAGCTTGGCCGAGTCGAAGGCATCGAACAGCGGGCGCTTGTCTTCTTGAAGGTCGCGACCATACCCAAGGCACAGGCTCTTCTCGAGCACGTAGAGCGACGTCACATGGCCGATCAGCAGCGCCGCTCGGCCGCGGACCAGCTCGGCCACGTCGGGGTTCTTCTTCTGCGGCATCATCGACGAGCTGGTCGAGAACCGATCGGAGAGTTCGACGAACCCGAACTCCCGGGTCGACCAAAGCACCAGCTCTTCGCCGATCCGCGACAGGTGCACGAGCAGAATGGCGAGTGCCGAGACGCTCTCCATCAGAAAGTCACGGCTGGCAGTGGCATCCAGGGAGTTCTTCGTGGGACCGTCGAAGGCGAGCTGCTCCGCCACCCAATCGCGGCACAGAGGAAACCCGGTGCCAGCCACCGCACCCGAGCCGAGCGGGCATTCGTTGAGACGACGCCGGGCGTCGAGCAAGCGCCCACGATCGCGCCAGAGCATCTCCTGCCATGCGAGAAAGTGGTGGCTGAGCCGACTCGGCTGAGCACGCTGCAGGTGGGTGTAGGCGGGCATCAACACCTCGAGGTGCCGTGCGGCACAGGCCACCAGAGTGCGCCCCAAATTATCGAGAGCAGCGAGCGCTTCGTCGATCTCGTCGCGGACGAAGAGCCGCAGATCGGTGGCGATCTGATCGTTTCTGGAGCGACCGGTGTGGAGCTTTCCGCCCACCGGACCCACCAGCTCGACCAGCCGTGCCTCGATGTTCATGTGAACATCTTCCCGGGTCTCGTCCCAAACCAACTGGCCCGCTTCGATCTCAGCCTTGACCCGGAGCAACCCGTCGACGATCTGCTCGACCTCGACCTCCGTCAGCACGCCGGCCCGCCCCAACCCGCGGACATGGGCGACCGAGCCTCTGATGTCCTGCCGGTACAAGCGGTGATCCACGGTCACGCTCTGATTCAACTTCTGCATCGCCTGGTCGATGTTCGCTGCCAGGCGCCCACCTCGTGCCACCGTCATCGTGCGCTCATCCTTTCGTCGAGACTCCCATAGTCCGTCGCCGAACCAGGGTCAATTTGCGGCGTTCCGGAGCGCACAGAGGCCTCGGTATTCCGGCCGAAAACCCGAGGCTGTCACCGGCGAGCCGAGGCCAAACCGAGCAGGCTTACTCGGGAGATCGGCGAGGGAGTAGCCGGCAACATCCGAGCATGGCATGATGCCGTCCGTGTCCGATCAGCGACTGACGCGAAAAGAGCTAGGTTGGCTGTTGATGCAGGAGGCCCGCGGCACCGCCCGCGCGCTCCGCAATGAGGTCACGCAGCTCTCCACCAATGGGGAACGCCCGAGCGATCACCCTATCCCGGTCGATACCATGCTGGATGCCTTGGACGGCACCATCGAGATGATGAGCGCCCTCGAATCGCCGTCTGGGCTGTCCCACGCCGGAGAGGAGCGACGCTGCCGGATCGATCTGGCGGGTATCCTCTGCGACATCGTCCCGGACGGCCGCATCGCCATCGAGGTGGGCGGTGGCATGGAAATCCAGGGCTCGGTGGCCGAGCTCCGGCGCATGCTTGGAGTGTTGGTTGCCCCCTCCTCGGGTGGAACCGCTACCTCCTCGATGGTGCAGCTCCGCCGGGAAGGTGATTGGGTGGTGGTCTCGACCGAGCTTGGTCCGGAGGGTCCGCGGGCCCGCGACCTCGAGCTCAGGTGGTTGCACCGCATGGCGCTGCAATACGGCGGGCGCGTGGAGTACCGCGGCGCGCGCATCCTCCTGTTCTTGCCGGCAGATGTCTCGAACCAGCGCGAGCTCGAGCAGCTCCGTGAGGAGCTGGCCCAGGCTCAGCAGCTCGGTGAGGTCTACGCCCGAGAGCTCGCTGAAGCGTTCACGTCCCAAGGCACGGAGAGCTCCGTTCCAGTGCCATCCGCTGTCCCCGAGAACGCCCAACGCTTGGATCTGTTGGTGACCACCGCCACTGCCATCTCCCGCACCCTGCACCTGGTGACCGACAGCATAAGGACTCTTCTGCCGCGCCTCGGCACGAGTCTCGTCGACCCAACGGCGGCCGCTCAGGAACTGAAGCGGGCGAGTGTCACGCTCTTCGACCTGGCCCTCGAACTCGATCGGTTGAGTCAGATCGATACCGCCGAGAAACCCATCCAGCTCGATCTCACCGCGCTGGTCACCGAGACCTTGGAGCGCCTCGAAACCAAGGCCGCACAGCGCGAGGTAAAGCTCGTGTTCGCCGAGCAAGCGTCCCATCCTCTGGTCGCGAGCGCTGCGGTCCTCACCCTGGTGATCCGTGTACTCCTCGAGCAGGCCTGCCTGGCCTCGCCACGAGGTGGGCGGGTGGAGGTGAGTATTCACGATCGCCCAGGGGCACTGCTCCTCTGCGTCTCGGATGGTGGGCCTGTCCTCCCTGAGAGCGCTCACGAAGCGCTGCTCAGCGGCCACGCCGATCCCTCATCGCTCGGTCGTCCTCACAACCTGGGCTGGCTTCTGCTGGGCGAAGGCGCCAAGGCGCTCGGGGCCACGGTGACCCTCGGAACCTCGCCCAGCCATCGCGCCCAGACCGAGCTCTCCCTTCCCCGATAACCGCCGGTTTTTTGGGGCTAGGAGCGGCCTCGGTTTTCAAGGTATGCTCGGGCTCGTGCACGTTCTCGTCGTCGAAGATCAGGATTCCATCCGAAAGATGATCGAAGCGCTGGTGGGCGCGCGGGGGTTCTCGGTGACCGCGGTGCCCAACGGCAGCAAGGCCATCGACGCAGCGTTGGTCTCACCGCCCGACATCGTGCTGCTCGATCTGATGCTTCCAGGCAACCTGGACGGTTTCGAGGTGTGCCGCACCTTGCGCGCGCAACCCGCCACCGAAAATATCCCGATCGTGATCATCTCCGCTCTCGACGACGATGAGTCCCGGGAGAAAGCCACCGCCGCTGGCGCGACCGCCTACTACACCAAGCCGTTTAGTCCCATGGCCCTTCTCAGGGAAATCGACCGCCTGCGGAGCGTAGCCGAGGCTGGTCCGAGCGACGTCCACTAGACAGCGGTCTGGTCGAGCAGCGGGAGGAGCGTCTTGGCATGCGCCTCGGCGGCGGCAAGGATCTGATCGGCCTCGGTGTGCTCGATGCGCAACCGCTCGATCAGCTCCTTTAGCACCGCTCGTTCGCTCTCGGACTGCTCTCCGTCCACGAAGGTGATGAGCACGGCGTGGTGCAGAAGCACCCGCCGATCCGAAGCGCTGAGATCGGTGAGCGGGATGTCATCGAGGGATTTTGGTTCGCGGGCGAAGGCACGGACCTCGGCTGCGTCCGTGCGGCTGGCGCGGTAGGCCGAAAGCAGGCCGTCGATCACTTCCATCTCTTCTTTTTTGACCTTGCCGTCCGCCCAGGCAACGCTCACCAACCCCTTGACGATGGCCAAATTCTGCTCGTGCATGATTTTGGACAGAATGCCTTCAGAACCGAGGGCGCGTCAATCCTGTCCACGCGCCACCGCTCGAACTCGACCGAACACAGGGCCAATCCCGACCACCGCCCTCACCTCGAGCCTCGAGAACTCGCCTAGAGGAGCTGGTCTGCGACCAGCAGCAGGGGCCCTTTCACCTCACTCAGCGCCACCGAAGCCGCCGTGAGGGGCAGACGGCGCGTGGGAGCGCCCTCACCAGGCGAGATCAGGATCTCGATGGGCCGCGAACAACCGAGGCCCTCGAGCTTCGCGCGTCCAGCAACCACCTTCGCCAACCGAGTCTCGAGCGCACCGATCTCGCGGTAGCGCACGGTGGCACCCGGCGGGATCCGCTCGATGACGATGTTCGGGCGGCAGAGTCTCTCGAGCGGGCTTGCGGCGGCGCTCTCTCTCGGAACGCGATCGGACCACTCGAAGAGCGACAATCCGAGCAGACCAGCCACCGCCAAGCTGCTCAACTTGATGGCGCGGGAAGAGCGGGTCGAGGACCGCTCCGACGGGGGGACGTCATCGTTCGTGACCGCGGGCGGTGGCGTCTCGGTGGTCGCGATGGCGACCAGTGGTGTCTGATCGAGCCCCGCCAGGTGGCGCAGGCTCCGGCACAGATCCTCGGACTTCGGACTCACCGAGCTCACGAAACCCCGCGCCAACTCCTCAACGCTTCGGGACCGCTCGGGATTCGGCCGGGGCCTCGGAGACTCCTCGAGGCTCGCCACCCGGCTGTCCACCGCGGTCAGTTCATCCTCCACAGCCGGCGCCCCGTAAGCCACCGCCGACTCGTCGGGTCGTTCTGCACTCTCCTCGGTCCGGAGGGCGTCGCCGAGCCCCGGCCAGGTGCCGCCAAAGCGAGCGTGCTCGTCGAGCACCTCGTCGAGCATCTCGTCGCGCATCTCGTCGGCTTCGAGCTCGACCACCTCGTCGGCTTCGAGCTCGACGATCTCGATCCTGCCCTCGTCGTCGTCGTCGCACAGGATCTCGAGCGACTCTGGCTCGAAAAGCCTCGCCCCGCGCTGCCCCAGGATCTCGCTTCCGGCAGGGTTGAGGGTGACGGCGGGAGGCACCAGATCGGGGATCTGTGGGGTCAGAACGGGAGGCGCCGACGCGGGCAGCGCGACGCGGTCGAAGTCAGACACCCGCGGTATGCTCTGGATCTGCCCCGCCACGGAGGCCTCGGCACACCTCGGTTCCTTCAGCTTGTCCGACGCGACCGCTTGAACGGGCAAGCGGCTGGGTTCGCTGCGCCTGAGGGCCACGCCGGGCTCGGAGAGACGCGGATCGGCGAGTTGGGATTTGACCTGGCGGAACAGTCGCGCCATCGCCCGCTCCGCAGCTGCACGATTGATGGGGACGAGAGCGGTGGTGAGTTCACGGACCAGAACCGGAAGACCGTGAGTCTCATCGGTCTGTCCGACCCGACGGAGAGCGGCAGGTTGAGGACCGCTCGCCGCAAGGAGCCGCTGCAGCAGCTCCCGCACCAGACGTTCCACTTCTGCTGGATCCCCGGGCTTGGTGGAGGTGACGACCACACTCCCCGCCTCATCCAGCTCTACCTCGTCCAGGTTCAGGCACACGGGCGCCCGGGCCAAGCGATCTGCCAGCGACAACACGAGATAGCCCACCAACTCCCCCGGCAAGGTGATGAGGGAGAGCTCGGCCGCGCGCAAGATCGCCGACCATTTTACGGTCGGGAGGGGGGAAGGACTCGACATGGCGCCTATCACGCCGGATACAGCATCTTCCCAGACTGGGCCAAGCGGACTGCAGCCAAAGCACCTCGGCTCGAGGCCCAAGGTCCACAAATTCGTGTATAGTCGCCAGGCCTCCGATGCTCGCTTGCCCCGTTTGCGGTACGCCCAACCAGCCCAGCGCTCTGCGCTGCTCCCGATGCGCCACCCCACTCAGCGGCGTAGAAGAGCGACGCCCACCACCGAAGCCCACGGGACGACAGCAAACCATCATCGGCCTTTCGCCAGAAACGCCGTTCCCTGAGCAGAAGCCCCTGGGGGGGCAGAAAACCGTACTCCTCCCCAACCCCGCCGCGAGCGTGGGAGCGGAGAGCCGCAGTCCTGTGCCCTTCGGTCAAACCATCGTTGGGTTCCCGCCCACCCCTTCCCCACCCAAAGCGGGTGAAATGACCGATCCGCGCAGCGCCACCGCGCTCGGGTTCGCGGGCGGCTTAGGCGTCGAGAAGAAACAGACCTTGCTCGGCGTGGCGATGCCGGGAATAGCTCCCCTGCATCCGGGAGCGGAACCCCCCGCTGCGCCGCCCACTGAAGCAAGCCCGGAGTCTTCGGCGGAACTCTCGGAAGAGGAGCTGCGCCTCGCTCATGCGCACCGGCCCCGGCACTCCCGTTGGCTCGCATGGCTGCTCCTTGGGGCAGGCGTGCTGCTACTCTCCGCAGGACTTTGGGCGTGGCGCGCCTACCGGCACGCCGTAGGACTCACCGTCACCGTAACCCACGACGAGATGGGACGGCAGGTGCTGCATGTCCAATGTCCCCGTTGCGATCCCGGCACCGAGTGTCGGGTGGGGGCAACCCGGGCCGAACTCCCCTCTGGCAGCGGACGGCTCACCCTGCCCACCCCACTTGCCCTCGGAGACAATCGCCTCGAACTCATGCTCGTGAAGCGGGGGGAACTCCGGGGGACACGTGTCGCGGTGACGGTTCCCGTGTTCTTCCGGCTCCGCGCCGACATCTCGCGGCTCGCGAGCGATCCTCCGACTGCGGTGCTGATCGTGGACGCGCTCCCAGGCTCGCGGGTCACGGTAGACGAGAAACCGGTGAGCTTGAACCCCGAGGGGCACGCGGAGCTCGCCATCGACGCGAGCCGGGAGCTGGTGCTCGACGCCGAGCAGCGCACGCTCTACGAGCGACGCGTGCGCTACGTCATCGAGCACGAAAAGAAGCGGGCCGAAGGTGAAATTCCGTTTCGAAGCGCCATCACTCCCCTCACTCTCTTCACCCCAGGGGAACGGCTCATCACGGCGGCAGCCAGCTTCCCTCTCTCCGGACGCACCGCGCCGAAGACCAAACTCATCGCCAACGGCTATCCGTTGGTGGTGGGCGCGGATGGCTCGTTCGCACAGGACATGGCTATCTCTCGACCCGGCACCACCCATCTGCGCCTGCATGCCAGCACCGAGGGGATGGCTGCACGACTGGCCATCGTCGAGCTCGAGCAAGTCACCGATCTTCGCACGCGCGCGCTCGAGCTCGCGGCGACGGCGCTCCGCAGCACCGACCAACTCCTCGCCTCACCCTCGAGCGAGGGACAGCTGGCGGCGCTCACCGGCGAGCTTCTGGAAGAGAACCGCGAGGGGAGACGGACCCGTATGGTCGTCGATCTCCCCTGCGCCCAAGGCCCCTGCCTCGGCCGCGTGGACTACGGCGGAGGAGAAGGTCACCGAACCCTTGCGGTCCACAGCTTCGTTGGCAATGTGACCTCGGTCACGCGCTCCAAGGAGGCGGGCACGGTGGTGGCGCTCAACGCCTGGCTCGTGCTGCCAGGTGCCCTACCGGCTCCAAAAACGCCGTGAGTTGAGGAGCTGGGCCGCTGCCCCACCCATCTTCGTCCCTATGATGGCACGAGCACCCCTTTGCAGTCGGTCACATCGCCCTATAATCCCCCTTGACCCCAACCGAACAGGAAGGCCCGCTGCTCGATGATATCCCTGACCAACCAAGCTGCCGAAAAGGTGCGCGAGATCGCCGTCGCCGAAGCCCTCGAAGGGCAGGGGCTGCGCCTACGCGTTTTGGGCGGCGGCTGCGCTGGGTTCCAGTACGATCTTTACTTCGAGGACTCCCCCACCGAGATGGACGAGCGCTTCGAATCCCACGGGATCCCCCTTTACGTCGATCCCCTGAGCTACCAGTACTTGGACGGCACCGAGATAGACTTCATCGAGACCCCCACCGCTTCCGGCTTCAAGTTCTTGAATCCGAACATCTCCGGCAGCTGCGGCTGCGGTTCTTCCTACCAAGACTGAGCCCATCCTCGTCTCCCGGCCTCTTCTGCGCGAACAGCCGACCTGATCCGGTCCGGGTACCCCATGTACGATAGTCGCCGCAGGGTGAAACCTGGGGGCTTGGTCCTCCGTAGATCCCTGCGAGTACCGACAGTCGGTACCACCGGACCCTCCGGAGCCTACATCTTCGGATGATGTTCCTAGTAGCCGCAGGTCCCGTCCATGCGGGGCGCTGCGTTCGAAAGGATGCTGTGGCATGAATGACAGAATTGACTCCGCGCTGTCGCGGTACATGAGCCGTGTCTCTGGGTTGCCCCGCTTGTCTCGTGAGGAAGAGCAGGCGATGTGGCAGAAGTGGGAAGAAACTCGGGATCCGCGACTGACCGAGCAGTTGGTGCGCTCGCATCTCCGCTTCGTGGTGACTATCGCCATGAAGTACCGAAGATACGGGCTACCGCTCTCGGAGCTGATCGCAGAGGGAAATTTTGGGATCGTGCATGCCCTGCGCAAGTATGACTCTGCTCGGGGAACCCGCTTCGTGACCTACGCGGCGTACTGGATCCGCGCCTACATTCTGAACTACATCATCGGCTCCTGGAGTCTGGTCGGGGTCGGCTCCGGCGTGCTGCGCTCGAAGATGTTCTTCAAGCTGCGCCGGGAAAAGGTGCGTGTCACAAACCTGGTCGGCGAAGGTGAGGAGGCCGACGAGCTCCTGGCGCGACGCTTCAATCTCCCCCGAGAGGAGATCGTCGCGATGGTGCGGCGACTGGAATCCCGGGACGTGTCGCTTGACGCTCGCGTCCACGACGACGGGCACAGCTCCCTGGTCGACACCCTCGCGTCACCCACCTCGGGCGACGACCATCTGCTCGCCAGCGAGCAGATCTCTCAGCAGATCCGGGATGTGGTGCAGCTCGCGATCACGAGCTTGGATGCTCGCGAGCGCTACATCGTCGAGAGTCGCCTCATGGCGGACAGCGAAGATGAGGTCTCCCTGGCTGAAATCGGACGCAAGCTCGGGGTCTCGCGGGAACGAGCCCGCCAGCTCGAAGCACGCACGAAGAAGAAGCTCCGTGAGCGCATCGTGAAACTGTCCGGGCAGAGTGAGGCCGAGCTGGCGGCCATCTCGTCGGCCGCGTGACAGGCCGGGCCAAAACGTGCTAGACTCTTCTGGTCGTGGTGGTTCAGGCGATCGCTGGTTTGACTCCGCAAGGTGTCGAGCTGGAGGAAAGTCCGGGCTCCGCAGGGCAGGACGCCGGGTAACTCCCGGTGGGAGTGATCTCGAGGAAAGTGCCACAGAAAAGCAAGACCGCTCGCCCGCCGCTTCCGGCTGGCGAGCAAGGGTGAAACGGTGGGGTAAGAGCCCACCGCGTGGGCGGCAACGCTCACGGCACGGCAAACCCCGTCCGGAGCAAGGCCATGTAGTGGAGCGTTTGAGGGCTGCCCGTCCGAGCTCCTGGGTAGGCTGCTTCAGTCCGTCGGTAACGAAGGTTCGAGAGGAATGATCGCCAGGTCGAAGGAGAGCGATCCCCTTTGACAGACAGAACCCGGCTTACGAACCGCCCCGACCACGCCCGACGCGAGTCTTCGCGCCGGGCGCGTCACTTTTCCATGGTCACAGCAGCTCTACCAGATGGTCGCGGATCGATTTCCGGGTCTCGTCGTCGGGAGCAAGGCTCTGCGCCCGCTGCCAGGTCTCTACCGCCTTGTTCCGGAAACCTGCCTTCTGATACAGGATGGCCAGGTTCTTGGCGGCTGCAAAATGTCGCCCGTTGAGCTCGATCGCCGCTTCCAACTCACCAATCGCCTCGAAGATCTGACCCGTCTTGCCATACAGGAGGCCCAGGTGAAAGTGCAGGCGGTACGCCAAGGGATCGATGGCAAGACCGCGGCGCAGATGCTCCACCGCCTCCTCGAAACGACCCGCGCGGTACGCCGCCACCCCAGCATTCAGCGCCTCTTCCGCCTCGACCCCCGCCGCACCAGGCTCGGGTTCTGGCTCACTCGGCGCGCCGTCACCCCGCAGGCACTCCTCCACCAAGCGCGCCAGTTCTTCGATTTTGAACGGCTTCTCGAGGTAGGCATCGACGCCGAATCCCTGCCGCAAATCCTCCGCGAAGCGCCAGCCTCGGTACACGGCGCTGACCATGATGATCGGGGTCTTGCCGTAGCGCCGGCTGTTCTTGATCCGCCGGGCTATCTCGAAGCCGTGCAGCTCGGGGAGCATCGCGTCAAGAACGATCAGATCCGGGTTTTGTTCCTTGACCAGACGGAGTGCCACCAGCCCTCGATCTGCCTCGACCACCCGGTGCCCGCTCTTGATCAAGAGACGCGCCACCATCTTTCGGATCGCGTCGTCGTCATCGACCACGATGATGGTGCGCTGGCCCGGTGTGCGCGCGCTCGAGGCCGAGGTCGAGGGGAGCGGCCCTACCACGCTGTCTTCGCTGGAAAGCGTGCCGAAAGCCTGATCCTCGACCTCCTCGGCGGAGCTGAGCCGGGTCGCGTCGTCGACCACCAGCGCCGAGGAACGCCTGGGCACGGGTTGATCAGGCATGGCAGAGAGCGAGGGGATGGGCTCGCGCGGCATGAGACTCGGCGAGGCTCCCCCTCTGCCGTCGCCATCCGTACCGAGCGGGAGATCCGAGAACACCGCACGCGGAGAACCGTCCGGGTTGATATTGAGGCGTGTGAGCGTCTCCGCCGGACACCTGGGACCAACGTAGTAGAGTTCCCCGCGTGCCTTCTTCTGGTACGCAACGTCGATCAGCCTCCGGATGGCGCTGTCCAGCGCCACGTAGGCATAAACCTTCTTGCCGGTGACAAACTCGAGTTCCTCGAGGACGCGGCGATTCTCCGGGTTGCCCATGGCCATGAACAGCCGGTCTTCGCGGACCAGAACCGGCAAGATGCCGTGGGCCTCTGCGATCTCCTTCGGCAGAAGGTCGAGATCCTCGAGGCGCAGACAGAGCTGGCCGAGATCGATGCCCGGGACGCCATACTGCTCGCTCAAGGCCTTCAGCGCCTCGACGTCTCGAAGAATCCCCTGATCCGTGAGGCGGGAGGCCAACCTGCCGCTGCTCGACTTGTCAGAGAGCGCCCGATCCAGCTCACTCGCCGAGACCGCGCGCTGCTCGAGCAGGATCCGTCCGAGAGGCTTCTTGTCGTGACTCATCGCCTAGCCCATCAATAGACCAGAGTTTTTTCGCGTTGTCACCCGGTTTTCCCGCCGCATCGCGGGCCTTCTTTCCGTCGGCCGAATCGGCGAGCCTTCCGCCTCACAGAAATGGCAGACCAAGGGTGGCCCTCTGGCCTCCCTTCCAGAAGGTCCATGGCGGGTCGGCAGCTCCGAAGGCACTCGCCCTCCTCCTTTATCCCCCGAACCGGGATGATGTCAGGGCGACTCGCTCTTTGGTCCCCTACTCTCCCAGGTCGCGAGAAACTCCCGCTGAAACCCCTCGTAGACACCCGACGAGATGGCCCGCCGAGCGTCGGCGATCAAGCGAGCGTAGAAGTGAAGGTTGTGCGACGACAGAAGGCGCGCCGCCAACATCTCCCGGTTTCGGAAGAAGTGCCGGAGCATGGCCCGGCTGTAGCCGTTCTGGCAAGCAAGACAGGAGCAGTCCTCCTCCAACAATCGCCGATCATCCTCGTAGCGCGCCTGCTTGATCACGATCCGGCCACTTCGGACGAAGGCCTGGCCATTGCGCGCGTTGCGGGTTGGCATCACGCAATCGAAGAGATCCACACCCACACCAATCGCACGAATGAGATCGGCGGGCGTGCCCACGCCCATCAAATACCGAATCCGGTTCTGGTCCATCGCCGGAACCACCTCGGTCAGCGTCCGGTGCATCTCCGCGTTTGGTTCGCCGACACTCAGTCCCCCGAGCGCCAAACCGTCGACCGGCAGACGGGCCAGGGTCTCGGCGTGGGCCCGGCGCAGGGCGACCTTCGTGCCCCCCTGCACGATGCCAAAGACCGCCTGGGCAGGATCCCGTGAGAGGAGGCAACGCTCCGCCCACCTGGTCGTTCTGGCCACAGCCTCATCTAGCACCTGCTCGCTTGCGTCGGCAGGGGGACACACGTCGAGCTGCATCGCGATGTCCGAGCCGAGCGCGGCCTGGATCCGCATCGACTCTTCGGGGGTCAAGAGCAGCTTGGTGCCATCGAGGTGCGAGGCAAACGCGAAGCCCTGCTCGGTGATGCGGCAGAGGCTAGCCAGGGAGAACGCCTGAAAGCCTCCGGAATCGGTGACGATCGGGTGTGGCCATCGGCAGAGCTCGTGGAGGCCTCCCAGCGCGGCGACACGCTCGGGACCAGGACGCAGCCAGAGGTGATAGGTGTTCATGATCACCATCTGTGCGCCGGTCTCCCTCACCTCGGGCATACTGAGCGACTTGACGGTGCCCTGGGTCGCCACCGGCATGAACACGGGGGTTTGAACCACACCATGACGGGTCGAGAGCAGCCCACACCGCGCCTCCCCCGAGCGCGCTGTGACCTGAAACACAACCGGAGGTTTTCCCCGGTTCATGCGCGCTCCGGTAGCCACATCGCGTCACCGTAAGACAGAAAGCGATAACCCCGTTCGAGCGCGGTTGCGTAGGCGGCGCGCGTTCGCCCAAGGCCGATGAAGGCTGCCACCAAGGCCAGCAGCGTGCTCTTTGGCATGTGGAAATTGGTGAGCAGCTGGTCGACGACCTGGAAGTGGTAACCCGGTTGGATCAGCAGACGAGTCGCCCCCGAACCAGCCCGGACCTCACCGGGCTGCTCCGGGCAGGCGGCGCTCTCGAGGGCGCGCACCACAGTGGTGCCCACCGCAACCACGGGCCGCTTCTCCGTGCGCGCGCGGGCTATCCCCTGAGCTAGCTCAGCGCTCACGTGATAGTGCTCCTCGTGCATGGGGTGCTGATCGAGATCGGGCACGGTAACGGGACGGAAGGTGCCGAGTCCGACATGGAGGGTGACACGGCCGAGCTCGATACCACGCTCCTTTAGCCGGAGCAGCGCGCGCTCGGTGAGGTGAAGGCCCGCGGTGGGAGCCGCGACCGAGCCCGGTTGCTCCGCATACACGGTCTGGTACCGCTCGCGATCGGAGGCTTCGTCGGGGCGCCCCAGGTAGGGAGGGATCGGCACATGACCGATGCGCCCGAGCGCCTCTTCGAGCGGACCGGGGCCACGCACCGCCAGCTGGAAGAGGCCATCCGGCGAGCGCTCCCGCACCTCGAACCGGTACTCCTCCACACGCACCACGGCGCCCCTCCGCAGGCGCGTGTTGGCACGACCGAGCGCAGAGTACAACTCCTCGCCGTCCGCCGAGAGCCCCAGCCGCTCGAGCAGCAAAAACTCGACGCGACCACCGGAGGGCTCCCGCTGTCCGAACACGCGACTGTGCCGTACCCGTGTGTCGTTCAGCACCACCAGTGAGCCCGGCACCAGCCGCTCCGGCCATTGTCGCACCCAGTCGCAAATAAACGCGTCGCCCTCGACCACCAGCAACTTTCCCCCGTCCCGATTGGGCGGGGGGTGCCGGGCAATCGCCGCCTCGGGCAGCACATAATCGAAGAGCTCGGTCTCCACGGGAACACCTTCTGTGCGGGGCGGAGGGCCCAGCTCACCCCTTGGAGTCGTAGGTGATGCCGAGACGAGTCATCTTACGCCAGAGCGTGGTTGGGCTGATGTTGAGCATCTCCGCCGCCCGCTCCCGACTCCCCTCGCAGTTCCGGAGCGCGCTCTCCACCGCGTCGCGCTCGGCGTCGTCCACGATGTCCGCCAGAGTCTTGCCAGCGCTGCGCGAGATCCACTTGGGGGCTTGAGGCAAGATGTCGTCGAGAGTGATGAGGTTCTGCGTCGAGAGCGCCACGGCCTGTTCCACCATATTCTCCAGCTCACGGACGTTGCCCGGAAAGTCGTAGTCGATCAAAGCTTCCATCACGCCATCACTGAGCCCCGCCCGTTTGCTCATCTTGCGGTTGTATTTGTCGAGGAAAAATCCGAGCAAGAGCGGCACATCCTCGCGTCGCTCGCGGAGCGGCGGGAGATGGAAACGTGCCACGTTGAGCCGGTAGTAGAGGTCTTGACGAAAGCGGCGCTCCTCCACCGCTTGCCCGAGATCGACATTGGTGGCGGCGATCACGCGGATGTCCACCTTGATCGGTCGATTCTCGCCGATCCTTCGGATCTCCCCCTCCTGCAGGGCCCGGAGCAGCTTGGCCTGGAAGCTGACCGTGGTCTCCGCGATCTCGTCGAAGAAGAAGGTGCCGCCGTCGGCCTCTTCGAACAGTCCTTTACGGGCCGAGACCGCACCGGTGAAAGCACCCCGACCATGGCCGAACAGCTCGCTCTCGAGCAGCGTCTCGGCGATGGCGGCGCAGTTCACGGTGACGAACGGGCGGGTGTCGCGCTTGCTGTTGGCGTGCACCGCCCGGGCGATCAACTCTTTTCCCGTCCCGCTCTCGCCCGTGATGAGGACGATGGCATCGGTGGGCGCGATCTTGACCACGCGACTCATCACGTCCCGCATCGCGTGCGAGCGCCCCACGATACTCTCGAAGTGGTAGCGTTCCTTGAACTCTTGAGCGAAGAGCTGAACCTGCCCTTGCAGACGGCGGCTCTCGACCGCCTTCTTGACCTTGACGATCAGCTCCTGCTCGCCAAACGGTTTCTGCACATAGTCGTAGGCACCGAGCCGCATCGCCTCCACGGCGCTCTCGATGGTCCCGTAGGCGGTCATCACGATCACCTCGGTCATGGGCTGGGCTTGCTTGACGGCACGCAACACGTCGATCCCGTCGGTATCTCCCATCCTGAGATCGGTGATGACCACGTCGTAGGCGCCGTTCGCACCAAGGTCACGCCCCTGCGCGCCGTCTGCGGCCTCATCCACCTCGAACCCGTGCCCGCGCAGCATCATCGCGAGGGTGGTGCGCATGTTGCGCTGGTCATCGACGACGAGGAGCTTTCCCATGGATCCGGGGAGCGTACTAGCGCGCATCTCCGCCGCTGGCTCGCCCGTCTTCACCTCCACCTGCGACGGACTGGGTGAGCCCCGCCCAGGCGGGGGAGCAGAGCGTGAGCGTCGAACTTCTGTTCCCACCTCACTTTCCAACGGCCGGCCTTTGGTTCGAGTTAAGCGCTGCCACACCAGACCAGGCTGGCCGAAGGGTTGGACCCACTCACCATCCTTCGCATATGGTGCGGTGGTTTGACAGGCGAAGCGCGGGTGATACCGCTTCGGACGGGTGGGGTGGCAAAGAGCCAAGAGAGCAGAGTGGAGGTATCGTGTGTCAACGCTGAGAGAGCGACTAGGTCACGGAGAACGGCGATCGCGCGTGGTAGACGATGCGCTCGAGGTGCTCGAACTCGAAGTCAAAGACAAAAGCGGGCTGTCGGGGCTGGCGGTGAAGGGTGCGTACGCCTTGGTCAAGGGCATCCGCCCGAATTTTCTGAGGCAAGTGGTCGATCACCTGCTGGACGAGTTCCTCGACGCCCTCGAACCCTTCGTCGCCGAGGCGAAAGACAGTGGGGTTGGGGTCGGCACGCTGGTGCGTAAGAAGGGTGGCGAGGTGGCGGAAGCCCTCCTGAAAATCACCGACCGCAAGGCGAAGAACGCGGAAAATAAGGTAATTCAGAAGACTTACGACAAACTCCGTCCTACCGCGGAAAAGCACGTCGAGGCTGCCGCACCGCGCCTCGGCGACCTCCTCGCGAAGCACGCGGCCGACTAGAACACGAGGCAGACCGGCTTTAGCCGGGCCCCCTTCCCAAGGTTGAGGGCCGGTAGGTCGAGGAAAGCTAGTAGTGCGACTGTCGTGCGCGCCGTTTCAACCCTTCCCAAGGTTGAGGGCCGGTAGGTCGAGGAAAGGTGAGCCGCCGCACGGGACAGCGTGAAGGTTGTTTGCTAGCGTCCGGCCACCATGGCAACACCTCAAGACTCAAGGACCAAGCGCCGGCTGCGCCTGCGGCGCGCCAAGAAGAATTTCGCGTGGGAGCAGCGCCGCGCCGAAGAGAACGCTCAGGCGCAGCAACCCAAGGCCGCAGCGAAGACCGCGACCTGAGTTTTGTGCCCACGCACGTTCAGGGTTGTGTCGCGAAAGCCACGAAAAAGGCGTCATCGTTCCGATGACGCCTTTTTCGTCGGTGACGATCGGCCTCGGCCCCCCGCCACCCCGCGCCCTTTACAGCGGTGGTGTGGGTGTCAGAATAGTTGTCCGCCAAGTCCGCGACGCTCATGCCTAAGTCCCCACTTTCCCAACACGATGCGGACACCACCGTTGCGGTGGCGCCGCGGCAGCGAGTTCGTCAACCCCGGCGCTACTCGGTCATCCTGCACAACGACGACTACACGACCATGGAGTTCGTGGTTCTGGTGCTCACACGTTTCTTCGGCAAGACCGAAGAGGAGGCCACCTCGATCATGCTCGCGGTCCACACTCAGGGCCGGGGTCTGGCTGGGGTCTTCGTGCGTGACGTCGCCGAATCGAAGGTCGATTTGGTACGAGACTTCGCCCGCGCGAATGGGCATCCCCTGCGTTGCACCGCGGAACCCTTGGAGCGAGCCGAGAAGGAGGACGACGATGTGGGCGCACCTGGATGACCATGGTCGCGGGAGGCTCGCATGCGGGTGAGCCCCGACGTCGAGACCGCCTGCAGCATCGCCGCCACGGAAGCTGCCCGTAGGCGCCACGATCTGCTCACGGTAGAACACCTCCTGTTCGCACTGCTGCGGCACCAACCCATCAAGAAGCTCATCACCGGGGCCGGCGCCAATCCGAAGCGGCTGCTCGGGAGGCTGGATCAGATCCTGGAGCAGGAGCTGCCAAAGACGCCCGAGGGTGAAGACCCTGTCACGCCCACCCCGTCTCGCGGATTCCGCCGGGTGCTGGAGCGCGCCGCCCTGCATGTCGAGAGCTGCGGCAAGGCCGAGCTCGGTCCCGAGGATCTCTTGGTGGCGATGTTCTCGGAGACGGACTCTTTGGCTCTTTCCCTGCTCGAGGAGGCGCAGCTCACCCGCCTTGACGTGGTGACGCTGCTCTCCCATGGCAGCGCCGAATCCACGAATACCTCGAGCACCGACCCCGAAGATGACGACGAACTCGACACAGAGACCCCTCGGCAAGCGCCCGAAGAGGACGTGCTCGCGCGCTACGCGGTCAATCTGAACCAGCGCGCGATCGAGGGTAAGCTCGAGCCCTTGGTGGGGCGCGTGAAGGAGCTGGAGCGGGCCATCCTCGTCTTGTGCCGGAGGAAGAAGAACAACCCGCTGTTCGTTGGCGACTCGGGGGTGGGCAAGACCGCGCTGGTGGAAGGCCTGGCCGCCCGCATCGCACAAGGTGACGTGCCTGAGCCGCTCCGCCGAGCCACCATCTTCTCGGTCGACCTTGGCTCGCTTCTGGCGGGCACCAAGTTCCGAGGAGACTTCGAGTCGCGGGTGAAGGGTGTGTTGAAGGCGCTCGAGGCCATCCCAGACAGCATCCTGTTCTTGGACGAGATGCACACCTTGGTGGGCGCCGGCTCCACCTCTGGGACCAGCATGGATGCAGCCAATCTCCTGAAGCCTGCCCTGGCGTCGGGCAGCCTGCGTTGCATCGGCGCCACCACCTTCGAGGAGTATCGACAGCACATCGAGAAGGATCGCGCCCTGTCACGGCGCTTCCAGCGGATCGAGGTCAGTGAACCAAGTCACGAGGACTGCCTCGCGATCCTCGCCGGCCTGCTCCCCACCTACGCGAGCTTCCATCAGGTCACCTACGCCGAAGGCACGGTAGAGGTCGCCGTCCAGCTCGCCGAGCGTCATCTCTCCGATCGACGACTGCCCGACAAAGCCATCGACGTGATCGATGAGGCAGGCGCCGACGCCCGGCTCGCCTTGGGCACGGGCGCGACCGTCGACGTGAACCGCGTCGAGGCTGTGATCGCACGGATCGCCCAGATCCCGCCACGGCAGGTCCATCACGACGATCGGGCCGCCCTCCGGAGCTTGAAGGACGATCTGGCCCAGGTGGTGTTTGGTCAGGAGGCGGCCATCGGCGAACTGTGCTCAGCGATCCGGCTGGCTCGCGCCGGACTCCGCTCCCAGGACAAACCGGTGGGTTCATTCCTTCTGACCGGGCCGACCGGGGTCGGTAAGACCGAAATGGCACGGCAGCTCGCCCGCACCCTCGGCATCGAGCTGCTGCGCTTCGACATGAGCGAGTACATGGAGCGACACACGGTGTCGCGGCTGATCGGAGCGCCCCCCGGCTATGTAGGTTTCGACCGCGGTGGGTTGCTCACCGAGGCGGTCGCCCGGACCCCCCATGCCGTCTTGCTCCTGGATGAGATCGAGAAGGCGCATCCGGATGTGTTCAGCGTCCTTCTGCAGGTGATGGACCACGGGACCCTGACCGACACCAACGGCAAGAAGACCGATTTTCGGAATGTGATCCTGCTCATGACCAGCAATGTTGGCGCAGCAGAGCTGGCGCGTCCGCTGGTGGGATTTGGCTCCCGCGATCAGTCGGGGCGCGATGACGCCGCCTTTCGCAGTACATTCAGCCCAGAATTCCGTAACCGCCTCGACGCTCGCATCGCCTTTTTGCCACTCACCCCCGAGGTCATGCTCCGCGTGGTCGACAAGTTCATCAAGGAACTGAGCGACCAGCTCGCGGAGCGACGGGTGAGCCTCTCGGTTTCGGAGCGCGCTCGCGCCTGCCTCGCTGCACGCGGCCATGATCCGGCGTTCGGCGCGCGTCCCCTGGCACGACTGATCCAAAATGAGCTGGCGCGACCACTGGCCGAAGCCATGCTGTTCGGTGATTTGGCCGAGGGTGGTCAGGCGACGATCGACGCGGAAGGCCAGACTTTCGTGCTTTGTACCTCACCCCGCGACCGAAGCGCCGACTGACTTGGCGGGCCTCCGGGATCTCTGCAAAGCTTCGGGCCCCATGCCAGAGTTCGCTCACCGTCCGCGCCGCAGTGCTCTGTTTCTGCCTGCTACCAACCCGAGAGCCCTCGAGAAGGCGCGCACGCTCCCGTGCGACGTGGTGATCGTGGATCTGGAGGACGCAGTCTCTCCAGATCAGAAGGAGCAGGCACGCGCTTGTGCCGAGCAGGCGCTCCTCCAGGGAGGCTTCGGCACGCGCGAGCTGGTGGTGCGCATCAACGCCTTGTCGACCCCCTGGGGCAAGCTCGATCTCGAGATGGTCCAGCGCGCCCGCCCGGACGCGGTCCTGGTTCCGAAGGTCATGACCGTGGCGGATCTCGAGCCGGTCGCCGCCGCACTGTCGACGAGTGGCTCGGCGCTGTGGGCGATGCTCGAAACCGCGCGCGGAATCCTGGAAGCTGAACGGTTGGTCGCCGCGCTCCCCATGCTCTCGTGTCTAGTGATGGGGACCTCGGACCTTACCGCCGAACTTCACGCCCGACCCACGCGGGAGCGGCTCCCCCTGCTCGCGGCCCTGGAACACGCGGTCTTGGTCGCTCGGGCCTGGGATCGCGTGATCCTCGACGGCGTGCACCTTCTGCTCGATGACCCGGAGGGCTTCCTCGCCGCCTGCGAACAGGGACGAGACTTCGGCTTCGATGGGAAAACCCTGATCCACCCGAAGCAGATCGCGGTGGCCAATGCGGTGTTCGGCCCCACCGAAGAGGAGGTCCGGCTGGCGGAAGAGACCATCACCGCCTTCCGAGTCGCCCGAGAACGCGGAGCAAGCCTCGCCGTGCTCAACGGACGGCTGGTCGAGGAACTCCACGTGCGGGAGGCGGAGCGCATCCTTTCGCTCGCGGCCAGCATCCGCGCCGGCTCCCCTCGAGCTGAAAGCTGAGGCACGAGCCCCGCTCCGCTGTTTCGGCCCACCATCCAGAGTCCGAGCGCATCCTTTCGAGCCCGCATCACCCGCCCTTCGTCGCTCCATCGGACGCACCATCCAGAGTCCGAGCGCATCGTAGAAAGTCCTGTTGACCTGACCTCCGTCCCTCCGTATGACACACCATCCTCGATGGACGGACCGATGATTTTCCGCTCTTGCTGCGTCACGAACCAGGGTCTCGGGGAGCACGTGGTGCGATGAGCGAGTGGTGGGTGAGTCGCGGACGGAACGCGCCGATTGGCCCGGTCACCACGGAGACCCTCATGCGCGGCATTGCCTCCGGGCGCGTGCCGATGGACGCGCTGGTGTGTGCGGTGGAGGGAGCCACCTGGGTGGCACTCTCGGAGCATGATGAGCTGTTGGGAGAGCTCGAGCGCCATCGAGCCCGCACTTCCAACGGCGAGGAACTCTCCGATGCTGACGATGAACAGGAGGAGACTCACGTCTTCTCCTCCGTCCGCCCGCCGCCCCCTGCCGGACCGGCGCCGGATGATCCCACTTCGTCGCCCTTGCCCACCATCCCGCGGAACCCCAAAACGGCTGTTTTGGCACCTGCTCCCCCCCGCCCAAGCTTCCCGAGGTTGCCGAATCCGCCACCGCGTTCCAATCCGCCGCCACCATCGAGCGCATCACCTGTTCCTCTTCCCGTTCTGGCGCCTCCGCCGCTGCCTCAAGGCTTCGCGCCCTCGTCGACGAGTTCTGCAGCCGAGATCCCCCCGCTGCCTTCCCTCCCCCTCGCGATGCCCGACGCCCCCGAGCCTGATGGGCTTCGTGCCACATCCACCGCTGGCGAAGGGACAAGCAAAGCAAAATCTCCGGCGGCAGCCCACGCTGCCGCCCCTCGCCCTTTCGTGGGACGCCCAGGAACACCTCGCCTGGCGATGCCCAGGGTCGGAGCGAACATATCCTCGTCGCCCACCGGTGAGGGCGAACCAAACCGCACATCAGCTCAGATTTGCCACACCGAGCCCAACGACACATCCCCGCGGCTCACGGACAACGAGGCGATTGGCAAGGCTAGGATCCCCTTCACCTCACCGCGCATGGGCAACGCTGAGCAGACCGGGCCCGGTGCAGGCCTGGGATCCGCCACGGACACTCACGACGTGCCCGCGCGCATCACCACCTCAAGCGCCACCCCCACGCCTCTCCCTCCGCTCCAGTCGGATGAGGCCACGCCTCTCCCTCCGCTCCAGTCGGGTGAGGCCACGCCTCTCCCTCCGCTCCAGTCGGATGAGGCCACTTCGGCCTCGACACTGCTTTCCGCTACTACCTCGTCATCCGCTCCACCACCCGCCTTCGAGGATCGCACCGATCCGGGATCGAGTCTGCTGGTCGATCCGGGCCCACTCGGTGCGTTGGACGTGCAGATCGAGCTGCCTCCACCGGACAGTGGCAGCCTTGAGGCACAACCACCGCAGAGCATCCCCGAACCGCCCCCCACGGTGCCAGCGCGCCCGGTGCTCCACCGTAACGCCCGACAGAAACCACCGAAACCGGGGGCGCTGACCGCTGCCCAATCGGAAACCAACACCCCCGCGCCGCCCACCGTGCCCACCGTCATGCTTCGGAGCGAGCCCGCCCAGATGAGCGAGCTCACCAGCCCCGCTATCCGCGCTCTGCGGCCACGCGGAACCGTTCAGGTCAGTGTTGGCACCCTACTCATCGGTGCGCTTTCGCTGATCCTCCTCGTCTTGTTGGCGGTGCTGCTGGTGCGCTAGCCCGACGACGGCTTCACCCTCACCAATCACGGATTCGAGACCGCGCTCGCCGCACTCGCCGCACTCGCCGCACTCGCCGCACCCGCCGCGCTCGCCGCGCTCGCCGCACTCGCCGCACCCGAGAGGACACCACGGAGCTCCATCGCAAGCGCGCAGTTGTGGCCCTGCCGCTCTTGGGCCGCCACGATGTCCGGCTCCAAGGACCCACGCTGCGGTCCCATGGCCACCAGTCGCCCCTCCGCTCGTCCCCGGAAACGCACCAGACGCTGACCGGTCGAAAGATCCCAGATCCCGATCCTGGCATCATGGGGGATCCGCTGCAGGCGCTGCTCCAGCGTCTCGGGGTTCTCGGCGGTGGCCTTCGGAATGCCGTCCTTCGGTGTCTCGTCGAGGACGATCGTTACCAGACGAGAACGCTCCAAGACCTCGATCGCCACCGGTACATCCACACGTGTCACCTGGTCGAGGTCACGGTCAGTAGCTCGAACCATCAACTCATCGGTCGCATCGCGAAGTGTCTCGGAGAACTCCGGACTGAGGATGCGGTAGGCTCGATAGGCCAGCCGCAGATTGAAGGGGCGAAGCGGCCTCGAGCAGGTGTCGTATTCATTGCAGAGCAGACCGCTTGGACACTCGACGCTGCGCGTGCACTTCTGTCCTGTGGCGTTGAGAGCCGGATCTCTCACGAAGAAGCAGGAGGTGAATCCGTCGTTCAAAGATAGCTCAGCCCCCTTCCGGATAGCAGCCACGCTACGGCTCTGGTCCAGCACCAACCGGAGATACACTCCTGGATCTCTCCCGATCTTCTCCCAGGTCACGCCGGGCTCGATGAAGTCTTGATGAGGGTCGCTCCCAAGTTCCATCGCGAAGCCCTCGATGCGATCGATGAAACCGAGCAGCTTCGGGCCAAGCGACTTTTGTACCGCGCGCTGCTTGGCCATCACGGCGTTCTTCTGCTCCTCGAGCTTGCCGACCGCGATCCGCCAGTAGACCACCCCGAAGATCGCCATGCCGAGGAAGGTCCAAAGCCAGAAGACTGGGTTCATCCCCCGGAAGCGCACCCGCCCACCAACGATGGCTCGGCGTCGCTCCGCTCGCGCCTCCGCCAACGACGGCAATCCCCGCACGCGATGCTTGTCACCGATGGTCGCCAACTCGATTCTCCTTCACTGCAAACACGAAGCCGGTGCCCCCGCGAGCGCGAGCACCGGCCTTTGGTAGCGATCGGCGGATGCCGATCCTGCGCGCGACGCGCCCCTACTCTCCTCCTGCCTTCCCGAGCCGCCCCACCTGGAAGCTGACGCTCGGATAGCCGGCCATGGCTGCGGTCTGGAATACGCTCTTTACCACCAGTGCCGGAACCCGCTTGTCCACCTGGAGCACGACCACCCCGTGGAACTCGCGGCCCGGATTCACCTGCTTCCACAGCTCACGCTTGTTCTTGAGCATGTTGAACAGCTCATCGACGCGCTGCAAGCGGTTGGCCTCTTCGATGGTTCGCGTGCTGCCGGCGGGCGTTCCGTCAACCAAGATCTGGGTCCCGGTGATCGCCACCATCGGCGCATCGGTCATATCCAGCACATTCTCTGCCTTGGGAAGCTTCACGTTCTTGTCCACCGGCAACTCACCGGTGGCCGAGAAGCTAGCCAGCAAGAACAAGACGATGCAGAGCAAGAAGTCAATGAAGGGGATCAGGGGGATCTCCTGGTTGACCGAACGGTTCCCACCACCCGTGACCTTCTTCTGAACGTACTTCAGCGGAACATGGTGGACCAGGCGACGCCCGGGGACCGAAATCGGCTGATGAAACCTCGAAAGTGCTTTGCTACCACTCATCGGTTCTCTCCTCAGGGACCTAGTTCACCGCAAACGTGAGATTGAACGCCGGAAACTTCTCGGTCTTGGCACCGACCGTGAAATCCCGCTGCGGCGCGTACACGGCGTCGATCACCGCGATCACGTCGGAGAAGGGCGTCGAATTGTCGGTGTGCAACACCGCCCGATCGAACTTCTTGTCGGTCGGCGCGCGGTGGCTGCCACTCTGCTTCCACTCGTTGGTGATCTTCTCTGCCAGCGCCGGGTAGCGGTAGTCACCATCACTGCCGATGTTGACCTGCTTGCGCTCCACGTCGATGGTGTTGACCACCGTGGCGCCTTCCTTCCACACCAACTGGAACTTCTTGTCCCCACGCATCTCGACGTGGAGCTCCTTCTCGGGCTTCACCTCGTCGGGCTCATCGGGGCGCGGAGGTCCGGGGACCTTGGCGTCCGCGTTGATGCGGGCCATCTGCGACCACACCGCGGTGACCAACAAGAACGCCACCAAGCACAGCAAGAAGTCGATGAATGGGATCAGAGGGATCTCGTGGTTGAGCGATCGCTTACCACCGTGTCCGCCAACGTCTATACCGGCCATACGTGCTCCTCAATCCGAATCGGCATTCTGTTCAGGCACCACCTTGTGAGCACCGGAGGAAGACCTGGCACTCGACCAAGCCTCCTCCGGCTACACGATGAGGTACCCAACTCAATCAACTCTCTTCGACGCGGGACGAATCAAATCCTTGGATCCTAGACCGGCGGAGGATTCACCCCACGACCCCGTTTACTCAGGCCTGATCGATCCCCTGAAGGTTGACCTTCTGGCGATTGGAGACCACGAGGTTCAACACATGCACGGACGCCTCGTTGATGTCGTCCTCGAGCTGCTGGGTTTTGCCGTTCATGATGGCAAACCCGGTCAGCGCCGTGATCGCGGAGATGAGTCCGAAAGCGGTGCAGTTCATCGCTTCCGAGATACCTTCCGCGAGGATGCGAGCCTTCTGGCTCGGATCGACCGACTCGCCACCGACGGCGCCGAACGCCTTGATCAGACCGACGATGGTTCCGAACAGACCGCAGAGCATCGCCAGGTTGGCGAACAGGGCCAAAAAGCCAGTTCGCTTGGCGATCTTCGGCATCTCGCGCAGAGCAGCCTCATCCATCGCCGCCTGGACCTCTTCGTCGGGTCGGTTGACCTTGACGAGGCCGGCCTGGATGATGCGAGCCAGCGGAGCGTTTGCCGCCGAACACATCTTCACGGCCTTCGCCACGTCGCCAGCTAGGATGCACTTCTGCATCGTTGCCAGAAACACGTCCTTATTGATTGAACTGCCAAACAGATAGACACCGCGTTCGGCGGTGACGGCCAATGCGCAGATCAAGAAAAATAGGATCAGCCACATTGCCCAACCGCCTGCTTGGTAGTGATGCCAGAGACTAGCCATTGCTGGTTACCTTCCGTGCTCCTGATCGCCATCCGGCTGGGTTCTGCCCAGTTTTCCCGGATGTGCGAGTCGACTTGCTGTTGCTCACCTTGCCTCAGCCGCCCTTCGAGCGGGGTTCGAGGCTGCTGCATCTTGCTGAAATCGACTCTGGACAGTCAAGAGGCTTTGGGTGCCTCGTGCGCTTTCTAACCGGCGAGGAAATTTCCTCCTCACTTGCGGAAATGGCGCCGCTGGCCGATTATGAATGCAGTATCAACGGAATACCGGCCATTAGGAGGGACCGGCTGGTCGTTATTTCATATGCCGTGCCGCGACCCAGCTGGGCTTTCCGAGGCCCTAGCCGACCCCCTCGGCCAGGGTAGGACCAGCTGCCGACTGGGAAATTGCGCGCAATTTGCAAATTGTGGGACATTTCGCGCTTTTGGAGCAGAAGGGCGACCGTGGGGAGCAGGAAGAGGGGAAGCTCCCCACCCCTTGCCAGCCCTCCGAGCCCATGGGCTATAGTGCCGGCGCGGATTTGGGGCGCCTCGTGTGGCGGCGCTCGGATGGGTTCGACGGCTCTTCGGAAAGGTATCGGGGAATGCAGCTTTTCTGTCTCGCGCTCGGCACTTGGTCACACCAGATGATGTCGGCGTTCCAGCACAATCCCACGTTCATCGTCATGAATCTCGTGACCTCGGCGGTGGTGCTCACGTTGCTCGTGGAGCGCTTCGCCTTCCAGCTCATGCGCTACCGCGTGGACGCAAGCGAGTTCTTCGCACAGGTGAAGAAGCTGGTGCTCTCAGGCAAGCTCGATCGTGCCGTCAAGCTCTGTGAAGCCAGCGACTATCCCATCCTGCAGCTGGTGCGAACCGGACTCACCCATGCATCGAAGACACCCGACGAGATCGACGCGGTGCTGAGCGAGAAGCTCTCCGAGCTGCGCCCCGCCGTCGAAAAGCGGATCGGCGCCCTCTGGTCGCTCGCCAACATCGCCACCTTGATCGGCCTGCTGGGCACCGTGAGCGGCTTGATTTCGGTGTTCGCAGCCATCGCCGCGCCGGGGTTGTCGCAGTCAGACAAGCAATCGATGCTCTCGAACGGCATCGCGGAGGCCATGTACAACACCGCTCTCGGCCTCGGGATCGCGGTGTTCTGCATGATCGCTCATGTGATCCTGCACACCCGCGCCAAGGCGATTGTCCATGATCTCGAGACCACCATGGAGCGCACCTTCAACCTGCTTACTCTCGAGCGCGGACCGCGCCAAGGCTGAGCCACGGGGACGGGTGGCATGCAAGACAATCGGCCTTTGCTCAGCGCTGCCCAACGCGCGAAGATCCGTCGCCTGACCCGACCGCGGGAGCAGAGCCCCGACGAAGAGGGGGGTGAATTGAACGTGGTACCGTTCCTGGACATCATCACCAATATCTTGATCTTCGTCTTGGCCACGGTCGCGGTCACCTTCACGGCAACCATCGAGTCCACCCCACCTGCGGCTGGGGGTCGCGGGGTACGCCGCAACGTGGAGAGCCACGCCCTCAACTTGACGGTGATGATCGTCGACGACGGATTCGCCTTGAAGGCCACCGGAGGCAACGTGGCAACGGGCTGCGTGGGTCCGGGTCCGGGCCTCACCCTGCCCAAGCTGGCGGGGCGCTACGATTTTTCGGGTTTGAACGCCTGCGCCGCCAAGTTGAAGGCACAAGCCCCAGAGTACGCCGAGGAGAAGCAGTTCTACGTGACCGCCAACCCGGGCATCGAGTACCAGACGGTGATCAGCGTGATCGACGCGCTCCGCACCGATCTTCGCGATCCGAAGCGACTGCTGTTCACCGACGTCAACTTCCAGGTGCCCCGATGACGGCGCGAACGGCACAGCAGCCCAACCCGCCCGCGCCCCTCTCCCGTTACAAGGTGGAGCTGCGACGTGCGCTGCGGTCCCGGGCCGGTGAGGCGGAGGTCAACTTCCTCAACATCACTGCCATGCTCGACATCATGACCATCATCCTGGTCTTTTTGTTGAAGACCCTCGGAGAGTCGAGCGCGGCCGTGCCACAAAACGAAGACCTTCGGCTCCCACGCTCCATCGTCCGAAGCCAACCCTCGCAAGAGGGCGTGGTGGTGACGATCTCGAAGAGTCAGCTCATGCTCGGCGACAAGAAGCTCCTCGAGCTCCCGAGTCGTCAGGCAATGACCCAGACGGGGGTGGGGGCCGAGGAGAAGCAGAACGGTCCGAAGGACCTGTACGTGACCCGACTCGGACACGCCCTCGTCGCCGCGCGACGGGTCGACCGCAAGATGCGGGAGGCAAAGGGGCTGGACGCTCGCAGTTCCGAGGCGATCGTGATCGCCGACGGCTCCACACCTTACCGGGTGCTGATCGAGGTGCTGTTCACGCTCGGACAGAGCGAGTTCGGTCGTTATCACCTGATGGTGATGCAGGGCCGCGAGATCCCCTGACGGCGCGGCGCACCCTCCTCGACTCTTCCTGGACCGGCCCTTTGTTCGGCTCCGTGAACAAGCCACATTCAGCCCGTTTTGTCACCCTGGGACCCTCCGCCCGCAGCGGGACAAGCGAGAGCGGACGCCTTGGGTGAAGCGGGCTTGATCGCGCCCGGATCCCCATGCTATCCCCCCGTTCATCGATTCTCGCCGCTGGCGGGAGCCGCCCCCGGGGACCAGATCCGAGTGGATCGCGTACGTCGGGTGTCGGGCTGCCTGGGTGCGAGAGTCCTTTTTTGGTTCTCGTTCCGCGCGCGGTGGCGTGCGCGGTCTCGAGCCGAGCAATGTTTCAGGTCCCAGCGTGATCGAACTCGGCCTCTTCTCGGCGTTGCACGTCACAGGTCTCCTCGTGGCGGGGTGGTGGGCAGCTCGTCCATCACCTGGCCTGGGGCGGCGTGGAGATCTGGCTCGTGCGCTGCGCGCGGTCGTCAAGGCCTCGACCACGATGCTGGTCGGACGCCTTCCCTGGCTTCTGTGTCTCGGCCTACTCGCCGCGGTGGTCATCGGCGCGCTCGAACTGCGGCTGACCGGCGGGGGAGGTTCCCGGTGGCTGGTGGTCACGCTGTCCTTGTTCGCCCTGGTGGCTGGTGCGCTCACCGGGATCTGTCAGCTCATCTTCGCCTTGCTGACCTTGCCACCCCTGCTCAAGGCCTCCGTGGACGCCGCGGAATCGAGTCAAGACGCGCTGATGGTGACGCTGACGCGCCGAGGAGGAGGCTTGACCCTCGCGCTCGAGTGTCTGACGACGCTGGGCGGACTCCTGTGCTTCGGGCTGGGCAGCGCTTTGACCTCGAGCAGCGCACTGCCCCACGGTGACCTTTCGGTGGCCGCACGCCTGCTCGCGCATTTCGGCATCGGCCTGATGCTGGTCTGCCTGTTGGTGGCACACCTCGGAGCGGTGTGTGAATCCTCCGTGCGGCTGATCACGACCGAGGCCGTGGCAAACCTGCCTTCCCGACACGATCCCAGAAATCCGGCCGCAGTCGTGGAGCTGTTGGCACTCACGGTGGGGAGGATGCTACCCCGCGTCCAAGATGGCCTGCTCACCTCCGCCTTCACGCTCACGGTGGTAGCGCTCTCGGCGCTGGCTGGAGGAAACTCCATGTCGAGCACGGCTGCAGAGAGCCTGCTCGCGCTGGCTCTGGTGCTCCGCGGCTTCGCCATTCTCTCCCACGGTTTTGCCCTGTTCGCGGTGCGGACCCGGGAGGGCGAGAACCCGATCGTGGCCCTGTGGCGCGGACAGGCGGTCTTCGTCGCGGTCTTCGCCGCCGCCTGTCTGGGCACCGGCGCCTGGCTGCTAGACGACCCCTTCTGCCTGCCGATCCTGGCCGTGGTGTTGGGGCTGATGCTGCCGATCGCCGTAGCTCTAGCTCTCGGCTCGGGCACACTTCTCCCTCGCACCGCAGCGCTCACGAGCCGCAACGGTCAAGGCCTCAGACAGCAGCTCGCTCCCTACCGCCGGCTCCAGACCGCCGTGCTCACCTTGGCAGCGTCACTGATCGCCTTCGGGGCGCTCGGGCTCGGGCTCGAGTTGGCACCCGAGCAGCGGGTGCTCGCGACGGTGCTGTTCATGGTGGGCGTGGCGCTCGGGTTGCCGCTCTTCGGAGGTTTTGGCCTCGCGTCTGCGGCGGTCGAGGTCTTGCGCGCCGCGCTTCTGCTGGGACAGGCTCCGGTCACCGACGACGGCCAGCGACGCTTGGCCCGCATCTCGGTCGGCCTGCAGAGCCACGCCGTCGCCATCACGGCCACCTTACTCGGTCTGGGCGCGCTCCTGACCGCCTTCGGTTGCCTGTCGACCCCGCTGCTCAAAACCGCCGTTCTCGCGGTACCCTCCGAGCTCGGACCACTCGTCGGACCGCTCTTGCTCGCCATCCTGAGCTTCGCGGTGGTGCCGAGCTTGGCCACGTACATCGGCCTCTTCGACGCGATAGCGCGGGCGGGGCGGGCGCTCTTCCAGGAAGTGGAGCGTCAATGCCACGCGGCGCTCCGCGCGGGCTCGATGCCCACTCTCCCCCGCGACTTCGTACCGAGCTACCGGAGCTGTCTCGAACTGTTCGCACGGGCTCTGCGTGGCGCAGGTGCGCTTCACCTTGGCCTCGGCGCCGGAGCCGCGATGCTCGCCCCTGCGCTCTTGCCGCTCGTGCTCCCGAACCTTCGCCATGCCCTCTGGATCGCGGTCGCGCTCGCAGTGACCTTGGCGTCGCTCTCCTGGTTGAGCGTGGTCTTGGGTGAAACTCCTCGGTGTGCCGCCCCGTGCTCCCCCCCTCGCCTCGACTCCCCGCCGCCGGACGGCCTCACCGTCACGGATACTCCGAACTCGGTCGCGGCCGCGACTGCCCGCGCTTTCCCCTTGCCTTTTCTGGCCCTCGGCAGGCTCGCCACCCTGGTGGTGCTCGCCGTGCTTGCCCTGTCCGCTTAGCCCCTGCTTTCTGAACCAAGGAGCCCCTTGTCACAACTGGCCGATGCACTCTCTACGCTCTCCGATCGTGGACTCCGACGCTTGCTCGGGGCGCGCACCTTCCTTCGTGGTCTCGACTACGAGAAGCGCAAGGTGGTGGAAAACGTCACCGTCGAGCCCACCCTGGCCCGAGGCACGGTAAAGGGGTCCGACCCAGAGCCGTACGAGGTCGAGATCTCGCTCGGTGGAGAGGGAATCACCTCCAAGTGCTCCTGCCCGGCGTTCCAGAAGACCAACCAACACTGCAAGCACGTGGCAGCGCTCCTCATCACGGTGCGCAACCAGGCACGCGCCCAAAACCCACGCCGGGAACCTCCGCCCAACCAAGCTCACGGAAACCCGGGGCAGTCTGGTCACCAGCAACCCTCCCCAGCTGCCGCATCGACGGCCGGGCAACCACATCAGGACCGCGGCTCGCGACGTCGCGACCGCAGGCGCCGCGGCCAACCACAGCTCCCCACGCCAGCACCAGCGCTCGGAAGCCAACCAGGCCAAGTGGTGGAGGGCAGCGCGCGCCCCACCGGGATCGGCGCCTGGCTTCCACCGCCAGGACCCTCCCGCTCTCTCGAGCTCGAGTTCCGTATCCACGTGCGCGCAGGCGCCCTGACAGTGACGGTGCTGGACACCGACGCGCGGGTCGCGCTCTTGCCGAGCGTGGCTCTCGGCTGGCAAGCCCTCCATCCTACACCGGATCGCGACGCGCTCCGGGTGCTCGCGCGCCTCGAGAGCGGCAACCCGCGGCATCCCGCGGTGGACGTGCGCGGTGAAGACGCGGCCGAGCTCTTGCCTCTGTTGCGCGAGCGTCGCGTGCTGCTCGAGCCCGCGTTGATGCAGCTCCGTTTCTCCGACGAAACCCTGCGCCCACGCTTCGATCTCGAAATGGTGGGCAGCGACACCATCATCGCCAAGCTCACCTTCGAGCGCCCCAGCAATGCTCGGCGCTTCTCCCTGTCGACCGGGGGCTGGTTCGAGGGTGCCCCGGGTTGGCACGTGGACACCACCGAGGGCATCGCTCGCCCGGTCGATCGTCGCGTATCACCCGCGTCCTTGCGCCGCTTCTTGCGCAGCCCGACCATCGCGGAACCAGCCAGCGACCTGGTGTCGATCCTCACCTCCGGGCTACCACGCGTGGCCGGAGAGATCGGGGCCGATTTGCCTGACTTGTCCCAGGTCGCCGATGTGGTCGATCTTCAGCCTCGCTTCGTGCTGCGCGCCGGAGGCGGGCTGACCGAGGTTCAGGCCACACTGCGTTCGGTGTACGGTGATACCGAGGTCGAGGTGCGCGCCGATGGCATCTCACCTCCAGTGCTGCTGTTTCCTCCCGTCGAGGGACAGAAGCGCTTTCGATGCATCCGCTGCGACATCGCGGCCCAGCAGGAGGCCGTAGCCATGTTGCTCGGGCTCGGGCTCTCCGCCGACGAGAGCGGCGAAGCATTTCTTGCCCTGGGCGAGCGCGCGATCACGTTCTGGTCGGACGGGGTGGCTCAGATCCCGAAAAGCTGGCAGCTGTATGTGCCTGAGGAGTTCGTCGGGACGCGGGTGCGCAACGCGCCACTCACCATCCAGGCCCGGGTCTCGAGTGGAGTCGATTGGTTGAGCGTGAAAGTGCTGTGGCAGGCTGACGGCATCGGCGTCGACCGCTCAGAGATCGAGCGTTGCTTGCGCGAGGGCAAGAAGTACGTCCGACTGTCCGACAACACCTACGCGCCCCTCGACGCCGACCGAGTTCAGCACCTCATCGATCGGGAGGTGGAGCTCATGACCGGGGCCAACAAGGCGGGACGTCTGCCCCTCTCTCAGGCGGGACGCATCCAGGAGATGCTGGCCCAGGTGGACGGCGCCGAGGTGACGAGCCAGGCCCGCCAGCTCTTCGCGAAGCTCTCGAACATCGATGAGATCAAGGGCATCAAGAAACCGAAGGCGCTCAAGGCAACCCTCCGCCCCTACCAGGAACAGGGCCTTTCTTGGCTCCGATTCCTGCACGAGATCTCGGCGGGAGGTGTGCTGGCCGACGACATGGGTCTCGGCAAGACCATCCAGACCTTGGCCCTCTTGCTCTCGGTGAAACAGGACAAGAAGGACGAGCCCCTCCGCGCGCTGATCGTAGCCCCTACCTCGGTGGTTACCAACTGGCAACGGGAGATCGAGCGCTTCGCCCCCTCGCTGACCACCGCACTCTGGCACGGCGCCGGACGGAAGGAGAATCGCCGCGATCTGGACGACGCGAACGTGATCATCACGTCTTACGCGCTGCTCCGCCGAGACATCGATCTCCTGAAAGAGCTTCGTCTCGACTACGCAATCCTGGACGAGGCCCAGAATATCAAGAATCCGCTCAGCGCCACGGCTCAGGCGGCCAAGGAGCTTACGGCGGAGCGAAGGCTGGCGCTCACCGGTACCCCGATCGAGAACCGACTGAGCGAGATCTGGAGCATCTTCTCCTTCGTCAGCCCGGGACTGCTCGGGCCTCTCGCCAAGTTCGAGGAGCGTTTTGGTCGCCCGATCGATCAGGGAGACAGCAAGGCAGCGGCCCGCCTGCGCGGCGTGATCCATCCCTTCATTCTGCGCCGCACCAAGCTCGAGGTAGCCCAGGATCTGCCGGCCAAGCTCGAGGTGGACAAGCTCATCGATCTGGCCCCCGACCAGAAGACCATCTATCTGCAGGTGCTGCGCGAGGTGCGTGCCCAGGTGATGGGGGAGGTCGAGCGCCAGGGCATCGGCAAGAGCCAGCTCCACATCTTGGCTGGCTTGACCAAGCTGCGTCAGGCAGCCTGTGATCCTCGGCTGCTCGGACTGCCACGCGACTTCGGCCACGACGACAGCGGCAAACTGGCTGCGCTCCGCGAACTGGTGGAGGAGGTGGAATCCGGTGGACACAAGGTGCTGATCTTCAGCCAGTTCGTCTCCATGCTGAAGCTGGTGCAGCAGGCCCTCGACGAGGACCAGATCCGCTACGAGTATCTGGACGGCAGCACCACGGATCGGGCAGCCCGAATCGAACGCTTCCAGTCCGATCCCACCATCACAGCCTTCTTGATCAGCCTTAAGGCCGGTGGCTCTGGGCTCAACCTGACCGCCGCCGACACGGTGATCCACTTCGACCCCTGGTGGAACCCGGCGG